>JAVBLS010000016.1:0-8066 GCA_031553235.1 Desulfovibrio sp.
GCCCTCGCTCCCCCCCCCGTGTGCCGCCCCGTTGTTGTGAGACATTTTTCCTTGGTGTTTTTTTGTGTTTGTTTGGTTTTGTGTGGGGGGGCTAGGGCAACCCATTTTTAAAAATATGGGGGCCCCCCCCCCCCCCACGCCCCCATCCCCTCCCCAAAAAACTTTACTTGGGTGGGAAAGAGTCTTTTGCCAATATCCAGGAAAGATAATCCCGAGCATAGGTAGTCATTTCGTAAGGGGGAATATCTTCCATTTTACTGCCCCACATGAGCTGAGGAAAGAAAAGCAAAAATTCTTTCTCCAAATCAATAAGGGCTTTCTTGAGAGCTTGCGGGGGGAGAGCCAACATGTCAAGAAGCTGCAAAGCCTTTTCGCTGTATCGTGGCGGTTTATCATCCGATTGAGCAGAGTTGCCGCTACCGGGAGTAACCGTAAGGCCAGAATGGGATAGACTGCCCATATTCTCAACTTGCTCAGCGGCGATTAAGACAGTGAAGGCTAAATCAGATAAATTGTCCGTTACCCGCATGAATTGATCGTATTCAGAATACAGGCTTTGCGCTTCATTAGTAGGTCCGGTCAAAAGTCGAATATACATATTGGTACGAGCGTGGCGTTTCTTTTCAGAGTGTTCATCTGCGATACGTATAATTAAGCGGCGTGTTGCGTCGATAAATTCCTCTTGAGTGATCCCTCGCTGCCTGTCGAAGAGCTTTAAGGTCTTCTGCACGGCCTCCTGCACTTGGTGGAATGCCTCCTTAATTCTCGCTTCCTGCATGTTAGACAGCGCATATGACAGTTTTGTCGAAGCAAAACCGGCTCCCGGAAAAAATCCAAAGGTATCTATCCACCCTTTCAGAGTGTGGAGGCTAGCTTCAGTCCAGGAGGCATCAGCTAAATATGGCTGTGTTGGTGATAAATTGTGGCTGGGGTCATTTTTCTTCATGGCTTCCTCCCAGTTTTAAGTGAGGGAGAAGAGCTGTGGGGCGTCGACTCCATGTATCGGTCTTGGGGCGTTTCCAGGCATTCCGGAGGAATGCGGTGAAAAGAAGCCGCCTGCCTTGCCCCGCCGCACGTGAATAAGGCCCCCATAAGATTCTTCTTGCGGGAGCCTTGTCGTGGTGACGCCTCCCCGTGCCGCCGGGCGTGTCGCATATCCGGCCGAGGGGGGTCCGGGGGACATTATTTCCCCCGGCGGGGTGCGGGGCGGAGCCCTGTGTCACATCTCCATTATTTCCTTCTCTTTGGCCTTACAGGCCAAGTCCACCTTGGCCACGTAGTCGTCCGTGAGCTTCTGGATGGTCTCGGTCATCTTTTTGATTTCGTCTTCGCTGTGCTTTTTGTCTTTTTCCAGCTTTTTCAGCGAGTCGTTGGCGTCGCGGCGGATGTTGCGCACGGCCACCTTGGTTTCTTCGCCGTATTTGCGGGAGACCTTGACCAGATCTTTGCGGCGCTCCTCGGTCAGGGGCGGGATATTGATGCGGATGATCTTGCCGTCGTTGATCGGGGTCAGGCCGAGGTCCGACTTGAGGATGGCCTTTTCCACCAGGGCAAAGGACCCCCGGTCCCAGGGCTGGATGGTGATGCTGCGGCTGTCCGGCACGGCCACCGAGGCAATCTGTCCGATGGGCGTGGGGGTGCCGTAATAATCCACCTTAATCCCGTCCACCAGCGCGGTGGAGGCCCGGCCGGTACGCAGCTTGCCGAAATCCCGCTCCAGGGCCGCCAGGGCCTTGCTCATCCGTTCTTCCGCGTCTTTTTTCACTGCTTCCATTTGTCGTTCCTCCCGTTGACCGTCATGTCCTGGCGCAGACCAGGGTGCCCACTTCCTCGCCCAGGACCAGCCGTTTAATGCTGCCGCCGAGCATGCTGCAGACGATGATCGGCACGTTGTTTTCCATGGCCAGGGTAATGGCCGTGTAGTCCATGACCCCGAGCTGCCGCTGCAGGGCCTCGGTGTAGCCGACCTTGGTCAGGCGCACGGCGTCGGCATGTTTCATGGGATCCTTGTCGTAGATCCCGTCCACCTTGGTGGCCTTGACGATGGCCTGGCACTTCAGTTCCATGCCGCGCAACGCCGCGGCCGAGTCGGTGGTGAAATAGGGGTTGCCGGTGCCGGCCGCGCAGATGACCACCCGGCCTTTTTCCAGGTGGCGCAGAGCCCGGCGCCGGATGTACGGCTCGCAGACCTCCTGCATGGTAATGGCCGAAAGCACCCGGGAGTCGTGCCCGAGCTTTTCCAGGGCGTCCTGCACGGCCACGGCGTTGAGCACCGTGGCCAGCATGCCCATGTAGTCGGCGCTGGAACGGTCCATGCCCTTGGCCGAGCCGGCAATGCCGCGAAAGATGTTGCCGCCGCCGATGACCAGGGCCACCTCCACCCCAAGGGCGAGAATATCCCCAATTTCCTTACATATCTTCGAAACCGTTTCCGGGTCAATGCCGAACTTGGCCTCTCCGGCCAGGGCTTCGCCGGAGAGCTTGAGCAACACGCGCTTATACTTGAGGGCCGGCATGATTGTCATCCTTGTTGTGCTGTTCACCCTTGAGCGGAGGATATGCGTAAGGCGCTCCCCAGGAAGCCCCGGAAACGCGGACGTATTTGCAAAAGGCATAAAAAGAACCGTGGCAGGCGGCCAGAAAACCGGCCCGCCCGTCGAGAAAGCCCAACTTCCAGAAGTAGATGCGGAAAAACCGGGCCATGCCGTGCAGGCTGCCGAGCAGCACCCCGCCCCGGCCGTGCCGGACGCGCAGGGCTTCGGCCCCCTGTTCCGCGTAAGTGTTCAGCTTGGTCAACTGGTGGAAGAACCCGGTATAGGGATAGTGCACCAACTCCAGCCCCGGGCCGCCGATGTGCTCGGTGCGCCCGGTGGGGTGATAGTGGATGTGCGCATCCTGGCTGAAAGTCACCTCGCGGGTGCGGAATACCCGCAGGATGTGGTCCGGATGCCAACCTCCATGCTTCATGAAGCGATCGAAATACCAGGAAATCCGGCCCACGGAAAAGGCCGTGCAGGCATCGGCCGGGGTATCGGACAAGGCCACGGCCTCGATGACCGCGGCATCCACCGCCTGGGCCAGGGGTTCGGGGCAGATCTCGTCCTGGTCCACGATGAACATCCAGCGCGTTTTGACTTTGGACTGGGCAAAGGTGAACTGGGCGGCAAAGCCCTTCCATTCGTTGCGGATGAATTCGGCTCCGTGCGCGGCGCAAATTTTTTCGGTCCGGTCGGTGCTGCCCGAGTCCACGCACAAAAGGTAATCGCAAAAAGAAAGAGAAGTCAGACAACGATCGAGCAAACGCTCGCCGTTCATGGTCAGCACCACGGCTGTGATGCCCGGTATTAAACCTTCGGTGCTCATAGTACCTTTTTGAGTGGGTTCCACCCCCTCAAATTCCCCCGGCAGGGGAGTGACTCCCCTGCCGGCGGGGTCTGGGGCGGAGCCCCAATGCTTTATTCTTCGCTTTGGACGTTGTCTTCGCCCAGTTGCAGACGCACGAAGCGCCGCACGCAGAGGCTGTCGCCCAGGGCTTTACCCTGCTGATCGAGCAGGCCCCGGATGGTCACCTTGTCGTCGCGAATATAGGGCTGCTCCACCAGGCAGACTTCCTGGTAGAATTTCTGGATGCGGCCTTCGACGATTTTCTCGACAATGTTGGCCGGCTTGCCTTCGTCCAGGGTCTTCTGGCGGAAAACTTCACGCTCGCGCTCCACCAGGGCCGGGTCGATGGACTCGCGGTCCAGGGAGGCAGGCGCGGCGGCGGCCACCTGCATGGCGATGTTCCTGGCCAGTTCCATGGTCTCGGGCTTGCCGGCCGTGTCGGCCTTGGCGCAGGCCAGTTCGACCAGAACGCCGATTTTGCCGGTGGAGTGCACGTAGCAGCTCACCAGGCCCTCGCCCTGAACGGCGAAGTCGGCGAAACGACCAATGGACATGTTTTCGCCCAGGGTGGCAATCTGGTTGTTCAACTCGTCGCCGACGAGGGCGGCCAGGCCGGCTTCATCCTTGGGGGCGCCGGCAAAGACCTTGTCGGCCACGCTTTTGGCAAAGTCCTGGAACTTGTCGCCGCGCGAGACAAAGTCGGTCTCGCATTTCACTTCCACCAGCACGGCGCGGCGGTTGTCGGCCGCGACCTTGTGGGCGACCACGCCTTCGGAGGTGGCCCGGCCGGCCTTTTTGGCGGCCTTGGACAGGCCTTTCTGGCGCAGCCAGTCTATGGCCGCTTCCACGTTGCCGTTGTTTTCTTCAAGGGCTTTTTTACAGTCCATCATGCCGGCGCTGGTGCGCTCGCGCAATTCTTTCACCTGGGCGGCGCTGATCTGTGCCATGAGATTCTCCTTATATGTCTGCAAAGCCCCGCCCGAAGGGCGGGGCTTCATCGTTACTCGGCGGCAATCTCTTCTGCGGCGGCCGGAGCGGCTTCGGCAGGCTCGGCTTTGGCGGCCTTTTCCAGGGCGGCCTCGGGGTCTTTGCCCTTGCCGTCGTCTTTCTTCATGGCCGCGCCTTCAAGGCAGGCTTCGGCCATGTGGGTGACGAAGAGTTTGATGGCCCGGATGGCGTCGTCGTTGCCCGGAATGATATAGTCGATCTGGTCCGGATCGCAGTTGGTGTCGGTCACGGCCACGATGGGGATGCCGAGCTTGCGGCATTCCTGCACGGCAATGTCCTCGCGGTGCGGGTCGATGATGAAGGCGAGTTGCGGCAGGGAGTCCATGTCCTTGATGCCCCCGAGCACCAGCACCAGCTTGTCCAACTCGCGCTGCAGGGTGAGGATTTCTTTCTTCTGGTAGCGGTTCACGCTGCCGTCGGAGAACATGGCCTCAAGCTTTTTCATGCGATCGATGCTCTTCTGGATGGTGGCGAAGTTGGTCAGGGTGCCGCCCATCCAGCGGTTGGCCACGTAAAACTGGCCGGCACGGCCGGCTTCGGCGGCAATGGCCTCCTGGGCCTGGCGTTTGGTGCCGATGAAAATGACCTTGCCGCCGCGGGCCACGGTGTCGGCCACCTTGTCGTGGGCGGCGCGATACAGCTTCACAGTCTGCTGCAGGTCGATGATGTGAATGCCGTTGCGGGCGCCGAAAATGAAGGGTTTCATTTTCGGATTCCAGCGACGGGTCTGGTGACCAAAGTGCACCCCGGTCTCCAGCATTTGCTTCATGCTGACGTAAGCCATGACAAAACTCCTGGGGGTTCTGCTTCCACCCTGGTGCAAGATCCTTTCACCCGCGGACCGCCCGCAGGCACCCCGGACCCAAACCTAAGGTGTGCTTGATGATGTGAAACAAAATTACATAGCCGGATTCGTCGAAAATAGCAAGGGGTTTCCCACTCCACCGGTATTGTTACACTGAACCGGCTTGCAAACGTTGCCGAGCCGGCGCCGTACCGGCGGAGGTCCACATGGGAACGAGCCCTTCAACCAAAGAAACCACCCTGCACCATTACCGGGATCCCTTGGCCGCTTTGCTCGCAGCCGACCCGGAGGTCGACTTTCAGGGCGTGGTTCTGCAGGCCGTGTCCGACGATTACGAACACAAGCGTTTTGCCTCAAGCCGCACGGCCGCGCTGCTCGACGGCCTGCGGCCCGACGGCGCCCTGGTCTGCGTCGACGCCTGGGGCAACGCCCACATCGACTTTGCCGCGGTTATCGAGTTCACCGGCGATCTGGGCATTCCCGTGGTCGGCCTGACCTTTGTCGGCGTGCAGGCCAGCCTGGTGGTCGACACCCCCCACCTGGCCGCGCTCATCGATCTGAACAAGACCACGGTCGGCGAGGAGAACTGCGTGCTCGGGCACAACACCGTTGTGGAATTGGATGCCCTGAAGGCTCTTGCGGTGCTGAAAAATAAAATCCGCAAGCGCAGTCCGGCGCGCCGCATGGAGCAAAGCCCGGCCCACGGGGCCGAGCGGCGCATGCGCCGGCTGGAAGTCCGCTCCTATCGGGCGGCCGAGGTGCGGCAGGGCCTTGCCGGCCCGGCGGGCGAAGCCTGTCGCCTGGAAGAGGGTCTGCTTGAACTGGATTTGCGGGCCCTGGAAGGCAAGGTTTTTACCTGGAAAGGGCGCGAAGACCGTCTGCTCGGCCTGGTCAAAAAGGTCGGGCTGCGCATTGTTGCGCCCGGCCTGGACGCGGTTCCGGTCAACTCCATCCTGGATGTCGCCCCCCTGGCGGCCAAGGTTGAGGGCAGCCTGGGCTGCGGGGCCACCAACCTGCTGGAAAACGTCCGGCTGTTGCTGAGCGCCGCCGACGAGGCCGGGCTGCAGCCGATCAACGGCGGCGCCGCCGCCGGCCCGCTACGGGAGGTGCTGCAACTCGGCCGGCCCGGCACGCCCGATCCGGAGGATTTTGTCCTGCATTTGGACGTGACCCTGCAGGAAGGCACGGCCATGAGCCGTGAAGGCATCATGGCCGCGCATCTGGCCGGCGACATCATTGTCGGGGAAATCCGGCAGGCCTTGCGCGCGCAGGACCGCTACCGGGCCGCTCAACGGCGCAAGCTGATCGAGAGCACCCGACCGGGCCTGCTGCGTATCGCTCTGGTCAAGATGACCTCGGGCGTCGGGGCCATGGGCGACACGGCCGTGTTCCCGACCGAGCCCGGCGGCTTCATCGGCGCCCGCTCGATCATGGACCTGACCAATAACTTGCCGATATTCCTCGGTCCCAACGAATATAGGGACGGCATTGTCCATTCCCTGAGTTAGGAGCACCGGCCCGACCTGTTGTAAACAGAGGATTCCCCATGCTCGACGCCTTTGCCGCCCTTGCCCGTCTACCCCTGTTCGCCTCCCTGACCGAAGACCAGCGCCGGGCTCTGGCCCCGGCCTGCGTGATCCGGCCGGCGCGTAAGGGCGACATGTTTTTTCTTGAGGGCGAAGAAGCCCACGGCCTGTTTCTGCTCCTGGCCGGCAAGGTGAAGATTTTCCGGACCGGCCCGGACGGCCGCGAAGCGGTTTTGCATGTCTTCGGCCCGGGCGAGCCCTTTGGCGAAGTGGCAGTGTTTGAGGGCCGCAAGTTCCCGGCCTCGGCCCTGTGCGTCGAGACCGGACAGAGCCTGTTCCTGCCCCGGCGCGATCTCATCGCCGGCATCGCCGCCGACCCGGCCCTGGCCCTGAACCTGCTGGCCGCCTTTTCCCGGCGCCTGCGCGGCTTTGCCGCCAAGGTCGAGGCTCTGACCCTGATGGAAACTCCGCAACGCCTGGCCGCCTACCTGCTGCATGAAAGCGGCGAGCGCGGCGATGCCGAGGTCCTGCGTCTCGACCTAAGTAAGGGCCTGTTGGCCGGGGTGCTCGGCACCGCCCGCGAGACCCTCTCCCGCACCTTGGGCCGCATGGCCGAACAGGGCCTGATTGCCCTGGACGGCCGTGAAGTCCGGTTGCTTGACCGCGCGACCTTGCAGCGCTTGGCTGAAGGCGCCGAGAACTTGTAGGGGGTGTCGCCACGAGGGTCTTTTTGCCCTCTGCCTGCGTCAAAAAGGCTTTTTATTTGACTCGGCACATCCTGTGCCTCGCCCCTTCGGGGCGCCGTCGGGAGACCTCCGGCGTCCATTCCGACTCCTGCGAATGACCCAGCCGGGCGCCGAAGAGCCCATTCTTTCCATAGAAAAGCTTTTTCGCCTTGGTGGAACACAAAAGCCTCCTTATGACGACACCTCCCAGGCAGATGAAATAAGCGTGGCACCACATGCCGTCTTATAGAATATCACATTAATTTTATTGATATACGCATTTTTCACTAAACATTTTCTAGAAACTCTGGTATGTCATGAGACATGAAAACGCTCAGCAAGACCAGTCAAGATGTACGCGAGTTCAGGCGACTTCGGGCCGTGGAGCTTTATGAACAGGGCTGGCGATCTATTCGCATAGCGGAGGCTTTGGGAGTGACTCGCGGGGCCGTGAGCCAGTGGCTGAAACACTATCGGGAAAAGGGCATCGAAGCTCTTCGGTACAAAAAGGTATCCAAAAGGCCGGCCTTGCTTTCACAGCCACAACGAGCCGAGCTTATGGACATGCTTTCCCTGGGGGCTGAAAATTTTGGCTATACCGGCCAGATATGGACTCAG
>JAVBLS010000006.1:0-94631 GCA_031553235.1 Desulfovibrio sp.
GCTCTGGTACCGGCAGCCTGAACGGTTGCATCGACGAAATTAAATAAAACCAGCAAGAGCACCATGACTGAAACGCCGAGAATCCATACGGAAAAAAAGCCGAAAAGGCAGAGAAAGGCGAAGTAGCTGGTGCCAAGAGCAGCCAGAAAGGTCAGGTCAGGTATGGCGCGGCCTGCCAGCCGGAACAATAAATCACGGCTTTTGCTGAACGGAAGTGGAACCGTGACCAGGAATACTGCCAGAGAGACCCCCAAAATGAACGGCAAGGGGGGGAGAAGTATCGCATTCCCCTCTCTCTTATACAGCATCAGAGCACCCAATGCTCCGAGCAAACCTAATAGAAAACCAGGCCAATTTCGGGACCAGCGGTCGTGAAGAAGACTTCCGATTATGCCCATATTCGTCACACCTTATTAATCATGGTTGCTTGACCGCACTTCATTAGAGAAGAGGAAACACGTAGATGCAAAAAATGCTGCCTACGCATAAGAGTGCGCAGAGAGCATAACTTCTTTTGCCGGTTCTGGTCAGTTCGTTTCCCGCGTGCCGGGAGCGCGCGACCATGTCGGCGGCGTTGGACAATAAAAGCAATGCCGCAAAAGCAAAAATGGCAGAGAATATTTCAACATACTGGAATGTGCTGATGCCGCCAAAATAACCGAGGGCCAGTGCGGAGAGTGTGATCAGGCCCGGAATGAGGCGGCCTGAGAGGTCTATTATTCGTTTATGCCCCAAGCCAGCGAAAAAAAGAGGCAATGAGCAGGCCAGAGTGACAAGCAAGATGCCAGCTACCAAGAAGTACGGAGGCCTATTCACCCATGTGTCAACATAGATCATCACCTCCCATTTATGCCCCCCAGGCAGGGCAAATAAAATCATCATGTAGAGTCCCAAAGCGCTGAACATTCCCGCCAACAGTCCCGGCCAAGTGCGAGACCAGCGGTTACGAAGAACCTCAATGATAGTTTCCATGGCGGCCTTTTTTGTCAGCATTTGAGCGTGACTCGTTCAAATTGTCATAAAGCGGGCTGTCGGCATTGACGTTCCACTTTAAGGGCAGGCGAAAGCCAACAATACTTTTTTTTCTGGCGTCTATACCATACAAGCCCAGGGTTGCCAAATACCTCTATGGCAAAGGATTGTCATACCGGAGACAGGCCGGACAGCGGTCTTTTCAAACGGCGGTGGCGTGTACTGTTTTGTCTTATTGGCGTTCGCGTCCGTTCCGGCGGTTCTCCTAATTACGGGACGGCTCCAATGTGCTTTTTTCTTTCTTGCCTTTGGCGGTCGAGCGGCACGGTCGCGCAGTCTTCACGAAGTGAAGCATACTGCGCTATATTTTTACCTTTCGCAAAGACCAGAGACAGACACGCCCGCCATTTCCATGCCGTCTGCCGCTGGCTCTCCATGCCGGAAAGCCTCGCAGAGCGCACGCAGTTTCTTTAGAAACTGGTAAGTGCACCCTCACCATTATGAGGGATTAGAGCTGCTGCATCTGTACTGCGGATTTCTCTCTTTCCGGCAGACGAAAAGGGGTGGCGCGTTTTTTGCGAGCCGGTACCCCATCGAGAAGTACCGCGCTGCGAAAAAACGTGTCGCCCCGATGGGTCAGCATTGCTTGTGGTCTACCGCTTTTTTTTCAGCCCCGAAAGATAGTCGCTCCACTCCTGCATCATCTTCCGGCGCTCCGGCAAATACTCCGCGTAGTTGTACGCCGCCCGGACGCTGTTGCTCTCCGAGTGGGCAAGCTGGCGTTCGATCCAGTCCCGGTTATCCGCCCGCACTCCCGCAAGGCCAGATGGACTACCGAAAGGGCATCCCGTTCCTCGGCGCGGCGCAACAGGAACAGCCCGCCGCCGTCCGAGTGTTTTTGCACCTTGCCGTTGCCGCCCACGCGCCGTATAAAGGTGTCCGTCAGTTTCATCCGGCTTGCTCCCTGTTGGTACGTTTTGGTACTCTGGACCGGGACGCTACCAACAATCTACGTATTTTCCTTACCGCACAAAGGGATTACGTAAAAAAGCATTCCCGTCCCGGTGTATTCTTCCTTATTTTTTTAGGGTGGGTTACAATGCGCCATGCCGGGAAAAACAGGACAATCACCGAGACGGGAATACCAAAAACCTACCAACAAGTCTGCCAACGGACTTTGCGGATTCAAGGGGTTTTTACCGGACTCAAGGCGGAACTAATTTCCGGTTAATTTATTGAAATTACATATAAGCTAGATAATACGAGAGCATCTGAAATTGATTGTCTGATTAATTAAAGCTAATTTATTATATAGATTAATAGGTATTTTCACTTTTAAAATTATTTGATACATATTCACTTATAATTTCAATTCCGGCGAATCTCTTTACTCTTGCCGCAACGGCGTGAGCTCCCGGCCGGTCGGACCTTCCCGAGGGGTGGTCGAATTCTTCGGAAGCCGGGCCGCAACCGCAAAGATGAGGAAGATATGAACGGACATCTTCAGGGTACCCTTCTGGGGGCCTTCGCAGCCGACTCGCTGGCTCTTGGCGGGCATTGGGAATACGACCAAAAACGCATTGCCGAAAACCTCGGGGAGGTGCGCGAACTGCTCGCGCCCACGCTGAACGCGTATCACCCGGGCAAAAGGGCGGGCGACCAGTCGCATTACGGCGACCAGGCCATGTGGCTGCTGCGCTTTCTGCGCGAGCGCGACCGCTTCGACCCGGTCGGCTTTGCCGGGCGTTGGCGGGAAGCCATGCAGACTTACACCGGCTATATGGACCATGCCTCCAAGGACACCCTGGAGCACATGGTGCAAGGCCTTGAACCGCCGGGCGCCAATACCGCCGACTTTGCCGGCCCGGCCCGTCTGGTGCCGCTGCTGCTCGCGCACCCGTTGCGCGGCGTTTCGGCCAAACAGGTGGGCGACTTTCTGGCCGACGCCGTGGCCCAGACCAGAATCACCCACAATACCCCGCTGATGGCCGATGTGGCCGTGTTTCTGGGCCATACCCTGCATGCCCTGCTCAACGGGGCGGGTATGAAAGATGCCTTTGCCGGCGCGGCCGGCGCGGCCTATGCCCAGTTACCGGCGCACAAGTGGTTGACGGCGGCGGAATCACGCCTCGAAAACGAGCCTTTGGTGACCGTTCAGGCCATGGGTCAGGCCTGCGGCGTGCCCGGCGCCATGCTTTCCACGCTCTACCTGGCGGAAAAATTCGAGAGCGACCCGGTGCAGGGCCTGGTGAGCAATGTCATGGCCGGCGGGGATTCCTGCGCGCGCGGCTTCGCCCTCGGCGCCCTGTACGGGGCGCGCCACGGCGATACCTGGATCCCCGCCTCGTGGCGCAGGGTTCTGGCCGTTGCCGAGGAAATCGAGGCTGCCTGCGCTTAGGGCCGTGACGGCACCCCTGGGAACTCCTTTCCCCGAGCATGGAGAGAGCCGGAAACCGAAAGGTTTCCGGCTCTCTTTGTGTGGCGCTAAAACAGCGAACGGGGCTGCAACGGACCACCCGTTGTCAACCCCGAAGCTGCTTGCAAAAAGGAAGGAAGGTACTTTTCTTATTGCATCTGTCGTGCCAAACGCGATTGTACTTCCTCTTTCCATAAATTATGCGTGAATTTAGAGTGTTATCTGAATGTTCCCTTTCTTGAATCCACCGGTGGGTGTTTAACAATTTTAACCTCTCCCCAACAGGGGGCCACCACCGCTCCCCGGTTGAAAAAGACGATTGCCCTATCTCATTTTATCCTTTTAATCAATATAGTTGGATGACAAATCCGGACTCCGGAAATCCGCTCCAACAGCTCCCGCCGGACCACGCCGACCAAGATTTTTTACCACTCTCCGAAAAACGCCTGTTTCCAGGTATCATCCCCGGCCGCGGGCAAATGGATGCGCCCCGTCCCGCCTTGGGGACAAGCCGGCCGGCGGGTGCCGAAAAGCTGCTGCCGCAGCCTCGGCCGGACGTTGCGGGGCAAACAGCTCTAACGGTTAAAAATTTTTCCTGGCTGCGCCAAAGACGGCCTGCCCATAGCTGATGCAGCCGTCACCCGGCGGCAAAATCTTGTGCAGCAACGGTGTAAGGCCGCACTCCTGCAGGTGGGCCACCAGGGCCTCGGCCAGAAAGGCGTTGTTCAAGCAGCCGCCCGAAAGCCCCACGGCCATGATCCCATGCCTGCGGGCCAGGGTGGCGGCCGCATCAACCAGCATCCGAGCCAAGCCCAGGTGAAAACGCCGGGCAATCGTCCCCACCGGCACACCCCGGGCCGAGTCCTTGGCGGCGGCCAGAAACAAGGCATGGCCCGGCAAAGTGTGCAGGCCGCTTGTTGGATCGGTCGTGGACGGCGGCACGACATAGGGGTCGTTCGGGCCGGGGGTAATGGCGCTTTCCAGGCGGATGGCCGCCTGCCCTTCGTAGGTGGTTGCGGCGCACAGGCCAAGCAACGCGGCCACGGCGTCAAAGAGCCTGCCGCAGCCGGAGCTTGGCGGACAGTTCAGGCCCCTGTCCAGCATGGCCGGAATCAGCCTGGCCGCATCCTCTTTTTCCTGCGGCACAACAAAGGGAACGTCGGACAAAAGGTTGTACCGTTGCAGCAGAGCGTAGGCGATGCGCCAGGGTTCGCGCACGGCCGCCTCGCCGCCGGGCAGGGGCACGGGCTCCAGCCCGGCCAAACGCTTGAAGGCGGCCCGTTCCGGGTGGACCCAAAAAATTTCCCCGCCCTGCAGGCTGCCGTCTTCGCCCAGTCCGGTGCCGTCCAGAGTCAGGGCCAAAGCCGGGCCGGGCATGCCGTTCTCGCCGAGCACGGCAAAGGCATGGGCCGCGTGGTGCGGCAGACCGAGGCAGGGGATGCCCGCCTCCTTGGCCCAGATCTCGGCCAGTTCGCTTGAGCGATAATTTGGGTGCAGGTCGCGAACAATCAAATCCGGCCGCACCTGCAGCAGGCACTCCATGTGCCGGAGAATCTTCTCGGCAAAATCGGCGGTCTCGAGGTTTTCCATGTCGCCGATGTGCTGCGAAACAAAGGCCGCCTTCCCTTTGCTCAGACACAGGGTATGCTTGAGTTCCGCCCCGGCTCCGAGCACGCAGCCCGTGGCCGTGAAAGGTATCGGCGCGGGCAGAGGCACATAGCCCCTGGCCCGACGCAGCAAAATGGCCGAGGCACCGGACAGAGGGCGGACCACCGAGTCGTCCACCCGGATCAAGATGTCCCGGTTGTGAAAGAGAAAGGCTTCGGCGATGCCGCCCAGGCGGGCAAGGGCCTCGCGGTTGCCCAGGGCAATGGGTTCGCCGCCCCGGTTGCCCGAGGTCATGACCAGGGCGGCCGGTCCGGCGCACAGGGGCGCATACTGGCCGAGCACGGCCTCGTGCAGCGGCGTATAGGGCAGCATCAGGCCCAAACAATTTGTATCCGGGGCCAGACTCGCCGGCAGGCCGGACTCCTTTTTGCGGCAGAGCACGATGGGATGGGCCACGGAAAGCAGCAGGTCCGCCTCCGTCTCCCCGACCTCGGCCAGGGCCCGGGCGGCCTCCAGGTCCGGGACCATCAGGGCCAGGGGTTTGTGCGGCCGATTTTTGGCCTTGCGCAGGCGGGCCACAGCCTCGACGCTCCAGGCGTCGCAGGCCAGATGGAAGCCGCCCAACCCCTTGATCGCGGCAATGCCGCCAGCGCGCAGGAACTCGGCCAGGGCGCGCAGGCCGACCTCGCCGGGCAGGGAGGCCGGGTCGGCAAGGCCGGTGCGGACCGGGTCGTTCAAGCGCGTGAACCAGGCCGTCGGGCCGCAGTCCGGGCAGGCGTTGGGCTGGGCGTGAAAGCGGCGGTCGCGCGGGTTTTCGTATTCCTCCCGGCAGGCCTTGCAAAGGGGAAAGCAGGCCATGCTGGTGGAGAGGCGGTCGTAGGGAATGGATCGGGTGATGGTGTAGCGCGGCCCGCAATTGGTGCAGTTGGTGAAGGGATAGCCCTTGCGCCGGCCCGCATCCATGTCGGAGCGGCAGTCCGGGCACAGGGCCGTGTCCGGGCTGACCAACACGGCGTGTTCAGACCCGGCCGAGCTTTTGGCGATGACAAAGACCGGCTCATCCGCCACCGGCGGCATCTCGGCGCTTTCCAGGCCGGTGAGTTCGGCCAGGGGCGGCAGCCTGGTTTCCAGGGCGCGAGCGAAGGTCTCGACCTTTGTCGGCGGCCCTTGGATTTCAATGCACACACCCTCCGGAGCATTGCGCACCGAGCCGGTCAAACCGAATTCCTCAGCCAGTGAAAATACAAAGGGCCGAAAGCCCACCCCCTGCACCCGCCCTTGGGCGATAAACAGCCGTCGAATCACAAGCGCATCCTTTTCTTGCCCCGCACTGTAGCCCAGGCCGGAGCGCTTGCAAAGCCTTCAGGATGCGGCTATTCCTCTATATTATGGTGGATTTCCCCAGACATTTCCTCGGCCTGTGCGCCATTGCCAAGGACGAAGACAGCATTCTGCGCGAGTGGGTCATCTGGCATCTGCTCATCGGGTTCGAAAAAATTCTGCTCTACGACAATGACAGCAAAACCCCGGTCTGCGACATTTTGGAAGACTTCCTCAATGCCGGCTTGGTGGAGACCCACACGATCAAAGGTCCGCAACGGCAGCTTACGGCCTACAACCACTGCCTGTGCGAATATGGCCACGACTTTCGCCATCTGGCCTTTTTCGATCTCGACGAATTTCTGTTTCTGCGCGCCGAATCCGACGCCCGGCTGATGGTCGCCGATTTCGCGGCCCACGGCGCCCTGTGCCTGAACATGACCCACTTTTCCTCCGACGGGCATCTGTCCCGGCCAAACGACCTGGTCAGCGCCTCTTTTTGCGAAATTCTCGAAGTCTCGCCCTGCACCAAGTGGATAGTGCGCCCGGACCTGGTCGACCTGCCCTTGAGCCCGCACCACTTCAGTTTTAAAGGTCCGGCGACGGCCGTGAACACGCGCAATGAGCCGGCCGTGGGCGGCTTTGTGCCGCCGGCCGAAGAGCGCGCCCGCCTGAACCATTACTGTTGGCGCTCGCAACAGGACTACGAGGAGCGCCTGCGGCGCGGCGACGCCGTGTACGCGAAAAACCCGCGCTCCCTGGACGGCTTTTACGCCCAGGCCCGGCCGCACGGCACCCGTGATACGGGCATGCTCGGGCAGGCGGGCCGCATCCGGGCCAAAATGGCCGACCCCACAAACCCGGCCGACACGCCCCTGCGTTGCGAAGAAGTCGCCACCCTGCCGGTTTCGCGCCTGCTCCGGCTCATGCACAGCCTAATCAAGGCGGGGCGGGCGGAAACCGCCCTGGTCATGTTCTCCCTGCGGCAACAAGAGCTTTGGGACAACCCGGAAGCCTTGACCGCGGCCCTGCAGGCCGCGGCCGGCGCCCAAAACCCTTTTAAAACCTCGGCCCTGGCCCGCAGGCTGCTGGAACTTTTCCCCACCTTAAGCGCCTACCGCCGGGTCGCCGAAGCCTTGGCCGGAGCGGGCCTGCACGATGAAGCCAAACGCCTGGCCACCTATGTCGCCTGGTCGGACAAGTACTTGCCCGCCGACTTTGCCGGAAGATAGAGTTCACGGAAAAAACTGCCGGCCCCCAGCGGCTTTCAAAGCCACCACATAGTTCTGCGAGACGCGATGCCGTCCGGATTTTTTCCGCCCGCAGACAGGAGGTTAATACACCGGGCGATCCGCTTGGCCGCGAAAGCTGCTATGCGTTCCTGCAAGGACGAAAAAAATCCGAAGGGTCTGAGCGGCCCTCGCCGGCCCGCGTGGCGGCACAGCCTTGCCGGAAGGTCTGAGCCGCCCCCACCGACCTGTAGGCTCAATATGCAATTTCCCCATCTGCCGCAGTTTCTGTGATTTTCCCTTGCCGTCTCCCCCACCTGCGTATATATAACGCGCCTGGGCACGGCGTGCCTATTTCGCGTCGCATCCCGGACGCCCGCCTCGGCGGAAACAGCGCACGGCCCTCCGTGCCTTTTTCTTTTCCGCGCGCGCAAAGGCCGCCGCGCGCGGGGGCCGCACGGCGCCAAGCGCCGGCCCCTATCCCCACGGCCAAAAGGTCCAGCCTATGCCCAAAAGAACGGATTTGCAGCGGATCATGGTTATCGGTTCCGGGCCCATCGTCATCGGACAGGCCTGCGAGTTCGATTATTCCGGCACTCAGGCCGTCAAAGCCCTGAAAGAGGACGGCTACGAAGTCATCCTGGTCAATTCCAACCCGGCCACGATCATGACCGACCCGGAACTGGCCGCCCGCACCTATATCGAGCCCATTGAGCCGGAAACCGTGGCCGCCGTCATCCGACGAGAGCGACCGGACGCCTTATTGCCCACCCTGGGCGGTCAGACCGCGCTGAACACCGCCCTGACCCTGGAAGAAAACGGGGTTCTGGCCGAATGCAACGTGGAATTGCTCGGCGCGGACGCCAAGGCCATCGCCAAGGCCGAAAGCCGCGAGCTTTTCCGCGAGGCCATGAGCAACATCGGCCTGAAGATGCCCGCCTCGATCATTGCCCGGAACATGGACGAGATCCGGGCCGCGGCCGCGGAAATTTCCTTCCCGATCATCCTGCGCCCGGCCTTTACCCTGGGTGGAGCGGGCGGCGGCGTGGCCTACAACCTGGAAGACCTCGAAACCATCGGCGCGGCAGGCCTCGCGGCCAGCATGAAACGCGAGGTTCTGGTCGAGCAAAGCGTGCTCGGCTGGAAGGAAATCGAGATCGAGATCGTCCGCGACAACAAGGACCACTGCATCATCATCTGCTCCATCGAAAACTTCGACCCCATGGGCGTGCACACCGGCGACTCGATCACCGTGGCTCCGGCCATGACCCTGTCGCAGCCGGAACTGGAGCGCATCTTCGAGGCTTCCAAGGCAATCATCCGGGAAATCGGCATGAAGGCCGGCGGGGCCAACATCCAGTATGCCGTGCACCCGGAGACCGGCGAACTGGTGGTCATCGAGATGAACCCCCGAGTCTCGCGCTCCTCGGCCCTGGCCTCCAAGGCCACGGGTTTTCCCATCGCCCGCGTGGCCGCCAAGCTGGCCGTGGGCTGGAACCTGGAAGAAATCGCCGCCGGCACCGGCGGCAAGACCCTGGCCGACTATACCCCGGAAATCGACTATGTGGTTTTGAAGGCCCCGCGCTTCGCCTTTGAGAAATTCCCCGGAGCCAGGGACGAGTTGACCACCTCCATGAAGAGCGTGGGCGAAGCCCTGAGCATGGGCGCGACCTTTCGCGAGGCTCTGCAGAAAAGCCTGCGTTCCCTCGAACTGGGCGTGTCCGGCCTGGGCTCGGCCTTTCTGAAAAAACCGCGCGAGCGGGCCGAGCTTATCCCGCTTTTGCGCACCCCGAACTCACGCCGGATCTTTGCCGTGCGCGAGGCCATGCTCGCGGGCATGAGCATTGCCGAGATCAACGAGGCCACGGCCATCGACCTCTGGTTTCTGAACGAAATGCAACTGCTGGTGGACCTGGAGGCCGAACTCAAGGGCTTTGCCCGGGCCAACGCCATGACCGCCGACAACCCGGATCTGGCCGACCTACTGCGCCGGGCCAAGGCAGCCGGTTTTTCCGACGTCCAGTTGGCCGAAATGTGGAAGCGCCCGGCCTCGGACGTGCGCGACCTGCGCCGACAAACGGATATCGAGCCCAGCTACGGTCCGGTGCGCACCTACGCCGGCCGGCCCGGGGCCTCGGATTCCTACTACTACTCCACCTACGGCAAAAAAACGCCCTTTGCCCCGGCCAAAACCGGCAAGAAGGTGATTATCTTGGGCGGCGGCCCCAACCGCATCGGCCAGGGCATCGAGTTCGACTACTGCTGCTGCCACGCCTCTTTTACCCTGCGCGACATGGGCGTGACCTCGATCATGGTCAACTCCAACCCCGAGACGGTCTCCACCGACTTCGACACCTCCGACCGCCTCTACTTCGAGCCCCTGACCTTTGAAGACGTCATGCGCATCGTCGAGCTCGAAAAGCCCGACGGGGTCATTGTCCAGTTCGGCGGCCAGACGCCCCTGAACTTGGCCGTGCCCCTGATGCGCGCCGGCGTGCCCATTCTCGGCACCTCGCCCGACGCCATCGACCGGGCCGAGGATCGCGAACGCTTCCAGGCCCTGCTGCAGAAACTCCATCTGCGACAGCCCGAAAACGGCACGGCCATGAACCCGGCCGAGGCCCGTGCGGTCGCGGACAAAATCGGCTATCCCGTGGTGGTGCGGCCTTCCTATGTGCTGGGCGGCCGGGCCATGATGGTGGTCTACGACGAAGAGCAGATGGCCGAATACTTCAGTGATGTCCTGGGCGAAGCCGCGCCGGAACACCCGATACTTATCGACAAGTTCCTTGAGCACGCCGTGGAGGTGGACGTGGACGCCCTGTCCGACGGTACCGACACCTATGTGGCCGGCATCATGGAGCATATCGAGGAAGCCGGGATCCATTCCGGCGATTCCTCCTGCGCCCTGCCGCCGCATTCCCTGCCCCCGGTCATAGTCGAAGAGATCGAGCGCCAGACCGTGGCCCTGGCCAATGAACTGAAAGTCGTCGGCCTGATGAACGTCCAGTTTGCGGTCAAAGACGGGCTGATCTACATCCTGGAAGTGAACCCCCGGGCCTCGCGCACCTCGCCCTTTGTTTCCAAAGCCACGGGCGTGCCCCTGCCCGCCCTGGCCACGCGCCTGATGTTGGGCGCCAGGCTCAAAGACCTGAAGCCCGCGGCCTCGCGCAAAGGCGGCTATATCTCGGTCAAGGCCGCGGTCTTTCCCTTCAACCGCTTCCCCGGCGTGGACATTCTGCTCGGGCCGGAAATGCGCTCCACCGGCGAAGTCATGGGCATTGCTCCGGACTTTGACGAAGCCTTTCTCAAGGCCGAGCTGGCCGCCGGACAGCGCCTGCCCTCTGCGGGCAAGGTCTTCATTTCCGTGAACGACCGCGACAAGCCTCTGGCCGCGGACACGGTCCAGCTCTTTTACGGGCTGGGCTTTGAGATCCTGGCCACGTCCGGCACGGCAGCACTGCTGCGCAAAGCAGGCCTGCCGGTGCAGGAGGTACTCAAAGTCTACGAAGGCCGGCCCAACATCGTCGACCTGATCAAAAACGGCGACATCGCCTTGGTGGTCAATACCGCCTCGGGCAAATTCACCGTGCAGGACTCCAAATCCATCCGGCAGGCCACCCTGCTGTACGGCATCCCCTACAGCACCACCCTCGACGGCGCCAAAGCCATGGCCCAGGCCATAGCCGCCAAAACCAAGGGCGAACCCAGGGTCAAAAGCTTGCAGGAGTATTATAACTGAGCAACCGGCAAAACAATTTGGAGGACTCAAAAAGGGCTGCGAAAGTGGCCTACGGGTCATGCCTCCCGCACAGCAGCGAAGGTTGTCTCTCTGCAATGCGGGCGGCACCTTAAATTGTTCTGCCGGCGGCTCATAAAGGGACGATTATGCGAGAGTATTGCGGGTTGTTTGGTATTTTTGGCCACGCGTCGGCGGCGCGGCTGGCCTATTTTGGCTTGTACGCCCAGCAGCATCGCGGGCAGGAGAGCGCGGGCATCGCCACCTGGGACGGTGCGAAAATTCGCGAAGTCCGGGCCTTGGGCTTGGTGCACGATATTTTTGACGAGCGGCATTTGTCCAAGGATCTGGTGGGTACCACGGCCATCGGGCACGTGCGCTATGCCTCGGGCGGCCCGGCCTCGCTGCGGGACGTGGAGCCCTTTCTGGTACGCCGGGACGGCCTGGAGATCGCCATTGCGCACAACGGCGCGCTGGTGAATGCGGGCAGCCTGCGCCGGGAACTGGAAAGCCAGGGGGCGATCTTCCATACGCGCACGGACAGCGAGGTCATTGCCCACCTAATCGTGCGGCACCTGAACGGCACTAGCTTGGAAGAAGCCATTCTGGCGGCCTGTGTGCGCATCAGGGGGGCCTACTCGCTGGTCATTCTGGCCAACGACCGGCTCATCGGCCTGCGCGACCCGCACGGCATCCGCCCCCTGTCCATCGGCAGGCTGGGCGAGGCGCCGGTGCTGGCTTCGGAAACCTGCGCCTTCGACCTTCTGGAGGCGGACTACATCCGCACGGTCAAGCCGGGTGAAATGGTGGTCTTTGGCGCCGACGGGGCCATGAAAACCTATGATTTGCGGCCGGAAGTCAAAAAAAACGAACAACTACGCTGCATCTTCGAACTGGTCTATTTTGCCCGGCCGGACTCGTACGTGTTCAACCAGAACGTCTACACGGCCCGCAAGCGCATGGGCATGACCTTAGCCCGGGAGGCCCCGCTGCAGGCCGACCTGGTCATGCCCTTCCCCGATTCCGGGGTGTATGCGGCCGTGGGCTTCGCCCTGGAATCGGGCATTCCTTACGAGCACGCCTTTATCCGCAACCACTACGTGGGCCGCACCTTCATCCAGCCGACCCAGGACATGCGCGACTTCTCGGTGCGGGTGAAGCTCAATCCCGTGGCCGAAGCCATCCGGGGCAAGCGCATCGTCATTGTGGACGACTCCATCGTGCGCGGCACCACCATGCGGGTACGGGTCAAAAAGCTGCGCGAACTGGGCGCGGCCGAGGTGCACTGCCGCATCGGCTGCCCGCCGGTGAAGTTTCCCTGCCACTACGGGGTGGACTTCCCCTCGCGGCGCGAACTGATCGCCTCGGAACTGGGCATCGAGGAAATTCGCCGCTTCCTGGGCCTGGATTCCTTAGCCTACCTGTCGCTGGAGGGCATGTTGTCGGCCGTGGACCAAATGGGCTATTGTAAGGCCTGCTTTGACGGCGAGTACGGCATGGATGTTTCGGGACAAGAAACAGAAGACGGGAAGTATGATACACGATTGGATACAACGGGGCCGCGAGGTTCTGGATATTGAAACAGAAGGCCTGGCGCGCCTGCGGGAAAACCTCGGGCCGGATTTTGCCAAGGCTGTGGAAATGCTTCTGGCCTGCACCGGACGCACGGCCGTCACCGGCATCGGCAAGTCCGGCCTGGTGGGGCGCAAAATCGCCGCCACCCTCTCTTCCACGGGTACGCCGGCCTGGTTTCTGCACCCGGTGGAGGGCGCCCACGGCGATCTCGGCTCGGTGCGACCGGGCGACGTGATCATTGCCATCTCCTACTCCGGCAGGACCGACGAGCTCAATGCCCTGCTCCCGGCCCTGCGCGCCCTGGGGGCCCAAATCATCGCCATTACCGGCAACCCGGCATCGGCTCTGACCCGTCTGGCCGACGTCACCCTGAACGCTTGGGTGCCGCGTGAGGCCTGTTCGCTCAATCTCGCGCCCACGACCAGCACCACCGCCACCCTGGCCCTGGGCGACGCCCTGGCCGTGTGCGTGATGGAGGGCAAGGCCTTTACCCCGTCGGACTTCAAGCGCTTCCACCCCGGCGGGGCCCTGGGGCAACGCCTGAGCCTGAAGGTGGCCGACATGATGCACCGGGAACCGCCCCGGGCGCCCGAAAACACCTCGTTGCGCGAGGCTCTGGCCTGCCTGGAGGCCGGAAAGCTCGGCGCGGTCTGCCTGGTGGACGAAAGAGGCGGCCTTTCCGGCATTCTGACCGACGGCGACGTGCGACGACTGGTGGTGCGCGGCCTGCCGGATCTTGACGCTTCGGTGGCGGCCGTGATGACCAAGAATCCCCTGCGGGCCCGGCCGGACCAGAGCGCGGCCGAACTGGTGGACCTGATGGAGGGCCGGGCGGTGACCGTGCTGCCCGTGGTGGAAGCCGACAACTGCCTGGCCGGGGTCGTACACCTGCACGACATTCTGGGCAAAGGACAGGTAAAATTCTCGGGGTGAGCATGAGTGAGAAAACCGTCAAAGGCAGCCGGGTTCTGGTGGAGCGCCGGCCCCTGCCCAACGAGTTCAATTGGTCGGGCAACTTTTACGGCGGCAACCTGATGCGCCTCATGGACGAAGTCGGGGCCATCTGCGCCCTGCGCCACGCGCGTGGCCCTCTGGTCACGGCCGCGGTGGAGCGCATGGAATTTTCCGCGCCCATCCGCTCCGGCGACATGATCACCTGCCATGCCCAAGTCAACCTGGTAGGTACCGCCTCCATGGAGGTCGGCATCCGGGTGGAGGCCGAAGACTGGACAAGCGGCGAAAGACGCCACGCGGGCACCTGCTACCTGACCTTTGTGGGCGTGGACGAAAACGGCAAACCCAAGGCCCTGCCCCAGGTGGAGGCAGAAGACGATGAAGACCGCCGGCGCATGGCCGACGCGGCCCGGCGCATGGCCCTCTCGCGCCTGGCCCGCAGGCACTCCGGAGGGCGCTCGCTGTACCTGCGCCTGCGCCTGCTGGAACAACACTTCGCCGTCTGCCGGCTGCCCAAGGACGCCCCCCTGCCCCCGCTGCCCGAAGAGGATCTGCGCAGCTTTTCGCGCACCGATGACGGCCTGGCCCTGGTCGTCCGTCAGGAAGCCGCAACGCTCCTGGCCGGGACGCCGAACCTGGAGATCAAGGAAAACTACGCCTGTTTCCACGTGGCCGGCTCCACGGGCATGAATATGGTCGGACGCTTCGCCTCCCTGACCACCATTCTGGCCGCGGCCGGGGTGCCCATTTTTGCCCTGTCCACCTTTGGCACCGACTACTTTCTGGTGGCTCCGGACCTGCTGGAAAAAACCACTGAAGTGCTCGAAGCCGCCGGGCACTCGGTCAAACGCCCCAAAGGGCGAAAGCCGTGACCCCCTGATGTTCTACGAAATTTTCATCGCTCTGTTCGCCCTGGGCATCTTCGGCCTGGCCCTGTTCGGCGTCTGGCAGGTCATTTCACGTTTGCGCGGCAAAGAAAATGCCGCGGGCGGCACCGGCGACTCCCTCGGCAGGCTCACCAGCAGCCTATTTTTCCGCGCCCTGATGGTTGCGGGCATTATCCTGCTGTTGCTCGTACCCCTGGCCTTTGTGGATGAAATCGTCGACGAGCGCGCCGATTTCCAGCGCGAAGCCATAGGCAACATCGCCGGCCTCTGGGGCAGGCCCCAGACCGTGGCCGGCCCGGTGCTGGCCGTGCCTTACGAGGTCTGGCGCGAGACCACCGAAAGCGTGACCACCTCGGACGGCAAGACCATCACCATTCCCAAGCGCTACCGGCGAAGCGGGGTCAAGCTCTTTCTGCCCAAAAATCTGCACATCCTGACCGTGCTGCAGCCCAAGACTCTGCACCAGGGCATCTACGACTACGTGGTCTATTCCGGTTCTCTGGCCCTGTCCGGCGACTTTCCCCTGATTCCCGAGGCCGAGTTTGACGACGCCCCGGCCGCCGTGCACTGGGACAAGGCCTGGACCGCAGTGGGCATCAGCGACGTCAAGGCCCTGTCCACGCAAAAACGCATGACCTGGAACGGCCAAGACCAGGAGACCTTCTCGCCCGGCACCGACCTGAAAGACGTGATCGGCCCGGGCTTTCACATCAAGACCCCGGTGCAGCCGGGCCGCGAAGTCCAAAACTTTCTCCTGACCATTTCCCTGCAGGGCAGCGGCGGCATCTACTTCGCCCCGGTGGGCGAAACCACGGCCCTGACCGTGACCGGCACCTGGAACGCCCCGAGCTTTGCCGGCAACTTGAGTCCGCGCAACCGCAGCATCGCGGCCAACGGCTTCATGGCCGACTGGAGCATTCCCAACTTGAGCCGCACCTATCCCCAGGTGGGGGATCTCGGGGACTCGGCCTTCAGCGGCGAAGATCGCGGCGAATCCATTCTATCCTTCACGCCCGGAGTCAACCTGTACGAGAGCGTCTCGCTCTACCGCATGACCACCCGGGCGGTGAAATACGGCATCCTGTTCATCGGCCTGACCTTCATCTCCCTGTTCTGCTTCGAGCTTTCGACCGGCAGCCGGCTGCACTTCATGCAATACGGCCTGGTGGGCGTTTCCATGAGCCTGTTTTATCTGGTGCTGCTCTCTCTGGCCGAGCACAGCTCCTTCGGCCTTGCCTTTGCCGCGGCCGGGCTTATCTCGGTATTGATGAACGGGCTCTATATCATGGCCGCCATGCGCAGCCTCGGGCGCGGGCTCACGGTCATGGGCCTGCTGGCCGGGCTGTACGCAGTGCTTTACGCCCTGCTGCAAATGGAAGATTATGCCCTGCTCATGGGCACCGCTCTGGTGCTCATCGTGGTCGGCGTGCTCATGTATCTTACCCGCAATCTGCCGGTGAACGGCGGTAAAATCGCGCCGGGCGCGGACGCCCGGAGTTAAGGACGGCATGACTGTTTCCTCTCTGCCCAAGGTGGCCCTGCTGGGCCGGCCCAACGTGGGTAAATCCACTCTGTTCAACCGGCTGATCCGCAGCAACCGGGCCATTACCCACGACCGCCCGGGCGTGACCCGCGACCGCATGGAAGGCCGGGTGACCCGCGAAGGCGAAAGCTTCATTCTCATCGACACCGGCGGCGTGACCCTGGACGGCTCAAGCACCCCGGCCGAAGGGCCGGATTCCCTGCGCGGTTTTGAAGCCGCCGTGCTTGAGCAGGCCGAATCGGCCGTGGCCGAGGCCGCCCTGCTGTTGCTGGTGGTGGACGGCCGCGAAGGTCTGACTCCCTTTGACGCCCACCTGGCGGCTTTTCTGCGCCGCAAAAACAAGCCCCTGATCCTGCTGATCAACAAAATCGACGGCCCGGAAAAAGAGGCCCTGCTCATGGCCGATTTCCATGCCCTGGGCCTGGACTGTCGGGCCATCTCCTCGGCCCACGGCCGGGGCGTGCGCGAGCTGGAAAGCGAGATCCTCGAGCGATTGTTCCCGCCGGTCGAGGACCATGACGATCCGGTGCCGGAAATTCTCCTGAAAGGCGCAAGCCGGCGCCAACGCAAGCGTCTGCAGGCCGAGTACCGGGCCGGGCGGACCGGCGGGGCTTCGGCGGAAAATCCGGACATCGACGGCGCCCCGAGCCTGGAAGAAAACCCGGAACGCGACGATGCCCTGAGCGACGAAGGCGCGGTAAACGACGACGAAATTAAGGGCTGCTGCGCCGATGAAGAGGATCTCTGCCCGGCGGAAGGGTCCGACTGGGAGATCGACTTCTGTGCAGATGACGGTTCCGACCGCGAAGCAACCTCTCCGCCCGAGGACGCACCCGACGCACCCCTGCGCCTGGCCCTGCTCGGCCGGCCCAATGCGGGCAAGTCTTCGCTGGTCAACGCCCTGGTCGGCAAGAACCGGATGATCGTCAGCGACATTGCCGGCACCACCCGCGACAGCGTGGATGTGGCCGTGGAAGTGGGCGGACGCCCCGTGACCTTCGTGGACACGGCCGGCGTGCGCCGGCGCACCAAGATCACCGACCAGGTGGAGCGTTACAGCGTCAACTCCTCGATTAAAAGCAGCACCAAGGCCCAGGTCACCCTGCTGGTGCTGGACGGCGAAGAGGGCCTGACCGCCCAGGACAAGCGCCTGATCGACCTGCTGCACGAGCGGCGCACGCCCTTCATGGTGCTGGTCAACAAGTGCGACCTGATTTTGCCCAAGCTGCGCAAGGAAGCCGAACAGGCCTACCGCAAGGCCCTGGTTTTTTGCCCGCACGTGCCCCTGCTTATGGTTTCGGCCCTCAAAGGCCGTAACCTGGACAAGATCGTCTCCACGGCCGAGAGCATCCGCCGCGAATGCGGGACGCGCATCGGCACCGGTCGGCTCAACCGGGCCCTGGAGAGTGTCCTGGCCGCCCACCAGCCGCCCCTGGTCAAGGGCGTGCGGGCCAAATTCTTCTATTTGACCCAGGCCGAAACCGCGCCGCCGACCTTTGTATTTTTCGTTTCCGACGCCGAGCGCGTGCCGGCCACTTACGCCCGGCACCTGGAGCGCTCCCTGCGCAAAACCTTCGGCATTGTCCATGCGCCCATGCGGGTGCACTTTCGCTCAAGCCACAAGAAAGGACGCGGCTGATGCCTTCGCACTTACCCAGACAAGTGGTGGTGCGCAAGAAGACCCCCGAGCAGGAGCGCGCCGACGAACTGGCCGAAGCCGTGACCTCGGCCTCGCCGGCCGAACTGCAACGCCTGCTGCGCATCCTGCACATGGTGCCCTTCTATGTCATGCTCCTGGGCAAGAACCATCGCGTGCACTTTCACAACCGGGCTTTTGAGCAGTATTTCGGCGTGCCCGGCGATCGCCCCTGCTACGCGATCCTGCGCGAGCTGGATGCGCCCTGCCGCTTCTGCCCGCCGCTTGAAGATTCGGCTTCCGGCTCTTCCTGCGTCATGGAATGGGTGTCGCCCGCCACCAAGCACGCCTTCCGGGTCTATGCCTACCCCTTTCGGGAAAACGGCGGCGAGCCCCTGGTGCTCAAGGTGGGCTTCAACATCACTTCCAACGTGCGGGTGCAGCAGGCCCTCGACTTGAGCGAGCAGAGCTATCGGACCATCACCGACAACCTGTCCATCGGCATCGCCGTGCTGGGGCTGGATCTGGCCGTGCGGGCCGGCAATCGCCGGCTGGCCGACTGGTTCGGCCCCGGCTTTGAACAGGGCCGCTCCATCTGTGAAATTCTGCTCTGCCCCGGGCACGAGCACAAGCCCCAGAGCGGCTTCTGCCCGGATTGCGCTTTTCGCCGGGCCATTGACGAGGGCAAGCCGCGTGAGCGTGAGCTCCCGGTGGTTTTCCAGAACGGTGAAGAGCGCAGTGTGCGCCTGGTGGCCTGTCCCGTGGCCCCGCGTCAGGGCGTGGCCCGGGCGCTGATCATGATGCTTGAGGACGTTACCGAACGGCAGCGGGTCAGCCGGCAACTGCAGCGCGCCCGTAAACTCGAAGCCATGGGCACCCTGGCCGGGGGCATTGCCCACGAAATCAACCAGCCCCTCTCCGCCCTGCACCTCTATGCCGGCGGCCTGCAGATGCTTCTGGAAAAGCAGGGTGAGGTCTCCGCAGAAGTGACCCAGGAACGCCTCTCGCTGATCATGAACGAGGCCGAAAAAATCCGCAACATCATCACGCACATGCGTGCCCTGGTGCTGCGCGAGGGCCCCCCGACGGTCGAGGCCGTGGATCTGCACGGGGTGCTGCGCGGGGCCGTGGACTTGATGCACGAACGTTTTGCCGAGCGTCGGGTGGAGCTGCGCCTGGAGGTTCCGGCCGAACTGCCGAAACCCGCGGCAGGCAGGGTGCAGTTGGAGCAGGTCTTCGTCAACCTGTTGTCCAATGCCCTGGATGCCGTGGATGCGCGCAAGGGCCAAGGCAACCTGCGGCTGGTGCGCCTGCGGGCGTGCCTGGATGGGGAATCCGGACGGGTGCGCCTGGAGGTGGCCGACAGCGGCTCCGGCCTGTCCGAGGCCGGCGAGCGTATTTTCGACCCCTTTTTCACCACCAAGGAGCCGCACCGGGGCATGGGCCTGGGGCTTTCCATCGTCAACGGCATGGTCCGGCAGTGGGGCGGCGAGCTGCGGGCCGTGGCCCGGCACCCGGAGCTGGGCGGAGCGGTGTTCATTGTGCTGCTGCCCCTGGCGGGCGAGAAGCCGGCCTTGGCCTCGGAACATGAAGAAGTGTTGGAGTAGCTCCCGGGCGACCGAACGCCGATGCCCTTCCATCACAGAAGTGCCGCCGTTTTTTTCCGGCGGCACTTTTTTACTCCAGGTGATTTCTGAAGTCCCAGGCAAGCAACATCTCGCAACAGTTCTCCGACATAGCTACACGATGGATGGATATAAAAATATTGCATTTATACCGTTATTATTTCATACTACATCTAACCTGGAGTTGCCGCAAAGCATATTTATTTCAAAAAGCATGAAATAAATATGTATTTTTATATATCAATTCACTTTATTACAAATTGAAACACTCGCCATGGAGGTGAAGACAATGCGTTTTTTGGGGAAAATAGTGTCGATCCTGTTCATTCTCTGTGCATTTGGCTGCAGTTCGGCACAAAAGCACAGGGCGGACGTTCGTGACGACAACTCGGACAAAATTTCCGTCGGCACGGTGCAGCGGGAGATTCGGGTCGGCTTGTCCGGCTCGGATGTCGTCGCGGCGCTGGGTTCGCCGAACATGGTCACCACCGACACGCAACGCCGGGAAACCTGGGTCTACGACAAAGTTTCCACCGAGCGGGTTTCTTCCGCAAGCAGCGGCGGCCTGTGGATATTGCTTGCAGGCAACAGCGGCAGTGCCGGAGCGTCTTCCACATCCCAGCGCACCCTGACGATCATCATCAAATTCGATGAAAACGGCATGGTGAGGGATTATTCATACAGACAGTCCAGTTTTTAGAGGACAACATGCTCAGGCACTCAACTCTTCTCAGTCTCTGTGTGCTTCTGCTTTCGGGCTGCATGCCCGGCATCCCCAAGGACGCCCTCAAGCTCAGCCCGGAATCTCTTGCCGAAAGACAACTGCAAACCCGTCGTTTTGAAACCGTCAACCACCAGGCCATGCTGAGCGCTGCCTCGGCCGTGTTCCAGGATCTCGGCTTCAGCCTGGATGAATCAGAATACACGCTGGGAGTGCTGGTCGGCTCCAAACACAGAGACGCCACCAGCGGCGCACAGATAGCGGGCGCCGTCGTTCTGGCCGCCCTCACCGGCGCCGTTACCCATGTGGACAGGGATCAGATCATCCGCGCCTCCATGGTGATGCGGGAAATAGAAAGCCCGAACGAAAACGGCAAACCGGCGGAATCGCAACGCCTGTCGCCCGAAAAGATCGACTCGATCAAAACCAATGTGTCCAAAGCCGTTGCCGACGGCCTGAAGGATCGTTTCCCGGGCGAGGTGAGCCGAAAAATCGCCGCCAAAATAGCCGACGATACGGCCACAACTCTGACCGACGAATTGACCACCCTGATGCAGGTTCGCTCCGGCAGCGGCTCATCCACCGTGCGCGTGACGTTTCAACGTGTGATCTACAATACTGCCGGGCAGGTCACCACAACGGAACAGATCAAAGACCCGGTGGTATACAGGCAATTCTTCGATAAACTTGCGCAAGCGGTCTTTCTGGAGGCACACGAAATATGAAAAAAGCACTGTTGAGCATTCTTCTGCCGGTAGTTCTCCTGGCCGGCGGTTGCGCCGTTTCCGCGCAGAAAGGAGTTCTGGACACAGGCGGGGAATCCCAGCTCAAACTGCGCCAGATGCAGACCCGCTATTTCGATACCGCCGACAAGAAGAAAACCATGGAGAGCGTGATCGCCACCTTGCAAGACCTGGGGTTCGTCATCGACAAGGCCTCCTATGAGCTCGGGGCGGTCAGCGCCACCAAGCTTTCCGGGTACAATCTGCGCATGACCGTCAACGTCATCCCGCGCGGTACGGAAAAGATGATGGTCCGCGCCAACGCCCAGTATAATGTTCAGGCGGTGGATGATCCGCTTCCGTACCAGCGGTTTTTCGATGCCTTGGCAAAATCCATGTTTTTGCAGGCGCATCTGGATGAGTAGCACGACCGGACCCCGGCATGAAAAATGCCCACAGCGGTTTCCATCCCCCGTGGGCATTTTTCATGGGGAAGGGCAACAGGCCGGCCCCTCAACCCCGCCTTACAACACCACGGCGTCGCACTTCTTGGCAAACCCCGTGGGGTTGTAACTGATCTTGGCCTTGCGCAGGCCCTCGTCGTCAAGATCTTGCTCCCGGTTGATGTAGGTGTACTTGATGCCCACATCCCGGCAGAAAAACCGGTTGATGGCCTGGTAGACGCCCTTGATGCCGGGCGCGCCCTTTTCAAAGTGGATCACCAGGGTATCGTCGCCCAGGGGCTCGGCCAGGGTATAGGCCACGGGTGTGCCGTCCACCCGGATAATTCCGCCGCACAGGCCGGGTATGTCGTTCCAGCGGGCCAGCACCCGGGCCACGGCGTCGTTTTCCGCCAGCAAGGTGTCCGACTCGTCGCAATCGCGCCAGCGGCACCACTCGTGCTGCATCTCCATCACGGTTTCCACGCAGTGCACTGAAAGCGAACGATACTCGTAGTTGTAGAGCTTCTCGAACTGGCTGAACAGGTTTTTTTTCTTGTGAAAGCGGTTGCCGGGCAGTTCGGCCAGTTCCGAGGACAGGTAGAGGTAGTCCCACTGCCCCCGGCCCTCTTCCAGGTGGACCACGCCCGGGCCGAGATCCTGCCAGAGGCCGCAGAGCAGTTCCGGCACCCGGATAAACTCCGAGCCGGAAACGAATTCCGGGCGGCTCCGCCAGTTCATGACCGTGGTCCAGTCGCCCACGGGTGCCCAGTACACGGGCTTGGGGCGTTTCTGGCGAATCCAGCAAAGGTCTTCGTCAAAACGCCATTCCAGGTTGTAGTGCGGAGCCCAACCCCAAATGTTGGCAAAGCTGTAGTCCGAGGTCTTCACCGGGCAGCGCTCGAGCAGGGCCAGGTAGCGGTCGCGCTCCTGAAAAGAAATGGGGGTGTATGTATTCATATGCGTTTCCGGTTCATTCGTTTGACGGTGGAAGCAAAGCGATACCAGTCGAGGCGCAGCAGCACATACATGGCCGAACCGGCCTGGACCATCTGCGACAGCAACATGGCCGCAAACACTCCGGAGGCGTTTTGCCAGATCTCGTGGCCCATGTACCAGGCCAGGGGCAGGCGCACCAACCAGGTGGCTGCGCTGTAAATGATCAAGGTATATATGGTCGACCCGGCCCCGGTCATGATCCCGCCCATGATCATGCTGATCACGGTGAACGGGATGGCCGGGATATTCCAGCGCATGTAGCTCATGGCCACTTCGTGCACCGCCGGGTCCTTGGCCACCAGGGAAACAATCTCCGCCATGAAAGGATAGATAATCACCCCGACAACACTCATGCACAGAGCCCCGGCCCCGATGACCCGCAGGGCCACCCGCCGGGCCTCGACCCGGTAGCCCGCGCCCAGGCAATTGCCCACCAGTATCGACCCGGTCATGTTGAAGGCCAGGGCGGGCATGAACAGGGCGGCCTCTATGCGCATGCCTGCCGTCAGACCGGCCACGGCCGTGACTACGCCCGCCGGCAGAGTGGCGGTGATCGAAAACAGCACCAAATAGCCCATCTGCCAGAGGATCGACATGCCGCCCGAAGGCAAAGCCACCTTGATGATATACGGCAGAGCCCTCTTCTCCCAGCGGCGGGGCGCGAAACTGCCTTTAGATATAAATCCTTTTTTAATTAAGACAAGCAGATTGAAAAGCGCGCCGGCCGTGACCGAAAAGATCGAAGCCCAGATCAGGCCCTGGGCCCCGAGGTTGGGCAATCCGAACATGCCGAGGCCGAAACCATAGTCGAAAAAAGTGTTGATCACGCAGACCAGCAGGCCCGAAACCAGCGGCAACATCACGTTCTTATAGGCTCGAAAGACCGCGACGCTGACCACAGTCAAAAAGCTCGCCGGCAGAATGAACAGATAGATATCCCAAAGCTCCCTGGTCAGAGCAAAAATCTCCCCGGGCACCCGCAGCACCTGCAGCAGCTTGCCGCTGAAGATCAGGGCCGGGACCATGATCAGCAGGCACAACAGGGCGCCAAGGCGAAAGATCAACCCGGCGTAGCGGTCGGCCCGGCGATGCAGACCGGCCCCCTGGGCCTGGGTCATTGCCGCCACCGCCCCGCCGGCGGCGGCAATGACCACAACCTGCAGAAAAAATATGCTCTGGGTGATGAAGCCGAGCGCGGCCTGCACATCCGGGTGGATCAGGCCGGCCACCTGCACGTCTACAAAGCCCACCAGAAACTGGGTGAGCATGGTCAGGGTCTGGGGCCAAGTCAGGCGCCAAATTTCGCGCGAAGACACCTTCTCCGGCCGAACGGGCGGGGAAATATGGGGAATACGAACCGTTTGCGGCGGCATAGGAACCTCAAAATCCGGCTCCGGCCGGACGCATGAACAAAGGCGGTATGCTAGCGCATTCGAGCGCGAATGCAAAGCAGATAGGCGCACATGATAATTCCGACCGACCGCCCCTGCACTCCGAACACCGTTGCGGCACAATAAAGGAGACCCCGAAGGGTCTCCTGCAATCCGGCCGGGCCGGGTATATGAAGCTGAAGGATGCCTACTTGATGATGCCGCAAGCGATGCGCGCGCCGCCGCCGCCCAAGGGAGCGGGCGTATCGGAGTAGTTGTCGCCGCCGGCATGGATCATCACGGCCCGATTGGTGAAATCTTCAGCCTTGGCGTCCTTGATATATAGGGTTTCCTTGGCCGTGCCGTCCGCGCCTACCTTCAGCAGAGGCAGATCGCCCAAGTGGCCGCCGCCGTCGGGCCCAAGGTGCTTTTTGGTGCCCTTGGGGTCATAATGGCCGCCCGCGCCCATGGCCGGCGTAAGCTTGCCGTCCATGGTCATCGGGCTGCAATCGGGCTTTTCATGGACATGAAAGCCGTGTTCGCCCGGGGGCAGGCCCCTGAGATCGGTTTTGATTTCAAGGCCTTTGTCGGTATCGGTGAAGGTTACTTTACCAAGCGGGATACCCGAGCCGGTATCCGTGGACAAAAACACCTCCGCCGTCACTGTGGCCGCGAAAACGGGCAGGGCAAGAACGCACAGCAACATCGCCGCGAAGGTCAGACTGAGAGAAAGACGTTTCATAAAGTCCTCCTATTGTTGTTTACCTAATTCTAATAGGTTAATACCAATATGGCAACTTGGCAAGCGATATCATTTAATATATGTTTTATGCCTCGAGTATGGATGCTGCGGATAAAGGCCGGGCGAGAACAACTGCAAAGACCGGCAAAAGAAAAAACAGACTTGCCGGCCTTGGTCGCCGGTCGCGGGCAAGGGCCGGATCCACTTGACCCTCCGTCGTGAAACGGGTATGAAGCTCCGTTCACATACCAGCCAAGGAGCCGATTCATGAAAAGAACATACCAGCCGAGCCGCGTGAAGCGCCAACGGTGCCACGGCTTTCGCTCCCGCATGAGCAGCGCCGCCGGGCGCAACATCCTCCGCCGCAGGCGCGCCAAGGGCCGCAAACAACTGACGGTCTAGTCGCCTTGCGGACCGGCAGACTGACGGAACGGTCCGAATTTGTGCGCTGCTACGATGCGGGGCGAAAATTTTTCTCCCGCAATTTCGTGCTGTTCGCCTTGGCGCGAAACGACACTTCCCTTGATCGGCGTATGGGCATGGCCGTTACCAAAAAAGTGGGTTGCGCCGTGTGGCGCAACCGGATCAAACGCCTGATCCGTGAGGTTTTCCGGCTGCATGGAGATCTTGCGCCCGCAGGCTTTGACTTTGTGGTCGTGCCCAAACGTGGCATCAATCCGCGTCTTTTGACCTATGCCGCCGTCACCGCCGAGTTGACGGCCTTGTTTCCTGCCGTGGAGGCCGGGAAAAGGGGCCGGGCATGAAACAGCTCGCGCGCCTGCCGTTTCTGTTGTTGATCCGGTTTTACCAGTATTGCATTTCGCCGCTTATGCCGGGCCACTGCCGTTTTGTCCCGAGCTGTTCGGCCTATGCCTACGAGGCCGTCGCCCGACACGGTGTTTTCAAGGGCAGCCTGCTTGCCTTGGGCCGGCTGGCCCGCTGCCATCCCTTATGCAGGGGCGGCTGGGACCCGGTCCCTCCGGCCTCACCTCAACCCAAACGGCACTGAGCATCACATGGAAACAAAGCGCCTTATTCTGGCCATGGCCTTGTGCGTCGTCATTTTCACGGGGTGGAATTTCATCTCGCGCAAAATGGGCTGGATGCCCGAACCCGCGCCCGTCCCGGCGCAGAATGCCACGGCCCCCAAGGCGGACATTCCCGAGCAGGTCGGCTCCGTCGACGCCGCCCCGCAGGGCAAACGCCCGGCCTTTGCCCCCAGCGCGGGCCGCACCGTTACCGTCGATACCCCCCTGTACACGGCCGTATTTCACAGCCAGGGCGGAGTGTTGCGTGAATTTCATCTGAAAAAGTACCATGAAGCCCTGTCGCCCGAGTCGCCGCAGATGAACCTGGTCAGCTCCAAGGCCGCGGACCTCGCCCCCATGGGCCTGGTGCTCGACGGCAGACAGACCTGGGCCGCCGATGCGGGCTGGCGTCTGGAGGGCTCCGACCTGCACCTGGGCTCGGGCGATACCGGCACCCTGCGCTTTGTCGGCGAGCAGGACGGGGTGCGCATCACCCGCGTGCTGACCTTTTCCGGCTCCAACTATGTGGTCAACGAGCACCTGGCCCTTGACCCCCAAAGTCCCAAGACCCTGAAAGCGGCCTTCACCTTTGCTTCCACCTCTCTGGCCGGCGCAGTCCAGCCCTCCATCTGGGCCCACTTGAAACATCTGGTCTTTGGCGGCGAAGAGCCCAAGCCCGGTGAAGGCCAGTACAACATCACCCGGGCCGCCTGGCTGGAAAACGGCAGCTTTGAAGAGAACAGCTCGGCCTCGGATCTGGGCAAAGGCGTGGTGGTCGCCGGCGGCGTTTCCTGGATGGGCGTCATGAGCAACTATTTCATGGGTGCGGTGGGCATGCCCGGCGACGGCGCCTCGGCCACCGCCCGCCTTGTGGACGGGGTGCACCAGGTGGTACTCGGCAGGTCCGGCATCCAGGCCTCTCCCGCCGCGCCGGCCCAGTTGGAATGCTCCTACTACTTCGGCCCCAAGAGCACCGACGCCCTGGCCCAGGCTCCCTACCACATGGAAAAGGGCCTGAACTACGGCTGGTTCACGGTCATCGCCAAGCCCCTGGTCTGGCTGCTGCGTTTTCTGCACAGCTATGTGGGCAACTACGGCGTGGCCATCATCCTGATGACCATGATGATCAAGGCCGTGTTCTGGCCGTTGTCGCAAAAGAGCTACAAGTCCATGGAGCAGATGCGCCGGCTCCAGCCCATGATGCAGGCCATCCGCGAAAAGCATGCGGGCGACCGTGAGGCCTTGAACCGCGAGATCATGCAGTTGTACAAAACCTACAAGGTCAACCCGGCCGGCGGCTGTCTGCCCATTCTGGTGCAGATTCCCGTGTTCATCGGCCTGTACCAGTCCCTGCTCAACTCCATCGAGTTGCGCCACGCGGCCTTTATCACTTACCTTCCCTTCACCGACAAACTGTGGCTGGCGGACCTTTCCGCCCAGGACCCCTACTGCATCACGCCCCTGATCATGGGCGCCACCATGCTGCTGCAGCAAAAAATGACCCCGACCCCCGGCGATCCCACGCAGGCCAAAGTAATGATGATGATGCCGTTCATTTTCACGGTGCTCTTCATCAACTTCCCCTGCGGTTTGGTGGCCTATTGGCTGGTCAACAACGTGATCTCCATCGCGCAGCAATGGTTCCTGATGCGCCGTACCCGGCAGGCCCTTGCCGCCGGCGCGGGCTCCTAAGGCAACCGGCCACGCTGAGACTGCCATGAACAAAGATACCGAATTCGGGGGCAAAACCCTTGATGAAGCCATAGAGGCCGCTTGCGCCTACTTCGGCGTGGAGCGGGAGAAATTGGAAATCGAGATCGTCAACGACGCCCAGGGCGGCATCTTCGGCCTCATGGGAGCGAAGAAAGCCAAGATTCGAGCAGCCAAGTTGCGCATTCCCTCTCTGGATCTGCTCGAAACCGAAGCCCCCGCCCCGGCCCCGACGGAAGCCCCGGCCCCAAAGGGGGAAAGCCCCGCAGCCCCCGCGCCAAAGCCGGCCCGTGAGGGCAAGGCCGCCGGCGACGAGGCTCCTGCGGCTCCGGCCGAAAAGAACGGCGCCCGAGTCGAAAGAAAAGCCGAGCCGGCCCCGCGCAAACCGCGCGAGCCCAAGGCTCCACGCCGGACGGAAGAGCCCGCCCCGGCCGGGCAGGAAGCGCGCCCGGCCAGAGAAGACGACCCCTCCCTGGTCGATCACCGCGACGATCTGCCCGAGCTCAACCTGGCCTCCGTCCCACCGGAACAGCTTGAAGAAGCGGTGCGTGGCGTGGTTTCCGGCCTGGTGCGCCCCATTGTCGGCGATGTACCCGTCAAGGTGGAAATCGGCAACGGCCGGGTCAACGTGGCCCTGGATTGCGGCGATGCCTCCGGCCTGCTTGTGGGCCGCGACGGCCAGACCCTGGCCGCCGTGCAGTACCTGGCCTCGCGTATGACCGCCAAACTCTTGGGCGGCGGCTTTCGGCTGCTGATTGACGCGGGCAACTACCGCGAGCGCCAGGAAGACAAGCTGCGCGAAATAGCCCACGAACTGGCCGAGCGCGCCTGCAAGACCGGCCGCTCCCAGTCCACCAGGCCCTTGAGCGCCTACCAGCGTCGGATCATCCATCTGTCCCTGGAGAGCCACCAGGGAGTGATCACCAGCAGTAAAGGCGACGGCCTGCAACGCCGCGTGGTGGTCCAGCCCCGGCGTTTACGTCCGGACGAACGGCCCGAAGTCGACGCCCCGTGCGATGCCGCCCCGCAGACAGGCGTCGACGAAGCCTCCGAGCAGTAGTCGCCATGACCCTTCGGCAGGAAGACACCATTGCCGCCGCGGCCGGAGCCCCCGGTCACGGCGGCATTGCCGTCGTGCGCATCAGCGGGCCCAAGGCCCGGGCCGTGCTCTCCGCCATCTTTGCCCCCGGCCGCTCCGGCCGGGCCGCCCGTGATTCCGGCTTTTGCTTCCGCCCCCGGTTTCTGCACCACGGGCAGGCCCTGGGCGCCGACGGCCTGCCCGTGGATGAGGTTCTGGGCGTGCTCATGCCGGGCCCGGCCTCGGCCACCGGTGAAGACACGGCAGAACTCCACTGCCACGGCGGTCCCGGCATTGTGGCCGCCGTTCTTGAAGCCGCAGCGGGCGCCGGCGCCCGCCCGGCCCGGCCCGGCGAATTCACCCGCCGCGCCTTTCTCAACGGCAAGCTCGATCTGACCGCTGCCGAGGCCGTGGCTGAAATCATCCACGCTCCCACCCTTGAAGGGGCACGCCTGGCCAGGGCCAAGCTCGACGGCGCCCTGGGCCGGGCCGTAGCCGGTCTGCGCGCCGGGCTCGACGCTCTGCGCGTCCAGGTTACCCTGGCCGTGGACTTTCCCGACGAAGACGCCAAGTTGCTCGACGCCCCGGCCTTTACCGCCGGCATTGGCGCCGGCCTGGCCGGCATCGCCGATCTCCTGGCCGCCTTTGATCGCGCTTCCCTCTGGCGCGAAGGCGCCAGTTGCCTGCTCGGCGGCACGGTCAATGCCGGCAAATCCAGCCTGCTCAACGCCCTGCTCGGCCGCGAGCGGGCCATTGTCTCCCCCCTGCCCGGCACCACCCGCGACTACATTGAAGAAAGCGTCGGTCTGGGCGGCCTGCCCGTCCGCCTGATCGACACGGCCGGCCTGCGCCCCACCGGCGATCTGATCGAAGCCGAGGGCATGCGCCTGACCGAAGATCTGGCCGAAACCGCCGGGGTCGTCCTGCTGGTTGTCGACGCCGGCAAAGGCCTCGGGCCCGAAGAAGAAGCCTTTCTCGTCCGGCGCGCCGAGGCCCTGGCCCAGGGGCGGGTGCTGCTGGTTTGGAACAAGATCGACCAATCTCCTCTGCCGCCCCCGGCCGCTCCGCCCTGCCCGGTTCTTCCGGTCAGCGCCAAGACCGGCCAAGGCCTACGCGAACTGGCCGAAGCCGTGCGCGCCGTGCTTTTGCGCGCCTCCCCGCCCGCGCCCGGCGATCTCGCCCCCAACCTGCGCCAGGCCGATCTGCTGCGCCACGCCCAGGGCGAACTCCTCGACCTGCAGACCGCCTTGGCCTCGGGGCTGCCCCCGGATATCCTGGCCGTCCACCTGGACACCGCCGCCGAACTGCTCGACGAAGTCACCGGCAAATCCAGCACCGAAGACCTCCTCGACCGTATCTTTGCCGACTTTTGCATCGGCAAATAGCCAAGGAAGCGCGAATTAATGTCATTAATTCGCGCTTCCTTAATCCCCTAGCCTTATTTTTGGGACTTTACCCCAATCACAGATCCAGGAGCGCCGCGAGCGCCGGCCAGGAAGCCGTATGAGGGGAGGCTTCGTCGATGCCGGCAAAGGGGGGGTGAAGCTTGTGCGCGGCCAGGGAGTCGCGCAGGGTGCGCAGGAACACGCCGGAGCCGGGGGCTTCGCGCTGGGCGGGCAGGCGGTCGAGAAGGGAGAGTTCACCGCCGGAGTAGCCGGAGCAGGAACGCCGCACTCCGCAGGACGGGCTGCCGTCGATGCCGAGAACGCCGAGTACGGGCAGGCCGCAGGCGGTGTAGTCCTCAAGTTCTTCAAGCAGGGGCGCGAGCAGCCGGGCGCAGTGGGCCCGGTACATGGGGGTGTCGTACTGTTCGCGGGTCATGCCCCAGCGCAGGCCGCCAAGCAGGCTGTGCTCCGGGCAAGGCAGTTGCAGAACGGGAATGCCGGCCTCGACCAGCTCTTTGATCAGCGGCAAGGGGCCGGAGGTGGTCGCCAGACCCCGGACCTTGGCCAAGGGGTTGAGCAGGCAGTGGGCGACGAGCAGAATACCGTGGCGCATAAGAGCCTCCGGGATTAAAACGCGAGGCGTTTTTCGAGTTTCTTGGAAAACAGGGCCACGACCATGACCAGCAGGTAGTAAAGTACGGCCACGGCCAGGTAGATTTCAAAGGCCCGGTAGGTGCGGGTGTAGATCAACTGGCCGACGCGGGTCAGTTCCATGATCGAGAGCACCGAGACCAACGAGGTGTCTTTGAGAGTGGCGGAAAAGGAATTGACCAGGGCGGGCACGGAAACGCGCAGGGCCTGGGGCAGGAGCACCAGGCGCAGCGTCTGGCCGGAGCTCAGGCCCAGGCTGCGGGCCGCGTCTTCCTGTCCTTTGGCCACGGCCAGGAGCGACCCCCGGATAATCTCGGCAATGTAGGCCGCGCCGTTCAGGCCCAGGCCGAGGATGGCGGCCGGCCAGCGCGGCAGGTTCAGGCCCACGGCGGGCAGGCCGTAGTAAAGCAGAAAAAGCTGGATCAGCAGCGGCGTGCCCCGGAAAAAGGAAACCCCGCCGCCCAGGGCGGCGCATACGGCCCCGGGCCGGCGGCGCACCGTGCCCACGACGACGCCAAGCACCAGGGCAAACAGGAAAGAGGTCGCGGCCAGCAGCAGGGTCACTCCCACGCCGGCCGCGATATCCCCGGCGCCGTCCAACAGGATGGACGTCTGGAAGGTCAAGGGGTTACTCCTGGACGCGCAGGTGGGTTTCTTCCAGCCGCCCCAGGCTGCCGTCCTTGCGCAGGTCGGCCAGGGCCGCGTTCAGAATCTCGGTCAAAGCGACGTTGTCCTTGCGCAAGACCATGACCACTTCTGCGGAATCTCCCAGGGGGCCGACAACGTGAAAGACTCCCGTGGCTTTTTGCATCTGGACCACGGCATAGGCCTGGCCCACGACCAGGGCGTCGATGCGCTTGTTGGCCAGATCCAGAAAGGCTTCGGGGTTGTAATTGTAGCGCCTGATGTCGCCGATGCCGGGCAGGGCGTCCAGGGCCAGCTCGGCCGAGGAGCCGAGCTGCACGCCTACGGTTTTACCGCGCAGGTCGGCGGCCGAGGCCACGCCGGTCTCTCCCTTGCGCACCACGATCACGTCGGACAGGTTGTAGTAGACATCGCTCATGGAAACGTTTTGCCCGCGCGTTTCGGACTTGGACATGCACGAAATGATCACGTCGAAGTCGCCCTTGTTCAGGCCGGCGATGAGCCCGGGCCATTCGACATCATGCAGTTCCACGGGCACGCCCAGGCGCTCGCCCAGGGCCTTGGCCAGATCGATGTCGAAGCCTTCAAACTCTCCGGTCTTCTCGTTGCGCGACTCAAAGGGCGGATAGGCGGCGCAAAAGGCCACGCGCAGCTTCTTGACCGGAAGAAGATCCGCAACTGTGGTCGCTGCCTGAACGGTGCGACCGGCAAAAAAGACGAGGGGCAGGGCCAGACACACAGCCCAGAGAAGCAGAGTGGGCAGAAATTTGCTGCGTTGCGGCATGATGCACTCCTGTAAAGGTTGTGAATCTGCCGGCATACAAAAGGGGAGACACGGGAAGCACCTGGCCACAAACCGCCGTGTGGCGGGAGGGAAAAAATCGGTCAGGCCGTCCGAAACACCCGGGAAAACCCGGTGCGGGGGAAGGCCTGCACAGAACACAACCAGACCGCGATGCCTCGCGGTCCTGTCGGTTCACTCAGATGCGGGATGCCGTGCGCATCGCCTTCTCCTTGCCGGTGGTTACGTCCGGAAAATTTGGACCGGGGTTGTCTAGCATCGACGGGTCGCGAATACAATTACAAAACGAGAAAGGGAACCCCAGAGGGTTCCCTTTCTCTCGTAAAGCGCAAACACCGGCGTTATTTCATCTGTTCCAGGCGCTGCTTGGCCTCGGGGAAGCCGGCGTCAGCCGCTTTCTGCACCCAGGCGCGGGCCTGCTTGACGTCTTTCTTCACGCCCCGGCCTTCGTAGTAGGCCTGGCCCAGGGCCATCATGGCCTGGGGATGCCCTTTGTCGGCGGCGGCACGGAAATTCTTTATGGCCCCGGCTTCATCCTTGGGACCGCCCTGGCCGGTCATCATCAGCATGCCAAGGCCGAGCTGGGCTTCGGGGTGGCCTTCTTTGGCGCCCTTGGTCCAGAGATCGCGGGACTTTTTGAAGTCCTTCTCGCCCAGAACACCGGAATAATACAGCAGGCCGAGGCTGAACAGGGCGTCGGGCATGCCGGCGTCGGACGCGACTTTCCAGTATTTCTCGGCAGATTTGAAGTCCTGCTTGCCGCCGTCGGGGCTCACCGCCACCAGACCCATAAGAAAGGAGGCCCGGGGCTCTTTCTTGTCCGCCATGCCCTGAACCAGGCTTTTCACTTTGGCATAATCCTTGGCCTTGTAAGCGTCGGCTGCCTGTTGCAGGGTGGCGCGTTCGGTGTCGCTCAGGGGAGGAGGAGCGGCGGCAAAAGCAACGGAACTCATAAGCAGGCCGAGCATAAGACAAAGAATCAGGGATTTTCCCATGGTACGCATGAACGTGACTCCTTCGGAGCAAGGTTTGCGCCGGCCCCGCACCGGGGGCAACGGCTCCCTGTTCTTACAGCCGGGCTCTGCTTTTGGCAACAGTTTTCCGGGCCCGGACGGCCTTTTCCCGCCTGAACCGGCAAATGATCAACTTACGGCGACACAAAGCGAAAATGACGATTCTGCCTCTTGCCGGCATTGTCGACTCAATATATCATCCAGCAAATAATTTATAAGACCGTATAGAGTGCAGCGCACTTTATTTACATGTCATATCCAGGCGGCCGACTACGCCCCGGACGCCCGCTTTCAGGAAGAGCGTTGCCGCAGGCGCTTTCAGGAATATTACCCCGACGGCCCGCCCGTGCTTGATTTTTTCTTCACCGAAGCTCCCGGCCAGCTGTTGCGGCTTTCGACAATCCAGCGTAAAATCGGTGGACCGATGGCCGACAGTTGCGGCGGGCTCATGCTGGCCGTTCTGGCCGAGCCGGGCTTGCGCCGGCGCACCGGGAAGAAGACATTCCGGCCGTCAAGGCGGCCCATTCCAAGGTATACGTCGCCCTGCGTTATCAGAATCGCTGCCGCGCCGTTCTGGAAAAGCGCATCCCCCTGCGCGATGCGAACGTGGAACTGGCCGACGTCTGGACGCTGCTGGACAATTTTCGCCTGGGCCTGCGGGGTGAGGACGACCTGCTTCGGCACGACGGCCCCCTATGCCGGCTGCCGCACCTGCCCGTGGAAGCCCAAGGCTTTGGACACATGTGCGTGATCGGCTCGCGCGCTCGTCTTTTCCAAGGGCTGGGCACGGTGTTGAGCGTTGCGGGCAACAGTGTGATTCCTTGCGGCAAGGGCATGCCTTACGGCTACGACCGCCTGCCCGCCGCCCGGCAGTGATGCCGGGGCAAAGACCTTTTGAGCCGTTGCCCAGCCTTACGAACACAGCATAAAGCGGGAAACATCATGGAATTTTTTTCTCCGGCCGAGACCGCAAGCCGCGACGCCCTGGCCGCCATGCAGGCCGTGCGCCTGAAGAATACCGTTGAGCAGGCGGCCAGGTCCCCCCACTACCGCAAGGTTTTTGCCGAAGCCCAGGTCCATGCGGGCGATTTGCGCAACGCCGGCGACATTACCAAGCTTCCCTTCACCGGCAAGGACGAACTGCGCCGCGCCTACCCCCTTGGTCTGGTTTCCGTCGACCGGTCGGAACTGGTGCGCCTGCATGCCTCTTCCGGCACCACGGGTGCGCCCGTGGTGGTCTGCCACACCCAGGACGATATCGACACCTGGGCCGATCTCATGGCCCGCTGCATGCACATGGTCGGCATCCGCAACTCCGACGTATTCCAAAATATCGCCGGCTACGGCCTGTTCACCGGCGGTCTGGGCATCCACTACGGGGCCGAGCGCCTGGGCTGCCTGACCATTCCGGCCGGCACCGGCAACACCCGCCGACAGCTCAAGCTGATCCGCGACATGAACGTCACGGCCATCCACATCATTCCTTCCTACGCCCTCTATCTGGCCAATTCCATGATGAACGACGGCGTGGACCCGCAGTCCCTGCCGGTGCGCATCGCCCTGGTCGGCGCCGAGCCGCACACCGAAGAAGTGCGCCGGCGCATCGAATATCTGCTGGCGGTCAAGGCTTACAACTCCTACGGCCTCTCCGAGATGAACGGCCCGGGCGTGGCCTTCGAGTGTTTGGCCCAGAACGGCATGCACGTTTGGGAAGACGCCTACATCGCCGAGATCGTCGACCCGGCCGCCGGCACCCCCGTGGCCGACGGCGAAGTGGGCGAACTGGTCATGACCACCCTGACCCGCCGGGGCATGCCCATTCTGCGCTATCGCACCCGCGACCTGACCCGCTTCCTGCCCGGCGAGTGCCCCTGCGGCCGCAAGCACCGGCGTATCGACCGCATTCTCGGCCGGGTGGACGACATGTTCATCATCAAGGGCTGCAACATCTACCCCATGCAGATCGAGCAAATCCTCATGGGTTTCCCCGAAGTGGGCGAAAACTATATGATCATCCTGGAACAGGTCGAAAGCATGGACCAGATCCGCGTCCAGGTGGAAATCCGCAACGAATACTTTGTCGAAGACATGCGCGCCCTCACCGCCCTGCAGAAACGCATTGCCCAGCGCCTGCGCGACGAAATTCTGGTCACCCCGAAAATCGACATGGTCCAGGCCAATTCCCTGCCTGTGTCCGAGGGCAAGGCGAAGCGGGTTGACGACCGCCGCCCCTTAGTACCTTAGGTTGCCGAAGCATTTGGGTCTTTTTGCCCTCCGCCGGCGTCAAACGGCTTTTTCCCTCGGGTCGAGCACCGCAAGAAGTACACTCCCCTCGTGAAAAAGCCGTTTTCCTTGTCGGAGAATAAAAATCCTCCGAATGTCCCGGCAACTGAAAAGCAAAATCCTCTTTTTACCCCCCGCAAGCAGCAACCCCATGCCTATGATTTCTCTGACCAATCTGACCCGTGACGAACTGACCCGATTTGTTGTTGAAGACCTGGGCGAGCCGGCCTTTCGGGCTCGCCAGTTGTGGCAATGGCTCTGGCGCAAGGGCGCTGTTTCTTTCGGGGAAATGACCGACCTATCCAAGGCCTGCCGGGCCAAGCTGGCCGAAACAACGCGCATCGAGCGGCCGCGCCTGGCCGCCGAGCAGAAAAGCGCCGACGGTACGGTCAAGCTGCTTTTGGAACTGGATGACGGCCAATGCGTGGAAACCGTGCTTATTCCCTCGCATTCGCGCGAGGGCAAGCCGCGCTGGAGCCAGTGCCTGTCCACCCAGGTGGGCTGCGCCATGGGCTGCACCTTTTGCAGCACCGGCAGCATGGGTTTTGTGCGCAACATGAGTATGGCGGAAATTCTCGGCCAGGTGCTTGTCGGCCGGGCTTATTTGCGGGAAGACCCGGATGAACCGGTGATCCGCAACCTGGTCTTCATGGGCATGGGCGAGCCCCTGCTCAATTTCCGCGAGCTGATGCGCGTTCTGGAAACCCTGAACAGCGAACCCGGCCTGTCCTTCTCGCCCCGGCGCATCACCGTATCCACCTGCGGCATTGAAAAGGGCCTGCTCGAACTGGGCCAAAGCGGCCTGGCCTACCTGGCCGTTTCGCTGCACGCCCCCACCCAGGGACTGCGCCAAACGATCATGCCCGGCGCGGCCCGGCTGCCCCTGGAGCGTCTGCTTGACCTGCTCAGGCGCTATCCCCTGAAGGCCCGCGAGCGCCTGACCTTTGAATACCTGCTTCTCGGCGGGGTCAACGACGGACCGCCCCAGGCCCGCGACCTGGCCCGAATCATGGCCCACATCAAGGGTAAATTGAACATCATTCTGTACAACCCTGCCGAGGGCGCGCCCTACAAGGCGCCCACGCCCGAAGCCGTGGAGGCTTTTCTGGAAATCTTACGCAAGAAGCACATCACCGCCACCTTGCGCCAGAGCAAAGGCGCGGACATCAAGGCCGCCTGCGGCCAGTTGCGGGCGGAAAAGGCCGATGCGGTGCGGTGCAAACCAGCCGACCTCGGGATTGATGAAAATGACGCTACTGAAGCGGTGGCCTGTGCACAGCGTACTTTTTAAGCGCTTGTAATCCCGCCGCCTCAACCGCCCAAATCCAGGCAGCTCGCCACCCGCCCCTCTTCCACATAGACCACCCGGTGGGCCAGGACCCTAATCTCCGCTTCGTCGTGGCTCACGTAGAGCACCGGCACGCGAAACTGCTCGTTGACCCTCCGGAAAAACGGCAGGATCTCGGCTTTGCGGGCCGCGTCCAGCGAGGCCAGGGGCTCGTCCATGATCAACAGGGCCGGGCTGCGCAACAGCGCCCGCCCCAGGGCTACACGCTGCCCCTCGCCCCCCGAAAGCCCCTCGGGCCGGCGTTTGAGCAGATGCCCCACGCCCAGCAGTTCCACCACCCCGTTAAAATCGATGAACCGTTCCCCCACAGGCACCAGACGCATGCCGTAGAGCAGGTTGTCGCGCACGCAAAGGTGCGGAAACAGCCGACCGTCCTGGAAGACATAGCCGACCCGCCTCTTCTCCGGCGGCAAATCCAGGCCGGTGCCGCTGTCGAAAAAGCAATGCCCGTTGACCACAATCCGCCCCGAATCGGGGCGGATCAAACCGGCGACCATGTTGGCCACAGTGGTTTTGCCGGCGCCGGAAGGGCCGAACAAGGCGGTCACGCCCCCGGGAGCCCCCTGAAAATCCACGTCCAGAAGGAAGGCGCCCTGTTTCCGGCAAATACGAATTTCCATATTGTCTCTCACCTAGAGCAGTTTATGCTTCAAATAGTCGCTTAACGGCGGGCAAAGCCCGCCTACGCCTATTTGGCGGCAAGGATTTGTCGGCAAATCCTTGCGAGCATTTCAAGTGTGAAATGCTATAGCCTTACGTTTATGCCGGCCGGCAATGCGCTCCGAAAGCCAGATGGCCGGTATGGCCACAGCGATGGAGATCACACACAGACGCAAAGCGCCGGCTTCGCCGTCCGGAACCTGGGTCAGGGTATACAGGGCCAGGGGCAAGGTCTGTGTCCGTCCGGCAATGTTTGAGACAAAGGTGATGGTCGCCCCGAACTCGCCCAGGCTGCGGGCAAAGGCCAGCACCGCCCCTGCCCCGATGCCCGGCAGGCACAGGGGCAGGGTGATGCCGAAGAATACCCGCACGGGCCCGGCGCCCAAGGTGCGGGCTGCCGCCTCCAGGCCGGTGTCCACGGCTTCCAGAGAAAGACGCACGGCCCGTAAGGCCAGGGGAAAGGCCATGATCATCGAGGCCAGGACCGCGCCTTTCCAATCAAAGGCGAAGCTGACGCCGAAGGTTTCGTGCAGAATGCCGCCGATGATCCCGTTGCGCCCCATGCCCACCAGAAGCAGCCAGCCGATGACCACCGGCGGCAGCACCAAAGGCAGGTGCAGGATGCCGTCCAACAGCCCCTGGCCGGGAAAACGCGTGCGCGAGAGCAGCCAGGCCGCGCCGATGCTTAGGGGAACGCAGCAGGCAACAGCCCAGAAGGCCACCTTGAGACTGAGCAGCAAGGCGGCGACTTCAAAGTCCGAAAGGGCGAAAACGGACATGCCGGCATTATCGCTTTGAAAATGGGTGAAAAACCATATCATTTACTCCAGGGGGTGGCGTCACGAGGAGGATTTTTGTTTTCTGACAAGGAAAAAAGGCTTTTATGGAAGGAGTGCACTCTCTCGGTGCCCGACTGCAATAAAAAGCCTTTTGACGCAGGCAAAGGGCAAAAAGACCTCGCGACGATGCTCCTAGAACAGGGTGAAGCCGTACTTGGCAAACACAGCCTTGACTTCCGAAGTCTTCAGGAAAGCCAGAAAGCGCTCGCCCCCGGCCTTGTCCGCCGTGGACGTGAGCCCGGCCGGGTAGATGATCGGCGCGTGCGAATCGGCAGGGAAGGTTCCGGCCGCGCGAACCTTTTCGGTCACGGCCGCATCCGTGGCATAGACGACGCCCAGCGGCGACTCGCTGCGTTCCACCAGCACCAGGGCCGCGCGCACGTCCTTCATGGGCGCCAAGCGATCCTTGACCGCGTCCCAGGCGCCGAGATCCTTCAAGGCTTCCTCGGCATAGATCCCGGCGGGCACGTGGGCCGGGTCGCCCACGGACAGGCGGCCGTCCTTGCCCAGAGCGGCCAGAATGGCTTCCTTGGTCGGAGCCACTTCCTTCAGGGGCGAATCGGCCGGCACCACAAACACCAAAGTGTTGCGCAGCAGGTTTGCGCGCGTGCCGGGCATGACCAGATTTTTCTTTTCCAGGTAATCCATCCACTCTTCGTTGGCGGAGAGGAACACATCGGCCGGGGCGCCGCTTTCAATCTGCCGGGCCAGGGTGGACGAGGAGGCAAAGGAGAAGACCACCTTGCCGTTGCCCTTTTCCTCGTAAATCTTGCCGATGTCCGTCAGGGCGTTGGTCAACGAAGCGGCGGCGAACACCGTGACCTCTTTGTCGGCCGCGTGGGCGGGGGCGGGAGTGGCCCCCGGGACAAGGACGGACAGCAGGGCAAAAAGCATGCAGGATCTGACCATGATACCACCTGGAATAATTGTATGTCGTGTTACAGAGTATTTTGACGTATATACACGTCGTTGCCTCGACAAATGGCACACGGCCGGTTACATGTCAAGAAAGGGGGGACTGGCGGGGCAAACTGCCCCCACTCCCGGGTAATTCAACCGGTAATTCAAATTGATCATGACCGGAAAAATTTATGATGCGGAACGACAGCGGCATTGAATGCCGGCTCTGGCTCTACCGGCGCGAACGCGGCTGGACCCAGCAGGATCTGGCCGAGCGCCTCGGCGTGGGCCGGCAGTTCGTGCACGAGATGGAAAGCAACCGGCGCCTGCCCAATACGGCCTTGGCCCTGCGTTTGGCCCGGATCTTCGGCTGCGCGGTGGAAGAGATTTTTGTGGATCGCGGCCCTGACCGTCTGGACAGAGTACATCTGTTGCCGTCGGCCGCGGCCGTCCCGGGTCTGCCCTCCCGCCTGGGCCTGGCCCGGGTGCGCGAACGCCTGGTGGGCATCCCTCTGTCCGGCGCGGGCGCGCTCCAGACGGTCATCCCCGAGGCCGACGCCCTGCCCGGCCCCGACGGCCTGCGTCTGCTGGTGCCCCAAGCCGAACTGGATCACAGGGCGATCCTCATGGGTTGCGACCCGGCCTTTGATCTTTTACGCGCCCACGCCGCCCGTCGGGCTCCCAAGCTGCGCGCCCACGTGGTTTTCGGCTCCAGCCGCGCCTCCCTGGCCGCCCTTGGCTCGGGCGCCGTGCACCTGGCCGGGATCCATTTCTCCATCCCCGGCGCCGAAGAAGCCAACGTAAAGGCCGTGCGCGAGGCCCTGCCCCATACCCCGTCCCTGGTACTCGGCTTTTCCCTTCTTGAAGAAGGCCTGATGGTTGCGCCGGGCAACCCCCTGGCCCTGACCGGGGCAGGTTGCCTCGCCCGCCCCGGGGTACGCCACGTCAACCGCGAGTCGGGCGCGGCCCTGCGCTCCCTGCTCCACAAGGCCTTTGTCCAGGCGGGCCTGGCCACAACCCCCGCCCCGGACCGCATCGTCTATTCCCATGTCGAAGGCGCGGCCCACGTGGCCTGCGGCGCCACCGACGCCGCTCCGGGCCTGCGCCTGGTGGCCGAAGCTTTCGGCCTGGCCTTCGTGCCCCTGGCCGTGACCCGTTGCGACCTGGTGGTGCCCGCTGATTTGCGCGAACACCCCGGAGTCGCCGCCCTGCTCGATACCCTGCAGTCCGCCGACCTGCGCCGCGAAATCGACTCCCTGCCGGGCTACGACGCCGCCCTCACCGGCTCGGTCATTGCCGCTCCGTAATCGTTGCGGGTGGAGGGGATTTGGCGTATGAGGTGAAGGCCGAATTGACCGGCGCGATCCTTACATCCTGTGGGAGAACCCATGTCGTTTTTGAAGAGCAGCACCAGCTTTACGCGCTTCCGCATCAGCGACCCCGTGCCCGCCCAGCTCTGGGGCGAGGTGGTGGAACGGTTGCGCAAAAACAGCTTTATCGACATCGACGAGTTGCCGGAGTTGCGCAGCTTCGGCTGGGTGAGCTTTGAAGACATGCTCAACCCGGCCTTTAACGAGAACCCGGTGGAAAAGGGGCATTTTCTGGCCTTCAGCCTGCGCCTGGACACCCGGCGCGTGCCCCCGGCCGTGCTGAAAAAGCACCTGTCTCTGGCTGTGCGCAAAGAAGAGGCCCTGGCCCGCGAGCAGGGGCGCAAGTTTGTCTCGCGCGAACGCAAAAAAGAGCTCAGAGAGTTGGTGGAGTTGCAGCTGAACAAGCGCTTCCTGCCCATCCCCGCGGAATTCCAGGTGGTCTGGAACACCGGCACGGGCATGGTCTACTTCACCTCCACCCAACAGAAGATGTTGGACATGTTCCAGGATCTCTTCACCCGTACCTTTGAGCTGCACCTGGAGCCATACACCCCGTACGAAGCCGCCGCGCGCATCCTGGGCGACGCCGCGCGCCTGGATTCCCTCGAACCCACCAATTTCGCCTGAGGCCGTTCATGAGCGACACTCCCTATCTCGGCCAGACCACCGATCTCATTCTGGGGCAGGAATTCCTCACCTGGCTCTGGTACAAAAGCGCCGTGGGCGGCATCTTCAATGACCCCACCGGCCGGCCCTTCACCGTGTCCATGGAGCAGCGCATCGTGGTTCAGGGCGGCGAAGGCGACCACGTGGAAACGGCCTCGGTTTCCGGGCCGGATTCCGAACTGCGCGAGGCCCGCATGGGCCTGACCACGGGCAAGAAAGTCACCCGCGCCCTGCTCCGCCTGGAGCGCGACCCCGAAGAGTGGCGGGTCACCCTCAAAGCTGCGGACTTCTCCCTGGGCTCCTTGAAGACCCCGAAGATCGAGAAGTCCGACGACGACGACCCGGACGCCCTGTTTCTGGAAAAAATCCACCTGATCGAATCCTGCCTGGAACTGCTGGATACGCTCTACAAGGTGTTTCTGGGCATTCGCCTGTCCTCGGCCTGGAAGGACGAGACGGCCCGGATCAAAGACTGGACCCTGGCCTGATCGCCATGCCCGCCGCAACCGTCCGCACCCCGGCCTGATCGACATGAGCGACGCCCGCCTGCCGCAACTCGCCAAAACCCTGCTGCGCAAGTCGGTCTGGCTGCTGGTGGTCTTTCTCGGCATCACCTTGATGAGCTTTTTCGTCATCCATCTGGCGCCGGGCTCGCCCACGGATCTGGAAACCACCATGAATCCCCTGGCCGATTCCGACGCCAGAGATCGCTTGAACGCCATCTACGGCCTAGACAAGCCCCTGCACGAGCAATACGTGCTCTGGCTCAAGCGTGTGGCCGTGCTCGACTTCGGCAACTCCATGAGCAGCGACCCGCGCCCGGTCATCGACAAGATCGGCGAGGCCCTGCCCCTGACCCTCTGCCTCAACGCCGCCACCCTGCTGTTCACCCTGATCATCGCCGTTCCCCTCGGCGTGGCCGGGGCAGGCCGGCGCGGCGGCCTGTTTGACCGCATCACCACGGTGTTGGTCTTTCTCGGCTTTTCCATGCCGACCTTCTGGCTGGCCCTGCTGCTGATGATGTTCTTTGCCGTGGATCTCGGCTGGCTGCCGCTTTCCGGCCTGCGTTCCCTGGATTTCGATTCCCTCCCGGTCTGGGGCCGGACCCTGGACCTGCTGCGCCACCTGGCCCTGCCCCTGTTTGTCACCATCTTCACCGGTCTGGCCGGCATGTCGCGCTTCATGCGCGCCTCGGTCATCGAGGCCCTGCGCAGCGACTACATCACCGCGGCCCGGGCCAAAGGCCTTTCCGAGCATGCCGTGCTCTACCGCCACGCCCTGCGCAACGCGCTGCTGCCGGTGATCACCATTCTCGGCCTGTCCGTGCCCGGCCTGATCGGCGGCAGCGTGATCATCGAATCGATCTTTGCCCTGCCCGGCATGGGGCAACTCTTTTACAAGGCGGTCATGGCCCGCGACTACCCGCTGATCATGGGCAACCTGGTCATCGGCGCCGTGCTGACCCTGGCCGGGAACCTGCTGGCCGACCTCTGCTACGGCTTGGCCGACCCGCGCATCCGCACCGGCGGGACGTGATCCAAGGAGGGACATGGCGTCCACAGGAAAAAGCTTCTTTCGGGCGATGCGACGCAACGGCCTGCTGCGGACCGGTTTCGGCATCACGGTGTTGATGTTTCTCCTGGCCCTGGCCGCGCCGTGGCTCAGTCCGTTTCCGCCCAGGGAGCTGAACCTGGACGCCATTTTGTGGTCGCCCTCATGGATACATCCTTTCGGCACCGACGACCTCGGCCGTGACGTGTTCTCGCGCATGCTTTACGGGGCGCAGGTCTCGCTCTGGGTAGGCTTTGTGGCCGTGGGCATTTCGGTCTGCGTCGGCACGCTGCTCGGGCTGGTGGCGGGCTGGTTTCGGGGCTGGGTGGACGAGTGCGTCATGCGCTTCGTGGACATCATGCTCTGCTTCCCGTCCTTTTTCCTGATCCTGGCGGTCATCGCTTTTCTCGGGCCGAGTCTGCTGAACATCATGGTGGTCATCGGCCTGACCTCCTGGCCGGGCACGGCCCGGCTGGTGCGGGCCGAGACCCTTTCGCTGCGCGAGCGGGCCTATGTGGACGCGGCCCGGCTGGCCGGGGCGGGCACCTGGCGCATTCTCTTCCGGCACATCCTGCCCGGCGCCCTGCCGCCCATCCAGGTCACGGCCACCCTGGGCATCGCCGGGGCCATTCTGGTGGAATCGGCCCTGTCCTTTCTGGGCATCGGCATCCAATACCCCATGCCGAGTTGGGGCAACATCCTCATGCAGGGCAAAGACAACCTGGAGTCGGGCTGGTGGCTCTCGGTCTTCCCCGGTCTGGCCATTCTGATCACCGCGCTCGGCTACAACCTTTTGGGCGAAGGCCTGCGCGACCTGATCGACTCCCGGCCGGATCTCTCGCGCTGAACCAACAGCAGCAAGCCTCCCGGCAGGAATCCCCGCGCTGAACCGGCAAGTTCAAAAACAACGCCTCCGGCAGCAGGCCGGAGGCGTTGTCGTGTACGCGTAATGCAGACGCTCATCCCCGCAGCAGCGCCCACTTTTCCCAGAAATCCGGGAACGACTTGGAAACGCAGCCGGGGTTGTCCACAGCCACGGCAAAGCCTTGGCCGTGGCTGCCCGGCAGGCCGAGCAGGTTCACGCTCATGGCCATGCGGTGGTCGTCGTGGCTGAGGAAAACCATGCCCGCCTCAGGTGCTTTGGGGCCGCCCGGCGCGGGCTCGATGCGCAGGCCATCTTCCAAAATGTCCACCCGGCAGCCCACCTTGGCCAGTTCCCCGGCCGGGGCGCCCAGACGGTCGCTTTCCTTGATGCGCAGGTGGGCCACGTTGCGGATTTCGGTCACGCCCTCGGCGTGGGCAGCCACGGCCGCCACCGTGGGCACGAGATCCGGGCAGTCGCCCATGTCCAGGCTGCGGCCGCGCAAGGGGCCAGGCGAAACCGTCACGCCCGCCGCATCCGCTTCGACCTTGGCGCCCATGCCTTCCAGAATACCCAGCAGGGCCGCGTCGCCCTGCAACGAGCGGGCGTTCAGGCCTTCCACCCGCACCGGACGCGGGCCGATGGCCCCGGCTGCCAGAAAATACGAAGCCCCGCTCCAGTCGGCCTCGACCGCATAGCGGCCTGGCCGGAAAGCACCCGGCTCCACCCGAAAACGCACCCGGCCGGGCACGCCGTGGCGCACCTTGCGCCAGGGGCGGGGAGCCCAGGCGATCCCGTCGCTCTCCTCCACGGCAAAGGCGATGCCGAAGCGCTCCAGGGTATCCAGGGTCAGGCCGACGTAAGACCAGGAAACGGCCTTTTGCCCGCCCAGACGGATCTGCAGCCCCTGGCCCAGGGGCGCGGCCAACAGCAGGCCGGAAAGATACTGGCTGGACTCGTCGCAGCCGATGGCCGCCTCGGCGCCCGGCAGCTTTGACGCATCCAGGCCGTGGGACTGCAGCACCAGGGGCGGCATGCCCGCTTTGCCCTCAAAGCGGATGCCGGCGCCCAGTTGCTCCAGCACGCCGGTTAGTTCTCCCACCGGGCGCTCGTGCATCCGGCCCGCGCCGTGGAAGCGGAACGCCCCTTGCCCGGCCGCGATCACCCCGATCAGCAGCCGGCAGGTGGTGCCCGATTCACCCACAAAGCAGGACAACGGCGTTTCAAAATCGTGGGCGATGCGTCCGTCAAGGCCGCGCACCCGAAAGGCGCCCGGCCCCAGGCGCTTGAAGCCCGCACCCAGAGCCTGCAGAATCTCCCGCGTCCGGGTGGTGTCGTCGCTTTCCAGCAGCCCGGAAAGTTCCGATTCGCCGCCGGCCAGGGCGGCCGCAATCAGGACCCGGTGCGAGAGCGATTTGGACCCCGCCACCGTCACAACAACAGGTTTCATAAGCCGACCTCTGTCTCGTTGTTGGGGCTCCGCCCCACACGGAAAAACCCGTAAGGCCTGGCCCTACGGGTTTTCTGATTTGCTTGGGGCGAATGATGGGGGTTGAACCCACGACCCCCTGGGCCACAACCAGGTGCTCTGCCAACTGAGCTACATCCGCCGCAAGAGCAATGCATTTACACGCGTTGCGTAGCCGGGTCAAGTGTTTTTCAGTCGGTAGCGGGGCCGGCATGGCGTGATGCTTCGTCGGGCGTCGTTTTTTGCTCCTGGTCAGGGCCAAAAGAGCCCAGCCCAATCGTAAAAACTCGACCTCCTCGCCTGACCCCATGCCGGCCCCGCTACCGTGGTACCCACACTTGGGGAGAGCGCTATCCTTCGCGCGGACGTTGCCGGACCGGCGGACGCGCCGATCCTTTTTTGAAGCCCGGCCCCGGCCTTTCGCCGCCGGCCTGGGGCGCGGCCTTTTCCACGGCGACGCGGAAGCCGCGAATCTGCGCCTTGTTCATGATCAGGGTGATCTCGTCGGCCATGTCGGCGGGCACGTCCACAAAGGAAAAACGGTCGTGCAGCTCGATGGCGCCGATGGCCTTGCCGGGAATGCCGCATTCGCCGGCAATGGCGCCCACGAGATCGCGCGGCGCGACGTTCATCTTTTTGCCCACGTTGAAGAACAGGCGGGCCATGTTGGCATCGCGACACCGGTCCTTGAACTCGGGCCGGGGCTCACGGGCGCCTTTGCGGTACGGGGCGCGGGGCTCTTCGGCCAGAATGTCCGGAGCGTTGTCCGGCTCGGCCGAGCCGAAGTCGCGCTCCATGAGCAGCTTGAGCATGGCCGCGGCCATGTCCATGCTGGTGGCGTCGTCGTCCAGAAAGTCTTCGACCAGGGTGGTGAAACGCTCCAAAGCGCCCGCCTCAATGGTGGCCCGCACCTCGTCCAACAGCCGGTTGGTCTTGATGGCCGTGACGTCGCTCAATGTCGGCAGGCGCTCCTGGGTGATCCGGGCCTTGGTGTAGCGCATGATGTCGCGCAGGCGGTAGTGGTCGCGGGCCGTGACGAAAGTGAAGGCCAAACCGGCCCGGCCGGCCCGGCCGGTGCGGCCGATGCGGTGCACGTAGTTTTCCACATCGTTGGGCATGTCGTAGTTGATCACCGCGTCCACGTCATCCACGTCGATGCCGCGCGCGGCCACGTCGGTGGCCACGAGAATTTCAATGCCGCCGGAGCGGAAACGGCCCATAACCCGGTCGCGCTGGGGCTGGGCCAGGTTGCCGTGCAGGCCGTCGGCCTGGTAGCCCCGGGCCTGCAGGTGCACCACCACCTCGTCCACCCCGCGCTTGGTCGAGCAGAACACCAGGGCCTTGCGGAAGCCCTGGGAATCAAGCACCCGGCAAAGGGCGTCGGGCTTCTGGTGCGGCCGGATCTCGTAGTAGACCTGCTCGATGGTCGGCACGGTCAGGAGCTTCTGGGCGATCTTGAGGATCTCCGGCTCCTGCAGGAAGCGCGTGGCCAGGTCCATGATGGCCGGGGGCATGGTGGCGGAGAAAAAGACCTTTTGCACGCCCTCGGGGGTCTGTTCAAGGATGGTTTCGATGTCTTCGCGAAATCCCATGTCGAGCATTTCATCGGCTTCGTCGAGAACGGCCAGATGCAGGCGGGAAAACTCCAAGGTGCCGCGTTCCAGGTGGTCCATGACCCGGCCCGGGGTGCCGACGATGACCTGGGCGCCGCGATCCAGAGCCCGGAACTGGCGGTCGATGGGTTGGCCGCCGTAAATGGGCAACACGGACAGGCCGCGCCTGCGGGCGGCCAGTTTGCCGATTTCCTCGGCCACCTGAATGCACAGCTCGCGCGTGGGGCAAAGCACCAAAGCCTGCGGGACCCGGCTCTTCACGTCCACGCGTTCGACAATGGGCAGGCCGAAAGCGGCGGTTTTGCCCGTGCCGGTCTGGGCCTGGCCGATAACGTCCCTGCCCTCCATGATTCGGGGCACAGCCAGCACCTGGATGGGCGAGGGCTCTTCGAAGCCCAGGTCTTCCACTGCTTTCAGGGTATCTTTGGAAAGACCGAGGTCTTCAAAATTCATGCTCATGAAACTCTCTTGAAGGTTGAATGGTTGTTACAAGGTGACGGTTTCGCCGGGCTTCATGGCGATGCCTCGGCAATTGGGCGCGCGTTCGGCGAGCTCGCGCAAAAAGGCATCCGGCGACTGCTCCAGGCCGGGGAAGGTGCCCCAGTGCATGGGCACGGCCGCCTTGGCCTTGAGCATCTTGGCCGCCAGGGCGGCTTGGCGCGGGTCCATGGTGAAAACGCCGCCGGCGGGCAAAAGGGCCAGGTCGATGTCGTAGAGTTCACCCCAGACGGCCATATTGGCGAAAATGCCCGTATCGCCGGCATGGTACACGGTGAAGCCGTCCGGAAAAGTGATGATGAAGCCCGTGGGCGCGCCGCCCTCGGTGGTGTGGAAGGCCTCGGTCATGGTGACCTTCACCCCGCCCTTGACCTCGATGGTGCCGCCGATGTTGAAGCCGATGCCGTTGATGATCTGAACTTTAGGCACGCCGCTCTTTTCCAGAATATCGGCCGCGCCGACCACGGCGCCGAGCATGGCCCCGGTTTTGCGGCAGATGTCCACGGCGTCGCCGGCGTGATCGGCATGCAGGTGGCTGACCAGGACCACGTCGGGCGGGCTGATGACGTTCCAGGTGGTCACGGCCACGGGATTGGCCATGAAGAAGGGATCGATGATGATGTTGCAGGCCGGGTGGACCAGCTGAAAGTTGGCGTGCCCGTGCCAGGTAAGGGCTATGCTCATCTGAACCTCCTGGGTGGATGCTTTGCGGGCGGCCGCCGCCATAATGCCTGCAATAAGTTTTGCCGGAAAAAAGAGGAGCGCCGGTGCGCCCGAAGGCGGCGGAACGACGTTTTTCGTCCGAGGCAAAAGATAATCTTGACAGCCTGCCGATGCAAGGACTATTAATCGCAGTTCCCACGATGTGAACGATTGCTTGGGCTACAGCCCGCGGTTCACCTTGTGCGGCCGGCCTTGCGCGCAGTTAGCTCAGTTGGATAGAGCGTTGGCCTCCGGAGCCAAAGGTCGCAGGTTCGATTCCTGCACTGCGCGCCACAAGACAAAAATGAAGGACTTACGATGCAAATCGCGAGTCCTTTTTTGCGTACCGTCTCTCCTGACGGCCTGTGACGCAGGCAAAATATATCCGATTCGTACCAAAGCTTTCACCGAGCCACAGCGGCAATTCCCAATTGCTTATATCCATTGCCTCCTCCCTGATTGCCGGTGGCGTCTTGTTTATATCGACAGAAACACAAAGCGGTTCCCCCCATCCGCCCGCGACTCAATGCCGCCCCTTACGCTCGCTCGTATTTTGCGTTAGACACCTTTATGGACTTCGTCTCCCATCCCGTTCCGATGATCGCCGCCGGGCTGGACATTGCCTGCATCGCGGCCGTCCTTTTTCTGGAGCGCAAAAACCCGGCCTCGACTCTGGCCTGGATATTGGTGTTGCTCTTTCTGCCCTTTGTGGGCTTTGTGGCCTACATGGCCTTTGGCAGCGGCTTTCCGGTGCACAAGAAGAAACGTTTCAACGACAAGGCCTCCCGCGACGCGCTCTATGACAAGTACCTGGTCAAGTATCTGAACATTCCGTCCATCGAGGAACGCCGCCGAGCCGCAACGCCCTCGCCCGTCACGCGCCTGATCCACTATCTCGATCGCGAAGGCAACGGCATTTACACCCCCGGGAACAATGCCGAGGTTTTCTATGATGGAAACGCCATGTTCGAGCGCATGAAGGCGGACATGCTCGGCGCGCGGCAACATATCCATCTGCTGTATTACATTTTCCGCAACGATCGCCTGGGACGGGAAATTCTGGCCATTCTGGAGCAAAAAGCCCGGGAAGGCGTCACGGTGCGCCTCATGTACGACGGCCTGGGCTCCCTCAAGTGGTTCAGCCGCATGTTCAGGCCCTTGAAAGAAGCCGGAGGCGAGGTGCTGGCCTTCTCGCCCGTCGTGTTCAACTTAAACCCCCATATACGCCTGAACTACCGCAACCATCGCAAAATCACGATTGTCGACGGACAGGTGGGCTATCTGGGCGGCATGAACGTGGGCGACGAGTATCTCGGCCGGTCCAAAAGGCTTTCCCCCTGGCGGGACACCCACCTGCGCCTCACCGGCCCGGCGGCCTGGTTCATCCAGGAGCGTTTTTTCATGGACTGGCTCCAGGGCAACCGCTCCGACCCCGAGCCCGCGCAACTCGTCAAGTACTTCCCGCCGCCCCTGCCGGCCGGGCCGGGAGAAGGCCTGGGCGTGCAAATCGTCTCTTCGGGCCCCGACACCCAGGAGCAGACCCCGATCAAAAGCGGCTTTCTGGCCATGATCTACAATGCGGTCGAAGAAATCCTCATCCAAACGCCCTACTTCACCCCGGACGACAGCTTTCTCGACGCCCTGCGCATCGCCGCCGGCTCAGGCGTCACGGTCAAACTCATGCTTCCGGACCGCAGCAACAACCCCCTGACCCATCAGGCCAACTTCGCCTATGCCCGCCAGGTGGCCGAATATGGCGTCCAGGTCTTTTTCTATCGCGGCTTCCTGCACGCCAAAACCATCACCTGCGACCGCCACGCCGTGAGCATCGGCAGCAGCAACATGGATATCCGCAGCTTCAGCCTCAATTTTGAAATCAATGCCTTCACCCACAACCAAGCATTTGCGGACAACCACGCCCGCCAATTTGATCTCGATCTGGCCAACTGCACCCGAGCCACGCCCGCCTGGTTCCATGCGCGCGGCCCCCTGGCCAGGGGCATTTCCCGAGTGGCCAAGCTGTTCGCGCCGCTGATGTAGGGCAAATGAACGGTGTGCTCAACGCGGACATATAGATAAAGAGGGTTTGCAGAATGTCATACCACGATTTTCCTTGGCAGAAAGGCTCTTCAGACAGCTTTGCCAAGCTTCTGGCCCTGTCGCTGCCGCCGCTGCAGGGCAAATCCGTTTTGGATGTCGGCTGCAACGAGGGCTACTTTTGCGGCTGGGCGGCATTTCAAAAAGCGGCGCTTGTGCACGGCATCGATCGCGAATCGCGCTTTATCGAGCAGGCCCACAGCTGGTTCCCCTCCTGCACATTTTTTTGCAAAGACTGGACCGACCTTGGCCCCAGAAAGTATGACCTGATTTTATGCCTCTCGGCTATACATTATGCGACGGATCAGGAGGCCTTGATCCATTTGCTCATGAGCAGGCTTGAGCCGGACGGCCTGCTGGTCCTTGAAGTCGGCGTGGCCGAGGGAGCCGCCGACGAGTTTGTGCCCATCGCGCGTTCGATGACCGCAGAAAATGACGACATACGTTTTTTTCCGACCTTTACCAAACTGCACGGCATGCTTGCCCCGTATGTTTTTAAATATATGGGGCAAAGCGTCATGCAGCAGGGAGATCCGCTGCCGCGCCACGTTGTTCACGTGCAGCACAGGCGCCCTTTGGCCGTTCTGTTCATGGACGAACACTATTCCGGAAAGTCCGCCGTATCCAGGTCGCTTTTGCGGCAGGATATCTTCAGAATCTATGGGGAAATCGTATATCAAGGCATCCATGACGGGGAGATCGCCGCCGGCGCCGAACTGAAAAAGCACATCGGCTATGTCGAAGGCACAAAACATATGATGCCGCCCGCGATCACAACGGATATCTGTAAAGTCGGCCTGCTGCCGCAACTCGCCAAGATCTATTTTGCCATGGCCGGAAAGCGGGATTTCGTCCTTGAGCATTACATCCCTCATCAGTACAGGCTGCAAATGGCCGAGCTCTGCAATGAGGCAGGCTACTTTGTCGTGGACGTCGCCCTGTTCGGCGCCCATCAAAAGGGCAATTGGGTGACAAGACGCCCGGCGTACAGGCAGTATGAAGCCTATATGAAGTATCTCAAGCAGATCTGCAACATTGACGAGGAGGCCTACCTCGCGGCAAACCCCGATGTCGCGCTGGCTGTGGCCGAAGGCAAGCTGCCGGACGCCACCTACCACTACCGGCATTTTGGCAGGCGGGAGAACAGAAAGCTGCGCTAGAGCAATTTTACAATGAAATTGGCTATGAAACCATACTGCCGACGGACTTTTGACCGAGCCCGCAAGCAAATGCGGGCTGCGAAGGCCGCTGGGCCGGCGGCACTGCCGGGGAATCGAGAGTATACTCCGTGTGGTCACCGGCTGCAGCCCGCTTGCGCGTCCGCCGGAGCAGATGAACGCTCTGAAGCGCTACTTCTCCGGCAGGCCGCTGCCGTCGGCGGCAAACCCGCTTGTATCCCAGCCCCCGCCCAGGGCGCGAATCAGCGAAACAGCGGCCGCATAGCGCGAGGCGCGCAATTGTTCCACGGCCACCGCGTCGGTCAGGGCCGTGGCCTGGGCCGTAACCACGGAAACATAGGTCACCGTGCCCGCGCGGTACTGGTTCAGCAGCATGGTTTCCGCGTCGCGTGCGGCCGCCAGGGCTTCCGCCTGCCGGGCCTCCTGCTCTTCCAACAGGCGCACGGAGACCAGGGCGTCTTCCACATCGGAAAAGGCCTGGAGCACGGTCTGGCGATAAGAAGCGACGTAGGCCTCCCAGGTCGATCGGGCCTGCTCGGTACGGGCGATCAGGGCTCCGCCCTGGAACAGGGTCATGGCCACGGACGGCCCCAAGGACCAGATCTCATTGGGCACGCTGAACCACCTGCGGAAGGACGAGCTTTCGTAGCCCCCGCCGATGCCGAAGCTGAAGGCCGGGAAGTAGGCGCTTTCGGCTACGCCGATGGCCGCGTTGGCGGCCATGACCTGGCGCTCGGCCTCGGCCACGTCGGGCCGGCGCTCCAGCAGACCGGCCGGGAGCCCCGTGTCGATGCTCGGCAGCTTGGCGGTGATCCCGCGCGGCTCCAGATGGAAATCGGCCGGGGGGCGGCCCACCAGCACCGCAACGGCATGCTCGGTCTGGGCGCGCTGCATGCGGGCATCCACCAACTGGGCCTCGGCGGCCTTCAGTTGTTCCCTGGCCTGAGCCACGTCGGCGCGGGTGACCGTGCCCGCCCGGTACTGGTTTTCGGTGATGCGCAACGAACGCTCATAGGCCGTGACCGTTCGTCCGTAGAGTTCGATGACCGCATCCAGCCCGCGCACCTGGAAATAGTTCAGGGCCAGTTCCGCGCGCATGCTCAAAAGCACCGCGCCGAGATCCGCGGCCTGGGCTTCGGCCTGGGCCGTGGCTCCCTCCACGCTGCGGCGCGTGCCGCCCCAGATGTCCGGCTCCCAGCTTGCCTGCATGCCGGCGCTGTAGGTGTTACCCAAGGGCTCTGCGCCCAATATGCCGCTACCGCCGTCCCTGCCCCGACTGAACGAACCGCTCAGGCTGAGCACCGGGAAAAAAGCGGCTCTGGCCTCGCGCACCTGAGCCCGGGCGGTACGCAGATTGGCCAGGCTGACCTGGACATTCTGGTTGGCCCGGCCCAGTTCTTCCATCAGGGCCGAGAGTTCCGGGTCGGCAAAACTTTGCCACCAGGGGCCGCTGTCGGGCCTGCCGGGCGCGGCAAGCCGCCAGTCGACGGTCTGCGCGGCCTCGGAAGCCGGCGCGGCTTCTTTGTAAGCCGTCGGGGTGGGTGTGGTCGGACGTTGGTAGTCCGGCCCCACGGCACAGCCGGACGGCAGCAGAAGAGCGGCGCACAGCAGGCAGACAAGGCCCGCCGAGGTAGAGCGAAAACAGCCGGCGCACATCATGATTGCTCCTGTGAATCCAATACTTTTTCAATGGGCCGGGAACCGGCGCGACGCCGGGCGAACCAGACGTTGACGCGGTCCAGGTACAGATAAATGACCGGGGTGGTATACAAGGTAAGCAACTGGCTCATGACCAGCCCGCCGATGATTGAAACCCCCAGCGGCCGGCGCAGTTCCGAACCGTCCCCGAAACCTATGGCCAGGGGTACGGCCCCCAAAATGGCGGCCATGGTGGTCATGAGGATGGGCCGAAAGCGCAGCACGCAGGCCTTGGCAATGGCCTCCTCGGAACTTAAGTGCTCGTTGCGCTCGGCCGTGATCGCGAAATCCACCAGCAGGATGGCGTTCTTCTTCACGATGCCCGCCAGCAGCAACACGCCGATCAGGGCGATGATCGAAAAATCCATGCCGCACAGACGCAAGGCCAGCAACGCGCCGATGCCCGCCGGCGGCAGAGTGGAAAGGATGGTGATCGGGTGGACGCAGCTTTCATAGAGTATCCCGAGCACTATGAACAGGCAGATCAGGGCGGTGAGAATCAGCTGCGGTTCCGTGCGCAACGACTCCTGAAAGACCTTGGCCGTGCCCTGGAACCCGGTGCGGATGGAGGCCGGCAGGCGCAGTTCGCGCCGAATTTCTTCAATGCGCGCTGTGGCTTGAGACAGAGAGGCATCGGGCGCCAAGTTGAAGGAAATGGTCACGGCCGCGCTCAAACCCTGGTGGCTCACGCTCACCGGGGTGTGGCCGGTGGAAAAGGCGGCAAAAGACTTGAGCGGCACGAGGGTGCCGTTTTTTGAGGGCACATAGACCGAGTCCAGCCCCTCCGGCCCCTGGGTGCGGCTTGGTTCGGAGACCAGCACCACCCGGTACTGGTTGCGGGCCCGGTACATGACCGCCGGTTGGGCCTGGCCGAAGGCGTTTTCCAGGGCCGTGTCCACGTCGGCTATGCTCACCCCCAGGCGGGCGGCCGAAGCCCGGTCCACATCCACCCAAGATTCCAGGCCCCGGTCCTGGATGTCGCTGCTGACGTCCTTGAAGAGCGGATCGACCACCAGGGCATCCTGCATTTTTTGCGACCAGTCGCGCAGTACGTCCAGATCGTCGGCCTGCATGGTGTACTGGTAGGTCGCGCGCGAGGAACGCCCGCCCACCCGGATATCCTGCACGGAAGTCATGAACAGTTGCGCACCGGGGTCTGCGGTGACCTTGGGCCGCAGGCGGGCAATGATCTGGTCGGCCGTGGCGTCACGCTCGCTGAGCGGCTTCAAGCCGATGGAGACAAAGGCCGTGCTGCTGCTTGAGCCGGTAAAACCGGCCACCGAGGCCACAGCGGGGTCTTGCCCGGCAATGTCCATGAGACGCTTCAGTTTCGTCCGCAGGGTCTGGAAGGAGATGCTCTGGTCCGCGCGCAATGATCCGTGGATCAGCCCGGTATCCTGTTCCGGGAAAAAGCCCTTGGGCACCACGATATACAAAGCCACGGTCAGAGCGACGATGCCGAACCAAAGCAGCAAAACAAAACGTCTGTGCCGCAGCACCCAACGCAGACTCACCGCATAGCGATCGCGCAGACGGGCCAGGTGGGCGCCAAACACACCGGGGCCGTCCGAGGCCCCCGCACCTTTGCCCCGCAACGCGGCGCCGGTCGGCTGCAAAAGCCGGCTGCAGAGCATGGGCGTAAGGGTCAGCGAGAGCATCAGGGAGGCGGCAATGGCCAGCGACAAGGTGACCGCGAACTCCCGAAACAGCCGGCCCACCATGCCCTGCATGAGCAGGATGGGAATGAACACGGCCACCAGGGACAAGCTGATGGAAAATACCGTGAAGCCCACCTCGTCGGCTCCGGTAAGCGCGGCCTTCATCGGCGAAAGGCCGTTTTCCATGTGTCGGCTGATGTTTTCCAGCACCACGATGGCGTCGTCCACCACAAAGCCGGTGGCCACGGCCAGGGCCATGAGCGAGAGGTTGTCCAGAGAAAAGCCGCACAGGTACATGCCCGCGAAGGTGCCGATGAGCGAGGCCCCGATGGCCGCGGCCGGGATGATCGTGGCCCGCACCCCGCCCAGAAAAAAGAACACTACCAGAATGACCAGACCGACCGAAAGCCACAGCGTGCGGGTGACCTCATGCAGCGAGGCCCGGATGGTCACGGTATGGTCGAACACCCGGCGCATCTCCACGTTGGGCGGGATGATGCTCTGCAGGCGCGGCAGCATGGCGTTCACCGCATCCACGGTGGAGATGATGTTGGCGCCGGGCTTGCGGTAGATCACCAGCATCACGGCCGGCTTGCCGTCGGCGAAGCCGGCGTTGTTGATGTCCTGCACCGAATCCCGCACCGTAGCCACATTCGCAAGCCGTACCGGCGAGTTGTTTTTCCAGGCCACAATCAACGGGGCGTAATCGGCGGCCGAGCTCGTCTTGTCGTCGGAGGACAACAGCAGTTGCCGGCCGTCGCCTTCCAGTGTGCCCAAGGGAATGCTCGGGGTGCGGTTTTTCAGGGCCGTGGCCACCTGGGCCATGCTTACGCCGTAGGAGTGCAGACGGGCGGTATCCATTTCCACCCGCACGGCCGGGAGCGAACCGCCGCCCACGTCCACCTCGCCCACGCCGGACACCTGGGCGACTTTCTGGGCCAGGATGGTCGAGGCCAGATCATAGAGCTTTTCCGGAAAGACCGTGTCGGACGTCAGGGCCACCAGCATGATCGGCGCATCGGCCGGGTTGACCTGCTTGTAGGTGGGGTTGTTGGGCAGGTTTGCCGGCAGGTCGCTCATGGCCGCGTCGATGGCCGCCTGCACGTCGCGCGAGGCGCCGTCGATGTTCCGGTTCAGATCGAACTGGATGGTGATGCGGGTCTGCCCCAGGGTGCTGGAAGAGGTCATCTCGGTGATGCCCGCAATGCTGCCGATGGACCGTTCAAGCGGCGCGGCCACGGAAGTGGCCATGGTTTTGGGCCCCGCGCCGGGGAGCTTGGCGGTGACCGAGATGGTGGGAAAGTCGACCTGCGGCAAAGGAGCCACCGGCAACAGCCCATAGGCGACCGCCCCGGCCGCGCACAAGGCTACGGTCAGCAGGGTGGTGGCCACAGGCCGTTTGATGAAGCCGGCGGAAATGCCCATGTCATTTCCCCTGCCCTGTGGCTTTCGGCCGCTGCCGTTTGACGGCGTGCAGCTGCCGGCGCCTTCTCGAGGCGACGCGCAGCCGCCGGCGGTTGCCGGAGACAAAGCGCCGACCGGCGATCGAGAGCCTGTCAAAGGCCAGATAAATCACCGGCGTGGTGAAGAGCGTGAGCACCTGGCTGAACAACAGCCCGCCGACCATGGTCAGGCCCAGGGGGTTGCGCAGCTCCGAGCCCATGCCCGTGCCGAGCATCAACGGCAGAGCCCCGAACAGGGCGGCCATGGTGGTCATCAGAATGGGCCGGAAGCGTTGCAGGCAGGCCTGGTGGATGGCCTCCAGCGGGGTTTTGCCCTCATCGCGCTCGGCGGCCAGGGCGAAGTCGACCATCATAATCGCGTTTTTCTTGACGATGCCGATGAGCAGGATCAAGCCGATAATCGAGACCACATCCAGAGAAAGCCCTTTGAACATCAGGGCCAGCAAGGCCCCCACCCCGGCCGAGGGCAGGGTGGAAAGAATGGTCACGGGGTGGAGATAGCTTTCGTAGAGCACCCCCAGCACGATGTAAACCGCGAACACCGCCGCCAGAAGGAGCCAGGCCGTGCCGCCCAGAGAAGATTGAAAAGCCGCGGCCGCGCCCTGAAAGGTGATTTGCACCGTGGGCGGCAGATGAATGCGCCCGGCCGCCTCGTTCACCGCGCTCACGGCCCGCTCCAGGGAAACGCCGGGCTTCAGGTTGAAGGAGATGTTCGCGGCCGAAAACTGCCCGTGCCGGACAACCACCGGCGGGGCCGGGCGTTCTTCGAGCCGGGCGAAAGCACTCAGGAGCACGGGCCGGCCCGAAGCGCTCGGCACATAGATGTCGTTCAGGGCCGCCGGTCCGCTTCTGAAGGCGCTCGGCACTTCCAGCACCACCCGGTACTGGTTGGATTCCGCGAAGATGGTGGAAACCTGCCGCTGGCCGAAGGCCGTATAGAGCGAATTGTCCACGTCGGCCATGGTCACGCCCAGACGCGCGGCGCTGTCTTTATCGACGCGCAGATAGGCCTGCAGCCCGTCGCCCGGCAGCCCTCCGGACACGTCGGCCAGGTCCGGGCTTTGGCGCATGGCGGCCATCAGGCGCGGCGCCCACAGGTCCAGGTCTTCCGCGCGCACCGAGTCTATGGTGAAGGAGTATCGGGCCCGGCCCACGTCGGCGTCGATGGTCAGATCCTGCACCGGCTGCAGGTACAGGGAGATGCCGGGCAAGGCCGCCAGCCGTTCGTGCAGGCGGGCAATGACCGCCGGGGCACGCTCCCGTTGGTCCAGGGGCTTCAAATTAATCAGCATGCGCCCGGAGTTCAGGGTGGTGTTCACCCCGTCCACGCCGATGAACGACGACAGGCTCTCCACGGCAGGATCCTGCAAAACCGTGTCGGCCACCTGCCTCTGCAGGGTGGACATGCCGGCGAAGGAAACCGTGCGCTGGGCCACGGTAATGCCCTGCAGCACACCGGTATCCTGCTCCGGCAAAAAGCCTTTGGGCACGACGATATACAACCACACGCTCAGCCCCAGGGTGAACACGGCGATCAACAGGGTCAGACCCTGCCGGCGAAAAACCCATTGCAGGCCCCGGTCATAGGCGGCCACGGCACGATCGAAAAACGCGGTCAGCAGGCGGGCAACGTGCCCTTCCTTATGCTCGTCGCGCAGCAGCGAGGCGCACATCATCGGCGTGAGCGTGAGGGAAACAACGGCCGAAAGCAGGATGGAAAAGGCCAGGGTGACCGCGAACTCCCGAAACAGTCTGCCGACCACGTCGCGCATGAAGAGCAGCGGAATAAGCACGGCCACCAGGGAAAAAGTCAGTGAAATGATGGTGAAACCGATCTGCTGCGCCCCTTTCAGGGCCGCCTCCCGCGGCGGCAGACCCATCTCCCGGTAGCGGCTGATATTTTCAATAACCACAATGGCGTCGTCCACCACAAAGCCGGTGGCAATGGCCAGGGACATGAGGGTCAGATTGTTCAGGGAGAAACCGGCCAGGTACATTACCCCGAAGGAGCCCACCAGAGAAAGGGGCACGGCCACCGTGGGAATGATCGTGGCCCGCCAATTGTGCAAAAAGAGAAAGGTCACCAGGGCCACCAGCACGACGGACAGAATCAGTTCAAACTGCACATCGTCCACCGAAGCCTGAATGGTCACGGTACGGTCGGTGAGCACCGAGATGTGGGCCGCGGCCGGCAGAGAGCGACGCAACGTGGGCAAAAGATCTTTCACGGTCTGCGCCGTTTGCAGCACATTGGCCCCGGGCTGGCGTTGCACGTTCAGCAACACGGCCTGAGTCTTGTTCACCCAGGCGCGCAGACGGGCGTCTTCGGGCCCGCGCTCCACTTCAGCCACATCCCTCAGATGCACGGCCGTGCCGTTATTGTAGCCGATCACCAGATCCAGGTAGTCCCGGGGATTGAGCAACCTGTCGTTCACGTCAATGGTGAAGGCGCGCCGGGAACCGTCAAAACTGCCTTTGGCCTGGTTGATGTTGGCGTCGCCGATGGCCGCGCGCACGTCTTCGAGGGTCAGCCCGCGAGCGGACAAAGCCGTGGGGTTGACCTGCACCCGCACGGCCGGGCGCTGTCCGCCGCTCATGGTCACCAAACCCACCCCGTTGACCTGGGAGATTTTCGGGGCCAGGCGGGTGTCGGCGTAGTCGGAAAGCTCGGCGATGGAAAGGCTCGGCGAGGTGATCGCCAGGGTGAGGATGGGCGGGTCGGCCGGGTTGACCTTATTGTACGTGGGCGGGGTCGGCAGATCGGCGGGCAACAGGTTGTTGGCCGCGTTGATGGCCGCCTGCACTTCCTGCACGGCCACGTCCAGGGGCACGTCCAGGGAAAACAGCAGGGTAATCACCGAGTGCCCGGCCGAGCTGGCCGAGGTCATCTGCTCCAGACCGGACATCTGCCCGAACTGCCCCTCAAGGGGCGCGGTCACCGTGTCGGCCATGAGTTGCGGCCCTGCGCCGGGGTAGGCCGTCTGCACCTGGATGGTGGGATAGTCTATCTCCGGCAGGGCGGAAACCGGCAGCAATCCGTGCGCGATGATGCCGGAAAGCAACAGCGCAATTGCCAGCAACGTGGTGGCGATGGGCCGTTCAATAAAAATTCGCGACGGGTTCACGCTCCGCTCTCCCCCGGGAAGTTGCGGGTGTTTTTCATGCTCCCGGAACACCTCCGGCGGGGAGCGCCTTGGCTGCCGGCGTGCCGCTGCTTTGCACCTCCACCGGGGTGCCGTCGCCCAATTGGTCCAGACCCTCCACCACCACGCGCTCGCCGGGCGAAAGGCCTTCGGCCACGACCGTGCGCGTATCGTCGCCGGGGCCGAGGGTCACCCGGCGCATCCGGGCTGCATCCCGGCCGTCCTTGCTTTGCACCGCATAGACATACGGCCCTTGCGAGCCGAGCAGGACGGCCGTGGTGGGAATTATGCAAACGCCTTTTTCCGTGGCCGCAAGCACACGGGCGTTGACAAACTGGTTGGGGAACAGGGAGTCGTCCAGATTGGCGAATTCCGCCCGCAGCCGCACGGTGCCCGTGGACGTGTCGATACGGTTGTCCAGCGAAACCACCTTGCCCACGGCCAAAAGTTGTTTACGGGTGCGGTCCCAGGCTTCCACCCGCAGGGCGGAATTTTCGTGCATGGCCGCGCGTATCGCGGGCAGTTGCGTGTCGGTAACGGTGAAGATCACCGTAATCGGGCGCACCTGGGTGATGTCCACCAATCCCGTGGCCGCGGACGCATGGACCATGTTCCCGACGTCCAGGCCGCGCAGACCCACCCTGCCGCCGATGGGGGCGGTGATGCGGCTGTATTCTATTTGTAGGGCCGCCGCATCCATCTGGGCCTTGTCGGTGATCACCGCGCCCTCATACTGGCCCACCAGGGACTGGTTGTTGTCCACTTCCTGGGCCGTGGTGGAGTCTTGCTTGATCAAAATTTTCGAACGGGTCAGGTTCTGCCTGGCGTTGCGCAGCAAAGCCTGGTCGCGCCCCAGCTGCCCTTTGGCCTGATCAAGCTGGGCCTGATACGGACGGGGGTCGATTTGGGCCAAAAGATCTCCGGCTTCCACCATCTGCCCTTCGCTGAAGTGCAGGCTCTGCAGTTGCCCGTCCACCCGGCTGGTCACAGTGACGGTGTTCAGGGGCGTTACCGTGCCGAGGCTTGCGTAATAAACGTCGAAATCGCCGCGCGCGGCTTCTTCCACCCGCACCGGCACCGCCGGCGAAGGCTTGTGGCCTTCGTTGGAGGCGGTAAAAGAACCGCCGCCCATCGGGCCGAAGCGAAACAGCAGCACCAGAGCCAGACAAATGCCCCCCCCGAGCAGCAACTGCCTGCGTCGGCGGCCGCCGCTGCGGGGAACACCGGGCAAAGCGGGTGACGACATGGGGTACCTCCGAATAAGCGGTGAAGGAGTCCTTTAGCCTACCCCCCTGCAAGGGAATTTCCACTATATTTTGCCAAGACTCGGATTTTTCTTGCCAAATGCTCGGCCCCCAACGAAAAGGCCGTCCCTGGTGAACCCGGGGCGGCCTTTCTTTTCCGGTCGGGCAGTCGTTGCGCCGAGCCTATTCTTACAGCGCCACGCCTATTCCTCCACTGAGGTCTCTTGGGTCATGAACGCTTCGGCCACGTTGATTTTCGGTTGATCGCCCAGATCCCGCAGAGAAAAGGGAATCCTCTTGCTTTCAATGACCTTGTTGTTTTCGTCCAGAATGTCGATTTGCAGCACCTTGTCCCGCCGGGAAGCCTCGGTCGGAATCTGATCGCCTTCCAGCAGCAGCACCGGCTCATGATCGCCGATGATCACGTTCACGGCCTCAATGCCGGGCCGTTTTTCGCCGTGCAGCTCAAAGGGCAGGTTTTCCAGCATCACAATATAGGCCTTGCCGGACAGGTAGCAGTACCAGCCCAGGCCAACCAAGGCCAACACCAGGCAGCAGTTCACAATAATCCGTTTCATGCCGCTTCCTCCCGCGGGCCGCCGCGCAGCCCGGCCCGGGCCCGCTCCTTGTCGGAGTGCCTGCGCCAGGCGTGCAGCACCAGGGCCAGGGCGATGATCGCGTAGGAGACGAAGACCCGGAAGTATTCGCCAATCTGGGCGTCGCCCACCAGGTATTTGCCGGCCATGGGTGAAATCACGAACATCAGGTGGAACAGAACCACGCCCGCGAACACGTTCAGAATCGAGGCCCGGGCCACGGTGGCCCCGCCGACCAGGAGCGAGGCGATGGCGTACACCCCGGCCTGTTCGTGACTGTTGTAGGTGTTCAGGGTGCCGACGTTCTGCAGAAAAATAATCTGCCCGTAACAGGCCAGCACCGTGGAAATGATAATCGCGAGCACCCGGGTGCGCATCACCCGGATGCCGGCCGCCCGGGCCACGGCCATGTCTTCGCCCACGGCCCGCATGTCTTGCCCGAGCTTGGTCCGGCGAAACCACCAGACAAACACGCAGAACAGGGCAATGACCAGGAAGGTGGCCAGGGGAATCTCAATGCCGCCGATGTTGCACGGAATGAGCGTATCCAGACTGCGGCGGATGCCCTCCAGGTTGGTCACGTTGCGGATGCCGTAGCCGCGCGAGAGTACCATCTCGGGACTGCGGATCGGCACCACGCTGCCGAAACCATAGAGCACCACCAACTGGTACACGCCGTTCATGAAAAAGCCCAGAATATAGGCCGTGACCATTTCGCGACCGATGGCCTTGTTCAGCACCACGCCGCAGAGCCAGCCGAAGAGGATGGCCAGGGGCGTGGACAAAAGCGCGGCCAGGACCATGCCGTGCAGGCCCATGACGTGCCAGTCGCTGATGAAGATCAGCCCGATCTGCCCGGCCATGGCCCCCAGGACCATGCCGAAGTTCAGGCCCATGCCGGCCATGATCGGAATGAGCAGCGAGAGCACCAGAAAAGAGTTGCGCGCCAGACGGATGAGCATTTCCTGAATCAGGTAGCTTGCCGAAAACTGCGAAAGGGGAACGGCCAGGGCGCTGACCACCAGAAAGACAATGGGCACGGCGCCGCGGACCAGGAATTGCCGCGTTTTTTCAGAAGTCGTAGTCGTCATGAGCGCACCTTGGACACCCGGGTCAGGGCATAGAGAATCATGCCGTTGGAAACAATAATGCGGATGACCTCGGACATGTCGGTCTGGATCATGCTGTTGATCACCGAGGGAGTCATGGTCAGGATGCCTTGAAACAAAATGGTGCCCACAATCACGTTGGCGATGCCTGCCTTCTTGACCGAGGCCCCGCCCAGCAAGATGGCGGCCACGGCCGGGAAGGCCATGTAAAACGGCCCCAGGTACAACTGGATGAAGCCGAAGCTCTGCTCATACATGATGATCCCGATGGCCCCGAGCACCGTGGACAGAACCACCGAAAGCACCCGCATGCGCTCGGTGTTCACCCCGCTGGCCCTGGCGAACTCCGGGTTGGAGCCGGTGGTGGTCATGGCCGTGCCCGTGCGGGTGCGCATGAACAGCCACATCAGCCCGCACATCAGGAAAAAGAACAGGAACATGCCGGTGGGAAAGTAAAAGAACTCGCCCAACTGCAGGGCCCCGATGCCGCCGATGGCATGCTGCCAGAAAGCCTCGATCGAGATGGTCGTGCGCAGACCCTGTCCGGCATAGCCCCAGACCATGTTCGGGCTGGAATAGGGCAGCATCAGCCACATGATGCACATGAAGGCCACGGACGAGAAGCCCACGTAAGTGGCGATCATCATCTCCTCGCCCTTGACCCGGTTGAGCAGCAGGCCGTAGCCCCAGCCCAGAACCACCGCGATGGGCACGGCAATACCCATGGCGGTCAGGATGCCGGGCAGGCCGGTTGTGCCCAGTTCCACGCTGGTCACGGCCCCGAGCAGCCCGGCGATGATCCCTAGGGGCAGGCCGAAGTTCAGGCCGCAGCCGGACTGGATCATCGGCACCATGGCCAGGACCATGACCCCGTTCATGCCGAAGCGCACCAGGGTGTCGCCGATGGAGGCGTCGAGACGCACATTGACGAACGGCGCGAGAATGAACAACAAAACCAGGAAACAGGCGATCAGCACACGCGGCCAGCCCGCCTCCTCTATAAATTTACGCAAGCTTTTCATGCCGTGGCGCTCTCCGCTTCTTCCTCTGTGCCCAGCAGCAGACAGCCGAAAACTTCGGAAGGTTCCTGGGCGGGCCGGATGCCCACAATTCTTCCCTTGTCCACAATGGCGATACGGTCGCAGATGGAGCGCAGCTCTTCGAGTTCGGAAGAGATCATCACCACGGTCATGCCCTGCTCGCGGTTGTAGCGCTTCAGGGTGTCCAGAACCACTTTTTTGGCTCCCACGTCGATGCCCCGGGTGGGCTCGGCCACGAAAAGCAACTTGGGCCGGGTGATGAAGGCCTTGGCCAGGCAAACCTTCTGCTGGTTGCCGCCGGAAAGTTCCTGCACAGGCTGGCGCTCATGCAGGCACTTGATTTCCAATTCTTTGATGTAGCGCCGGGCCTCTTCGGCAATGACCTTTTCGTCGCGAATGCGCAGCAGCCCGCCGAGCAGGGGTTTCAAAAACTCGCCCTTGGTCTGCAGGGCGGTGAAGATGATGTTCCAGGCAATGGACTCTTCCAGCAGCAGGCCCACTCCCCGACGGTCCTCGAACACGGCCGAAATGCCCGCGGCCAAGGGAGCGATCGGACGATTGAGGGCGATCTCTCTGCCCTCAAAGCACACCAGACCGCCGGCCGCGTGCAGGCCCATGATCCCGTTGGCGATGCCCAGCTTGCCCTGCCCGGCCATACCGCCGATGCCGAAAATTTCGCCTTCGTGCACCGTAAAGGTCACGTCGCGCACGGTTTCCCCCGGCATGTCCACCCAAAGGTGCTCCACTTCAAACAGTGGCCGGCCCGGCTCTCTGGGGCTCTCGTCCTGCCGGCCGGCACCGTCAATCTTACGGCCGACCATGCTGTTGGTGATCCGGCGCACCGAGGTTGCGGACGGCTCGGTCTCGAGCACCACCTCACCGTCGCGCAAGATGACGATCTGGTCGCAGACGCTCATGATCTCATGCAGGCGATGGGTGATGAAGATGATGGAAATGCCCATGCCGGCCAGGCGGCGCATGGACTGGAGCAAAATTTCGGCCTCGGTCTCGGTGAGCACGGCCGTGGGCTCATCCAGCACCAAAAGCCTGGTGCCGCTGCGTTCGATTTCCCGGGCAATCTCGGTGAACTGCTTGTAGCCGACGGGCAGCTCGCTGACCAGGGTGTTGCCGTCCAGCGCGACGTTGAGCTTGCGCACTGCCTCGGCCGCGCGCTCGGCCATCTTCGGCCGGTCCAGGGTGCGCAGGCGGTCGCCGAAGGCTTCGACCAGGGGGTTGTAGGAGAGGGATTCACGGTTCAGAACAATGTTTTCCGTCACCGTAAAGCCCGGCAGAAGCGAAAATTCCTGGTGAACCATGCCGATGCCGGCCTGCAGGGCATCAAGCGGGCTTTTGAAAGCAACCTCGGCGCCGTCGATAAAAATTTTGCCCTCGTAGCCGCCGGTGTCACGGATGACCCGCATACCGAACAAAATGTTCATCAGAGTCGATTTACCTGCGCCGTTCTCGCCCACCAGCCCCAAAATTTTCCCTTTCCCCAGGGTGAAAGAGACATTTTTCAGCACCCTGTTGCTGAAATAAGCCTTGCCCACCCCAGCAACCCTCAATAGCGGTTCCTGTTCCATGCGGCATCCTTTTATGCGCTTGTCGAGAGGGGAAGGGAACTGCGCCGCAGACCTCCTTCCCCTCCTCCATCGTTCCCTCAAACCAAAAGGGGCCTGGGCTTTTTCAAATCCCACGCCCCTCTTCAGGCCGTTTGCATTTACTTGATGGTAAAATACTTTTCCGGCACCTTGACGTCGGTCATGTGCAGGTAGCCCTTACCAAAAATGTAGGTATCCTGGTACACCAGAACGTGGTTCTTCTTTTCCACCCCGGTCTGGATGTCGCGGTAGTAGCTGCCGTTCCAGGTGGCTCCGGGGGTGGCGGCGTTATAGGTGGCATACAGGTCTTCAGGCTTGAAGCGCCGGCGGAAGGTCTTGGCGTCCACGCCTTCGTTGAGGTATTTGATGGCCAGTTCGCCCAGGGCATAGCTGTTGGTGAAGCCGTAGGAGTAAGCCCAGGTACCCATACGACCCGCGCCGCCCTTGTCGACCACGGCCTTTTCCACCCGCTTGAGAATGGCCGGGAAGTCGCCGGCCACGTCGGCCAGATCGATGCCCAGAGCGCCGGGGTAGCCCATCAGGGGCGAGGGCAGGTCGGCTTCAATGAAGAAGCCCTGGCCTTCGGCAATGCGCTTCAGCAGCGGCTCGGTGTGGGCGTCGTTGGTGCAGAAAAAGGCGGTCTTGGGGCCGTACTTGTCGATCCAGGCAGGCACCTTTTCCAGAATGAACTGCTGGGCCCCGGCCACACCCACATCGCTGGTCGGGTCGGGCGCGGTTTCAAAGTGGAATTTGACGCCGAGATCCTTGCAGGCCGCTTCCATGATGTTGCGCCGGCGCGAGAGCAACTCGTAGCTCATGTGCCGGGGGAAGGAGATGTGCACAAAGTCGGTGGCGCCCAGCTTCTTGGCCGCGGCCACGATCAGGTAGCCGCGCGAGATGTTGTCGGCATTGATGACCAGGTCGGCGGCGGTTTCGATCACGCCGGGGTCTTCGTGGGCCTCGCCGGCAAAGAGCAGGATGTCCGGCCGCTTCTCGCGGATGCGCCGGAAAGCCTCGGTGGTGCCGGGAATGGCCTGCTGGACGATGACCGCCTTCATCAGGGGATCGTCGGCAAAAGAGGCGATCTGCGAAATGGTGGTCTCCATTTCGGTCATAAAGTTGTCGGGGTAGGTAATATTCTTGATCATCCCGCCCGAAGAGGCATCACCGTACTTTTTGATCAGCGCTTCGGCCCCGCGCAGATCGTCCTCGGACTGGGACACCGTGCCGGTGCAGATGCCGATGTGGAACTTGGCGGGTTCCGCGGCCCTGGCCTGCGGGGCGGCGAACAGGGCCCCGACGAACAACAACGAAACAAACAGACGTTTCACGCTTTGCTCCTCCTAAGGTTGATCCTCTCATATTGCTCCGCCCTGAAAAACAATGAGCGGGCATCATATGCATGAAGTCCGAACCTTGTCAAAGCAGTGCGGAGGAGGTTCCGCCGACCCCCTCCCGGCAGGCGATTTTTTTCACAGACCCCAGTAAATGCTCAAAAAATACAGGGTGCCGGAGTGTATACTCCGGCACCCTGCAACCGCCTGTATCTGTTCGGGTATATATCCCTGCCGTGCTTGGGCCGGAGTCCTTTCATCGGCAAAGGACCGGCGCTGTTCCCCTGATGCCGGTCGGCAAAAAAACCTACAGAAGTATTCATATTAAAAAATTCCGACTTAAGCCGACAGCCCCCCCAAAAGTACGTACTGAGTTTCAAGGTAGTCCTCAATGCCCTGCCTGCCGCCCTCGCGCCCCAGGCCGCTGTATTTCATGCCGCCGAAGGGAATCTCCCCGGTGGCCAGGGCCACTTCGTTCACGCCCACCAGGCCGTACTCCAGGCCTTCGGCCAGGCGGTAGAACGAGCCGACGTCGCGGGTGTAGACATAGGCGGCCAGGCCGTACTCCGTGTCATTGGCCAGGGCGATGGCCTCCGCTTCGGTCTTGAAGGCCATGACCGGCGCGATGGGGCCGAAGATCTCCTCGCGAAAGACCTTCATATCCCGGGTCACCCCGGTCAGAATCGTGGGCTGGAAGAACAGCACGCCTTTGCCGTCGGGTTTGCCGCCCAGCGCCGGCTTGGCGCCCTTGGCCACGGCGTCTTCCACAAAGCGCACCTGGGCCGCGTGGGCCGAGGCTTCGATCATCGGCCCCTGGGTCACGCCCGGCTCCAGGCCGTTGCCCAGAATGATTCCTTTGGCCTTTTCCACCAACTTGGCCACAAAGACGTCGTGGATGCTTTCATGCACCAGCACGCGGTTGACGCAGATACAGGTCTGCCCGGCGTTGCGAAACTTGCTGCCCATGACCCCAGCCACGGCCTGGTCGATGTCGGCATCGGCGCAGACGATCATCGGAGCGTTGCCGCCCAGTTCCATCGAGACCTTTTTCACGGTTTCGGCGCAGGCGGCCAGGAGCTTTTTGCCCACGGCCGTCGAGCCGGTGAAGCTGAGCTTGCGCACAGTCGGGTTGCCGCACAGCTCATCGCCGATATCCGAGGAGATGCCGGTGACCACCTGGAGCACCCCGGCCGGAATGCCCGCGCGCAGGCCGAGTTCGGCTATGGCCAGGGCCGAAAAGGGCGTCAGACCGGCCGGCTTGATGATCATCGGGCAACCGGCAGCCAGGGCCGGGGCGGCTTTGCGGGCGATCATCGACATGGGGAAGTTCCAAGGGGTGATCGCCGCGGTCACCCCGATGGACCGGCGAAAGGTCAGGGGCTGCTTGCCCGCCCAGGGCGAAGGGATGACCTCACCGTAAACGCGCCGCCCCTCTTCGGCGTACCAGTCGACGTAGCTCAAACCGAGGGTGATTTCCCCCTTGGCCTCGGCCAGGGGCTTGCCCTGCTCCGTGGTCATGATCACGGCCAGATCGTCGATGTTTTCCCGAATCAGGGCGCTCCAACGGCGCAAAATCTCCGCGCGCTGCAGCGGGCGCAGGTTTTTCCAGGCAGGCCAAACCTTTTCGGCCGCGGTCACGGCCTCGGCCGTTTCCTTTCGCCCGAGCTTGGGCACCGTGCCGACGACCGAGCCGTCGGCGGGATTGGTCACGGTGATGGTCGCCCCGTCTCCGGCAACAATCCATTTGCCGTCTATGAGACAGGCTTCTTTAAGCAGGCCGGGATCCTTCAATTGCATGGGAAACTCCTGTTGGGATGGGTTGGGGCCGGACGCCGTCCGGTCGTGGTTGTCGGCAATCGAACCCAAAAAGTGCGCCTACCACCACTTAATGCTGTCGGTGACGTGATCGCGCAAGCGGACAAATTTTTCGTCGGCGAAATTCCGCGGCCGCGGCAAGTCCACCAGAATCTCTTCTTTGATCTTTGTCGGCTTTTGATCAAGCACCAGTACCCGCTCGGCCAGGTACACGGCCTCTTCGGTGTTGTGGGTGATGAAGAGCACGGTGCAGCCGAGTTCCCTCCAGATGCGGACAAGCTCGTCCTCCAGGTGGTAGCGCAGCTTGAGATCAAGCTGGCCGTAAGGCTCGTCCATGAGCAGAATATCCGGGTACAGGGAGAAGTTGCGGGCGATGACCACGCGCTGCTCCATGCTGGCCGAAAGCTGCTTGGGCAGGTAGGTGCGGTACTTACGCAGGCCGACCAGATCGAGCATGCGCTCCAGACGGCGCTCCCGCTCTTCTTCCGGCACCCGCTTGATGTCCAGGCCGAAGCGGATGTTGTCTTCCACGCTCAGCCAGGGAATGGTCGAAATTTCCTGGAACACAAAGGCCATGTCGTGCACGCGCGGGTTGGCGGGCACGCCGTCCACCAGAATGCCGCCATGGGTCGGCGGATAAGAGCAGGACAGACAGTTGAGAAAGGTCGTCTTGCCGCAGCCCGTGGGGCCGACAATGCAAAGAAATTCGCCCTTATAGATGTCGAAATTGATGTTGTCGAGCACAAGCAGGTCGCCGAAACGCTTGGTCAGGCTCTTCACCTGCACCTTTACGTCTCTTTGCCGCTTGTATTCCCCTAAGCGCTCATTCATATGGGAGTCTCCTGGGTGGTCTGAGGGGCGGCGCCTCAGGCGTCGAGAATGAGTTCCATCCGTTCGGAAATGGCCAGGCGCAGTTCAAGGAACATGGGGTCGGTGTAATTGCGCGGTCTGGGCATATCCACGACGAACTCCGTCTTGATCGTGCCCGGGAGGCTGCTCATGAGAATGATTCTGTCGCCGAGGTAAATGGCTTCTTCCACGTTGTTGGTGATGAAGATGACGGTCTTTTTCTCTTTTTCGGCGATCTTAAGGATCTCGCCCTCCATGGCATAGCGGGTCTGGGCGTCCAGGGCGCTGAAGGGCTCGTCCATGAAGAGCACTTCCGGGTTGCCGGCATAGGCCCTGGCAATGCAGACCCGCTGGCGCATGCCGCCGGAAAGCTGGTGCGGAAAATGCTTCTCAAAGCCCTGCAGGCCCACAAGGTCGATGTATTTCTGGGCTGCCTCGCGACATTCGGCCGTGGGCAGACCGCGAATGCGCGGACCGAAGGCCACGTTGTCCGTGACGGTCTTCCAGGGGAACAGGGCGTATTGCTGAAAAACCACGCCACGGGAGGGCCCGGTTTCGGTGATCATGTGCCCGTTGAGTAGAATTTCGCCGTAATCAGGTTGCAGAACTCCGGACATACAGTCGATCAGCGTGGACTTGCCGCACTGGCCGGGACCAAGAATGACCAGAAATTCGTTGGTTTTCACGCCAAGAGAGACGTCGTTCAGTGAATGGATGACGTCTTCCCGCACATAAAAGAACTTGGAAACGTGACGCGCTTCGATTTTATAGTCTGTCTGATTCTGCGTTTGCATGGCCGGACGGCTCCCGCTGCTGGACGTTGGAGCAAATCAACTTTGGGAAAGTTGGTTTGCTTCGACGAACGCGCAAGCGGGCGTCCGCTTGCGGGCTCGTTCAAAAGTCCGTCGGTAATATGGTTTCATAGACAATTTCGAAATGGAATTGCGTTACCGGTGTAAATCGCGCCGCCAGGGGCAGAGCATGCGTTCAAGAGAACGCAGGGCCACGGCCAAAATGAAGCCGATGATCCCGATGGTCAGCATGCCCACCACGATCATCGGCGGATCATTTGAGTCCATACCCTGAATGATGATGAATCCCAGCCCTTCGCGGGCGCTGACCAGTTCGGCGGCGAGCACGCACATCCAGGCCATGCTCATGGCGTTCTGCCCCCCGGCAAAAACCGCGGGCAGGCTTGCCGGTATGGCCACGTTGAAGAGCTGTTGCCGGCGTGTGGCCCCATAGGTGCGGGCGGCGTTGATCAGCAATTGGTCGGTGTAGCGCATGCCGGTGTAGGCGTTCATGACAAAGACGACAAAAGCGCCGATATAACAGATGAAAATCTTCGGCCCCTCGCCGATGCCCAGCCAGAGAATGGCGATGGGAATCCAGGCCAAGGGCGGGATGGGCCGCAGCAACTCGAAAATCGGGGAAATAATCTTGCGGGCCGTGATGTTCCAGCCCATGGCGATGCCCAGAGGAATGCCGGTGGCGGCCGCCAGAGCAAAGGCCGCGAGCACCCGCCACAAGGAGTAGCCGATATGGGCCCACATGCTTTTGCCGCCGATGCTCCCGCCATACATCTCCAGGCCGCGGGTCAGAACCGCCCCGGGGCTCGGCAGGTACTGCGGCCCCACCAGAGAGGCCATGAGCTGCCAGAAGACCAGGAACACCGCAAAGGAGAGCACCGTGCCGATCTTCTCGCCGTGTTTGGCTGCGAAATCGTTCATGACAAACTCCTCGACGAGGCAAAGCGGTTCTCGATCCAGGAAAGTAGGGCCGAGATCAGCGCGCCGATCAGGCCGATGGTGATCATCCCGACGATGGTGATTTCCGGCTGCGACAGCCGGCGGCCCATCTGGATCATGTAGCCCAGGCCCTGGCCGGCGGCCAGCAGCTCGGCCGCCACCAGGGTTGTCCAGGCGGCGTTCAGCGACAGCTTCAGGCCGGTAAAAATCATCGGAATGGCCGAGGGCACGCCGATTTTCAAAAAGGTCTCCCATTTGCCGGCGCCGTAGATGTCGGCCACCCGTATGAGCACGGGGTTGGTCAGAGTGATGCCGATGTAGGCGTTGATCACGCAGGGCACAAAGGCCGAGAGCCAGATGATGAACACTTTGGCGCTGTAGCCGATGCCCAGCCAGAGAATGGCCAGGGAAATCCAGGCGATGGGCGGGATGGGGCGCAGGGCGTCGAACAGCGGCCGGGCGATGAGGCGCACAGGCTTATACCAGCCCATGAACAGCCCGAGAGGGACGCCGACAAGCGCGGCCAGGCCGAAACCGCCCAGAGCCAGGCTGAGACTGGTCAGGGTGTGGACCGGCAGCGTGGCGCCGTCGGGCGCGGCTTCGTACATTTTTTCGATGAACAGGCTGAAGACTTCCGAAGGCGGGACCAGTTGGAAGCGGCCGACGATGCCGAGTCGGCAAACCAACTCCCAGACGAGCAGAAATATCACCAGGCCGGCGACCGAAAGCCCGTATTCCCGAAAGATGCTCTTTCGTGGCCTGGGCGGCGGTGCAACAGTTGCTGCCATATATTTTCTCCGATATCGGCGCGGTTGCGCGGTCCTTGGGGAGCCGTTGCCGGACGTCCCTGCAGGGGGGCGCGGTTCCACCGGGTCAAGCGGCCGGCGGAACCGCGCACGTGGTTATTGCTGCTTGGCCACTTCCTGCATGAAGGATGGGTCTATGCCGTAGCTCATTTCCTTCAGCCGCTCCGCGTCCTTTTTGCTCAACTGCTTCTGGTCCACAAAGAACTGCACGATGTCGGCCATCCAAGACCGCAACTTGGCCGGGTCGGTCAGAACCTGCACCTGGTCGGCGGTTCGGAAGAGCGGACGCAGTTGGAATTCCTCGGCAACGGCTCCTCCAGGCAAAGTTACGCCGCAGTAATCGGTAAAATACTTGGTCAGCCACTTTTCGGCTTCGGGTTTGTCGTCGATCATTTTGTCGAACATGTGCTGCTGCACGGTCAGCCACTTGACCACTTCGCCGGGATGTTCTTCGGCAAAGTCTTTGCGCACCACACAGCCGCCGGGCACAACGGCCCCGGCCGCGCGGCCGGAAGAAACCTTCTTCCAGCCCTTGCTTTCGGCGATGTAGCTGTAAGGGGCAAACAGCGCCACAATGTCGCCGTTGCCCGAGGCAAAGGCGGTGATGGCCTGGGACTGCTCGATGTTGATCAGTTCCACGTCCTTCTCGTTCAGCCCCAGGGCCTTCAGGGTGCGGTCCAGAGCATAGTGGCTGGTGGAAACCGTGGTCACCAGAATCTTCTTATGCTTCCAGTCTTCCGGCTTGCCGTAGATGTCCGGATACCCGGGCACGGCGCCCTTGGTATGCAGCAGAGGCGAATCCGGGCGTACCCAGATGTCGTTGGTTTCGGATTCGTCGTTGGAAATGCCGACAATCTTGGCGCCAAAGCGCAACACGGCCATGATCGTGGGAACGGTGCCCATGTTGCCCACGTCCCATTGATCGGCGGCCAGGGCTTCGTTCTGCGGCGCGCCCGAAGGGAACAGGATGTATGAATAGGCAAGTCCTTCTTTTTTGTCTTCTCCGGTCTGCATAGCCCACCAATTGGGCAACCCGTGCAGGCATGGCTGGCCGGAAACGCGAATCTCCGCTTCTCCTCCCCAGGCAGGCAGAGCGGCGGCACATATGCAGAGTGCTAAAACCGTCGTCAGCAGTCGTCTCATGGGAAGCTCCTTTCAATTTGCGGCGAAGCCCGACGGTTCCGCCGACGGCGGATCAGCCGATTATTTTATACACTGCATTGCAGTCCTCTTTGCCGTAGCCGGCTTCGGAAGCATTTTTGTAACTGCTCAGAGCGGCCTCCATGGCACCCAGGTCCAGTCCCCAGGCACGGGCCATTTCCACGCCCAGGCGCACATCCTTCAAGGCCAGATCCAGGCCGAAACGGGCCTGGAAATCGCCGCCGGCAATCCAGGGACCGCGCACGTCCATCTGGAAGCTTCTGGCCCCGGTATCGGCAAGCAGTTCCAGAAGCAGGCCACGATCCAGCCCGGCCTTCTCACCGACGCGAATGCCTTCTGCCAGAACGACAAGATTGGTCATGCCGACCATATTGGAAATCAGCTTGACGGCACAGGAGGCGGCAATGGAGCCCACGTAACAGGGTTTGCCAAGGATCGTGAAAATCTCGGCCAGGCCGTCCACCAAGGCCTTGTCGCCGCCGATGAACATGGGTTCTTCGGCCTTTTCCGCATGGGCCGGGGTTTTGCCCAGAGTGCACTGGACATAGCCGAGGCCCTTGGCCGCGGCTTCAGCGGCCAGACCTTCGGCGCTCCGCGGATCGATGGTGGAAAGCTCCACATGGGTCGCGCCTTTCTTCATGGAGACATAAAGCCCGGAAGGGCCCGCCATGACCTGCCGCACATGCTGGGGCAGGGGCAGGCTGGTGAAAAGCAGGTCGCAGCCGGCCAGATCTTCGGCCCTGCCGGCAGCCTTGCCGGAGGTCCCCACGGCCAGGCTGCGGTCCACGGCCTCTTTGCTCAAATCGAAGAGCAGCACCGATTTTCCCGCACGAATGAGGTTGCGCGCCAAGGGACCGCCCATGAGGCCGGCGCCGATGAATCCTATCTGCATGTTCCATCTCCGTGTGACGATTGGGGGTGTGGCCCGTCATCCATCCGGGCCGATGGGTGTTTGTCTGCCTGGATACGAAACTCCCGGCCGCAATCAGGGCGGCGAGGGAGCGTCGGTTTTATAAAAAAAGGAAGAATTGGCGTTTTTGATCACCGCGACGCGCGCATCCGGTTTCTTCGCCAGAAAGCGGTCGACGGTTTCCTGCATCTTTCCCGGCCTCAGCAGGCATTCGGCCAGGGTCTGATCCGGCAGGTCGGAGTGGATGAAGACTCTGTTGCCCACGGTCAGGCGGGCGAAAAGATAGGCCTTGTGCGCGCCCATGGCGAACCCGCCGGCCTCGAAGGCGGCCGCCAGTTCGCCCGCGCCGGAGAAGCGCCGGACATATTCATGGTAGTCGGCGTCGCCTATGCCTTGCGCACACTGGGCCAGAAGCACGATGGTCGCCCCGGGCGCGGCGCAGCCGACGGCCGTGGTCAGACCCTTTTGCGCCTGGTAAAGGCAGATGTCTTTGGGAGTGCCGCCGCAGGAGGCCACGACGAGGTCATAAGGCCGGGCGAAGGGCAGGCCATACAGCCGATTGGTTTCCTGGGCGGCCCTGCGCATGACCGGGGCGGGCAGGCCGGCCAGGATGGCCACCGGACGCTTGGCCGCGTCCAGAACCACGTTGACGGCAAAGGCCACGCCGGCCAGTTCGCCCGCCTCGTTCAGATCCAGGCGCACCGGGTTGTCCTCGATGTTGCCGACAACCGCGGCTTTCTCGCGCAGCATGCTGTGGTTGGCCGTGATCGTCGCGGCCGAGGCGCAGCCGATGACCACGCCCTTGGCCCCGCCGGTGAAACCGACGAACTGGTGCGCGTCCACCATGCCCATGACAATCTTCAACTCGGCCGCGGCGTAGTCCGTGTTGATTTCCACGGGTGTTCCCCGCGATGTCGTGCCGAAAGACGTGATCGGAGAATGTTTTGCGTCGTGGGCGACCACCCGGCAACCACGCAGATCTTTTGGCAGAATGCGGGCCAGCCGGCCGGCGTCGGCCGGGGGGTGCAACCCACCGCCGACCACCACGACCACATCTCGGCCGCTCAGGCGCGGATGGGCCGCGAACAGCCTGTCCAACAGGGGAGGGAGCAACAGCCGGGTCGGGAAGGGACGCGTCTCGTCCGGCACGGCCACGGCCACGGACTTGGGCGAGTTGCGCCCCTCCAAGGGCAAACAGCCCAAGGGAACATCCAAGGCGGCATGCAGAGCGGCCACCGGGTCGGCAAGGGCGTCGGGAGCTTTCGGCTCAAAGACGTCCACATGCGCCTTGTCGGGGAGTTCAAGAGGCAGAGTTTCGCTTCCGTATTTCAACTCCAGACGCATGGCGGCTCCTTGAGCATTTTCGCGTTGAAAATGTTTTTGAAACCATATTGCCGACGGACCTCGAAACAAGCCGGCAGGCGCCGCCGCTGTGGGGTGAAGCCGGGCCCGCAGTCGACTCCGGGCCCGGCACGCCGGCCGGCACACCGTCGCTTTTTTGGGCGGCCAAGGCAAGCGCCCGCCCCGATATCGCTGAAATTGTGGTCTGCCGCATCACCGTTGCCGGCCGTACAGCAGTCTACGGTCCGGTGGATGCGGAGGAAAAAAGATTCTCGCCGGGGAGCTTCTCCTCCCTCCGGTTGTGGCGGGAGGAGAAACCGAGCCTGAGCCGGTTAAGCGCTTTCGTACAACCGGGTCATAATGAACTCGCGATGCCCCAGGGCTTCGGCCGAGGTGTTGCGGCCGTTGCAGGTGCGGAACATCATTTCCATGAGCATGTCGCCGGCCTGATCCATGTTGATCTCGCGGCGCAGAATGCCCGAAACGTCCACGTCGATATGCTCGCTCATGGTGCGCACGGTGCGGGGGTTGGCCGAGAGCTTGATTACCGGCAGAATCGGGTTGCCGATAATGTTGCCCTGACCTGTGGGGAAGAGGTGCACCACAAACCCGGAAGCCGCGCACAAAGTGACCATTTCAGCCGCGGCCGAGGAGGAATCCATGAACCACAGACCCGGACCGGTGGGCATCTCGGCCTTGTCCAGGCAGCCGATGACCGGGGCCTTGCGCCCGATCTTCTGGATATTGCCCAGAGCCTTTTCTTCGATGGTGGTCAGGCCGCCCTCGATATTGCCCTTGGTGGGCTGGGAGTCGCACAGGTCATTGGTCTTGTGGTCGTCCACAACCTTGGCGTAGCGATCGAAGAAGAACTTGAACCCGGCCCGAACTTCGTCATTGGCGCAACGGGCCATGACCAGATGCTCACCGCCGGTGATTTCGGTGGTCTCGCCGAACAGGGTGGTGGCGCCGGCCGCCCAGAGCTTGTCAAAGACATTACCCACGGTGGGGTTGCCCGCAATGCCCGAGGTGGTGTCGGACTCGCCACACTTGGTCGAAACCCACAGTTCGCTCACTTGGCATTCCACGCGCTGCAACTCGGTGGCATAGTGAACGAATTCCTTGGCCTTACGCGAGGCTTCGCAAATGGTGCTGAGATCGCCGTGCTTCTCAATGGCGAACCCGGCCACGGGCTTGCCGGTCTTGGCGATGCCGTCGACAATGCGCTGGGTCCAGACCGGCTCGATGCCGATGACCACCACGGCGGCCACGTTGGGGTTGCAACCGCAGCCGATCAACGTGCGAAAATGCAGATCGAGGTCTTCGCCGAATTGCAGCCGGCCATAGGCATGGGGCAGGGCCAGGGTGCCCTTCACATTGCCGGCCACCGCCTCACAGGCGGCGTTGGAAAGATCGTCAAGGGGCAGGATGACGACATGGTTGCGGATACCGACGCGGCCGTTCTCACGGCGATAGCCGAAGAAAGTCTGTTGCATGACTCCTACCACCTCTTGGTCTTGACGTTGTGGACGTGCAGATGCTCACCTTTTTTGATCGGAGCCACGACCTTGCCGATGTCGGTGCTGTATTTGATCACCGTGTCGCCCACGGAAAAATCTTTGAGCGCCACCTTGTGCCCGATGGGAATATCGCTGAGCACCGTAAACTTGATGGTTTTGTCTTCCTGCATGATCCAGCCGGTACACTCCGTGCCGGCTTTCAGGCCCTCGACGACCACCACGCCGACGCCGTCGCCTTCTTCGTGAACCACGAATTCAATGGACATGTCTGCTCCTGATTGGGTTAAGACAACTGTTGATGCGGGAAAGCACATATCCGGATGATTTTCTTGTCTTTTTAAGAACCGTACAGCGCTTTTGCCCGATGTGGATTGCAAAGCGCGTTCCAGATGCGCAATGAACAGTAAAAAGCAGCCGGTACAGGCGGTTGACGAAAATATCCGGCAGGCCTGCAACGGTGGCGACAGGGTGTGGCGCCTGCATATGGACATTACGACCATATATAGGCATATTTGCCCGAAGGAAGACAACATGGCCGCACAGGTTGAACAGACATCCCCCGCCGTTGCCGAACTCAGCAAGAAGCTCCTGAACGTGCTGACCTCCCGCGCCAGCCGCAAACTGTTTTTCAGTACCCTGTCACGCCTGCTGCAAGCGCACTTCCACTTCGACCGGCTGTGCATCAACCTCTATGATCAGCAAGGGGAAATGCTCACCTACTTTACCGCCGCCGAGGGCACGATCATCAGCACCCTGTCGCCCGTGCGCCCGGCCGAGCCTTCCAGCACCGTGGCCGGACACGTCATCGCCACCCGCCGGCCGGTGATCATCACGGACTTTGCCCAGCACTTTCCCGAGTCCACGGTGCACCCCATTGCCGAAGCCGGGCTGGCCTCCACCATGGCCTTTCCTCTGACCCTGGACAACGAAATCATCGCCACCCTGCACTGCTCCTTCGCCAGAACGCCCGACAGCATCTACGCCATCGCCTCTTTTCTCTCCGAACTCGCCCCGACCGTGGCCGTCTGCCTGGGCGCCATCCTTTCCCTGGAACAGATGACCGCCCAGACGCAACTGCGGGCTCTGCCCCTGTTCTCCCAGACAAGCGAAGAGCGGGTGATCTGCCACAGCCCGCGCATGCGCGAGGTTATTCGCCGGGTGGATATCATGGCCAAGCTGAACATCCCCATCCTGCTGCTCGGTGAGACCGGCACGGGCAAAAGCTTGCTGGCCCAAGACATCCACCGCCGCAGCCCGCGCAAAGAAGCGCAGTTCGTGCGGGTCAACTGTCCTTCCCTGGCGCAGAGCCTGTTTGAAAGCGAGTTGTTCGGCCACGCCAAGGGCGCCTTTACCGGCGCGGCCAACAAGAGGATCGGCCGCTTCGAGCTGGCCAACGGCGGCACCCTCTTTCTTGACGAAATCGCCGAGCTTTCACCTGAAATGCAGAGCAAACTTTTGCAGGTGCTCGAAGATTCCAGCTTCGAGCGCGTGGGCGAAAGCGTGCCTCTGGCCGTGGATGTGCGCATCGTTGCCGCCACCAACGTGCATGTCGGCGCCACCCTGGCTTCCGGCAAGCTGCGCGCGGATCTGTTTTACCGGCTTTCGCCCTGCACCATCGAGCTGCCGCCGCTACGAGAGCGAATTGAGGACATTCCACCGCTGGTCGCCATGCTTTCCGGGCAGACGGCCGCTTCTCTGGGCCTGCCCCAGGTACACTTTTCGCCGCAACTGATGCGGCATCTGCTTGATTATGAATGGCCCGGCAATGTGCGCGAACTGCGCAACATCGTCGGCAGGTTGGTGGTGCACCACGGTATCCGCAATGCGCTGGGTTCGGATGATGTGGCCGAAGCCGTCGCAGAAAGCCGCAAGCTGCTGTGCCGGAGGGCCGACGCACCGGCGGACGCTGCCGGCCCGGCGGCGCAACCCAAGCTCACGCCGCCGGCACCCGGGATGCCGGAGACCGCAAAAACCTGGACCTTGGCGGACATGGAGCGCCGGCATATTCAGGCCACTCTGGCCCGTACCGGCGGGATCATTGCGGGCCCGGCCGGGGCCGCCACTCTGCTGGGCCTACCCCGCTCCACCCTGCTGCACCGCATGCGCAAGTTGGGCATTGAATTGGGACCCAGGCAGCCCCGTTCAGCTTAAACACGAGCCCGGCCGCAAAAAAAAGGCCTGCCGTTCTCGGCGGAGCAGGCTGCCTTCGCCTAAGCCGAAGCGCCCGCATGGGCGCGAGCAACGTTGTCAGGCCCGCTGACGGGCACAGGGATGTAGGGATGAAAGCGCACAAAACCAATGCGGCCCGGTTGCTGGACCGGGAAAAGATTTCTTACGGCCTCGTGCCCTATGAGGTGGACGAAAGCGACTTGAGCGCCGTGCATCTGGCCGAGCAATTGGGGCAGGATGTGAACCGCATTTTCAAAACCCTGGTGTTGCGGGGCGATAAAAGCGGTTACTTTGTCTGTCTGGTGCCGGGCGGCGACGAGGTGGATCTGAAAAAAGCCGCCGCGGTTTCCGGCAACAAAGGCTGCGCGATGATCCCGATGAAGGATCTGCTGCCCCTGACCGGCTATATGCGCGGCGGCTGTTCGCCCATAGGCATGAAAAAACGCTTTCCCACCCTTATCCACGAAACGGCCGGCAACTTCGCCACCCTCTACGTCAGCGCCGGGATGCGCGGTCTGCAGTTGGAGCTGGCCCCGGCCGACCTGATTGCCGTGACCGGGGCTGTGGCCTGCGACTTGATTATCTGAAACTGGAAACTGTGCCGCCGCCGGGTCACTCCCCCCTGGCCGGAGTGCCGAGATATTCGGCCAGCAGAGCCATGAGCCGCTCATACTCCAGGGGCTTGGCCAGGTGGGCGTTCATGCCGTGGGCCAGGGCCTTTTCCACGTCTTCCCTGAAGGCGTTGGCCGTCATGGCCACGATGGGCACGTTGCGGGCGTCGTCGCGCGCGAGCTTGCGAATGGCCTGCGCGGCTTCGTAGCCGTCCATCTCCGGCATCTGCACGTCCATAAAGATGATGCTGTAGCGCCCTTCGGGCGACGAATCGAAAATATCCAGGGCCTCGCGGCCGTCGCTCGCCTCGTCGATTTCCAGACCGGTGCCCTCCAGCAAATCCACGACGATCAGCCGATTGATGGGCACGTCGTCCACCAGCAGCACCCGCTTGCCGCGCAGGGTAACGCTTTGGGCCGGCGCAGCATCCCGGGTTTCGCTCACTGCGGCCTCAACCAGGGAAAGGTGGAAGGAAAAACGGCTGCCCGCGCCCGGCGTGCTTTCGGCGACGACGTCGCCGCCCATGAGCTGCACGATGCTGCGGCTGATGGACAGCCCCAGGCCAGTGCCGCCGTAGCGCCGGGTGATCCGGTTGCCGCCCTGCTCAAAGGGCTGGAACAGGTTTTCCATGGCTTCGGGGGAAATGCCGATGCCCGTGTCGGCCACGATGAACTCCAACTCTGTGCGGCCCTCGCCGCGCCCGAGCCGGCGGATGCCGAACTCGATTTTACCGCATTCAGGCGTAAATTTTACGGCATTGCCCAACAGGTTGATCAGCACCTGGCGCAGACGCAGGGGATCGCCGATGAACATCCCGGTCGCCGGCAGATCCACGGCCACGGTAAAGGTGATGTTCTTTTCGGCGCAACGCGGGCGGATGATCTCGGCCACGTTCTCGGCCAGCTTCGGCAGATCAAAGGGCTCTTCGGAAAGCTCGATTTTGCCGGCCTCGATCTTCGAGATGTCCAAGATGTCGTTGAGCAGCCCGAGCAGGTGCTGGGAAGAGATTTCTATCTGGCGCACGTGGGAGAGGATCTCTTCGGCCGCGCCGCTTTCCTCCAGCTTGCGCCGGGTGATGTTGGTCATACCGATGATCGCGTTCATGGGCGTGCGGATCTCATGGCTCATGCGGGCCAGGAACTCACTTTTGGAATCGTTGGCCTTGTTGGCCTCGGCCACGGCTTTGCGCAGTTCCAGACGGCTCTCGCGCAATTGGTTCTCCACGGCCACCCGGCGCGAAACGTCGCGGGCCACCCCGAGAAAACCGACCCATTCGCCCGCGGCGTTATATATGGGCGTGCGCACCACGTCCATGGTTTCCGTGTGCCCGTCGTTGAAATGGAAGACCTCTTCCGAATAGATCGGGGACTGCAGGCGCACGGCCTCGGCCTCAAGCCGACGGATCTCACCGGCCCGGACAGGCTGGAGGTAGTCGTCCACCGAGAAGCCGATGATGGACGAGGCCGGTTTGCCAAAGGCGGCCTCTACGCGCGGGTTCACGGCCAGGTAGGCGCCGCCGGCATCCTTGTACCAGATCAGATCCGGCGAAGAAGAAAAGATCGTATCCAGCAGAGCCCGCTGCTCTTCGATCTTTTTTCGGTCCAGGGCGATGTCGGTCATGTCCGTGGTGCCGATAATAAAGCCGGTGGCCTCCCCGCCCTTGTTGGTGAAGCGGGCGGCCGTGCCCTTGTGGTAGCGGCCGGTGCCCTGATGGAAAAAGACCTCGGCCTCGCGCCCGGCCTCCAGAGCATCAATGGGGCAATAGGGCGAGTCGGGCGGAAACAGGCTGTTTTCGGCATAGGGTCTGCCCAGAACCTCGGGCAGGGTCCTGCCGATCTTTTCCAGATAAATATCGTTCATGTACACGATATTCCGGGCCAGATCGGTGATCACCAGGGGCGTTGTGACGCTGTCCACCAAACTGTCGGCCATGTCGTCGAACGAATCGGCCAAGGTGCCCATCTCATCCTTGATCGGCGCGTTGAAGCGGAAGTGACGCTCGCCGGAACGAAATCGCGAGATGCCCGCGATCATCTGGGTGATGCTGCGGGTGAAGGCCGAGGCCATCCAGATGGCAATCAGAATGACCAGCGCGGCCATGATGCCGGTGGATACGCTTAAACTCGTGGCCGTGGTCAGCAGGTTGCGGCCGATGGACTGGTAAGCGTCTTCGGAAATTTTGGCCAAATCGTCGTTGGTGTCGCGAATCAGACCGTCGATGACCTTCTTGGTTTCCGTAGCCGGCCGGTGAAAATCATCCACGCCGGCGCCCACGGTCACGAAGCCGAAACCGCGGGGCGAATCCGCGTAGCGCCCGGTGTGATAGGGAATGGCCGCGGCTGTGGTCAGCTTGCGCAGGCCGCTCCAAAGAATGACGAAGGAGCCGGAGCCGCCGTTTTGGGTCAGGTCGAACCAGCCGGTGCACTGGGGGGCGAAGTTCAGCCAGCGGCAATCCAGGCCGACCAGACCTTGCCGGGTCAGGGCCTTGGCCGGCTTGCGTGCGGTGGATTGCTCGACGAACGTGGGCTCGTCTTCGATGAAATCCACATAGCTCAGCCCGCTTTTTTGCCAGGCGTCGTAGATTCGGTCTTCCAGCCAGGGCACCTGGGGGTCGCCGGTTTCAGGATCGTAGCCTACTATGGAGTGGTGGCGGGGGTGGACGATGCTACGGCCCTTGTAGTCCCAGATAAAGGCGTAATTGCCCTCGTAGGCGTCGGGAATTTCCGTGTAGCGTGTATCGGTGGGCATGATGTGCGAGGTGAATTCCATCAGATGGTCGTGGTCCAAGGCCAAGGTCACGTAACCTATGGTTTTGCCCTCTTCCTGCACCGACATGCCCCAGCGCACCAAGCCCTTGAAGCGCCGGCCCAGGGGGTTTTCCATGCCGGCGTAAGCCGATTTTTCCGGGGCAAAGGGTTCACCCGCCTTGGCCGCGGATTCGGGCGTATAGCGGCCGATGACCCTCGAGCCCACATAGGGGCCGATGACTTCCGAAACGTAGATCTCGCCGGGCTTGAGCCGTTGCAGATCGGGAAAATAGGTTTCTGCCTTGGTGTAAGTGTTTTCGCGCTTGGAGACATCTTTGAGGGTGGAATCCATCTGCTCCGTGGTCACGACCTTGATGCGCTCGTGCCCTTCAAGATCCACAAAGGTTACTTCCAGGAACAGGGGACGATCTTCGTAGACAAAGGGATCCGGCGGCCGGTAATGGAAACTGCGCTCGTTCTCCGTGTTGGAAGAATGGACCGCTTCCACTCCGGGCCGCCGCTCGGCCGGCTGCCAGGACTTGCCGTCCGGGGCCAACTCCCAGGGGCTCTGCCTGACCAGAGGCCGGGTGCGGTCTTTGACAAAGGCTTCGTATACCTTGCGGTCCGGCTTCAGAGCGGCGACGATGCGGATGTCGCCGTCGCGGGAGTACAAAAAATCGGCCACACTACGGGCCGTGTCGGTGGTCACACGTTCAATTGCCTCGGTGGCCCGGTTGTCCAGGGCGCCGGAGGCGTCGGTGACGGCCACGGTCCCGGTCTCGCGCAGGGCCCGGTTGGCTTTCTCGGTAATCTCCGCCGTGCTTCTCATCAACTCTTCGCCAAGGTGCGCCGACATGGTCCAGGCCACCAGGGCCAGCAAAATGAGCGGCACTACCTTGATGACGACAAAAAGCGCAATGAGCTTGGCCCGCATGCCCAACCCCAGACGCAGGAACAGAAGCTCAAGGCGAAGACGCCAAGGTCCGAGCGAATGATTCATGTGCCCCCGACTCTTCCTCGACAACGCGGCGAAGGCCTGTTTCGTCCGGCGGCACCACGACGCCGGAGGCCCCTTTACCCGCGCGGGTCGGCGGCGCTCCGCCAACCTCCGGAAAGTTGACTCGTATAATCTACAAACATGTTTCGTTTAGTGGGTGGAGTCAATGCTAACATACCTATCAGGTAGCTGTCATCTTATTTTCAAAAAGACAAACGCCCAAATCTCCGTGGCACACAAAGCGAAACCCCTCGGGTAGTTGCCGACCCGAGGGGTTTCATGCGGCCGTCGCGCGGCCGTGGCTCAGAGGTAGTCGCCCCGGTTGAACTTGAAGGTTTCGGTGGTGGCCATCACGTCCAGTTCATTGACCATGGCAGCCAGTTCCGGGCTTTGCTCGGCAAGGTCCGGGAAGGCGGCGCGCATTTCGGCTATCTGGCCGCTCATGCGCTGCAGAAGGGCGAAAGAAGATTTCAGGTCCGGCTCGGAGGTGCCGAGCTGTTGGGCGTATTCTTCAAAACCGGCCAGAATCCCGTCCAGACGCCCGGCCGTGTCGGCCGAAAGACCGGACAGGGCGGAAGTCTCTTCTCCCTTCTCCACTCCCTGCAGGGTTTCCAGACTCTGCAGCACGGTGCGGGAAAGCCCCGCTCCGTCGGCGACACCCTGGGCCACTCCCCCTTGCGTCTGTTCCGCCAGAAGGGCTTCAAACCCTCCAGCGGCCTTCTGCTTGCGGCGGGCTTCCTCCTGCTGCTGTATGCCGGCAGCCTGATTGATACGGATGCTCATATTGCCCCCAGGGTTATGGTTTGCTTGCCTAATGCAAAATTGCTGCCGGCGGCCATACTTTCACAACACGCTGATTATACTTCCTTATTCTGTGCAGAATCACCGGAAATGCCGGGCATTTTTTGCCGCGCGGCAAAGCCTGCCTCCGGTTTGCGTCCGGCCATGGCCGACGGGGCAAACGGGTTTTTTCCGTTTACTTACTCCGGTCTTATCCTTCCCGAGGCCCGGGAGCAAGGCCTTCTCAAGGCCGTGGAGCAAGTCCCGGCACAAACGGAGCAGCACCCCTTGCCCAATTCCCTGCTTTCCATTACTACAAGCCGACACGAATTCGGAGCGTAGCGCAGCCCGGTAGCGCTCCTGCTTTGGGAGCAGGATGTCGCAGGTTCAAATCCTGTCGCTCCGACCAATAATTACGGCAGCTTACTCATATAATTTGAGTAAGCTGCTTTCATTTTTGCTACCCTATTGCTACCCAAAGAAATCTCCGCCCCCGGCAACTTCTCCCCCTCTACCCCCACATCGAAAGTCAGCCCGCCAGATTGTTCCCTTGGCGCACGTCGAGCGTGCCGACCTTCACGGGTCCTTAGGGGCGCCTGGCGCCGACAACGGGTTCTGCATCCCCGACCTCGCCCGCGATTTGCGGAACAGGAAGCGCGGAAAAACGGAAAAATCTGTTTTCGCGCCGCGTTTCGCGTGTTTCTGTATCATAGTAATTTTACTTATCTTATCAAAGAGAAGGAATGCCCATGCCCTCTAATGACCCCCAAGACATAGCGGCACAGGTCGCCGCCCGTGTCGCTGCGGAAAAAAACATCCTGGCGACCTCACAAAAACCCACTGCCGTCGCCGCTCTGGAAATCAAGGATGACTTCGTTCTGGAGTGCCTGCGGGCGAACCGGGTGGGTGACGCCACCCTTTTCGCCGAGTTGTTTCGAGGAAAATTCGTTTACGTCAAACGTTGGGGTCGTTGGCTTCGCTGGGTAGGTCACCATTGGCAGGACGACATTGAAGATATCTCCGAGGCGGCCATCGAAGCGGTCTGCCGCCTGTACTTGCGCCTGGCGGAAAAAAAGCAGCAGGAAGCCGACGAAGAGGGCGACAAAGAACTCAAAAAGCGGGTGCAGGATGTGGCCGACTCCGCCGTTCGCCGGGTGAATCTTCTACGGGACAAGTCCGGCAGAGAAAATCTCCTCACCCTTGCCCACAAAATCGAGTACCCGCTGTGCATCGTCGGCGACGAGGTGGACAAGAAATACTACCACATGGCCTGTCCCAACGGCGTCATCGACCTGCGCACCGGTGAGCTGCACCCGGGCAATCCGACCGACTACATCCTCAACGCCTGCCCGACCCCTTGGAATGCGGAGCTTGCCGCCTTGCCGGAGGGCGGCCCGTCGCCCTGCCCGGAGACGGAGAAATTCCTGCTCTCCAGTATGGACGACGACCCCGAGCTGGTCGCCTTCCTCTGGCGGCTGCTCGGTTATGGGCTCATCCGGGACCGACGCGACCACACCTTCACGATCATGTGGGGCGAACACGGCCGCAACGGCAAGGACACGCTGATCAAGCTGGTCACGCATGTGCTCGGGCCGGCGCTCTCCGGCGACGTGCCCGTGGAAATGTTCCTGGCCATGCAGCAGACGCGCAGCAGCTCCGCGCCCTCGCCGGACGTGCTGGCCCTGCGCGGCATGTGCTTCGCCTGGATCAACGAGGCCGAGGAGGGCCAACGTTTTGCCCTGGCCAAGCTCAAAAAACTGACCGGCGGCAGCCTGATCACGGCCCGAGGCCTCCAGGACAAACTCCAGACCACCTGGCTGCAGACGCATCTGCCGATCATGACCACCAACGAGCTGCCCAAGGCCAAGGCCGAGGATGCCGCCTTCTGGCACCGGGCCATTTTGCTCAAGTGGAACCTCTCCTTCGTGGATGAGCCCGAACATCCCTACGAGCGCAAAGCCGACAAGGATCTCATGAAGAAGCTGGAACGCGAGGCCGAGGGCGTTTTCGTCCGCCTGGTGCGCGGAGCCACGGAGTATCTGCGCAACGGTTTATACATCCCGGAAAAAGTCAAAAACTGGACCAAAGAGCAGCGCAGCCACTGGGACGATATCGGGCGCTTCATCGCGGAATGGTGCGAGGTCGAGGAGGAACGCAGCGACCCTCTGCAGTACAAGACCCAGATCAAGGCAACCGACCTGCACGAGGCCTTTTGCATCTGGTACGCCCGCAACGTGGATAAGCGCTTCGGCATCTCCGGCAAAAAATTCGGCGAGATGCTGAACAAGCGCAACATCCCGACCAAACGCAGCAACGGCGTTCAGCGCCTGGGTATCACCTTGACGGGCGAAGCCTGGGGCGAACTGGAAGCCTCGCGTGGCGACAGGAGGTAGGTGTGCAGTCCTTCCACTTCGTTCCGCGTCTTTTTGGCATGACGACAAACAATCTCAGGATGTTGCCGTTGTCTGGAACCTTGGAACCTTCCCCCATGCTTTCTCCGCATGAGGTGCGCCCGCACGTATGCGCACATCGTACTTGCATACATATCATTCCATCATTCCATATAAATAAAAAAGTAAGTGATTTAGCAGGGTAACTCACAAGTACTTCTGGAACCATGTGGAAGGATCATATGAGCGTCTTACTTGAAGCCTATCGCCGCATCGCCGGCGATGACCGTGTCCGCAGGCAGGGCAACGGCTGGAACGGTCCGTGTCCTTTCTGCGGCGGGTCCGAGCGCCGCTCGGATCGTTTTGTCGTCTGGGACCGGAGGGAAGAAAACCTCGGCGAGACCTGCATGCAGCACGGCATCGCCGGGGTATGGTACTGCCGCCAGTGCGGCAAGTCCGGCGACACCCTCGCCTTCCTGATGGAAGCCGAGGGCATGACTTTCAAAAGCGCCTGCGCGGAACTCGGCATCACGACCACGGCCCGGCGTCCCCCCAGTCGGCGCACCCCCCAGCCACGCCGCAGACCGCACGAGGAGTTCACCCCCTCCGAGTGGCCCATCAAGGCGGAAGACCCGGCCAAATGGCGTGAATACACGACCAAACTCCACGCCGAGTCCCGCGAAAACCTGCACAAGAACCCGCACGCCCTTGAATGGCTGGCCCGCCGAGGCCTGGACCAGACGGCCATCGACCGCTACCAACTCGGCTACTTGCCCGGCGAAGGCCGGCATACCGGCCGTTGGCGGGCCCGCGGCGCCCTCGGCCTTGCCCCGAAGAAAGACCAGGACGGCCGGGATAAAACCATTATCTTCATCCCCCGCGGCATCGTCATCCCGCACTTTGACGCCCAAGGCCAGGTCATCCGCCTGCGCATCCGCCGGCCCAAGCCGGATATTGCGAACGGCGGCAAGAAATACCTGGTGCTCGAAGGCTCCAGTTCCCAGCCCATGCTTCTGGAGTCGAGCCAGCCCCGCCTTCTGGCCGCCTATGTGACCATAGAAGCGGAACTTTGCGGCATGCTCATCCACTACGCCACCGGCGAAAAGGTCGGCACCTTCGCGGCCCTGACCAACAAGGGCAAGCCGGACAAGCAGCAGCACCCCATTCTGTGCGATGCCGCGGCCATTCTTCTGGCCCAAGACTACGACCCCCGCGAAGTCACCAAGCCCGACGGCAGCGTGGTCATCGAAACACCCGGCGGCGAGGGCGCGGCTTGGTGGATGACGACCTACCCCAACGCCAAGCGCTGGCCCGTGCCCGTGGCCAAAGACCCCGGCGACGCCTTTGCCGAAGGCCTGGACATCCGGGCCTGGGTAGCCGCCGGTCTGCCGCCGTCCATCGCGCTTTCAGCTCCCGATACAGGACCCATGGAACCTTTTTCGGCCGGCATGAAAAACAGGGGGGGCGGGGGTACGGCAAAGGTCGCCCCCGAAAAGCATGCCGGCGGTGAAATGCCGCTGAACCTTCCGGCCTACATGCCGCGGGAGCACATCCCGGCCAAGGTGCTGACTCTTCACGAAGCCTGGCGGCTGGTACCCGGCTTCACGGTGATCAAGCGGGAAAACGGCGGCGGCTACCGCTGGAACACGGCCTGGGCCGCAGCCACGCCCGAAAGCTCAAAGGTCATACGCGACCTGCAGGAACGCATTCTGCGGGACGCGACTCTGTGGGAGTGGGTCCACGTCGTCAACCAGAATGACGCCGTCGACATCGACAACCTGTTTCACATTTACGGCTAAGCACGGTCTCTCAACTCATGCTCCTGTAGGCAACGCCATGACCAATGCGCCCGACCTCTCCGCCCAGCTCGCCGCAAGCGCCGGCACGGACCTGGCCGTCCTCCTGAAAGCCAAGGAAGACGCCAAACGCGCCACCATGGAGAACCCGACTCCGGCCAATTTGGCGGCCATTGAGAAAGTCACCAAGATGCTGGAAGCGGCCCAAAGTGTCCGCGCCAACCTGAAAGACGTCAATGCGGTGCTGGCCTATGTGGAAGAGGCCGGGCGCAAGCTCAAAAAGACCAAGCTGTACGGCGACATCAACCTTGGCCGTCTCAAGAAACAGTCGGACGGCACCTTCAAGCTGCGCGACGTGGTTCGCTACGCGGCTGCACTGCCCAGCCTCGGCACCTCCGACAAGGTGGCCGAAGACGCGGCCGCCCGGCAGAAGAAGCGGGAAGAGGCGGAAATCCGCCGCCTCGAGGCCGCCGCCGCCAGGGAAGAGTTCCAGCTCGGCATCCTCAAAGGCAAATACACCACCCGCGACGCCGTCCATCAGGAACTGGCCGGCCGGGCCGTCACCCTGGCCTCGGGACTGGAAACGGCCTTTGAGTCCTCGATACTGGAATACATCAGCCTTGTCTCCGGCAACCCCAAAAAAGCCCAGGTCCTGCTCCAGGCCCTGAAAGAAAAGCTGCATGGCGCCCTGAACGAGTACGCGCAGCCCGGCGAGTTCGAGGTGCTGTTCACCGCTCCGGCCGAAGCGCCGGACATGCTCTCGAACAGCGCCGGCGTGGAATGATTTTTCAATCGTACGATACAAAAAGGGGCCCCCGCATCGTGACCCAACCCCACCTCCCCGGCATCGCGCCCCCGGCCCCGCCCGCCCGGCGCACGCTCACGGCGGCCATCCCCGCATGGCTGCCGCAACAGCTTGCCGCCGCCGTCGCGCAGTCCGGTTCGGCCTCGTTCTCCTTCTCCAAAGGCGAGCGCCACGCCCTGCGCCGGCGCCGTCCCATCCCGATCAGCGAGTGGGCCGAAAAGCACCGCCACCTGCGCGAGCGCATCTCCTCCATTCCGGGCAGGTGGCACAACCTGTTTGCCCCCTATTTGTCGGGCATCATGGACGCCGCGGGCTTCCCGGGCGTCGAGGTGCTGATCCTCTGCAAAACGCCCCAGACCGGCGGTACCGAAGCCGGGCACAACATCGTCGGCTACTCCATAGACCGCGCCCCCGGCCCGGTCATGTACGTTTTCCCGGACGAAAACACCGCCCGCGAGAACGCCAAAGACCGGATCATCCCGATGATTGAGGATTCCCCGCGCCTGCGCGAATACCTCACCGGCTACGGCGACGACGTGGCTTCCCTGCGGATCAACCTCAGCCACATGCCGATCTACCTCGGCTGGTCCGGCTCCGTGGCCCGCCTGGGCAACAAGCCGATCCGCATCCTGATCCTCGACGAGCTGGACAAGTACAAGAACCCCAAAAACGAGGCCACGTCCGAGGCCCTAGCCGAAAAGCGCACCACCACCTGGGGCGGTCGCGGCCGGCTGATCTTCAAGCTGTCCACGCCCACGATTGAAAACGGCCCGATCTGGAAGGCCTTCAGCGAAGAAGCGAACTGCCGCTTTGATTACTGGGTACGCTGCCCGCACTGCAATCTTGAACAGCTCATGAAGTTCGAGCAGATCACCTGGTCGGCCTCTTACCGGGCCAAGCTCGTGGCCAGGGTCAAAGGCGAGCCCGAGCCCCCGGCCCCGGCCGATGAGCAGCCGGTGGACCCGGAAAAAATCCTGGCCGATCGCGGCGCTGAATACCTCTGCGAACACTGCGGCGCCCTCTGGGACGACCACGACCGCGACCGGGCCGTGCGCCGGGGCTTCTGGCGCGAACGGACAAGCGGCCTGGATCTCATGGCCCAGCTTCACACCCACCGCCCCCTCAAGGTCGGCTTCCACCTGCCGGCCTGGTTGTCCTACTTCGTCAGCCTGTCCGAAGTGGCCCATGCCTTCCTGAAGTACAAGCGTTCCGGTAAGCTCGACGACCTCAAGAATTTTGTCACCCAATACTGCGCCATGCCCTGGAAGGCCCAGTTCGTCGAACGTCGCGAAGATTCCATCCTGGCCTTGTGTGACACCCGCCCCCGCGGCATCGTGCCCGTCCCTGAAGAGTCCGGCCGGCCGCCCATCGCCGCCCTGCTGGCCGCCGTGGATACCCAGGGCCGCTACTTTCGCTATGTCATCCGCGCCTTTGCCTACGGCCCCTCGGAAGAAAGCTGGCAGGTACAATGCGGCAGCCTGCCCGACTTCGAGGACATCGTCAGCGTGCTCTGGAAAAGCGTCTACCGGGACGGCAACGGCAAAGAGTACCGGGTGCGCAACGCGATCATCGACGCCATGGGCACCCGCACCAAGAAGGTCTATGCGTTCTGCGCCAAGCACCGGGGCCGCATCGTGCCCTACCAGGGCGTGCAGACCCTGCCCGTGCCCATCCAGCACTCGCCCCAGGAGTTCCTGACCGACGACGTGGGCGGCAAGATCAAGATCCCCGGCGGCGTGCTGCTGCACCGGGTCAACACCAAGTTTTTCAAGGACGATCTCGCGGCCAAACTGATGATCCACCCGGACGACCCCGGCGCCTTCCATCTGCACTGCGGCGTCGACGCCAACGGCAACAAGCTGCTGGAGGAATACGCCCGCGAGATGTGCGCCGAAGTCTGGTCGGATGAGGAACAGGCCTGGATCAACCCGCACGAACGCCCGGAACACTTCTGGGACTGCGAGGTCATGCTCCAGGCCCTGGCCTACCAGGTCGGCATCCGCAACTGGAAGCTGCCCGAAGAACACGCCAAACCCCAGCCGACCCGGCCCATGGCGCCGCCCCCGGGGCCGCGCCGCAGCGCCGCCGAGCGCCTGGCCGCAATCAGGAGATAGTTATGGGCAATGATAGAGACGAGCTGAACTGGGAGCAGGCCTGCGCGGAACTTGGCGGTTGCTCCAAATCGCACTTCTACAATCTGGTCAATTCCGGCGCACTTCCTGCTGTGCGGAGTGGGAAAATTAAAGGTGTACGCGTTCGCCGTGCTGATTGTGTAGCGTATAGAGAGCGCTGGAGAGAGCGTCATGAAAAACAAAATTTTATTTCTTAGTACGGCATACCTTATATAATTTTACAAAAGAACTGAATTCAGCTTGATATGGAATCTCTATAAACTGCAAGGAACAGTTTTTTAATTCTGTTTCATAACTGTAAACACTATCAATTTTTTTCATTTCGATAGGATTCTCATATTTCATATCCTTCCATATTCGTATATTTACATATGGATCTCTTACCTTATCAACAACAATACCAATATTTTCATCTTCATCTATAATGGTCAATCGTCCTTTGTCTACATCGATATTTTCACTTTCATTATTTCCATATCCAGATAATTTATATAAATTATTGTACGCCAATGATATTTCATTAACCCTATTTTCACACTGCGCATTTTGTGATTTAATATATTCCAGATAATTTTTATAGTTATCAATTTTGTTTTGTAATTCTAAATTTTTCTTGATTAGATCATTATTTGCTATAGTAGAAAGCATTTCAGGGTGAGTTATAATCAATATTGTCCCGGTAAGAGCGATCACCAGACCGCCAAACAAAAATCCGAAGATAAATTGAGCTCTTTTCTTGGTGGTCGTGAGCACCTCATCAGCGATCTTATCATGGACCATTATACCCTCACAGTTATTGCCGGTGGCACTTTTCCCAAAAACTCTGCTCAGGGATAAAAGCAGATTTTTCGAGATGTTGCGCGGAGAAAAAATTGAACCCATTTATAGCTCAAGCAATATTTTTAAGTTAGATATAATTTTTCGTCCACCACGTCCACCAGCTCCACGACGTCCACGACATGCAATTCTCCCCCTGTTATTTGCATGGTTATGGCTATCTGGACGCGTGCCGAGCTTACCTCCCTCCTGGACCTGTGGAAGGCCGCCTACAAGGCGGCCGCCACAGGCAAATCCTACACCATTGCCGGCCGTTCCCTCTCCCGCCAGGATCTGCCGGAAATCCGCAAGCAGCTCGACTACCTTGAGGGACAGCTTGAGGCCCTGGACGGCAAACGCGGCCCCGTCTTTGTGACCGCAAGGGTGCGCCGATGAAGATGCTCCCTCGCCATGTCCGCCAGGAGGGCGGACGGCCGCGCAGCGGAGCGGGCGTATTTCGGGGCAAGCCGGGATTCACTCCCGGCGCGGCCCCGGCCCGCGATAGCGAGTGCCCCGCAGGACGCGGGGCCGAGCGCCGGCTTGAAAGGACGCGCCGATGAGCCAGTCCGTCCTCGTCGACCGCCTCGGCCGCCCCCTGCCTCCGTCCCGCCCGGCCGGACCATCCCGCGAGTCCGGGGCCTATCGCGGCACCACTTCCAACTACCGGCCCCGGCGGGTGCATACCCAGACCGGCGAAAGCGCCGAGCGCGCCCTGACCCAGGCCCGGGCCCAGGATCTCTACGCCAACGACTTCGCCGCCCGCTCGGCCGTGGATTCCACGGCGATCAACGCTGTGGGCACCGGCCTGATGCCCCAGCCGCGCATCCCGGCCAAACGCCTCGGCATCGGCGAGGACCAGGCCCACGACACCGCGGAACAAATGGCCTGGATCTGGGCCGAATGGTGCGCCCAGGCCCATGCCGGCGGCACCATGCACTTCGAGGATCTGCAATACTCCGGCATCGGCTCGGTGCTGCGCCTCGGCGAACTCCTGCACTTGCCGCTGATGAAGGAGCCCACGCCGGAGAACGCCCGCTCCTTCTCCCTAGCCCTGCAGCCTCTGTCGCCGCTGCGCCTGTCCACCCCGCCCGGCAAGTTCGCCGACCCCAGCATCCGCGACGGCGTCCACCTCTCGGACTACGGCGAGCCCCTCGGTTACTGGATTGCCGCGCCCAGACCGAGCGCCTTGGGTACGGCCCTGCCGGTCACCGACGCCGACTTCCGCTACATCCCGGCCCGCGTCGGCCATCGCCCCGGCCTCTTCCATCTCTTCCGCCACAACGAAGAAGAGCAGGTCCGCGGCGTGTCCGGCCTGTCCACCGGGGTCAAGCTCTTCCGCAACCTCGAAGACGCCATCGACCATGAGTTGCTCGCCCAGGTGCTCGCGGCCAGCTTCCCGGTGTTCATCGGCCTGGAAGGTGGCCGGGCAGGCCTGCCGGAAGCCGTTCTGGAGCAATACAACCTGGCCGAGCCGGAGAAGACCGGCGGCAACCGCTACTACCAGGACGTTGTCCCCGGCACGATCATCTACGGCAACAAGGATGAAAAGCCGCACATCCTGGAGTCCAAGCGCCCCAACCAGAATTTCATGGCTTTTGTGGAACTGGTGCTCCGGGCCCAGGGCGCTTCCTTCGGCATCCCCTACGAGGTGCTGCTCAAAGATTTCTCTAAGACCAACTACTCCTCGGCCCGGGCCGCCCTGAACGAAGCCTGGAAGGTTTTTCAGTTCTACCGCAACTGGTTCGCCCGGCTGTACTGCCAGCCCATCTGGAACATGGTCCAGGAAGAAGCCTATCTGCGCGGCCGGCTGGTCCTGCCCGCCAAGGCCCCAGGCTTCTACGAAGCCCGTTTCCTCTGGCTGAACACCTACTGGTACGGCCCGAGCCGGGGCTATGTCGACCCGGTCAAAGAGATCCAGGCCAACATCATGGCCATCGCCAACCGCCTGATGACCCGCACCGAGCATTGGGCTCAGAACGGCGGCGACTTTGACGAAGGCATGGAGCAAATCGAGGCCGAAGAACGCCGCCTGGCCGGCCTGGCTCCGGCCCCGGCCGTGGTCAAGGTCGGCAAGAACGGCGAAGTCCGCCAAGAGCAATTCACGAGTGAAACGAGCGAATTGCTCTGCAAGGATTCGCAAGCGAATCCTTGCCGCGAGATGCTTGTAGGCGGGCTTTGCCCGCCGTTAAACGAGCATCTCAAGCGTCAACTACTGTTAGGGGAGAGGGAAAATGCATAGCCCCCTGTGGATGCTCGCCCCCAACGCCGTCCAGCCCCTGTTCCGGGAGCCGGCCGCCGCCCGGGCGCCCGAAGCCGACGGCCCCGCGGCCTTCTCCTTCCCCTCCCCCGATCGGGAGGAAGACCGCGGCTACAGCCTGGACAACGGCGTGGCCGTCATTGCCGTTTCCGGCACGATTACCCGCAAGGCCGTGTATTCCTACTGGTCGGGCAAACCCCTGACCCAGGGACAGGACGCCGTTTTCAAGGCCCTGGCCGGCGCCCGGCGCGATCCCGCCGTCAAGGCGATCCTGCTTGCCATCAACAGCCCGGGCGGTGTGGTGGCCGGCACCAAGGAGTTGGCCGACTGCATCGCCGAAATCGCCGCTGAAAAGCCCATGGCCGCCTATGCCGACGGCTGCATGGCCTCGTCCGCCTTCTACCTCGGGTCGGCCACCGGCCGGGTGCTGGCCCCGGTCACGGCCTATGTCGGCTGCATCGGGGTTTTTTGGGTGCATGAAAACTGGGCGGCCTTCAACGAGAAGCTCGGCGTGTCTTACAGCTACATCGCCGGCGGCAAATGGAAAACCGCCGGCAACCCCGACAACCCCCTGTCGGATGAAGAGCGCGCCTATTTCCAGCGCCAGATCGAGCAACTCCACGGCATTTTCAAGGCCGACGTCGCCCGCTTCCTCGGCATCAGCGCCCCGGCCGAACAATGGGCCGAGGGGCAAAGCCTGCTCGCCGAAGACGCCAAGGCCGTGGGCCTTGTTTCCGAAATCGTGCGCGACCTCCCGTCCGCCGTCAACCTGTTACGCATGGAGGCAACCATGAGCAAACCCGCGGATTCCCCGCAGGCCTCGGCGGACATTCAGGCCGAAGCCAAGAAAATCGCCGAGGCTGCCGGCCAGGCCGTGGCCCGCGTCCTGGCCATGGTCAAGGCCGTGGCCGGCGAAGAAGCCCAGGCCACGGTCGAGAAACTCGTCCAGGCCCAGGTCACCCCGGAGCAGCTCGCGGCCATGTCCTCGCTCTTTGAGCAGCCCGCCGCCGCAACTCCCCCGGCCAAAGATCCCGAGGCCGAAGCCCGGGCCGCCATCCTGGCAGGCCTGCACGCGGCCACTCCGGGCGCCGTGCCCACGGGCAAAGCTCCGGCCGGCGTCGACCCCATGCAGGCGGCCATTGAGCGCATCAGCAAGATCAACGCGTAAGGAGCCGCTCATGAAAACAGCAGCAACGTATGAGCGCCGGACCTTTTTAAAAGACCACCCCCCGGTGATGCAGCGCATGCGCCT
>JAVBLS010000056.1:0-34430 GCA_031553235.1 Desulfovibrio sp.
CCAGCCCTGTTCATAAAGCTCCACGGCCCGAAGTCGCCTGAACTCGCGTGCATCTTGACTGGTCTTGCTGAGTGTTTTCATGTCTCATGACATACCAGAGTTTCTAGAAAATGTTTAGTGAAAAATGCGGATATCAATAAATGAAATAGGCGGTAACAAGGGGGGCAACGGCCACATCAGTGGCGCAAACACCCTGGCGGCCCGGGCCGACGGTTCCATCCTGACCACCTCTGTTCGGGACGATCCGTCAATGTCCTTGGAGGGCTTGAATCGTGATTCCAGTCATACCATGGATATAAAAGAATCAGGGACGGAGCTGCACATAGGGCCTATACAAGCGTCCGTGGCGCGTCTGCTCTACATCCCTTCGCGGCCCAGGCGCTCCCAGGTCAAATCAAACCGGCGGATGTTCCGGTACAGAGTGCTGCGGGCCAGGCCCAATGAGGCCGCGGCTTTGCTGACGTTGCCCCGGCTGCGCTGCAGGGCGGCGGCGATGAGCTCCTTCATGATCTCGTCCATGTTGCCGGTTGCCGGCAGAGAAAGCCCGGCCGGAAGCTCCGCCGCATCTTCCGTCCCGGTGCAGGCCTCGCGAATGTGCGGCGGCAGGTGCCGGGTCTCGGGCCGGTCGCCGCCGGCCACCAGCAGGGTGCGCTCACAGACGTTGTCCAGTTCGCGCACGTTGCCGGGCCAGGGGTAGGCTTCCAGCATCTCGTAGACTTCCGGCGCCGGTTCGACAAAGGCCAGGCCGGCCGAGGCGCAGATGCGGCGCAGAAAAAGCGAGGCCAGCAGCCGGATGTCGTCGCGGCGCGCGCGCAACGGCGGAATGATGATTTCCACCACGTTGAGCCTGTAATACAGGTCTTCGCGAAAAGCCCCCTGTCTGACGGCCTCCATCAGGTTGACGTTGGTGGCCGCCACCACCCGCACGTCCACGGCCGTGGGACGGACATCGCCGATGCGGACGATTTCTTTCTGCTGCAGGGCGCGCAACAGCTTGGCCTGCATATCCAGGGGCAGGCTGTTGACCTCGTCCAGAAACAGGGTGCCGCCCGAAGCCAGCTCGATCTTGCCGATCATCCCCTTTTCCCGCGCCCCGGTGAAGGCGCCGCCCACGTAGCCGAAAAGCTCGGCCTCGATCAGATCCCGGGGAATGGCCGCGCACGAGATGGCCACAAAAGGCCCGGCCGCGGCCGGGCCGGCGTTGTGAATGCTCTGGGCGAACAGCTCCTTGCCCGTGCCGCTCTCGCCGGTCAGGAGCACGCGCGAATTGGTCCGGGCCGCCCGCTCGGCCAGATCCATCTGCACCCGCAGGGCGGCACTGCGGCCTTTGATATCCCGAAAGGTATAGCGGGCGTAGTTGCCGCCCGCGTGGCGGGCCAGATCGATGATTTGCCCGCGCGAGTTGATGCTGACGGTCATGCCGCCTTTGCCGCCGTTCTTCAGGCGGATGGGCGCGAAACGGCAGGTGCGCGGCTGCGGCCCCTCGGCGCAATACACCTCCACTTCGCAGGTGCGCGGTTTGCCGACGCGCAACAGCTCGTGCACGGTCGGCAGATGGGCCGGGGTGAAAACATCCGCGGCCCGGCAACCTTCCAGGGACTCGCCTTCAGAGGCCAGAAGCGCCCGGGCGTTGTTGTTGGCGTGGGTGATCACCCCGTCTTCGCGAATGGCCAGCACGGCCTCGGGCAGGGCGTCATACACCGACTGGAGCATGGAGTTGAGGCGCATCCCGGTTTGCAGCAGGCCGTGCTCGCGCAGCCGGATGGTGATCACGTCGGCGCACGACTTGGCCAGGGCCAGGGTATGGTGATCTTTGCGGGAAATGTGCCCGGAGATGGTCAGCGAGGCCATGGCCCGGTTTTCGGAATCGAAAATGGGCGCGGCCGCGCACTTCCAGTCATGGAACATGCGGTTGTAATGCTCCGAGCCGGTCACCTGCAGGGGCCTGCGCTCGGCTATGCACAGGCTTAAGGCCGAGGCGCCGACGGCCTCCACGCTGCGCAGGGCTCCGGGCACGTTGTAAACCCGGTGGGCCTCGGCCATCAGCGAGGTATCGCCGACCACGGACAACAGGTAGCCCTCGGCAATGGCCAGGGTGGCGATGTAGCCGGTGCTGCGGATGGAGACCTCGAGCATGCCGAGCACGGGTTCGGCCGCGGCCATGAGCGTGCCGTGCCGGCGCTGCAGCCGGGCCAGTTCCTTCTTGCCCAGAACCGGCGGGGGCTGCGGGGTGACCGCGCTGATGCCGTATGAACGGCTGATGTCCCAGGCTCGGACCACCTGCGCCGGCAGTACGCAGCCGTGGGGGAGCACGCCGTCGGAGACGAAGGACTCCCAGGCGCAACGTATGTCCTTTTGTGAAATGTTCACATTTTTTTTCATAACAACACCATTTATGAATATGTATTACCTTATGAATAACGTACACATGAAACATAAACTTACTGAAGCAAATTGCAACAATTATTTTTTATACTCCAAAAAATGACTGCGCCATACATGGCAATTGTAAGATACATTACACAATTACAAAATATTCTCCGGATATGGCACCGCATATGCAAACTTACAGATCACGACCATGGGCATCTGCCCCTCACTCATACCCGGAGGACTCTATGGAAGGCGGAAAATTTAAAAAGAGCCTGTCTCTGCTTGACCTCACCCTTGTGGGCCTGGGCGCGATTTTCGGTTCCGGCTGGTTGTTCTCGGCCAGCCATGTGGCCGGTATAGCCGGGCCGGCGGGCATCTATTCCTGGATCATCGGCGGCGTGGCCGTGCTCCTTCTCGGTTTCGTTTACTGCGAGTTGGGGGCGGCCCTGCCCAAGGCAGGCGGGATCATCCGCTTTCCGGTGCTTTCGCACGGCGAATTGATGGGCTATCTGCTCGGCCTGATCACGGTCATTGCCTTTTCCAGCCTGATCGCCATCGAAGTGGTCGCCGCGCGGCAATACGCCGCGGCCTGGTGGCCGGCGCTGACCGCCGACACCGGCGGCACGCCGACAACTCTCGGCTGGCTCCTCCAGTTCACCCTGCTGGTGATCTTCTTCCTGCTCAACTACTGGAGCGTCAAAACCTTCGCTTTGGCCAACAACATCATCAGCATCTTCAAATTTGTCGTGCCCGCCCTGGTGGTGGTGGTGCTGTTCCACTATTTCAACACCGACAACCTGACCGTGGCCGGCTTTCACCCCTTCGGCTTTTCCGGCGTGCAGTCCGCGGTCTCGGCCGGCGGGATCATCTTCGCCTACCTGGGCCTGACCCCGCTGGTCTCGGTGGCCAGCGAGGTGAAAAATCCCCAGAGGACCATCCCCATCGCCCTGATCCTCTCCATCGTGCTCTCCACAATCATCTACATCCTGCTGCAACTCGCCTTTCTCGGCGGCATTCCCGACCATCTGCTGGCGGGCGGCTGGGCCGGGGTCAAAAACAACTTCACCCTGCCCTACCACGACATCGCCCTGCTGCTCGGCCTGGGCTGGCTCGCGTCGCTCACCGTGGCCGACGCGATCATCTCGCCCAGCGGCACCGGCAACATCTACATGACCGCCACCCCCCGGGTAATTTACGCCTGGGCGCGCAGCGGCACCTTCTTCAAACGCTTCACCTTCATCGACAAGGCCTCGGGCATTCCCCGCCCGGCCCTGTGGCTGACCTTTTTCCTCTCCGTCTTCTGGACCCTGCCCTTCCCGTCGTGGGAGGCCCTGATCAACGTGGTTTCCGCCGCCCTGATGCTCAGCTACGCCCTGGCCCCGGTCACGGCCGCCGCCCTGCGCCGCAACGCTCCGGATCTGCATCGGCCCTTTCTGGTGCGCGGCATGAGCGTCATCGGCCCGCTCTCTTTCATCATTGCCGCGCTGATCGTCTACTGGTCCGGCTGGAGCACCGTCTCCTGGCTGCTCGGCCTGCAGATTTTGCTGTTCTTCTTCTACCTGGCCTTTAAAAAATACGTGCCCACCGGCAACGTGCCCTTCGCGCAACAAGTCAAATCCTCTCTGTGGCTTATCGGCTTCTACGCCATGACCATCGTGATCTCCTGGCTGGGCAACTTCGGCGGCAAGGGAATTCTCGCCGAGCCCTGGGATGTGATCGTTATGGCCTTGATGTCGCTCGGCGTGTATTATTGGGGCGAGCGCACCGGTTTGCCCAAGGCGAATATCACCGAGGCCCCCGACGAGGACTAAAGAATGCGAATCCCGCCTGTGAAACAGTGCGTTGCGATTTGAAACAAAAATACCCGGCCGGTGTGAAAGTGTGGAGCAAAATGCAACCATCGGCCGGCGCGGCCCTGCGCCGACGGCATGTGCCGGGCGCCGGAGACAGGTGCCACAAGGTGTAAGAGGCATCACCGGGAAAACCGTATCAACGGCACCGGTTTTGCAATACGCCGGGCAGGCCGGCGGATGCAGGTTCCGCCCGGCCGTTTTGGGACGGCAAAACTACGGTAACTATGAGGACACAATGAAAAACATGCACGGCATTTTTGCGGTAACGGCCACTCCCTTCGACGATAAAGGCGGCGTGGACTGCAAGGTTCTGGACAAGCACCTTGATCGTCTGCTCGCGGCCGGCGTGCACGGGCTCCTGCCCGTCGGCGCCACCGGCGAATTCGCCGCGCTTTCCCTGGAAGAGCGCAAAGAAGTGGCCGCCTTCACGGTCAAAAAAGCCGCCGGCAAGGTGCCGGTCATCGTGGGCGTGGTTTCGCAAAATCTGGACGTCACCCTGGAGCTCTGTCGCCACGCGGCCGAGATCAAGGCCGACGGAGTGATGGTTCTGGCCTCTCCCGGCCTGCACCTCTCCCAGGAAGAAATCTACGCCATGTTCAAACGCGTTTCCGAAAGCGTCACCTTGCCGGTGATGATCTACAACAACCCGGGCAGCTCCGGCGTGGACATCGCCCCGGAAACCATGGGCCGCATCGCCGCGCTGCCCCACATGGACTATCTCAAAGAATCCACCGGCGACATCAAACGTCTGACCCTGATGACCGGCGACTATGCCGACAAGATCATCACCTTCTGCGGCAGCGAAGACCTGGCTTTTGAGAGCTTCGTCATGGGCGCCAAGGGCTGGGTCTGCGTGCTGGCCAACATCGCGCCGGCCATGTCGGTGCAGCTCTATGAACTGGTGGTCGAGAAAAAAGACCTGGCCGCAGCCCGGGCGATCTACGCCAAGGTGCTGCCGGTGCTGCGCCTGTTCGAAGTTTCGGGCCAGCTCTGGCAGGTGGTCAAGTATGTGATGCACAAGCAGGGCGTGGGCAACGGGCAGTGTCGCCCGCCGCGCCTGCCCATCTCGGAGGACGTGCGCGCCGCCGTCGACGCCCTGCCCGGCATTGCCGAGCTCACCTAAGCGACGCCTCGGTCCCCCAAAGCGAAGGACGGCGCCGCGAGGGACCGGACCGGGGCGGGTCTCCTCCGCCCCGGTCTCCACGCGGACGCCGCGCCAAAGGTTTTCCACCGGCAGACGACAGGCCGCCGGCGCGGACCGTAACGGCACGCATCCCGCACTACCCGGCCGTGGCCCGGCCGGCAAAGGAAGGAAGCATCCATGATGAACAAGCGCATGCAGACGGACATTGCCGTCATCGGCGGCGGGGTTGTGGGCGCGGCCGTCGCGGCCGAAATGGCCCGGACCGGGGCCGCGGTCACGCTTCTGGAACGCGGGGAATTCCCCTGGGGCTCCAGCAAGCGCTGCGACGGCCACGTGGTCACCTATGACAGCGCCCCCGGGTTTTTCAGCCGCTTTTCCAAAGCCGCTCTGGATCTGTTCCACGAAAGGGCCCACAAGCTCCCCTGCGACATCCATTTCGAGCCCGAGGGCCTGGGTCTGCTGGTGGACGACGAGCGCGACCTGGAGCAGGCCCTGGCCAACTACGAGGGCAAAAAGGCCGAAGGCGTCAAGGTCGGCTTCTGGGACCAGGCCGAACTGCGCCGGCACGAGCCGAACATCGCCGACGACATTCTGGCCTGCGTCAACTTTGAGGGCGACGCCAAGCTCAACCCCATGCGCCTGACCTTTGCCCTGATCCAACAGGCCCGCGACCTTGGAGCCAAGCCGGAGCGCGGCGTCACGGTCACCGGCCTGGGCCTGGAAAACGGGGCCGTGCGCCGGGTGGAAACCGACCGGGGCGTGCTTGAGGCCGAAACCGTGGTCCTCTGCGCCGGGGTCTGGACCCCGGGCCTGGCCCACATGGCCGGGGTCAACGTGCCCATCCGGCCGCGCCAGGGACACCTGATCGTCACCGAGCGCGTTTCCGGGCTGATCGGCAAGAACTACGCGGAATTCGGCTATCTGGCCGCCAAGGGCGGCAAAAAACGTCCCGGCGTGACCCCGGCCATGGAGCAGTACGGCGTGGCCCTGGTGCTCGAACCCACGGCCGAAGGCACGATCATCATGGGCTCCAGTCGGCGCTTTGTGGGCATGAACACCGAGGTCGAGCCGCACGTGCTCCAGGCCATGGTCCAGCGCGGCATCCGCTTTTTCCCCAACTTCGCCCGGACCAAAATCATCCGGACCTTTGCCGGGTTGCGCCCCGCCTCCATCGACGGCTACCCGATCATCTCTCCCACTCACGTGCGCGGCCTCTATGTGGCTTCCGGGCACGAGGGCAACGGCATCAGCCTATCGCTGATCACCGGCAAGCTGACCGCCGAAATGCTCCAGGGCCTCTCCCCTTCCCTAGACATGGCTCCCCTGCATCTCGACCGTTTCGGGCTCAATCCGCCGGCCGTCGTTCGCTGAACCTTCAAACAAAAGGAATCGCGATGTTCACCTCCCACATGTTTGAGACCATCGACACCCACACCGCAGGCAACCCCACCCGCAACGTTGTGGCCGGTGTGCCCACGATCAACGGCAACACCATGGCCGAAAAGCTGGCCGACCTGCGCGAACGCCTCGACTGGGTGCGCTCGGTGGTCATGCTCGAGCCGCGCGGTCACAGCAACATGTCCGGGACCATCTGGGTGCCGCCCTGCAACCCCGAGGCCCACATGGGCATTCTCTTCATCGACGCCGGCGGGCATATGCCCATGTGCGGCCACAGCACCATCGGCAGCGTCACGGCCATGCTGGAATCGGGCAAGGTGCCCATGGAGGACGGCCCGATCACCAAGGTGAACATCGACACCCCGGCCGGTCTGGTGCGCACCGAGGCCACCATCGAGAACGGCCGGGTCAAGCGGGTGGCCTTCCGCGGCGTGCCCTCGTTCCTGTTCAAGTCCGGCACGGTCGAAGTGCCCGGCTACGGCCGGGTGCCCTATGACGTTGCCTATGGCGGCAACACCTATGCCCTCACCGACGCCAAATGGTTCAACCTGAACCTGCGCTCCGGGCATCTCGCGGCCATTGAGAAGGCGGCCCAGGAATTCGGCGCGGCCGTGCGCGCGGCAGTGCCCTTCCAGCACCCGGAACAGCCCTTCATCAACGTGATCACCCACGTGATGTTCTACACCGCCCCGGACGATCCCAAGGCCACCTTCCGCAACACGGTGATCTTTCTGCCCAACTCCACCGACCGCTCGCCCTGCGGCACCGGCACTTCGGCCCGGGTGGCCTCGCTCTTTGCCAAGGGCGAGCTGGGCCTGAACGAGGAGTTTGTGCACGAGAGCGTCATCGGCACCCAGTTCACGGCCCGAATCATCGAGCCCGTGACCGTGGGCGGCTGCAAGGGCGGCATTCCGGTGGTGGCCGGCCGGGCCCACATCACCGGTCTGCACACCTTTGTCATCGACCCCGAGGATGCTCTGCGCTTCGGCTTCCGCCTGGATTAGGAGGTGTTGTCACGAGGGGCTTTCCGCCCTCCTCGTGGCAACACCTCCCAAGAGAATGCGTCCGGTCCCGGCTCCTCTCCTCCGGGACCGGGCGACACAGGCCCGGCAACCCCACCCCAACCACAGCAAGGAAGGCGCGCCATGTTCAAACAGGCCCTGGTGCCGGAAAGCGAAACGGTCACGCTGTACTTTGAAGATATGCCCATTACCGCCCCCAAAGGGGTGAGCGTCGCCGCCGCCGTGCTCGGCGCGGGCTTTGCCGACGGCCGCAGCACGGCGATCAAGCGCGAGCCGCGCGGCCCTCATTGTCTGATGGGCGTTTGTTTCGAGTGCCTGATGGAAATCGACGGCGAGCCCAACAGGCAGAGCTGTCTTATTCCCGTGCGCGAAGGCATGCGGGTGCGCCGGCAACACGGCGCACCCTCCTTCCGCCAAGAGGAGACGCGCCGATGACCGGCTTTTGGGACATCATCATCATAGGCGCCGGGCCGGCGGGCATGTCCGCCGCCCTGGCCGCCGCGGCAAGCGGCGCCTCCGTCATGGTTCTGGACCGCCAGACCGAACCCGGGGGCCTGATCTACAAGAATGCGGGCACGGCCTCCGAGACCGCCTGCAAGCTGATGGGCGCGGACTACGCCACAGGCCGGGATCTGGTGCGCCGCTTCCAGGCCTCGGGCGTGGAATTCATGGACGAGGCCGTGCTCTGGCACATCAAACAGGGCGAGGTCTACGTCGGCCGCAAAGGCCACAGCAGCCTGCTGCGGGCCCGGCAGATCCTCATAGCCTCCGGGGCCATGGAGCGCCCCGTGCCCCTGCCCGGCTGGGATTTACCCGGAGTCATGGGCGCGGGCGCGGCCGACGTGCTGCTCAAGTCGGCCGGGATCAGCCCGAGCGGGCCGGTGGTTCTCTGCGGCAACGGCCCGCTACTGCTGCAAAGCGCCGTGCACTTGAAAGCCCTGAAAATTCCCATTGCCGGTGTGGCCCTCACCGGCAGCCCGCTCAATACCCTGGCCGCCCTGCCCCACGTCTGCGGCGCCCTGCTGCGCCCCCTGTACCTGGCCAAGGGCATGGGCATGGCCCTGTCCACCCTGTTCTCGGGCGCGCCGGTGATTTTGGGGGCCAAAGAGCCGCGCATCGAGCGTGACGGCGACGGCTTTGTTGTGCGTTGCCAGGGCCGGGGCAGGCAACGTTCCCTGGCGGGCAAAACCGTGTTCCTGCACGAGGGCGTGGTTTCCGAAAACCGCCTGACCCTGCTGGCCGGCATGCGCCACGTCTGGAACCCGGTGCAACGCTGCCGGCACGCCGCGGCCGACTGCTGGGGCCAGACCTCCGTGCCCGGTATTCGGGCGGCCGGCGACTGCGCCGGGGTGCGTGGGGCCGATGCGGCCACGCAGCTCGGCCGGTTGGCCGGCCTGGACATGGCCCGCGAGCTCGGCCTGCTCAACCTCAAGGAACGTGACGCCAAGGCCCGGCCCGGCCTGCGCCGGCTCTGCCGGCTCAAGGCCATGCAGCCGTTCCTGGACCGCCTTTTCGCCCCCCGACCGGAACACCTGCTGCCGCCGGACGATGCCCTGGTCTGCCGCTGCGAGGAACTGACCGCCGGCGAACTGCGCACCCACATCAGAGCGGGCAGCTTCTCGGCCGACGGGCTGAAAGCCCAGGCCCGGCCCGGCATGGGCCCGTGCCAGGGCCGGATGTGCGGCCCGGCCGTGGTGGAAATGATCGCCCAGGCCGTGGAACTGCCCGCCGAAAGCCTGGGAACCTACAACCCCCGCCCGCCCCTGGTGCCCCTGCGCATGGGCGAGCTGGCCGAAATGGACCTGCCGCCCCAATGGTGGTGAGCCAAAAGAGGAGCATATATGGCCGACGGCTTTCATCACAGTCTGTTGCGGGTGGATCTGAGCACCCGCACCGCTGCCGTGGAACCCCTTGCCGAGGTGGACCTGCGGCGTTTTGTCGGCGGCGCGGGCCTGGGCGCGGAAATCTTGCGCCGTGAACTGCCCGGAAAAACCGATCCCTTCTCCCCGCAAAACCGGCTGATCTTTGCCTGCGGCCCGTTCCAGGGCCTGCCCATCCCCGGCGCGGCCAAGTTCAGCATGGTTTCCATCTCGCCCCTGACCGGCACCTTTGCCGACACGGCGGCCGGAGCGGATTTCGGCTGCGCGCTCAAGCAGGCCGGCTACGACCTGCTGATCGTGCAGGGCGAGACGGAAAACCCCGTTTATCTGCTGATCGACGACGACCGGGTGGAAATCAAGGACGCGGCCGGCATCTGGGGCAAAGACGCCTATGAGACCGTGGACGCGGTCAAGGCCGCCGAGGGCAGGTGCAGCGTGGCGGCCATCGGCCCGGCCGGAGAAAACCGGGTGGCCATCGCCTGCGTGGTGGTGGACAAGCACAGCTTTGCCGGCCGCTGCGGCCTGGGCGCGGTCATGGGCGCCAAAAACCTCAAGGCCGTGGCCGTGCGCGGCACCAGAGCCCCGGCCGTGGCCCGGCCGGAAGTGCTGACCCGGCTGATCAAGGAAACAAGCGCCCAACTGGCCGCCACAGCCAAGGAAAACGGCTTTCGCGAGCACGGCACGCCGGGCCTGTGCGAGACGGCCGAAGCCCTGGGCGACATGCCCATCAAGTACTGGACCGGCGACACCTGGCCCGAAGGCGCCAAGCGCCTGGGCGCGCCCAATTCCACCATCGAGCTCAAGGCCAGGCCCAAACCCTGCCGCTTCTGCCCCCTAGGCTGTCATCGCGAAATCCAGGTGGACGATCCGGAATACGCGGTCACGGGCGCCGGGCCGGAATACGAGACCATGGGGCTGATGGGCAGCAACCTGCTCATCGACGAGCCCAAGGTGGTGGCCAAGGGCAACGACCTGGCCAACCGCCTGGGCCTGGACAGCATGTCCGCCGGGGCCATGGTCGGCTTCTGTATGGAGCAGTGGGAAAAAGGCCGTATCGGCCGGGAATTGGCCGGCGACCTGGATCTGACCTGGGGAAACCCTCGGGCCCTGCTCGACCTTTTGCCGCTCATCGCCCACCGCAAGGGTCTGGGCGCGCTCTTTGCCGACGGCACCCTGAGGGCGGCCGAACGGTTGCACCCGGCGGCCCCGGCCGACGTGGTCCACGTCAAAGGGCTGGACATGCCCTCACACGACCCTCGGGCCTGCATTTCCCTGGTGCCCACCTACCTTACCTGCACGCGCGGGGCCTGCCATTTTCGCGGCGGCTGCGAAGACATTGAAATGGGCGGCTTTTTCATTCCCGAGGCCGGGATCACCGAAGGCACTGTCAAGTTCTTTGAAGCCCCGAATCAGAGCCGCATCGCCGCCGTGTCCCAGGATCTTTTCGGGCTGTTCAACTCCCTGGTGATCTGCGCCTTCATGGTTGACGGCGGCGGCATGAGCCTGACCCGGCTGGGCGAGATCTTCAACGCCGTCACCGGCTGGGACTGGACCCCCGACGACCTGCTGCTGGCGGGCGAGCGCGGCTTCATGGTCCAGCGCCTGCTCAACCTGCGCGACGGCTGCCCGGCCCACGACACCCTGCCGGCCAAGATGTTCGTGCCGGCCAAAGAAGGTTTCCGGGCCGGCCGGGTCATTCCGCAGGAAGAACTGATGCGCGACTATTACGCCGTGCGCGGTTGGGATGCGCAAGGGCTGCCCACGGTCGCGTGTCTTGAGCGCTTGGAGTTGCATCCATAATTGGAGAGCCTATGGAAATAAGCGTTTCCGTTACTCTGCTCGGGCGTTTCGCCGCATACACCCGCAACCTTGAAGCCGGCAGGCTGCGTCTGCCGGAGGGTTCCAACGCGGCCCAGGCCGCCGGACGGCTCGGCATCGAGCGTAAATTTGTGGTCATCCTGCTGATCAACGGCAGGCAGGGGAGCCCGGACGACGTTCTGCGCGACGGCGATACCGTGGTCTTCGTGCCCCCGGCCGTGGGCGGGGGCTGAGTCATGCCCGTTGATTCGCCCCCGCGCCACCGGCGCTCGATCCAGGCTTATGCGGCCGTCCTGCCGGATCTTTCTTCCCGGGCTCTTGAACGCCTCTCCGGGGCGAAGATTCTGCTGGCCGGCTGCGGCGGCCTTGGCGGGCACGTGCTGGACCAGGCTCTGCGGGCCGGCATCGGGGTCATCCGCGCGGTGGACGGCGATACTTTTGAGCCTTCCAACCTGAACCGCCAGCTTCTCTGCACCCCGGACCGCCTCGGTCTGTTCAAGGCTGCCGTGGCCCGGCAGTATGCCGCCCACCTGAACCCGGAAGTCCGGGTGGAGGCCGTGCCGCAGCGCGCTACTCCCGGCGACTGGGCGGATCTGCTGCACGGTCTGGATGCGGCCGTGGACGCCCTGGACAACGCCGCCGACCGCCTGGCCCTGGCCGCCGCGGCCAAAGCGGCCGGCATTCCGCTGATCCACGGGGCGGTCTCCGGCTTTTACGGCCAGGCCGCCCTGGTTCCCCCCGGCTCGGACCTGATGGAGCGCCTCTACCCGCCCCAGAGACGCGAAGACGAAGCCGCCGACCGCAGGCAAGGCACGGCCGGGCCCGCCCCGGCCCTGATCGGCGCGGTGCAGAGCGCCGAACTGATCAAGCTCCTCCTGGGCGCGCCGGGGCTGTTGCACGATCGCCTCTTTGTCTGCGATCTGGCCGCTCCTTACTGCCATGTGATCGACATGTCGCCAGGGACTGTTTCCAAATGAATCGTTCGTCCAAATACTGCGTCAAGCGGCCATTTTCGCTGGTGAAATTGCTCTAAATATCCAACTCCAGCCCCACGGGGCAGTGGTCCGAACCGGCGACCCGCTGCTCGATCCAGGCGTCCTTGACCTTTGGCGCCAGTTCGCTTGAGACGAAAAAGTAATCGATGCGCCAGCCTACGTTCCGTTCCCTGGCCTTGAAGCGGTAGGACCACCACGAATATTCCCCGGCCTTGTCGCCCTGGACCAGCCGAAAGGTGTCCACGTAGCCGGCCCCGGTGAAGCGGTCCAGCCAGGCCCGCTCGATGGGCAGAAAGCCGGAAGTTTCCTCGTTTTCCTTGGGTCGGGCCAAGTCGATGGGCTTGTGGGCAGTGTTGAAGTCGCCGCAGACCACAATGGGCTTGGCCGCGCGCAACTCTTCGGCGCGGCGCAGAAAGGCCTCATAATAGGCCAGCTTGTAGCCGAGGCGCTCGTCGTCTTTCTGGCCGTTGGGGAAGTAAACGTTGAAGTAGTGGAATTCAGGAAATTCCAGGTGCAGCAGCCGGCCCTCGCCCTGAAAGGCCGGGTCGGGCAGTTCGCGGTTCACGGCCAGGGGCGGCCGGCGGGAAAACACGGCCACACCGGAATAGCCCTTCTTTTTCACGGCCGGCTGCCACCAGCCCTGATAGCCGGCATAGACCCGGTGCTCCTCGGGAATCTGGGCCTCCTCGGCCTTGATCTCCTGCAGCCCGTAAATATCGGCGCCCGCAGCCATGAACCCGGCCCAATCGGGCTTGTTCACCAGGGCCCGGAAGCCGTTCACATTCCAGGAATACAAACGCATACAACAACTCCCTTGCTGCGCGGCAGCATAGCATGGCCCCTGCCGGGAGGCAAAACGGGCCCGACGCGCTTCGGGGAAAGGCGTGAGCGAGGTTGTTTAGCTGTGCCCGACGCCGTCAGCGGAGCATTTTCTTGAAGAATGGCATGGCGCTGGCCTGATGCCACGAAAGGAGAGATGAAATTTCATGCACTTGTGGGCCGGTGGACCGCAGGTCGGCGAAGGCCGAGCATCTTTCGGCTCGTTCCCGACATGTTCCCGGAACGAAGTGGGAACGAGTCCGGCAGCAACGCCGAAAAAGCTTGCGGGACAAAGACTTTCTTGTTCCCGCTCCCGTTCCCACTTCGTTCCGGGAACAACGCCGGGAAATCATTGGTAAAGAAGAAATTCCCGTTCCCGGTTGTACACCCCCCTAAGGGGGGGAGCTCCCACACTCCCCCCTCGGGTGGTCGGGGTCGCGTGGAACTGTCAAAATCTATAAAAGCAAAGCCCCAGAAGGCTTTTTGAACCTTATGGTCGTGCGGCTATACAATAATTACAGCAACATAGCGTATTTATTTTATAAAAATATGTGCATTTTTTGAAATACCGTCATTTTTTGCCGGTGTCCTATAGGAGGGGTCACTCCCTTTCACCCGGCAAGGATCTCCGTCACCACGTCCGGGGCCTTTTCTATGACCTTCAGGTAAGCCCGCGCCGCCGGGTCCGGCATCCGCTTGCCCTGTTCCCAGTTCCGGAGGGTGTGCAGGGACAGGCCAAAACGGGCGGAAAAAGACGCCTGAGAAAGGCCCAGATGCTTACGGATGGCCTTCACATCCACCGCAGCGGGGATATGCACGTTGTAGGAATCAGCCGGCAAGGCCCCTTGGACGATGGCCACGGCCTCTTGCATGCTTTCAATGATGCGGTTGCCACTCATGATTCACCTCGTTCGATATGTCTTCACCAGCAGGGCGGAAAGCTCCTTCAGTGCGTTCCGTTCCGCCGGGCTGATATTGGCCTTCTCATTCTTGGCGAAGATATTCAGGGCAAAGAGCGGGATATCCTGCGAATGAAAGAAGTAAATCACCCGGTATCCGCCGCTTTTGCCGCCGCCATCCCGCGCATAGCGAACCTTCCGAATTCCGCCGGTCCCCTGCAACAGGTCCCCAGCGTCGGGGTTCTGTGCCAGGAAGGCAACTATCTCCTGCCGCTCCTCATCATCCATGAGCCGCTTGGCATCGCGCAAAAAGGAAGGCGTCTCAATGACGGTCATGGGAGCGATTCGCATGAGATATATATAAGCCATTGGCTTACTATCGTCAATAGGGTTTTCCCGATTCGACCAGCGCTATCCGGCAGGGCCAGCGCTACCCGGCAGGGCCAGCCTACCCGATGTGCCCACAGGTCACTGTCGGGGCTGGCGGGTGGCTCAGCACAATTCGTACCCAAACCGGCATATTGCCTCCAAGTTGTGAGGTACGCCACAGTCAGCACTTTGCGACACCGATATCCCGTCCGGCTTATTTGCTCTGTATTGCGAGCATCCGTAGGTGGATACCACGCCTGGCTCAAACGCGACGCTGTCCAGCCAAGCAAGACGGCTCGCCTGGAGGCCGAAATTCTGGCTGCCCACAGCAGGACACGTGGCACATACGGCGCGGAGCGGTTGCACCAAGAACTCGTGGCAAACGGTTGCGTCGTCAGCCTCTGGAAAGTCAAACAGCTGCGCCGTGAACTTGGCCTCACCTGCACGCGCAAGCGGCGGGTTATCCGCACCACGGACTCAAATCACGCGCTGCCGGTCGCTCCCAACCTTCTGAACCGCGACTTTGCGCCGGGCGAGCGAAACCGCGTCTGGGTGAGTGACATAGCCTACGTTCCCACCCGGCAGGGTTGGGTATACCTTGCCGGAATCAAGGATCTACACAGCCGGGAAATTGTCGGCTTCAGTCTGGCCGAACGTATGGACACCGGCCTTGTGTTGGACGCATTGACGAAGGCGGTGCGCTTGCATCGCCTGCCCATGGGGCTGATTCTGCACTCGGATCGCGGCAGCCAGTATTGCAGCGCTGCCTACCAGGAAAAACTCCGCACATACGGCCTGACCTGCTACATGAGCAGAAAAGGCGATTGCTATGACAACGCGCCCATGGAGAGCTTCTGGGGCTTGTTGAAAAATGAACTGGTACATCGCAAAAACTACAGCTCACAGGCTGAAGCCATTATAGATGTAGCAGAGTATATTGAAGTATTTTACAATCGGCAAAGGCGTCAGGCGCTACTTGGCTATCTCTCACCAGCGGCGTTCGCCAAAAACTGCCTGCCGGGACAAAAATTACCAACTGCCGCTTAACATGGCGTCCGAATTTGACGACCTACCTCAGCAGCAGGGAGATGGTCACGACCAGCATGATCGTGACCATCAGGGAGAGAGACGCCGGCCTCCGCATGCATCACTCCATTCGAAAGTCGACCTTGATCTTGTACAAGCGCTCGGCGGGCAGATTGAGGACGGGCACGCCCGTTTCCCCGCTGATGGCGGCGAGTGTTTCCGCCACGATCTCCCGGGAGGGGCCGATGCAGGTGAACCAGACGTTGTAGGCATGGTCGCGCAGGTAGTTGTGGGTTACCCCGGGCCGGGCGTTGACCGCGCGGACAAAATTGTCCAGCTTGTCTTCGGGAACCTTGGCGGCGCACAGAGTGCTGTGGAAGCCCAGTTTGGCGGACTGGAAATTGGCCCCCAGCCGGCGGATGATCTTTTTGGCCTTCATGGCCCGCACCCGCGCCAGCGCTTCCTCCTCGGCCAGGCCCACGGCCCGGCCGAGGACGGCGTACGGCCTGGATTCCAGAGGAAAGCCGCTCTGGATGATCTCCAGAATGGCGCGATCAAGGGCATCCAGGTCGCTTTCCGGGGCAGAGGAGAGGTCGCCGCCGTCCAGTTCTTCGGGGATGTCCAGAGCGATCTCGCGTTCCGAAACGGAGGGGAGATCGTCGGCGTCCGGTGCTTCGGGGATATCCAGATTCATCGTTCTACCTTTTGGGGCATGGGGCAAAGTAACTTTTCAAAGTTACTTTGCTCCGGCGGCTGCGCAAGCGGACTGCTGCCCGTACCTGCGTGAGACATGGTTTCGTTTTTCCGTTAGTGCAGCGGCTGAACAACCTCCGCAGCTCTGTTCTCCTGCGATCTCGTTCAGAAGCCCGTCGGTAATATGGTTTCGCATGGACAATTTCATTTTGAAATTGGTCTGTAAGTGCACAGCGGCTCCTCGGCCATGTGCCGGCCGGTCAGGCTGTATGCCCTGGCCCGGCAGCCGCCGCAGACCTTATGATACTCGCACGCACCGCACTTGCCCTCGTATTCCGCCTGGGTGCGAAACTGCACAAAAGGTCTGGACAAGCGCCAGATTTCCGGGAACGGGGTTTGCCGCACATTACCGCAATCCAACTCCAGATAGCCGCAGGGCTGCACCTGACCGGAGTGGCTGATGAAGCAGAAACCCGTGCCGCCCAGGCAACCCCGGGTCATGGCGTCCAGGCCGAAGGTCTCGGGTGTGACGGCCAGGCCTTCGGCTTTGGCCCTCTGCCGCATGATCCGATAGTAGTGCGGCGCGCAGGTGGCTTTGAGGTGCATGCTCGTGGTCTTGCGGAAGTCGTAGAACCAGTTGAGCACTTCTTCATACTCGGTCGCGGTGATCACCTGATCGGCAATCTGTGCGGCCCGACCCATGGGCACCAGCAAAAAGATATGCCAGGCCGCTGCGCCCAGGCACTCGGCCAGGTGGAAGATCTCCTTGAAGCGCGGCAGGTTTGACTTGGTCACGGTGGAGTTGATCTGGAACTCAATGCCCTGCTGCTTGAGCAGCTCGATGCCGCGCAAGGAGGCGTCAAAGGCGCCGGGCACGCCCCGGAAGAGGTCGTGGGTTTCCTTTTCCGGGCCGTCGATGGAGATGGAGCAGCGGCTGATGCCGGCAGCCTTCATCTTGACGGCGACTTCTTCGGTAATCAGGGTGCCGTTGGGGGCCATGACGCAACGCAGGCCCTTGGCCCCGGCATAGGCGGCCAGTTCAAACACGTCGGGCCGCATAAGCGGCTCACCGCCGGTAAGAATGATGATCGGATCGCCGACTTCCGGGAAGGTATCGATAAGCGCCTTTGCTTCAGTTGTGGACATCTCGCCGGGGTAGGGTTCCGGATGGGCTTCGGCCCGGCAGTGCTTGCAGGCCAAGTTGCAGGAACGGGTGACTTCCCAAGCGATCAGCTTGACCGTGGGGGTGCCGTCGGCCAGGGTGCGCGGCCCGTGCGACCTGCCACGGGGGCCGGCCTGGGGATGACCGCCGGGATGGTTGCCATGGGTATGGGTCACCGGATCACCCCCCTGCGCAGCAGATCCTGGGCAAAGTAGGTCAGAATCAGGTCGGCTCCGGCCCGTTTGATCGCAATGAGCGATTCCAGGGCCACGGCGGCCTCGTCGATCCAGCCGTTTTGCCCGGCGGCCTTGATCATCGAGTATTCGCCGCTGACCTGATAGGCGGCCAGGGGCAGGTGGGTGTGCTCGCGTACATGGTGCAGAATATCCAGGTAGGGGCCGGCCGGCTTGACCATGAGGATGTCCGCACCCTCGGCCAGGTCGGCCGCGGCCTCCATGAAGGCCTCGCGCCGGCGGGTCGGGTCCATCTGGTAGGCTTTGCGGTCGCCGAATTGCGGCGCGGAATCGGCCGCGTCGCGGAACGGTCCGTAAAAGGCCCCGGCATACTTGACCGCGTAGGACATGATCGCGATTTCGGTGTAGCCGGCCGCGTCCAGGGTTTTGCGGATGGCACCCACCCGGCCGTCCATCATGTCCGAAGGGGCCACCAGGTCCGCCCCGGCCGCCACGTGCGACAGGGCGGTTTTGGCCAGCAACTCCAGGGTCGGGTCGTTGCGGACCTCGCCGGATTCACTCAACAGTCCGCAGTGTCCATGCGAAGTATATTCACACAGGCACACGTCGGTGATCACCACCAGGTCGGGAAACGCCTGCTTGAGCCGGCGCACGGCCTGCTGCACGATGCCGTTTTCGGCCCAGGCACCGGAGCCGCTCTGGTCTTTGGCCGCAGGAATGCCGAACAGAAGGCAGGCCCGCAGCCCGGCCTTGACGTCGGCTTCGAGCATGCACTCCAGATTGTCGAGCGAGACCCGGAATTGTCCCGGCATGGAAGGGATGGGTCGCATCAACCCCGCATCCGTGGTTTCTTCCACAAAATACGGCATGATCAGATCTTCAGGCCGAAGATATATCTCGCGCATCAAAGCGCGCAACGCCGGCGTGCGGCGCAAACGTCTGCCACGATGAAACATATGGTTGCTCCTTGGGTGGGGCTGAGGGGGTCCCATCCCCCAGACTCCCCCGGCAGGGGAATCATTTCCTCCGGCGGCGGGCGGGGTGAAGCCCCAACGCCAAAATATTACAGGCCGATCTCTTCGTCCGTTAGGTAGCAGGCCGGGTCCGGAGCCCAGATGTCGCCGTAGGCGGCTTCGGCCCTGGCCCGGAAGTTGCCGTTGCAGATGTTCAGGAACCGGCACTTGGCGCAGCGGCCCGTGACGTGCGGACGTTTGTCTTTCAGCTTGTGCAGCAGTTCGATTTCCGGATCGACCCAGATTTCCGAGAAGGGACGATCCAGAACATTGCCGAAGGTGTGGTTGCGCCAGAACTGGTCGGCGTGGACTTTACCGTCCCAGGAGATGCAGCCGATGCCCCGGCCGGTGCTGTTGCCTTCGTTGAACTGCAGCAGTTCAAAGACTTCTTCGGCGCGTTTTTTGTCTTCACGCAGCATGCGCAGCCAGAGATAGGGGCCGTCGGCGTGGTTATCGACGGTCAATACTTCTTTTGGCAGGCCCTGGTCAAACAGGGCGCGGGTGCGGTCCATGATCAGGTCGACCACGGCCCGGGTGCCGGCATGGTCCAGATCTTCGTTCATCAGTTCGGAGCCGCGGCCGGAATACACCAGATGGTAGAAGCAGATGCGCGGTACTTCCAGATCCCGGACCAGGCCGAAAAGCTTGGGCACTTCGGCCACGTTGCGTTTGTTGATGGTGAAGCGCAGGCCCACTTTCAGGCCTTCGACCTGACAGTTTTCAATGCCTTGCAGGGCTTTTTTGAACGAGCCGGGTACGGCGCGGAATTTGTCGTGCACCTCTTGGCCGCCGTCCAGAGAAATACCCACATAAGAAAGGCCGACTTCTTTGAGTTCTCTGGCCTTTTCTTTGGTGATCAGGGTGCCGTTGGTGGAGATGACCGCGCGCATGCCCTTGCCCACGGCGTGGTGGGCCAGTTCCACTAGGTCTTGGCGCACCAGGGGCTCACCGCCGGAAAAGAGCATGACCGGCGCGCCGAAGGCAGCCAGGTCGTTGATGATCGTCTTGGCCTGTTCGGTGGAAATATCGTCTTTGCCGTCCTCTTCCAGGGCTTGGGCATAGCAATGGACGCACTTCAAGTTGCAGCGGCGGGTCATGTTCCAGACCACCACGGGTTTTTTGTCGGCGGAGAACTGGAGCAGGTGCGAGGGAAGCTTGCCCGAGTGCCGGTTGTAGCGCAGGGCGTCCGATGGCTCCACCTGGCCGCAGTATAACTTGGAAATACCGATCATGAACTCTCCTTGGGGAACGCCGGCGGTTGTCCAAAAGGCCGGCTAAAGGTACTACTCCGAGCTTGTGATTGCAAGCGGAGCCGGGACTGAGGGACATTGCAGGGGTTTGGGGGGACGCATTACCGCCCATGCCGAAGCAAACGGCCTTTGGCGGCCCCGGAATTTCGGGAAGGCGCCGTCAAACGGAAAGACGCCCCGGAAAGGGGCGCCTCAAGGTGAAAGTGGACCGGGATCAGGGGTTGAGCTCGGCCCGGAATTTGCGGGAGACCCGAAAGACCACCACGTTGCGCGCGGGCAGGGTGATGGTGGCGTCGGTTTGGGGGTTGCGGCCCTTGCGAGCCCTTTTCCGGTAAGCTTCAAACTTGCCGAGCCCGCTGATCAGCAGCACTTCGTCTTTCTTGATGGCCTGCTTGCTGATTTTCAGCAGCGATTCCACCAGTTTTTTCACTTCATTGCGGTTGCGGTTGGCCTTGCTGTAAATCACATCGACAATGTCGGCTTTGGTCAGGGTTTTTTCGCTCATGGTCGATCCTTTTTCAGATGCGGGCACTGATGCCGGCGGCAAGTTGCTGCATTTCCGCGCTGTCCGCATAGCGGCCGCCCGGCCAGTCGGGAAGGCAGTCGTTTTCAAAGCGGGGTATGATGTGCCAATGGGCGTGGAACACCATCTGCCCGGCGCAGGTGAAATTGTTCTGGACCACGTTGAACCCGCCTGCCCGGACTTCGGCCCGCACGGCTTCGGCCGTGCGTTGCAGAGCCCGCAGCAGGGGCGCGCCCAAGTCGGGATCAAAGTCGAGCAGGGTGGGGTAATGGGGCTTGGGCACCACCAGAGTATGCCCCCTGGCAATGGGATTGATGTCGAGAAAAGCGAGAACGTGTTCGTCTTCATAGACTTTCGCACAGGGGATGGCGCCGGCGACAATTTTGCAGAAAATGCAGTTTCCATCCACCGGGGGATACTTGCTGGACATGGCAGACTCCTGTTATGTGAGGCCGGACGCCCTAATACGTGGAAAGCGTAAAGGAAAAATGAAAAAGAATCAAGCGGGTCGGTGTTCATGACGTTGTTCTCTCCTCTGCCCGAGCTGCGCTTCGCCCATCCCGAGCCCCAAGCCGGGCCGGGCCGGATTTTCCCCATCTTTCTGCCCTTTGCCGGCTGTCCTCGGCGCTGTCTTTACTGCGCTCAGGATTTGCAGACAGGGCAAGAGCCCGGGGCCGTGCCGCAGGTGCTCAAGACGGCTCGGGATGCTTTTGATAAGCTTACGAATATACCCGACGAACTTGCCTTTTATGGCGGCACCTTCACGGCTCTGCCCGAGGCCGATCTGGACCTGTGCCTGGCTTTTGCCCGCGAGTTGCTGGCCGGCGGGCGTATTCAACGCTTCCGGTGCTCCACCCGGCCGGATGCCGTCACGCCCGTGCTGTTGCGGCGTCTCAAAGATCACGGCTGCACCGGGGTGGAACTGGGCGTGCAGAGCTTCTCCGAAGCCGCTCTGGCCGCTTCCAGCCGGGGCTACGGCCGCTCCCAAGCCTTGGAGGCCTGCGCCATGGTCAAAGAAGCCGGGCTGTTTTTGGGCATCCAGCTTATGCCCGGACTGCCTGGCGCGCCTGCCGGCGAGGCTGTGGACATCGCCCTGGAAGACGCAGCCCAGGCCGCCCGCCTCAAACCGGCCTGGGCGCGCTTGTATCCCTGTTTGGTCTTTGTGGATTCGCCCCTGGAACGGCTCTGGCGGGCAGGCGATTACCTCCCCTTGGCTTTGCTTGAAACCGTGGATCTTTTGGCCCGCAGTTGCCTGCTGCTCTGGTCCGCCGGGGCGCGGGTGATCCGCATGGGTCTGGCCGAGCCGGAGCGGCTTCGCCCCTTGGTTTTGACCGGTCCTCTGCACCCGGCTCTGGGCAATCTGGCCCGCATCCGGGCCGTTTTTCTCTTGGCTGAAGCGCATGCGGAGGCTTACCGTAAAATATATGCAGGCCCGTCGGTGCTCTCCGTGCCCCGCGCCCGGCAGGGCGAGGCCTATCCGCCCCGGGAACCGCCCATAGCACCCTATGCGGATCTCGGCATCTGCAAGGTACGTTTGCACGCGGACGATGATTTTGTACTCAGCCCCGGCTTGATGCCCGCCCCGGCCTGAGGTAGCCTGCCACGCCAAACCCAAAGGGATAGATGAGTGGAAAACAAACCTTTTCGTGCCCCGCCCACGGTTTTTGTCCGCCTTGAGCCGGCCGGCCGGGATCTGGAACTGCCCCGCCCCAAGAATGTGCTCATGCTTTTGCGCGCTCTGCAGATCCGGCCGGGATCGGCCCTGGTGATCCGGGCGGGCGGGCTTCTTACCCAGGACCGCGAGGTCTCACCGGGCGACCGCATCGAGGTTCGCCTGACCACCTCCAGCGGTTGAGCCGGCGGCTTTCCCGCCCAAGATCAATTTCACAATGAAATTACCCATACAACCCTATTGCCGACGGATTTTACGATGAAATGCACCCGCTGCCGAGAAACGGCCGTGGTGGCCCTGCCCGCACACCACGCCGGGTTCTGCGAACCCTGCTATCTCGACTTTTTCGCCCGCCAGGTAGAAAAGGGCATCCGCAAGCAGCAGCTTTTCGGGCTCGACGATTCCATCCTGGTGGCCATATCCGGCGGCAAAGATTCATTGGCCCTGGCCTTTGAGCTCTCCCGCCAAGGCTACAAGGTCACCGGTCTGCACGTGGATCTCGGCATCCCCGGCTCCTCGCCGGCGGCCCGGGCCGTGGTCGAGGCCTTTTGCGCCAAGCACGGCATCTCGCTGATCGTCAAGGAAACCGTCGCCGAAGGCCTGCCCATCCCCCTGGTCAAAGAGCGACTGAAGCGCCCCATCTGTTCGGCCTGCGGCAAAATCAAGCGGTATATCTTCAACCGTACCGCTCTGGAAGAGGGCTTTGACGTTCTGGCCACCGGCCACAACCTGGATGACGAACTGGCCCGTCTGTTCAGCAATACCCTGCGCTGGGACACCGCCTACCTGGCCGACCAGGGGCCGCTGCTCCTTGAAGAACGCGGTCCGGGCGGCTTTGCCCGCAAGGTCAAGCCCCTGTGGCGGCTTTCCGAGTTTGAAACGGCCAACTACGCATTCTTGCGCGGCATCAAATACCACAGCGCCCCTTGCCCTTACAGCAAGGGGGCCAGCTTCACCGCCCACAAACGCCTGATGGCCGACCTGGAAGAAGAAATGCCCGGCAAAAAGCTGGACTTTTACCTGAGTTTTCTGGAATACGGCAAACCCGTGTTTGCCGCCGCCCAGGCCGCTGCGCCCGACCCCATAGCCCCCTGCGCCCGCTGCGGCTTTCCCACCTCTTCGGAGATCTGTGGGGTTTGCCGGATCAAAGATGCCTTGAGTTCTTGAGGGGGGAATGCGGGAGCCCGGCTACATGACTTGCTCGGGTAGACCCGGAGCGGCCAGAGCGGCCTCGATTGCGCGCAGCACGGCCGTGGCCGCCTCACGGGGAGGCAGGGCAATTTCCGCTCCGGCCGCGGCTTTGTGCCCGCCGCCGCCGAAGCCGGCGGCAATGGCCCGCATGTCCACATCGCCCATGGAACGCAGAGAGATTTTTGAACGGCCGGGACCATCCTCGCGCACAAAGACGCCCACCCGCACGCCTTTGATCCGGCGCAGCCAGGCGGCAAAACCCTCCAGGGCGCTGCGCCTCTGGCCGAAGCGGTCCAGGAGCTTTTGCGGCACCACTATCAGGGCCGTACGCCCGGCGTGGTGCAGGGAAACGTCGCCGAACATTTTGCCCCACAGGTGCATGCGCCCCAAAGACCATGTATTTTCGTAGGTTTCGCTGAACTCGCCCACATCCAGACCGGCCGCGGTAATGCGCGCGGCCAGGGCGAAAACCTCCGGCGAGGTGTTGGTAAAGCTGAAATTGCCGGTGTCCGAGACCAGGCCCAGGAACACGGCCCGCCCGAGCTCTCCGGAAAGGGGAATGCCCAGGTGTTCTGCCAGGATGCCGACCATCTCGGCCGTGGCCGCCCGGTCGGGTTCCACCCAGTTGTACACGGCAAACTCCGGGTTGCCCAAGTGGTGGTCGATGTTCAGGGAGGGCAGGCCCGAGGTGAGCAGAGACTGCAGTTCCGGCCCAGGGCGGCGCTCGTCGCCGCAATCCACGGCTACGACCAGATCCGGTTTCCAGTCGCCGAGTTCCTCAAGACCTCGGCACAGGGGCCAGGGCATGGGCAGCCAGGAAAGATAGTCCGGCACGAGTGAGACCATGCAGATGCGCACCTCGCAGCCCAGGGTTTCGGCAATGCGACCCATACCGGCCACCGAGCCCAGGGCATCGCCGTCCGGGCTGACGTGGGTGGTCAGCAGGATCTTTTTGCCGGCAAATTCCCGCAGCACGCGGCCGGCATTTTCCAAAGGGGTGGTCATCAAGCGTTCCTGGTCTTCCTTATCTTTTGGCCGGGGGTGAGTCGGCCGTTCGGAATACGGCGCGAAATTGCTCAGAGCATTTCTTCGCCCTGAATGTGCATCTCGCTGTAAGTCATTTCTTCGGGACACACGGCCTCCATCATGGACAGACACTTGGTCAGCCGGCTTTCCAGGTGGCGCTTGTCGTTGCTCACGGAAACCACGGCCAGAGAAAGCCGGTCCATACTGTTTTCGCTGCCGACCTCGGCGACGGAAACGTTGAACTTGGTTCGGACCTTCTGCTTTAGGCTTTGCGCCACACGACGTTTGTCCTTGAGCGATTCGTTGCCGTGCAGGCGATACTCCACGCCCAGAATACCGATATACATGGGGGCTCCGCAAAAAAGCCCCGGCCGTATCGGGGCGGAGAGAGACGTTGTCGTCGGCCCGGGGCACTGTTCTGGAAGTGTTCTATAAGAACATTTTTTCCAAAGGCCTGCGCTCCGGCACCACAATATCGGGAGCCTGGCCGTTGCGGAATTGCTCGCCCACATAGAGGCCGCAGAAGCAGACCCCATATTCGGCCACGTCCGGGGCGCGATATTCGCAGGGACACATGATGTCCCGGTCGTTTTCCCGTTTGCCCGAGGCCAGTCGGCAGGGGCAGACCATGTAGCCGTGGCGGTTTTTGGTCACCAGCAACTGCTGGAGCAGATCCAGGGCCATGTTCGTGTTAGGGTTGAAATAATACCCCTTGCCCGCCTGAATGGGAGCGAGCTTATCCATCAGAATCTTGGCGTCGTCGCGGCTTGGCTCGTTCATAGGTCCAAAGCCTCTTTCATTTCATCGACATGGAAGCCCACCAGCACCTTGTTGCCGTTGTCGATGATAATGGTGGGAAAAGACACGCGCGGATTGTGCTTCTTCACCGTAGCAATGGTCTGGGTGCGCTCGCCGCCTTCCAAGGTGTCCACGTACACGCAGGTAAAGGGAATATGGTGTTCTTCAAGAAATTCACGGGCATGGCGGCAGTGTACACAGGTAGAAAGACCATATAACGTGATGCAGTGGTCGCTCATGAAGCCTCCTTGCGGATCGGAGATCGCACGCCGGAGTGGAGTTCGCGGCGCTGTGCGGGCTCTTCTTTATACAGCCGACGGACGGACTTTGGCAACCCGGGGTAGCGGGGGCAGTTTGGTGTGACACTGCGGAGCGAAAAAATCACTTTTCCCCGTCGCGTCCAAACCGCCCCACCGCCGGGACGGGCCTCGGCCCGACGCCCGTCCCGGCCCGCGGCTTGACAATAAAGCCGCTCAGTTCCTACAGTGCTTCTCGACAAACGTCTTTCATCCCCCCCTGCTCGGGGATTGCGTCGGCCGGAACCGAAGCCCGAAAAGCCTTTGTCTTGACGGGTTTAGCCTATGACACCGCAATGTTGATGGAGCAACCTATGTCGGACACCTTACAGGCCCAAAGAACTTACGCACTGGTCGGCACCGGAGGCTGCGGCAAGACAACCCTGGCGGAAATGCTCCTGTTGCACGCCGGTGTTGTCTCCCGCCTCGGTAAAGTCGAAGAGGGCAACACCGCTCTGGACTATGAACCAGAAGAAATCAAACGCCGCGGCGGCGTGCAGCCGGGTTTCGCCACCTTCTCACGGGGCGCGGCCCGGCATTTTCTTATGGACCTGCCGGGCGACGGCAATTTTACCGGCGACATGGACATGCTCCTGGCCGGCATGGACTCGGTCGTGTTCGTCATCGACGCCGTCGACGGCGTACGCCCGCTGACCAAGCGCCAATGGGCCGCCGTGCAGAAGGCCGAGCTCCCGGCCGTGTGCGCCCTGACCAAAGTGGACCGCGACCGGGCCGACTTTGCCGGTGCCCTTTTGGGCCTCTCGAGCATTTTGGGCGTCAAGCCCGTGCTCCTGTATGCTCCCATCGGCGGCGGCCAGGCCCCCTTCATCGGGGTGGTCGACGTGCTCGCCGGCAAGGCCCTGCTTTTCGACGATGCCGGCGGCGTTAAAGAAGGCGAAATTCCGGCCGATCTGGCTGAAGAGGCCGCCATGCTGCGCGAGACGGCTGTGGAAAACATCGCCGAGAGCGACGACACCCTGATGGAACGTTACCTGGAAGAGGGCGCCCTTTCGCCCGAAGACGTGCTTTTCGGCCTGCGTAAAGGCGTGCTGGCCCGCCAGGTGGTGCCGGTGGTCGCTCTTTCCGGTCTGGAAAACAAGGGTGCCGGTCTGCTGCTCGACGCCGTCGAGGCCTACCTGCCTTCCGGCCTGGATCATCCCCCCTTCAAGGGTAAGGACGACAAGGAACTGGCCCCCAAGGCCGACGGCCCGGCAGCCCTGTTCGTTTTCAAGACCATCTCCGATCCCTTTGCCGGCCGTCTGAGCGTGGCCCGCATTTTGGCCGGCTCCATCGGCGGCGACGCCTCCCTGAAAAACATGACCTCCGAGGATACGGAGCGACTGGGCGCCCCCATCCTGCTCAACGGTAAGAACCAGATTCAGGCCAAAGGAACCCTCGGCCCCGGCGCCGTGGTCGCCCTGGCCAAGCTCAAAAACACCAAGACCGGCGACACCCTGTGCGACGAAAAGCTCGGCTTTGCCCTGGCCGCGCCCGCCCTGCCGCCGCAACTGATCTCCTACGCCTTGGCTCCCAAGGAAAAAGGTGAGGAAGACAAAGTCTATGCGGCCGTGCAACGCCTGCTTGAAGAGGACATCACCCTGTCCCTTTCCCGCGACGAGGAGACCGCCGACATTTTGGTTTCCGGCATGGGCCAGCTGCATATCGAGACGGCTGTAGAAAAGGCCAAGCGCCGCTACAAGGTCGAGATTCTGCTCAAGACCCCCAAGGTGCCCTACCGTGAGACCATTCGGGCCACGGCCCAGGTTCAGGGTCGGCACAAGAAGCAGAGCGGCGGCCGCGGCCAGTTCGGCGACTGCTGGGTGGAGTTTGCCCCTCTGCCGCGCGGCACGGGCTACCAGTTTGAGGACGGTGTTGTCGGCGGCGTGGTGCCGCGCCAGTATATTCCGGCCGTGGACAAGGGCATTCAGGAGGCCTCGGTTCGCGGCTATCTGGCCGGTTTCCCCATGGTCGACTTCAAGGCCAGGCTCTACGACGGCAGCTACCACACCGTGGACTCCTCGGAAATGGCCTTCAAGGTGGCCGGTTCCCTGGCCTACAAAAAAGCCATGGAAACCTGCAAACCCGTGCTCCTTGAGCCCATCGTCACCCTGACCATCTCCAGTCCCGACGAAAACATGGGCGACGTCATCGGCGACCTTTCCAGCCGGCGCGGCAAGGTCCAGGGGTCGGATTCCATCGCGGGCATCACCGAAATCAAGGCCCTGGTGCCCATGAATGAAATTCTGCGCTACGCCCCGGATCTGCGCTCCATGACCGGCGGCCAGGGCAGCTTCACCATGGAGTTCTCCCATTACGAGGAGGCGCCCCAGCCCGTGGCCGAAAAAGTCATAGCCGAATACAAACGCAGCGAAGAGTAATCGGGGCTCCGCCCCGTACCCCGCCGGGGGACTGAAATCCCCCGGACCCCCGCATATATCCGGAAACCCGCGCAAAGCGCGGGTTTCCGGATAATGGGGGTTCAGGGGAATGCGCTTCCCCTTCGGGCAGGGACATTGTTCTCGTGAACACTCAACCGGACACCACCGACCAAAGGCTTTCGATGATCGCCATTCTTGATTATGAGGCGGGTAACCAGACCAGCGTGTTGCGGGCCTTGCGCGGCCAAGGCATTGAGGCCGCGATCACAGCCGACCGCGCCATATTGGCCAAGGCCGCCGGGGTCATTTTTCCGGGCGTGGGCGCGGCCGCCCAGGCCATGGGCCTTTTGACCCGCACCGGCCTGGACGCGGCGCTGCATGAATTGGTGGCCGCGGGCAAGCCCCTGCTCGGGGTCTGTCTGGGCTGCCAGATCCTTCTGGAGCACAGCGAAGAAAACGACACCCGCACCCTGGGCCTGGTCAAGGGCCGCTGCCTGCGTTTCGACCCGAGCCTGAAGGATGAGGAGGGCGAGCCGATCATCATCCCGCACATGGGCTGGAACGGCCTGAGTATTAAACGCCAAAGCCCGCTCCTGGAGGGCATCGCCCCGGAAGCCGAGTTTTATTTCGTCCACGGCTATTACGTGGAGCCGGCCGTTCCCAATTTGGTCATTGCGACCACCCGGCACGGCCTGGAGTTCTGCTCGATCTTCGGCCGCGACGGTTTGTGGGCCGTGCAGTTCCACCCGGAAAAGAGCGGCCGGGCCGGCCTGCGTCTGCTGCAAAATTTCGCCTACTGGTGCGCGCGGAGGCAACATGCTGAGTAAACGGATCATCCCCTGCCTGGACGTGCGCGACGGCCGGCTGACCAAAGGCATCAAGTTCAAGGGCAACGTGGATATCGGCGACCCGGTGGAAACAGCCCGGCGCTACTACGACGAAGGCGCGGACGAGATCGTCTTCTACGACATCACCGCCTCGTCCGAGGGCCGGGGCATTTTTCTGGACGTGGTCGAGCGCGTGGCCGAAACCATTGCCATCCCCTTTTCCGTGGGCGGCGGCATCTCCACCGTGGCGGACATGCGGGCCGTGCTCCTGGCCGGGGCGGAAAAGGTTTCGGTCAACTCGGCCGCGGTCAAGAACCCCAAAATTATCTCCGAAGGGGCCGAAGCCTTCGGCTCCCAGGCCATCGTCGTGGGCATGGATGTGAAAAGGGTGCCGGTGCGGCCGGAAATCCCCTCGGGCTATGAAATCGTCATCCACGGCGGGCGCGCGCCCATGAACATCGATGCCCTGGTCTGGGCCAAGAACTGCGAAGGGCTCGGGGCCGGCGAGCTTTGCGTCAACTCCATCGACTCCGACGGCACCAAAGAAGGCTATGATCTGACCCTGACCCGGATGCTGGCCGACGCCGTGCGCATTCCGATCATCGCCTCGGGCGGGGCCGGCTCGCCGGAACACATGTACGACGCCCTGACCAAGGGCCGGGCCTCGGCCGCATTGATTGCCTCCATCGTGCATTACGGCGAATATACCATTGCACAGATTAAGGAGTATCTTGCCGGGCGCGGCTGCAAAGTCCGGCCTGGCGGGGCCGGTTTGGCGTAATACTGCGTCAGGTTCGCTTTGCGCTCCGGGGTAGGGCCGAAGAGCCCAACCCCATCGCCCGAAGCTTCTCCTTTCCTGTCTGACGCCAAACTGTCCCCGCCACCCAACGGCGTCGGGCCAATCGGCGTCCGGTGCCAAACGCTCCCACCACCTGACGACGCGGGCTGAACCGCAACCATTTTGCCGGCGGGCCGGCCGGCATTTAGACATCCCTGCCCCTCAAATCTTACGGCCGAAATAGATCACGGCGTTGGAGCGGTTGCCGTTCATGGTGGTGAACACGGTTTCTTCGAAGCGGATGGTCTCAAAGCCGCGCAGCAGGCCCTTGAGGTGTTCGCGCGAGTGGTGGCGCAGGCGGGCGCCGTCCGGGAGCGTGAAGCAGCCGTAAGGGCCGGACGTCGCGGCTGCGTAGCGCTCCAGGTTGCGCTCGTCGGTATTGAGCAGAAAGTCGTTGACGTAGAGGATGCCGCCGGGCTTGAGCACGCGGCCGATTTCCGCAATCAGGATCTCCTGTTCCGCGTCGGCGCCGATGCAGGTCAGTACGGCCAGAAGCAGCACTGCGTCGACGCTTCGGCCCGGCAGGGGCAGGTCCGGGCCTTCCAGCAGGCGCAGTTCCAGATCCGGATGCAGAGATTTGCCGCGGGCGATCATTTTGGCTGAGAAATCCAGGCCCAGAAGGTGTTCGTGGCCATAGGCGCGTAACTCGGCCAGGGCCCGGCCGTAGCCGCAGCCGATGTCGAGAATGCGGGCCTTGACCGGCACCAGGGCGGCCAAGGCCTCCAGGCGCAGGGGGGTGGTGAATTCTTTGCTTGCGGCCGCGTGATCCCAATAGGCGCGTTGGTCGTTGTCGGTGGCGGGTCTGATGCCTGTGTTCATTTTTTTTCCGGGTTGAAGATCTTGCCCCATTGCACGGCCTTGTTGCCGAAGCGGCCGCGCACATCGTCCATGGCCGCGTCCAAGGCGGTTTGGCGTTTTTTACGCTCCTCGTCGGCGTCCGGCAACAGGGGGAGCCGGCCGTCGCCCGTGCCGAATTGCGAGACGCCCACGCCGATGAGCCGCAGGGGCCGGCGCGGCGGCTGTTCTTCCAGCAGGGCCAGGGCGGTTTCGTAGATGGTCCGGGTGCTGTTGGTGGGTTCTTTGAGGGTACGCGAGCGCGTGGCCTGGGTGAAGTCGGCGAACTTGATCTTCAGGGTCACGGTGCGGCCGGCCAAGCCCTGTTTGCGTAGAGAGGCTCCCACCCGCTCGGCCTGGGCAAAGAGTTTGGCGCTCAAGAAGTCGCGGTCCAGGGTGTCGTGGTCAAAGGTGGTTTCGGCGCTGTCGGACTTGGGCTCGGACCACGGTTCCACCGGCCGGGAGTCGCGGCCGTGAGCCCGGGCAAAGAGCGATTCTCCGCCCCTGCCCAGCTTGCGTTGCCAGAACTCCAGGGGCAGGCGCTGCACGTCGCCGGCCGTGCGCATGCCGAGATCTGCCAGGACAAGCAGGGTTTTTTTGCCCACACCGGGAATTTTGCCCACGGGCAGGGTCTGGAGAAAGGCCGGCACATCTTCGTGGCGCAAGATGCTGACCCCGGCAGGCTTTTGCAGGTCCGAGGCGATTTTGGCCAGGAACTTCACCGGCGCCAGACCCACGGAGCAGGGCAGCAGAGTGCGGCGGGCCACCTCGTCGCGAATTTGCCGGGCCAGATCCGGGGTGGGCCCGAAGATGTGTTCCAGGCCGGTGAGATCCACATAGGCCTCGTCGATGCCGGCTGGTTCCACCAGGGGAGAGAAGGAACGCAGGGCGTCCATGACCTCGCGTGATTTTTCCACATAGCGGGCGCGGTTGCCGCGCAGGATCACGGCCTGCGGGCAACGCCGGCGGGCCTCGGCCATGGGCATGGCCGAGCGCACCCCAAAGACCCTGGCCTCATAGGAGGCCGTGGAGACCACCCCGCGCAGGCCGCCACCCACGATCACCGGCCGGCCGCGCAGGAAGGGGTCGTCCAACTGCTCTACCGAGGCAAAGAAGGCATCCATGTCCAGGTGCAGGATCCAGCGCAGGGGGTCATCAGTCATTTCGAAATGCTGACATGACTGTAAAAAGGCGTCAAGATGAGGCGGCGGCGGGCCGGGCCTTTCATTTCTGCAAAATATGCAGGCGGCGTCCCGTTCCGTGCCCGGCATCGGTCGGGTGTTCCCGGATCACCTTCAAAAATGACTGAAATTGTTTACTTCTCCGGAAGTCTGGACCACAGACACCGGGTGCCTCTTGAAATATTCGAGGCAGCGTTTAATGTCCTCTATGAACAAGTTGGCCATGTCACCGCTGAAGCCGTGCCTGAGCACCACGCGCATGACCACGGTTTCCTGGATGTTGGGCAACATGGAATAGGCTGAAGCCTGCCAACCGCGCATGCGCATGCGGTCGGAGAGATCATACAGGCTGTAGTTCTTCACCCCGTCTTTCAACACCCAGGAAACGGCCGGAATGCCCTTTTCGGGGTTGCCGTCGAAGAAGATTTCAAAATCCCCCAGCGCTTTGATGCCCTTAGCGATATGCGCGGCGCTTTTATAGAGATTCTGCATGATTTCCCGGTAGCCTTGCCGGCCCAGACGGCTCAGCAGGTAGTATTGGGCCACGATCTGGCCGCCCGGGCGAGAAAAATTCAGGGCAAAGGTGGGCATGTTGCCGCCCAGGTAATTGACCCAGAAGATCAGGTCGTCGGGCAAATCCGAGCGGTCACGCCAGACCACCCAGCCGACGCCGAGGGGAGCAAGGCCATACTTATGCCCCGAGGCGTTGATGGAGAGCACGCGCGGCAGGCGGAAATCCCACTTGAGGTCCGGCTGGACGAACGGAGCGATAAAGCCGCCGGAAGCGGCGTCCACGTGGACGGGAATATTCAGCCCGGTGTCCTTTTCCAGCTTGTCCAGGCTGTTGCAGATTTCTTCCACCGGTTCGTAATGGCAGGTAAAGGTCACTCCAAAGGTGGGTACGACACCGATGGTGTTTTCATCCACATGCTTGAGCACCATTTCACCGTTCAGGCCCAGGCGGTTGTGTTCAATGGGAATCTCGCGCAACTCGACATCAAAGTAGCGGGCGAACTTGTGCCAGCAGACCTGCACCGGCCCGGTGACGAGATTCGGCTTGTCGAAGCTTTTGCCGGCAGCCCTGCGCGCGTTGCGCCAGCGGAATTTCATGGCCAGCCCGCCCAGCATGGCCGCCTCGCTGGAACCTGTGGTGGAACAACCGGCCGTGGCTTTGGAGGCCGGCGAATTCCACAGATCCGCCAACATGTGCACGCAGCGGTTTTCCAACTCGGCCGTGGCCGGGTATTCGTCCTTGTCGATCATATTCTTGTCGATGCACTCATCCATAAGCTTGTGGATGTGGTCTTCCACCCAGGTTTGGCAAAAGGTCGAGAGGTTTTGCCGGGCGTTGCCGTCCAGAACAAGTTCATCGCGCACCAAGTTATAGGCCACCTCCGGCGCCATTTCCCCTTCAGGCATGGCATATCTGGGCAGTTCCCCGCCGGCGGCGGACGTTCCGTAAGCGTCGGGAGCCACTGTTTTCTTGGTATGCAGCATCATAGTTCCTCTCCTATGTAAAAATTTCCTCATGCAGTGAAAGCATGGCCATACATTGGACCCTTGAAGCGTATGACGCAATCACGGCCAAACAGTATGAGCATAAAAATAGCGGTAGCCCGCCAAGTCGGTTGGTTTTGGTCATCGCCAAACAACCGTCCAACCAGCAAGGAAGACGGCCAGGTGAATGATAGCGGGAAAGAAGGCAAAAAGAAATTGCCGGTTTTGGCCGTGGATGAGCGGGAGCTGCGGTCGCATGTTGCTGATCACTCCGGAAACGGTGTAGCCGCTGAAGGCCGGCGTGCCGGAATATCTGCCGGCGTGGTCTTCGCCGGATTTTTCGCTGGAGTTGCAGATCTGCTCGGCAACCTGGATAGAGAGGAGCTCCCCAAAAATCGGACAGATGTGATAGCTGCTCAACGAGACGAGGAGAACACACATACTGAACTCAGTCCGAATTCGGCGTCCACCAGACGCTCATCCACAAGTGGGTGAAGCAGCTCAAGGAATCGGCGGTGAGTATCTTTTCCGGCGAAATCAAGACGGAAGAGGCCAAAAAGGAAAAAGAGCTGCACGAACTCCGTGCCAAAATAGGCCGGCTTACCGTGGAACTCAATTTTTTGGCAAAAGCCTAGGGGAAGCGGTGAGCGTCTCCCGCAGGCAAAACATGGTCGATTCCGGCCATGAGCAGCTCAGCATTGTCCGGCAATGTGTCTTACTCAGAATAGCCCGTTCCGGCCTGTATATAGACCGAAGCAATCAGGTCTGGCGCGCGGACATCACATATATTCCCATGCGTAAAGGCTTTCTGTATCTGTCCGCCGTCATGGACCGGACAGCCGAAAAGTGCTGTCCTGGAGGCTGTCCAACACCATGGACATGGATTTTTGCATTCCGGCCCTGGAAAAGGCCGTGGCGAAATACGGCGTCCCGGATATCTTCAACACCGACCCATGAAGGTTTGTTAAAGGCAGCCTGATAAGGGAAAAGGTAAGCTAAGATGGGGGAGTTTCGATTTGATCTGACAGGTAGCCCTTGAAAGAAAGGGGGATCTCCGTTTTGATGGAAGTGTAACAACACCATCAAACCGGGCACAGCGCCCACGGAGACCTGGACGCCTGGATAGACGAATACAACATGGAAAGAACGCATCAAGGGAAAATATGCTGCGGCAGAACGCCTATACAGACGCTCCTTGATGGAAAGCAGCTCTGGATAGAAAAGGTCGGGCAGCTCAACTAGTGTTGCGTCCTTAAAATAAGTAAGTTATATTGCCTTCGACAACTTGGAGGCAATATGCCGGTTTGGGTACGAATTGTACTTTCGCCTGAAGACAGGGCGACATTAACCATGTGGGCAAACGCCGGACGCACTGAGCAACGTCTGGCCAGGCGGGCCAAGGTCATTCTGCTGAGCGATGAAAAAGTGTCTTTGGCGGAGATTGCGGAGCGAACCGGACTG
>JAVBLS010000023.1:0-65855 GCA_031553235.1 Desulfovibrio sp.
GGCCGGGTGTTTTTGATGGGCGCCTGGTATGTGTACTTCTTGGTGTTTATTTTTTTTTTTTTTAAAATCTGTGCGACGCCCGCCGCCTTCGGGGGGGCGGGGCGGGTTTCCCGCCCCGCCACCACATCACGGCAACGAAGAATCCCGAATGCCGGCGGCATTCGGGATTCTTCGTTGATCATGTGTACGAACGGCACCGCAAGTAAGTCGGACGCCGGTTGCCGAAGACGTTGACGGACCGGCGCCCTTTGAGGTTACCCTCAATCGGATGCGGGCCGAGCAGATGGTCGGCCCACGACCGCCCCCGCACGGCCGGCAAGAAAAACGGCTTCAAAAATCAGGGCTTCTTGCCCGGCTTTTTCATGGACACCCAGCCGGCGGCGACCTCTTTTTGGATTGCCTTAATATCCGGCTCCAACATGGCTCTCCGAACCAGCTCGTTGAAAAGCTCCTGCGCGGAACATTCCTGTGGGGGCCTGATTTCCAGCACACGGACAATATGCGGCCTGCCCTGCTCTGCATCCGTCGGAGCAAAATACTTCGCGCCTTCACCGGACAGAAGCCAATCGGGGTTGATCCGTTTCTTCTCAAACAGCTTCACCCGCCAGTCGGCAGGGATGTTTTTGCGGCGTTTGGCGTCGGAAATGGAGGACTGCTTGACTTCAAGAAACACCGCAAGGTCAACTTGCGTTTTACACTCGGCAGCCTCAAAAACGCGACGGTACTGCGATTCGAAGTCGGATTTTGGCTCTGATCCGTATGGCCGCGGCGTCTCGGTCATGGCGCTCTCCATCGTTACTGCTCGGCAACCGCAAGAAAGGTGCTTGCCGGGGCATCAAGCCGTCCTGGGCAGGACATGGCCGATGAACTGTATGCCTTGCCGGCCGGAGCCTTGTTCAAAAAGCGGCGCTGAATGAGCCGGGGCGTCACGGTCCTTGAGCGGTCCACTTCTTGAGTGTGTTCCTCACAAGGCACGCGCCGCCCCTCATGTTGCGAAATTATGCGGAAGTCGGTTGGGCATCCGCTTTTTTGAATCAAGAGGTATACGCCACCAGATAATTCTTGATTGCCGGCCATTGACCCCTTGGGGCGCGGGCGGGTAAAGTTGGTTTGCAGACTGGACCTTCAAACGCCCACAAATCCCTTCTGATTCATTTTCGAATCAAAGTCAACGCATTTTCGCGTCGAAGTTCGAAAATGGCGATTTTTATTGGTGTTATAAAAAATCAATCAGTTATGGATGCTGGGCATGTCGACCTTTGTGTCGATCTCTGGAGCCCTCACTTGGACATTTCTGAACGCATAAAACAGATACGGGGAAAGCTCTCTCAAGACGAATTTGCCCAAAGAGTGAAGGTGCATAAAAGCTCTTTGGGCAGATACGAACGGGGCGAATCAACGCCGGACTCAGACTTTTTGAGCAGCGTATGCTCCGAATTCGGCATCTCGCCACAATGGCTTCTTCTCGGCACCGGCCCCCTCCATATGGAAGGAGAGTTTCGCCGGGAGACTCCAGAGCAACCCTCGCAGGAAGAAAAACATGCCATCAAATATAGGCACGTTCCCGTTATGGGGCTTGCATCCTGCGGATTGAAGGGATGGTTCAATACTTCCCGGGTGGCTCTGTCCACACCGGTCCCAATCGAATATGCCGGCCCGCTCATGTTCGCCGCGATCGCGGTCGGCACCTCGATGCAGCCCGACGGCATCAGACAGGGGAACGTGGTCTTGTGTGACCCCGAGGTTGTCCCGATCCTCGACGATGCTGTATATGTCGAGAAAAAGGATGGGACCGCTTCCATCAAGAAGTACCGCGGACAAAATGACCAGTGGCTTATCCTGCAGGGATGGCTGGAGCCAAATGGGTCGGGGGAGCAAAAGCCTTACACGGAGCAGATCTCTATGGATACGGTGGCGAAAATCGCCAGCGTCGTGATGATTCGGCGTCGAGGTTGATGTCCCACCCGCAGGGCAAAATCGCACATAAAAAAAGAGGTGGTCCTGAAAAGAGACGACTCCGGCGAATAGGGCCGTCCACCGACAAGGCGGCCCACCACAGCGGCGTTCCTTGCGGCCGTCGACGGCCCGCTCGGCCTTGCCGCAGGACGGAGCGCCGCCTGGACGAAAGATTCCGTCTCTTGTATGAATCTGCCTACGGCACCACCCGGCCCCACGCTCACCCTCGCGCGGGGCCGGGAACCGGCATAAGGAGACACCCATGGCCAAGTTGACGGCAAGCATTTTCAACGACGTGATCGGGCCGGTCATGCGTGGCCCTTCCAGTTCGCATGTCGCGGGCGCGGCACGGATTGCCGCCCTCATCCGGCAATCTCAGCGCGACGATATCAGGAAAGTCCGCGTATACTTCGACCCCAACGGCTCACTGGCCGAATCATACGACGGGCACGGCACGGACATCGGCTTTGTCGGCGGCCTGCTCGGCCTGGAGCTGACCGATCCGTCCGTTCCCGAAGCGCTGCAGATCGCACGGGAAAAAGGCCCGGAGGTTGCGTTCTTCATCAAGGACTACAACGCCGTTCACCCGAACACCTATCGCATTGAAGTCGAAGGGGCGGCCTCGGCGCATAGCTGGGACGCCGTTTCCGTCGGCGGCGGCATGATCAGGATGGAAGTTTTTGACGGGTTTCCCGTTTCCATTGACGGCGGCTATTTCGAATATCTCCTCACGCTCGGGTCTGCCGAGCATCTTGATGCCGCCGTTGCTACGGTCAAGAGCGTTGCCGGCAAGATCGAGCAAATCGACACCGCGGCGCAGGGCGGCAAAGCGCTGATCAGCCTCAAAACATCGGCCGCCCTGCCTGAAGAAGCATTCGACGCCCTACGGGCTATCCCGGGGGTGGCGGATACGGCCTTCATGGAACCGATCCTGCCGACCAGGGCCAAGGCCGATTGCGCCATGCCCTTCCTTTCGGCAGCGGAGCTGCTTGAGTACGCGAAAAAGAACCCCATGGAATTCTGGGAATACGCGGCGCTGTATGAAAGCATCCGGGGCAATACCACACCCGCTGCCGTTTTCGAACAGATGAGCGCTCTTCTGGCCGTCATGGAAAACTGCATCGCAGAAGGGCTGGCCGGAACGCACTATGAAGATCGCATTCTCGGCCCGCAGGCATACAAGATGGATGAAGCCGCCCGGAAAGGGGCTCTGATTCCCAACGACCTGAACAATCGTATTATCGCCTATATCAGCGCGATCATGGAAGTGAAAAGCGCCATGGGCGTCATTGTCGCGGCGCCGACGGCCGGTTCATGCGGCGGCCTGCCCGGCACGCTCGTCGGCACCGGCCGCTCTCTGGGGCTTGCCCGCGACGAAATCGTCAAAGGCCTGCTGGCCGCGGGGCTGATCGGCGTATTCATCGCCGAATCCGCCACCTTCGCGGCAGAAGTGGCCGGCTGCCAGGTGGAATGCGGGGCCGGCTCCGGCATGGCGGCGGCGGGCCTTGCCCAGATAATGCACGGCTCGGTCGAGCAGTGTCTCGATGCCGCATCCATGGCGCTGCAAAACATCACCGGCCTGGCCTGCGACCCTGTGGCCAACCGCGTCGAAGTGCCCTGCCTCGGCAAAAACATCATGTGCGGCCTGAACGCCGTCGCCGCCGCCAATATGGCCCTTGCCGGGTTCGACAAGGTCATCCCTCTGGATCAGACCATCGCGGCCATCTACGACATCGGCCTGAAGCTGCCGCTCGAACTGCGCTGCTCCCATGGCGGCCTCGGCAAAGCCGAGGCTTCGGCCCGCATCCGTAAAAAGCTGGAAGGCCGCCGGTAAAAGACTCTCCCTTATTTCAAGAAGCAATAAAAATCCCCCGGCATTGATATGCCCCCCAACAGGCGCATATTTGATCCGGTATCTGCATTCTTGTTGCTTGCGGCCGGTAAACGGGCTTCCAGGGTACGGGAGGGCGTGCTGACCTCCGAGTTTATCCTGAGCCGGTTTCGCATACAAAAAACCGGGGGTGGCCATGCGGCGCGCCCCCGGCGAAAGAAAAAAACGTTTTTCCCGCTCAGCCTTTCAGCTTTTGAAGCAGAAAAGCCATGTTGTCACCCAGGTTGTCCATAGTGCGCATGGCCTCGGCATCGGCCTCCACATCGCCGGGAGCCAGGCCGAAGCCCATGTTCCAATAGCTGGAACAGGGCACAATCATCTGGGTGATGCCGAAAAAAGTCATCAGGGCGTTGTAGACCTGCATGGCCCCGCCCCGGCGGGCCGCCACCACCGGCGCGCCCACTTTGCGGCGCATCAGGTGCATGGCGGAAAAGCCGCCCCGGTCAATCAGGGCCTTCATTTCCGTGCTCACATTGGCGAAGTAGGTGGGCGAGCCCAGAATAATGCCGTCGGCCGCCTTCATTTCTTCGATCCAGCCGTTCATGGGATCGTCGTCGAAGATGCAATGTTCCAGGCTTTTTTTATGGCAGGTGCCGCAGGCGATGCAGCCGCGCACCATGTTGCCGCCGATCTGAATTTCCTTGACCGCGATGCCCGCAGCCTCCAGCCGGGAGAAAACCCGACGCATCATCCTGGCGGTATTGCCGTCTTTACGCGGACTGCCGTTGAATCCCACCACGGTGATACGGGACATACCCCGCCTCCTTGGTCAAAGGGTTGCAAAGATCCCGCTGCCGGAAAAACCACGCCGACTTTCCCGGCAGCGAGGATTCAGATCACGCGCAGTTAAAATCCAAGGCCCGGCGGCTGGTCGCCACCTTACCGATATACTCGGCCACCTTGCGGTGTTCCGGGTGAGCGGCATAGGCGACCAGGCCTTCGGTGTTGTCGTGCTCGGTCATCAGCACAAGATCCACACTTTCAGTGCAGCTCGGCAGGCATTCCAGGCTCAGCCGGATGCCTTTCAAAGACGGCACCACGCCGCGCAGAGCGTACAGGCCTTTGCGGATAATTTCAGCGTTCTCGAGAGCCGTGTGTCCCTCGGCCTCGGGCTTCAAGGTCCACCAGACAATATGGGTCAGCCGGTCGCATTCTGCGGAGGAACCCGACCGGCCAAGAGCGCCCGCCGCGGTGTCCGCTCCGGCGGAAGAAGAATTAAAAGCAGCCATCATGTTCTCCTTTATGCCTTACCGGCCAAGCGCGCAGCCAACATGCGCAAATGCTTTTTTTCCTCATCGGCGCAGGCCCGCACGTGTTTGCGTTCAGCCTCCGGCACCATGTCCTCCAAGGCCATGAAAAAGACCAGGGTGTCTTTTTCAAGCTGCATGGCCTGGCGTAGGGGCTCGGCCACGGCCGCCGCCGCCTGGCCGGGCATGAACAGGGAGTGCGAGTCCAGCAGGACCTGCACGTACGAGAGGTATTCGTCATCGTTGCTGCCGGCCGGCAATTCCAGACCGCCGATGCGTTTAAGCATCTCGGTAAAAATACCCTCGTGGCGCAGCTCCTCGCCGGCCATGAAGGCGAAGAATTCCTTGTCCGCGGGTTTGGCCGACTGTTCTTGCACCTTTTGGTAAAAAGCATGCCCGCGCCGCTCGATTTCAACGGCCGCGGCCACGGCGTCGGCCGCTTTCACAAAACTTGCCATATCACGCTCCTTACAAACGGTTGGATATTTTTATGAGTTTCAGCCCCACAGCCCGAAAAGATTCGGCAAGGGTCCGACATACGACCCGACAAGCCACAGTCCAACGAACCACAGCCCTTCGGCCAGGGCCGGAACGGCCGCGTATTCCTCCGGGCCGTTCGTTCTACAATCCTTCGGCAAGGGTCAAGACGGCCGCGTACTCCTCCGGTGTCACCGGTTGCACCGACAGCCGGCTGCCCTTGCGCATCAACTCCATACCGGCCAGTTCCGGCAGGCTGCGCAGAAAGGCCAGAGACAGGGACTTGGCGAACCGCCTGGTCAGACGGATGTCCACGACATACCAACGTGGAGCCTCGGCCTTGGAAGCCGAGTCGTAGTGCCGATCTTCCGGATCCCACTGGGTGGGGTCGGGGTAGGCTTCTTTGACCACTTCGGCCAAACCCGCGATGCCGGGATTCGTGACCGAGTGGTAAAAGAGCACGGCGTCGCCCGGACGCATTTCACGCAGAAAATTTCGGGCCTGATAGTTGCGCACCCCGTCCCAGGACGTGGTTTGGCCCGGCAGGCCGGCCAGATCGTCAATGGAAAAACAGCCGGGCTCCGTTTTCAGCAGCCAGTGGTGCATCGCACTCACCTATTCGAAGCGGCCCATGCCGGTGATCAGCACGGAATCCACCGGAACGGCCTCGTGTTCGCCCACGGCCTTGACCTTGAGTTTTTCAATCTTATCCACCACGTCCATGCCATCGGTCACCTGCCCGAAGACGCAGTAGCCGTAGCCCTCGGTCGTCTCGGCTGTGTGGTCCAGTTCGGGGTTGTCCACGGTGTTGATGAAGAATTGGGCCGCGGCGCTGTGCGGGTTGAGCGTGCGGGCCATGGCCAGGGTGCCGCGCAGGTTTTTCAGGCCGTTGCCGGCCTCGTTACGCACCGCCGGGCCGGCCGGTTTTTCCTCCATTCGCAGGGTCAGGCCGCCGCCCTGGATCATGAAGTCCTTGATCACCCGGTGAAAAATCGTGTTGCTGTAAAAGCCCTCATCCACCCGATGAAGAAAATTTTCCACCGTGGCCGGGGCCTTGTCGGAGAAAAGTTCCAGCAGCACGTCGCCGGCGGTGGTTTCCATCAGAACCAGGGGGTTGCTCATCGTCGTTTCGCTCCATGCGACAAATATCGGCGCGGCCGATGCCGCCCGTGAAAAGACGATTAAACGACGGAACCGCGCCGGTGTCAACCGGGCGAGAATAAGGGCGTGAGTCGATTTGAAGCGCCCGACAGGGAGCGGTGTGGCGGGGTCTGGAGCCGGAGCAACCTCAGGAGGCGGGCAGATCCCTTTCCCGGTCGCGCAAGGGGCCTGTAACAGCCTGAGCGCCTTGCTGAAGTCAAAGGCTTCCAGCGCCGCGAACAGAGCGGGGGCTTCGAGCGGAGCAAGGGTCTGCGGGCCGGAACGCAGCGTTTTACCCAACTGAACGGCCTCAGCGTCGTCGTCCTGCAGCAGGGCCTCGAACAAGCAGGTCTTCAAGCCGCAGATCGACCGGGGCAACGGCTGCTTCGTCCGCAGCCGACGTTTTGAGCGTCTCGGGCGTTGCCGGCGGTTCGGACCACGGCGCCGGCTCCACGAACGGATATTCCGGCCGAGCCCCTCCTCCGACCGGATGGTCAAGCACCATGGTGAAACGGAAAATGCTGCCGCTTTCAGAAGAATCGGCCGGCCGGATACGGCCGCGCATGGTTTCAACAAGTCTCTTGCGCAGGGCCGGCCCCACTCCGGCGCCGCCGTGCCGGCGGGAGGAGAAAGAGTCGCCCTGGGTAAAAAGAAACACCCAAAGGGTGAGCTCGAACAGGACAAAAAGCATGGAGCCCGACATACACTAAACTATAATACATTAAAAATTCAACTAAGTTGCGGGCCCTGCCTAAGGTCTTCGGCACCTTGTTCGGCCCTGGCCGAGACGGTGCCCGCGGTTTTTTCCCATTCAGGTACAGCAGGTCTAGGCAGCCGGACGATAATCGGTGCAGCACACCTAACTTCAACCGCCGTCCCGTGCCGGATGCCGCGGAATAGGCGGCTGTTCAAATTGAGCATCCCGACAAGGGCTTGGTGCCTTGACCTTGCAAGGCTTTTGTCATAGGCGTAACTGTTCATGGCGTGTCGGGCGAACCCGGCGAAATGGGCCGACTTCCGGGGAAGGGAGGCCGGCCGTAGCGGAGTGCATAATTTTGACTTCTTCATTTGAGCCCCAAAATCCGGCCGCGACCCCGCGCAAAAAGAATGGGGTGAAGCTTGCCACCAAGTCCCTCAAGGCGGATTGGTTCATGCCCATGCTGGAGAGCCTGGCCGGTCGCGACGAACTGAACGAAGTGGTGAAGAACCGCGTGGTCAAGTCCTGCGAGTTGCTGGACGCCGGCGTGAACCTGTACGCCAACGGTTTCGTCAAACATGACGGCGTGGCCGAGATTACCGCCCGCTTTGAGGCGGCCGAGGCGGAAGAATTGGCCGAGGCCGGGGAATTCCAACTGGCCGGGCGTATCGTTTCGCTGCGCTCCTTCGGCAAGGTGGCCTTTTTTCACCTCATGGACGTGGCCGGCCGCATCCAATGTTACGCGGCCAAAGAAATTCTCGGTGAAGACGTCTACACCCTGTTTAAAAAATTCGATACCGGCGACATCGTGGGCGTGCGCGGCAAGCTTTTCCGCACCAAGACCGACGAACTGACCCTGGAATGCGCCGCCGTGACCCTGCTCTCCAAGTCCATCCGCCCCCTGCCGGAAAAATACCACGGCCTGAAGGATATGGAGATTCGCTACCGGCAGCGCTACGTGGACCTGATCGTCACCCCGCGCACCCGCGAGGTTTTTCAGAAACGCATCGCCATTGTTCGGGAATTCCGGCGCTTCATGGAAGACCAGGGCTTTCTTGAAGTGGAAACGCCCATGATGCAGCCCATCCCCGGCGGAGCCACGGCCAGACCCTTTTCCACCCACCACAATGCCCTGGACATGAAGCTGTACATGCGCATCGCTCCGGAGCTGTACTTGAAGCGCCTGCTGGTGGGTGGGTTTGAAAAGGTCTTTGAAATCAACCGCAACTTCCGTAACGAAGGCATTTCCACCCGACACAACCCCGAGTTCACCATGTGTGAGTTTTACTGGGCCTATGCCACTTTCGAAGACCTCATGGACCTGACCGAGCGGTTGTTCGCGCACATTGCCCAGAGTGTCTGCGGCACGACCAAGATCATCTACCAGGAGCAGGAGGTGGATCTGACCCCCGGCACCTGGAAGCGTCTGCCCTTTTTCGAATCATTGGAAAGCATCGGCGGACACTCGCCGGACTTTTACTGGAACTACGACGCCATGCGTCATTACATCCGGCAAAAGGGCGAGAAGGTGGTGGAAGGCGAGAAGACCGCCAAACTCCAGGCCAAGCTCTTTGACCTGGATGTCGAGCCCAGGCTGATCCAGCCCACCTTCATCTACCACTATCCTACGGACATTTCGCCATTGTCCCGGCGCAACGAGCAAAACCCCAATGTCACCGACCGCTACGAGTTGTTCATCACCGGCCGCGAGTTGGCCAACGCCTTTTCCGAGCTCAACGACCCCGTTGACCAACGTATGCGCTTTGAGGAACAGGTGGCTGAAAAGGCGGCCGGCGACGACGAAGCCCACAGCATGGACGAAGACTACCTGCGCGCTCTGGAATACGGCATGCCCCCGGCCGCCGGCCAGGGTGTGGGCATAGACCGGCTGGTCATGCTGCTGACCGATTCGCCTTCCATTCGGGAAGTGATTCTCTTCCCGCTGCTCAAGCCTGAAAGCTGAGGCCCAGCCGCACATGCGCTTTGAAATCCAGATCGCCCTGCGCTACCTGCTTGCCGTCAGGAACCGGGGCTTCATCTCCATAACCGCCCTGCTTTCGGTCCTTGGCGTAACCATCGGGGTGGGCGCTCTGATTATCGTCATGGCCGTGATGACCGGCTTCACCACCGACCTGCGGGAAAAAATCCTGGGTGTGGCCTCGCACGTCGTGGTCCGGCACGCGGGCGGGCTCGGCCTGGAAGCCACGGCGGTGATGGATGCCATCCGGGACACGCCCGGCGTGGTCGCGGCCACCCCATACGTGCAGACCGGGGTAATGCTCTCCACCTCGGCCGGGAGCAAGGGCGGGGTGCTGCGCGGCATCGACACCAAAACCGCTCCGGAAGTGCTGGGCGTGCTGCGCAAGATCGCCCGCGGCAGCCTTGAGGCCCTGGACGATCCCACGGGTCTGCCCGGCATTGTCATGGGCGGGCAGTTGGCCCGCTCTCTGGGCGTGGACCTGGGCAGTCGGGTGAACGTGCTGGTGCCCACGGGCGAACGCAGCGCAGCCGGCTTCAACCCCAAGATCAAGGCCTTCCGGGTGGTGGGCGTGTTCAATCTGGGCTTGAGCGAATATGACTCGGCCCTGTGTTTCGTGAACCTGCAGAACGCCCGCGAGATCATGGGCCTGCCGCCGCGCTGGGCCGAAGGGGTGGAAGTGGCGGTGCACGACATCTATCAGGCCGACGTGGTCTCCAACGCCATTGTCGCCCGCCTGGGGCCGCCCTACTACGCCGACACCTGGATGACCATGTACGCCGGCTTTTTCGCCGCTCTCAAGCTGGAAAAATCGGCCATGGCCGTGATCCTCACCCTGATCGTCCTGGTGGGCGCCTTTTCCATCATCACCTCCCTGGTCATGCTGGTCATGGAAAAAACCCGCGAGATCGCCGTGCTCATGAGCATGGGCGCCACCAAAGGGATGATCCGACGCATCTTCATGCTCCAGGGCATCTTCATCGGCCTGGCCGGCACCCTGCTGGGCCTGGGCCTGGGCCTGCTCGGCTGCGAGCTGCTGGCCAAGTATAAATTCATCCAACTGCCCAAGGGGGTCTATTCCCTGGACTACCTGCCCGTGCTGATCCGGCCCACGGACGTGGCCTCCACCTGCATCGCCGCCCTGCTGCTGTGCTTTCTCGCCACTCTTTACCCGTCTTCCACCGCCGCCCGCCTGGAGCCGGTGGAAGCCATGCGTCGGGAATAGTCATGCGCGACCGAGCGGAAAACATGAGCAAAGCCCTTGCCGGCGACCCCACTCTGCCGTTATACCGGCTGGAAAGCGTCGGCCGGGCCTACGACGGGCCGGGCGAGCGCATCACGGTGCTCAGGAGCATCAACCTGACCGTGCGGGCCGGAGAAACTCTGGCCGTAGTGGGGTCTTCCGGGTCGGGCAAATCCACCCTGCTGCACATCCTGGGCACCCTGGCCGAGCCTTCGGCCGGGAGCGTTTTTTTTGCCGGGCGGAATCTGGCCAAAATGTCCTTCGGGCAAAAGGCCGAACTGCGCAACAGGGAATTGGGGTTTGTTTTCCAGTTTCACCACCTGCTGCCGGATTTCAACGCCTTGGAAAACGCGGCCATGCCCGCGCTCATTGCCGGGGCGTCCAAAGCCGCTGCTTTAAGGCGGGCGCGCGAGGTTCTGGAGCGCATCGGCCTTTTGCACCGAGCCAATTATAATGTTACGTTGCTTTCCGGCGGCGAACGGCAACGGGTGGCCATAGCCCGGGCCGTGTTGCAAAACCCCGCGGTGATTCTGGCCGACGAGCCCACGGGGAACCTGGACGAGCATACCGGCAGGCAGGTGGCGGACCTGCTGCTGGACTTGAACGCTGCGAACGGGACCGCCCTGGTGGTGGTCACCCATAATCCGGAACTTGCCGACCGCATGGAACGACGTTTAGAACTCAAGTCTGGAGAACTCTATGAACAAACGCGCTGACCGGTTTCGGAACATCTGGAGCACCCTGGCGCCGGTCCTTCTCGGCCTTCTCCTGTGCGGCTTCGCCGGTGGAGCCGAGGCCGCCGAAGCCAAGGGGGAGCAAACCCCGGTGCTTCTGGTTCTGCCGTTCCAGATGAATGCCGGCCAGGAACTGGACCACATGCCGGGCAACTTTGCGGACCTGGTGGCCTCCGGTCTGCAGAGTCGCGGCCTGAAGGTGGTGCCCCAGGAGACCGCGGACAAACTCCTCGAACAGCGCAAGATCCAGACTCTCGACCTGGCCACGGTGCGCACCCTGGCCAAGGCCGTGGGCGCGACCCACGCGGTCTACGGGGCCATCAGCGAACTCGGCGACACCATCAGCGTCGACTCGCGCCTGGTGCCCGTCTCCGGCGCCAGCGCCCGGCCCATCTATGTGGAACAGCGCACCGGCACGGGTGCCCTGACTCCCTCGGCCGACGAGCTTGCGGGCAAAATCAGCGCCGATTTTTCCCGCAAAGGCGTGGTGGCCGGCGTGGAAGTGCGCGGCACCAAAGTGCTTGACCCCGACGTGGTGCTCATGCGCATCAATACCCGCAAGGGCGACACGCTCGATTCCGCCGCCGTGGACCGCGAAGTCAAGCGCATCTGGGATCTGGGCTGGTTCAGCGACGTCAAGGTCGACGTCGAACCGCGTGCCGACGGCCTCTACGTGGTCTATACCGTGGTGGAAAAGCCGCGCATCGAGACCATCACCGTGGAAGGCGCCCACGCCATGGACAGCGATGATGTTCTCGAACTGATGGGCACCAAGACCGGCGGCGTGCTCAATGAAAAGCTCCTGGCCGAAGACAAGCAGAAGATCCTTGAGGAATACCACACCAAGGGCTATTACCTGACCAAGGTCGACACCCGCATCGACACCCGCCAGGGCGGCTCGTCCGCGGCCCTGGTGGTGACCATCGACGAGGGCAAAAAGCTCTACATCAAGAAGGTGGTCATCGAGGGCGCCAAGGAAATGAGCGAAAGCGACGTCAAGGACGAAATGCTCCTGACCGAACGCGGTATGTTTTCCTGGATCACCGGCACCGGAGTGCTCAAGGAAGAACTGATCGAGCGCGATGCCGCGGCCATTTCCTCCTTCTATCTCAACCACGGCTTCCTGGACATCACCGTGGCGGCCGCGAAGATCGACTACGACGAAGACGGCATCGTCGTCACCTTCCCGATCAGCGAAGGGCCGCGCTACAAGCTCGGCAAGATTTCTTTCGCCGGCGACCTGATCGAGTCTGAAGAAGATCTGAAAAAGGTCACCAAGCTTGACGATATGGCCACCGAAGGTGATTACTTCGACCTCTCGGTGATGCAGGACGACACCCGCAAGCTCACCGACCTTTACAGCGACTTCGGCTATGCCTTTGCCGACGTCAACCCGCGTCCGGTGAAGCACGACGGCGAGAGCGTCGCCGACATTGTCTTCAACATCAACAAGGGCAACAAGGTTTTTGTGCGCCGCGTGCTGGTGGAAGGCAACAACAAGACCCGCGACAACGTTATCTTGCGTGAAATGCGCATCACCGACGACGAGCCTTTTCAGGGTTCCAAGCTGCGCCGCAGCACCGAGCGCCTGAACAAACTCGGTTACTTTGAAGTGGCCGAGGCAGAACTGGTGCCCACCGACAAGCCCGACGAGGTCGACCTCAAGGTCAAGGTCAAAGAGCGGCCCACGGGCGCGCTCATGGGCGGCGTCGGCTACTCGACCTTCTCCAGCTTCGGCGTGACCGGCACGATCATGGAACGCAACCTCTGGGGCAAGGGCTACAACCTGGCTTTGCAGGCAGGCGTTTCCGGCCGGCGCGACGCCGTGACCCTTTCCTTCACCAACCCGCGCTGGAACGACACCAATCTGTCGGCAGGCATCGACATCTACCACTGGCGAGACGACTACATCGACTATCGCAAGCGGACCACCGGCGCCACCCTGCGCTTCGGCTATCCCATAGGCGAATATACCACCGTGGGTTGGGGTTACCGCCTGGACCAGTACAAGCTCTATGATCTTGATGACGACGCCTCCTCGATCATCGAGAAATACGCCGACGGCGTCCGCTACTCCAGCGTGCTCCTGGGCCGGATCACCCGCGACACCACCAACAAGGATCGCCCGACCAACGGCAATATCGATCGTATCGGCATTGAATACGGCGGCGGCGTTGTCGGCGGCGACGACGACTTCATCACCCTTTCGGCCGAGCACCAGACCTACTATCAGCTCAAGCCGGACCATGTGCTGCACCTGCGCGTTAAGGGCTCGGCCATCTTCAACAACGGTTCGAGCGAAGTGCCCGTGTTCGAGCGCTTCTGGATGGGCGGCATCGATACGGTACGCGGCTATGACAGCCGCGACATCGTGCCGCGCGACCCCGAAACCGGCGACCGTATCGGCGGCACTCGCATGGCCTATGCCAACTTCGAATACATCTGGAGCATCAGCAACGAGTTGGGGCTGAACCTGGTGCCCTTCTATGACATGGGCTTCGACATCGCCACGGACCAAGACTGGAACTGGAGCGATGAACTCAAGCGTTCCGCCGGCCTCGAGCTGCGCTGGCGCTCCCCCATGGGCGACCTGCGCTTCTCCTACGGCATTCCCTTTGACGACAATCGGGACGGCAGCAGAGACTCGGGGCGCTTCGAGTTCTCCATGGGCCAGTTCTTCTAAAGGAACAACAAGAACTAGGGGGGCCCAAAGCCCCCCTCGACGCATACAGACACAGGATGAACGGAGCCACAAGGGTAAAAACAGCCGGCCTGCGGGCCGTCCCGCTGCGAAAGTCCGCCTTTTTACTTTTGCTCCTGCTGTTGCTCATGCTCCAGGGCACAGTGCCGGCCTCGGCCGCGCCGGCCGCCCGAGACGCCCGGGCCTCCCGCCTGGAAAGTCTGATTAAAGATTTTGATGCGCTGTGCCGCGACGCCAAAAAAGGCGCCATGCGCGATTCTTGGCTCTCCCTGGAAAAAGGCTTCAAGGCAGTGTCCGACAAGGGTGGGGGAGATGTCGGGGCACGGGCGCTCTTCTACTACGCCCGCAGTCGCGAAGAGCTTTCCGACCGTTCTTTTTCCGCCGGCGACACGTCTGAGGCGGCATTCCGCTTCGGGGCCATGGCCCGGAAGTATTCCAAACACTCCCTGGCCCCGGAAAGCAAATACCGCCAAGCCGCCCTGCTGGCCGGACCGCGTCTGAACCGTGACGATGAGGCGCGCAAAGCCCTGAAAGAATTGGCGAAGAAATGGCCCAACAGCAAGGCCGCAGCCCAGGGGAAAGTCCTGACCGCGAGCTTGGGCGAAAAAGACGCCACCGCCCCGCCCTCCCGGCGTGCCGCCGGCACCAAACCCGACGCCAAACCGGACGACGACGCCCCGGCCGCCCCACCCCGGCGCGCCTCCGCCCGTCGGGGCTCCGAAGACGTCATGGATAAGCTCGGCCTCTCGGTGCACACCATCACCATCGACGCCGGCCACGGCGGCAAAGACCCCGGCTGCATGCACAACAAGCTGATCGAAAAGGATCTCACCCTGGCCATGGCCAAGGCCATCGGCGCCGGCCTTGAAAGAAGGGGCTTCAAAGTGGTCTACACCCGCACGGGCAACCAGTACCACGCCCTTGACGTCCGCACCCGAAAGGCCAACGAACATAAGACCGACCTGTTCATTTCACTGCACTACAACGCCAGCAACGACGCCGGCGTGCACGGCCTTGAGATATACTACCTGAACATGGCCCAGTCGGCCGACGCGGCCAAGGTCGCGGCCCGGGAAAACTCGGTCGCCAAGAGCAACGTCAGCGATCTGCAATTCATCCTCACCGACTTCACCTTGAACTCCAAGCTTGAGGAATCACGCGATCTGGCCGGCGAGGTGCGCCGGGGCATCATGAACCGGCTCAAAGCCGGCGGTGTGGCTTATCACGACAACGGCGTGCGTTCCGCCCCCTTTTATGTGCTCATGGGCACCCGCATGCCCGCCATTCTCGTGGAATTCGGCTACATCACCAACCCCGGCGACGCCGGCAAAATCGCCGGCAAGACCCTTTCCCGACTCCAGGCGGAGGGCCTGATCGACGGCATCGTCGCCTACCGCGACAAACTCGCCCGAAGCACCGCCGGCGCCCGCTGAACTTGACCTGAGAGGCGCATAAGGCTATGTGACGGGGTGGCCTGCGGCGTTCCGGCCGTTGCGTCCCCAATTCCAGATCAACCCCCAAGGAGCCATCCATGTTCAAGACCCTTGCCGCCGCTCTATGCCTTTTGCTGCTCACCGCCGTTTTTGCGGGCGCGGCCGAGATGAAGATCGCGGTATTCAACGTGCAGACGGTGACGGAAAAGAGCAACGTGCTCAAAGATGCCAAGAGTTCCATGGACAAGACCTTCAGCACGGAAAAGAGCCAGTTGGAAAAGCAGCGCCAGGATCTGGAGCGGCGGGCCACCGGCCTCAAAGAGGGCGACAAGGACGCCGCGGCCGCCCTGCAGAAAGACCAGCAGGCCTATTCCGATCGCGTCGGAGTTTACCTGCGCAAGATCCAGGCTGCTGAAGGCCAAGTGCGCCAACAGATTGAAGCCACCCTCACCAAGGCGGCCGGCGAATACGCCAAAAAGCACGGCTACACCCTGATTCTCGACGCCCAGAGCGCCCCCTACTTTGACTCCTCCTATGACGTGACCAACGATATGGTCGTCGAAGTGAACCGGGTCTGGCAGGAAGCCAAAAAGTAAGCGCATGACGCCCTCCCTTTCTTTTCTGGCCGAAAAGCTCGGACTGACCCTGGTGGGAGAAGACGCCGCCTTCACGGGCCTGAACACCCTGGAGGCGGCGGGCGAAACCGAGGTCGCTTTCCTCGCCAATCCCAAGTACGCGCAATTTCTGGAAACCACCAAAGCCTGCGCGGTTATTGTGGACAAAGAACACGCCCAACGCTGCCGACGCGCCCTGATCAGCGACAATCCCTACCGCGATTTCGCCGCGGCCGCCTCGTTTTTTGTCCGCAAACAGGGCCTGGAGTGCGGCATAAGCGAACTGGCCCACATCGACGCCTCGGCCGAGCTCGGCCCGGGCGTAGTGGTGCATCCCTTTGCCTTCATCGGCTCAGGGGCCAAACTCGGCGCGGGCTGCCGGATCTTTCCGGGCGCCTACGTGGGCGAAGACTGCCGCCTCGGCCCCGGCTGCACCCTCTACCCCAACGCCGTGCTCATGGCCGGGGTGGAACTGGGCGCCGGCTGCACGATCAACGCGGGCGCCGTGGTCGGCGCGGACGGCTTCGGCTTTGCCATGATGGACGGCAAGATGCAAAAAATTCCTCAGATCGGCACGGTCAGGCTGGCCGACGGTGTGGACTTGGGTGCCAACACCTGCATCGACCGGGCCACTCTGGGCGCCACCGCCATCGGCAAAGACACCAAGATCGACAATCTGGTGCAGATCGGCCACAATGTCCGTGTGGGCGAAAACTGCCTGCTCATCTCGCAGGTGGGCATCGCAGGCAGCACCAGGGTGGGCGACCGGGTGACCATGGCCGGCCAGGTGGGCGTGTCCGGGCACCTGAACATCGGCGACGACGTGGTCATCGGGCCCAAGTCCGGGGTGGCCAAAGACATCCCGGCCAAGACCACCGGCAGCGGCGCCCCCTTCATGGAGGGCCGCACCTACATGCGCCATGCGGTACTGCAGCCGAAGCTGCCGGAGATATACCGCAGGTTCCAGGAACTGGAAAAAGAAGTAGCCCGGCTCAAGGCCCTGCTGCCGGACGAAAACAACTGATTTCGCCACCCCGGCGCGCCCGGCCCGCAAGCGTCGCGGCCACCGCAGCCGGGTGCCGGCAATTTCAAGCCGCAGCCGGTCGGTTCTCCGGTCGGCTGCAGACAGACCGCTCTGACGGACGCGAGGTGTGTATGACAACAACTGCGGAAGACAACGCCATGAACATCGGGCGCATCCTTGAACTGCTCCCCCATCGTTATCCTTTCCTGATGGTGGATCGGGTTCTGGGCCTGGTGCCGGGCAAATACATCGACGCCTACAAGAACCTGAGCTTCAACGAGCCGTTCTTCCAAGGGCATTTTCCCGGCCTGCCGGTCATGCCCGGGGTGTTGATCATCGAGTCCATGGCTCAGGCCGGCGGTCTGCTGGTGGTCTCGCAGATGTCCAAAGAAGAGCTGGATAAATCCATCTTCGTGTTCACCGGCATTGAGAGCGTGCGCTTTCGCCGGCCTGTGCGTCCCGGCGACCGCCTGGACCTGCACTGCGAACTGATCCGCCAGAAAATGAAGCTCTGGAAAATGCGGGGTACGGCCATGGTGGACGGCGCCCTGGCGGCCGAAGCCGAACTAACCGCGGCCATTACCGGGCGTGAGGATATCTGATGGCCGCCCGAGTACACCCTTCTGCCTTTGTAGCCCCCGGCGCCCGACTGGGCGACGGCGTTGAGGTCGGCCCCTGCGCCATGATCGAAGAGGACGTGATCATCGGCGGCAACTGCCGCATCGATGCCTTTGCAAGCATCAAGCGCCACACCTCCATCGGTCCGGGCTGCCATATCCATTCCTATGCCTTGGTCGGCGGCGAACCCCAGGATCTCAAATTCGCCGGCGAGATCACCCGTCTGGAACTCGGCGCGAACAATGTGGTGCGCGAGTTTGCCACCCTGCACCGGGGCACGGCCGGCGGCGGCGGGCTCACCAGGATCGGCGACAAGAACCTGTTCATGGCTTACAGCCACGTCGCCCACGACTGCATTCTGGGCAACGGCATCGTCATGTCCAACGGCGCCACCCTGGCCGGGCACATTGAAGTGGGCAACGGCGTGATCATCGGCGGCCTCTCGGCCGTGCACCAGTTCTCCCGCCTCGGGGCCCACAGCTTTGTCGGCGGCATGACCGGCATCTCCCAGGATCTGCCGCCCTATATGATGGCCATCGGCGAACGGGCCGACATCCGCGGCCCCAACGTGGTCGGTCTGCGCCGCATGGGTCTGACCTCCTCCACGGTCACAGCCGTGCGCTCGGCCTTCCGGCTGATCTGGCTCTCGGGCATGCCCCGGGCCGAAGCCCTGGTCCAGGCCGAACACGAATTTGCCGACGTGCCCGAAGTGCTGGAAATCATCGCCTTTGTCCGCGAAAGCAAGCGCGGCGTGCTGGGCGCGGCGCGATCCGTGAGAGAAGATGATTAAGAGCAGCGCATGAGCAGCCTCGGGATCATCGCCGGCTCCGGCCGTTTTCCTTTTCTGGTGGCCGAAGGCGCGCGCCAAAGCGGCCGGCGGGTGGTCGTCTGCGGCCTTGAAGGCAACGCTTCTCCGGCCTTGGCCGATTCGGCCGATATCTTCACCATGCTGAACATCGGCAAGTTCGGTACGATGATCAAGTTTTTTAAAAAGCACAACGTGCGCGAACTCTGCATGGCCGGGGCGGTGAACAAGCCCAAGGCCATGGAAGTGCGCCCGGACCTGCGCGCCGCCGGCATGCTGCTCAGGCTTCTGCGTACCAAGGGCGACGACGCGCTGCTCCGGGCCGTGGCCGAAGAACTGACCGCCGAAGGCTTTATGTTGGTCCGGCCCGACGCCCTTGTGCCCTCCCTGCGCGGCCCGGCCGGCGTGCTTAGCCGCCGCGCCCCGGACGTCGAGATCCAGGCCGACATCCGCTTCGGCATGGAAACGGCCCAGCTGATCGGCTCCCTGGACATCGGCCAATGCATCGTCGTGCGCAGCGGTATCGTCGCGGCTGTCGAAGCCCTCGAAGGCACCGACGCCACCCTCGAACGCGGCGGCTCCCTCGGCGGCCCCGGCTGCACCATGATCAAAATCGTCAAGCCCGGCCAGGACGAACGCCTCGACCTGCCCTCCATCGGACTGCACACCGTTGAACTGCTGATCAAACACGACTTCGCCTGCCTGGCCTACCAGGCGCACAAGACCCTGTTCTTCGACCGCGACAAGGCCATTGCCGCAGCCGACGCCGCCGGTCTGGTCATCGTCGGCGTGGAGGAAGACTTTGGGGGGCTCCGCCCCCCAAGCCCCCTGCCGGGGGAATAATTCCCCCGGACCCCTTATTACGAGGGGATAATCTGTAAGTTGACACTTCATTCGCAATTTTTTGACATTGAATTTGCGACTTTTGCAAGCCAGAAATAGGGCGCTTTGTGCGCCCTTTTCTGTGTCGGCTATATCAGGTAGGCCGGGTTTTTGTCCTGCTTTGACGGCGGCGCTGCTTTGGCGTGCCGAGAGTTGAACTCTTCGAGTTGCTTCGGAGCGCGTCCCGCGCCCGTCCAGGCGGCTGTGATGGGGTTCCCGCCTGTTCCGCCGGAATAGGCGGCAAACAGCATGGACGGCTCCCGCCTGTCCAGAATGTCAAGAAACGCTTCCGCCATGGGCATTTCAGGCTCTCCACCGGAGAACTGGATATTGCCGCCGGTGTCGGCAACGGCCAGGGCAAATTCAAGTACCCTCCCGCTCTCGCCCGGTGTCACTTGCCCGTTGGCGCAGAGTTCGGCAACGCGTTGCTCCAGGTCTTCCCGTGCGCGTGTCCGTTCTTTTTCCTCATAGTGGGCGAGTTTGCCCAGGGCAAAGGTCAATTCCGAGTCTTGGCTTGAGCGGGCGGCGAATTCCAGTACAATGGCTTCTTCCCCTTCGGCAAACTGGACCTCGCGCAAACCGGGTATGGCGGGCTGAACCGCTCCCAAAAGCCCGATATGGGCTATGCCCCCGCTCGGTTGCAGAGAAACGGACACATTCTTGAAGTAAGCGTTTTCCACCAACGTTTTCGCGTCATCATGCACTTGGGAGAATTGCGCTTGCAGAACCTCGCCGATCCGGCGCATGTCTGCAACCCACCCATAGGCCGGGGCGTTGGTTTTCGGATGGCCAAAGACCAGAGGAATACGGCGTTCCCCATCGGCAAAAAGCTTGATGCAGTTGTCGAGCAATTCCGTTGTCACGGTGTACGTTCTGCCGTCTTGCGGAACGAATGTTCCGGTCCGCATCACGTCCACCCAAGCCGTGGTCTGTCCCTTATCTTGCACTTCCATAAAACACCCCCTTATCCGACAACCACGGCGCGGCAGATGCCTTTGACGTTGACGACGGGAAAGGGCTTGCCCTCGGCAATCAGCTTGATTTGGCTGGGGTCGGGGATTTGGACGGGCTTTACAAAAAAAGGCATGGCCTGCAATTGGGCGTCCAGATCATCAACGGCGCAGTAAATGAGACGATGCCCCGCATCCTTGGCGACCATCAGCAGCATGTTGCCGGGCATGACGGGCACGGGGTTGCCGCTGGCCGGGTCAAAGTAAAGTTCGCTACGCTCTCTGATCACCAGCCCGGCCACAGTGATTGCGCCCTCCTTGACCTCCACTTGCAGGCTGGATTTTTCCGGGTGAATCTGAGCCAGAGCGACCAGGGCGTCAAAGGCATCGGAGCCCGCCCAGATTTCGAGCGTCGCGCCGTAGCCTTGCAAACGCAGTTCCTTGCGCATGGCCTTCAAGATGGTGAAAACGTCCTTGATGGCCGCATCTGCGGCATCCCATTTCTTTGCCGGAGTCACGGACAGGGGAGCGCCGAAATCCACCGTATAGGTTCCGAGTTTGCCGCTGGGGTCGTTCTGCTTCATGGGCCAGGATAGCTTGCCTGTGGTCACGACAACGGAACAAATGGCTTCACAGGTTTTGCGGTAGGCCATACGCATGGAGTCGATCCGGTTTGACACCCACAAATCAAGGCCCTGACCGGTCAAAATGCGCAAGTCGTTCAAGTCCCTTGCCCCGAGTTCATGCGCGAAGCGGACGGGATACGGCTCGTAAAACTCCAGTTCGTGCCTGTCGCCGCCTACACTGTAGGCGGACATTCCTCGGCGCACCACAGGCAATTCCTTAACATTGGGAAAAACCTCGTGTTTGGCGACCACGGGCAGAGGTATCTGCTGCCGGTCGGAGAAAACGCTGTCCATCACCGGCGATTCCAGAGGCGGCAAGGCCTTCAGCCTGACCGCAACCGCATCCGGCCGGAAAAGTTGTTTCAATCCCGCGTAGTCCATAAAAGCTCCTTAAAGGCTGTTTAATAGGCATTTTAGTTCCATGTGGACGCCCACCCGGCATTCGGGTGCTCCGACATTATCCTTTTCATGCGCCGGCGCTCTGATGCTCATTGTGGCAGGCGTCCACACGGTTTCCTCCGGTGGCCCGTCACCAGGGAAAATTTTGTTTCTTCTCCATGAAATTTTGACAGAGCGTCTTGTTTGCGACATACTTACAGAAAGCTCCAAAGGCGATGACCGGGTAGCCGCCCCTTTGCAGACAAGCACGAACTACCGCCCAGGCTTTGCCGAAAGGCATGACAAGCCGCCTGTGGGGACGTGCGGAACCACTGGGAACAAGCGGTCCGACCACTGAGCCCACGGCAGAAGATGGTGTGTGGGGTCGAAAGTAAGTGGGTCGTCTGTTCCGGGCAACTGCCGCACCGGAGCGCTTTCTTTTCTTCATTTCCACGCCTACTCATCAAAATCATTCATCAATTCCAATACATCGGAAGCCCTGACACGCGTGGGCTTTTCTTTGTGGGCTATCAGTTTGCCTTCGTAAATGTAGCGATAGACAAGGCTCTCAGATACATTCAGGCAGTAAGCGACTTCTTTGACCAGCAGGGTATGTTTGCGGTTCACCATTTCGAGCGGAGTCAAATCGAAGCCGCCGTTCGAATACTGAATTTCTTGAGAATGAATGAAGGCTTGTGAGCGTTCGACGCTGCAAATTTGCCGGCACCCGATGCAAAGATAGATGTCGCCTTTATAAATCCAGAACGGTGCCACGCAGTCATTTCCGCCGGAACAGGGCGTATTGAGGCGGAATTTTTCTTTTATTGTACCGAAAAACGGGCGCCAGCCGTCATTCAAATATCCGCGCAATGTCGAAAGAATCATGCTTTCAGGCGACATACTCAGCTTCCCTTACAGTTGATCAGGCTCCAAAGACCATGCGTCGCAATCCTGCCGAATAGCACTCCAGCAGGCCGAACAGCGGTAGTTTACCGTAGGACGCCCGCAGGACGCGCATTTGCGAAATACTTCTGTGCCACGATGCGCAAGCAAAATTTTCTTCGTGCAAGTGTTGCAAATACTTCTCATCCTGCCGTCATGCCCTATGGAAAATTCTGCAATATGCTTCTGCTTTTTGCACTTTTTACAAGTGCGCTGTACAAGGTCAGCCGAATAGCGCCGGAATGGCGTAGTGCTTACGCTTGTATCCATAGCAACCTACTCAAAAGAAACTTCGAGACGATTCTGTGCTTTTTCTATGCACATTTTTGCCGTTTCCAGGGTAAAACAAAGCCCGTCGAGTTCGCTTTGCAACGGAGTCCGCTCCTGCCACATTTCGGCCCAGGACTGGACGAAACTCAAAATGGACTGTGCGCGGCTCAGCGAATCCAGCGGTTCTTCTTCCGCAAAATGATGAAAGAGGCTTTTCATTTGCTGCCCGCCCATCACACAGTCCCGCCCAAGCGCGCCCAGGCGGCCTGAATGTGCTCGAAGGTAAGCCCGGCTTCGTCCTCGCCGAGCATGGCCGTACCCAGCTTGAGAACCTTGGACAAGCCACGCAACGCCCCGGCTTGTTTGGCGATTTCAAGGCAGAGTCCTTGCCCTTTTTTGTCCCTGACGCCCCAAGCGGCTACAATGGTTTCCACGTCGCCAACCGTGGGCGTTGTGAGGCGCGTACGATAGCCCACGCGGCTGAAAAGCTGGGCAAAATGGGCTTGGCGGGTTCCGCCCGTGATGCGGGCATACACGCTTTCATTGCCCATCAGGGCCAACCCCGCGCCCGTGGCGTCGTGAATGCTTCTTATGGCGTCCAGGCCGCTTACGGGAAGATGTTGCGCCTCATCAACGATAAGCAGGCCGCCCGTGCCTTCCAGACGGCCGATAATGGCGTTTTCCGTCTTGACGGCGCTGGGCTGCGCTTCCGGCAGGCCCACGGCGCAGGAAATGCGTTCCAGACAGGCGGCCACAGTGTTCATGGCCGGGGTCATGGTGGCAATCCAGACGTTGGGATAGTCTTCCTGGTAGCGTCGGGCTGTGCATGTCTTGCCCAGACCCGCGCCGCCGTAAATCAAGGCGATGTCGCCCGCGCTCTGAGCGTAACGGAGCGCGTCCAGAATGTTTTGCGCGGTGGGGGTGAGTTCCCATTCCCGCGCAACGGCAAGTTGTCTGCCGTCTTTGCCCCGCTGCTGCGCGGCGTTCAGCCAGCGAAAAAGCTCTTGCGCTACCGCTTCATTGTTCCCCGCGTATTTACCGGAAAACCATTGCGACAAGCGCGCTTGCGTGATGCCGGATTCCTTTGCAAGCCGGGCCTGACTCATGCCGGTGCGGCTCATTTCCTTGCGGACCATTTCTTTCAGCGTTGTTTCATCGGGAATCGTGCGTTCTGTGACGGCGTTCATGGACGGGCCTCCTATGATGTTACGCCATTGCGGCAATGTTTCTACGCAGGTTTTCTTCAAAAGACCTGAGTCTCTCAGAGGATACAGGCTTATTGGCAAGCATGGTTTGTAGTTCTGGCGGCGCAAGCTGGGTCACGCTACGGGCCGGATCGGGGATTTTCCCGGCCGGAACACCGACGTTCAACTGTTTGAATTCCAGGTCCGATATGCGCGTGGCTTTTTGCGCGGCCTGCTTGGTAAGTTTGGCGTGCTGGGTCTTGAGTCTGGCGTGTTCGCGGCCGGCGGCCTTGTCGTTGAAAGCTCTGGCGCGCAGCCAATCCGCAGTGCCCAGCAACTTGCCGGTCAAACTGTAAATATGAACTTGTTCACTCAAATTTTCGGGATTGAAGAGCACAGCCACCTGATCGCCGGCAAGGTGTACAAGGAAGTCGGCATAATATCTGTGCCTTCCGTCGCCGCGCCCGGCGTTCAGCGTTACTGTGCCTTGCTTGGAAACAGTGCAGGATTCCTGATCCCACAGCAGCATGCGCCGTAATTGCGGCGACGCTTTGTACAGCGGTGTTCCGCTTCCCAATCCATCCGCGAAGACTTCGTCGAAGCTTCTGCCGTTGCAGACGCCACCCCTGCGGCCCTTACGGGCGTTGTGTTCCGCTATCGCTTCCGGCAGCAGAGCCAGAAATTCCGAATAGGGGATAGGCTTGGCGCGTGTGCCGCGCCCCATCAATGCGGGCAATTCACGCATGGTCGAATGCAGTCCGCCGATGCCAAAAGCCCGTTCTATGGGCTTGCTGCCGGGGCTTGCGACTTCATGGTTCGGACTGGTGAAATGAACGTCAATATTCAAGTACTTGAGCAGACCGACCGGGTCGGTCTCTTTGCGCTTGAAACGATGGCGACCCGGAACCTGCCCGGTCAGGCATTTGTTCGCGGCGGCCGTGGTGTTGTCTATGTACATGTGCTTCGGGCACAAAAGTTCCGTCAGGTTGTACACGGACTTGCGGAACATATCGCTGTTTTCCGTCTTATCCACGGCCTGAGCCAGTATCTTGCCCGAAGCAACGTCTTCAAAAGCCCACATACGGGGATTGAACACCTCTCCCGTTTCGTCGTCATAGACGAAAATGCGGTCAAAGCTGAGAGCGTCGCCGGAAACGGCAAAGCCCACCGGGAAGGTGTCGCGTCTGCGCTCCTGGTCCGGGTAATCGTTGTGAAGCTTGCCGTGCGCATGTATTCGATTACGGCCCAGGTAAATTCCTCAAAAATGCGACGGTACAGCGTTCGCGCCGAAGGAATAACCCAGGTGTGCAGCAGGGCGGCCCGTTCCAAACGGCGGAATGCGGACAGGAAAGAAGGCTTTTCCTTGCGCAGGTAGTCTCTTTTTATAAATTCCCAGGCGATGTCGTCACAGTGGGCGCGGGCGACGCGGCCCTTGTGATTGTCCGCAAGATATGGCGCCCAGTCTTTGGGGTCGATATTGCGGACTCCGGGTTTGCCTCCCGCGCCGAAATACCAGTTGCGCAGGGTGCCGACGCTTACGTCATGCCGCAAGGATATGGCTTCAAAGGCCATTTTCAGTGTCGTTCCGCTTCTGTGCAGCTCCAGAACTTCCAGCAGAAGGCCTTGACGCTGAAAAGCCCGTTCCTTGATGGTGTCGGGCTTTCTGTCGAATTCTTCCCATTTTTCAGTGCTGCCGCGCTCTTGCTCGGGGGCAGGCTGCTGGCCGGCGAGGAATTCCCGCAGCACAGCGTTGCCGACGACGCTTTGCGCGTCTTTGTCCATATGCTTGAACAACCAAAGACGGCCGCCGCCCTGCGTTTTCTCGGGCGCGGCCTGCCAGTTGCGGCCGTCGGCCCGCTTGTTCACGGCCTGAACGGAACAGCCCAGGTACGCGGCGACTTGCGCCGTGCCGAAACTGCGTTGGTTCAGATCCAGTTCCGGCGGAACGGCTGGAGCCGCCGTGTTGTTATGGTTGTCCTTGCCCGGTTTCATCTGTTACCCGCTTATTCCGCCTGTTGTTCGACCGCGTCGTGTTCGGCATCGGGAGCGGGTTGCTCGTTATGCAGCAGGAACAAAAGAAGGGCGGCGAGCCGCGTATCTTCATCCAACAGAATGAAAGAGCACGGGTCGCCGTCGTCAAGCTGGTTGTTGAAAGCGATGATGCGGTCGGCGGGTATGCCGTAAGTGTGGCACAGGACTTCCAAGGCATCGTCGAGGCGCAGTTTCAGGGAAAAGGCCACATCACGGGCATAGGTGAACAGCCGGGCACAAAAAATGGCGTCGGACAACATATTGGCGTCAACCCAGGGAAAACGCTTTTGTATATGCTCGGCTTCCGTTTCCGCCTCAGCAGCAAGGGACAGTTCCGCTTCCTCATCGCTGTGATGCAGAGCGGCTATTCTCTTGCGCCTGTCATACGGCATGCTCAGTGCGTCCCACATCGGAACGGCTTCAATGCCGCCTTCCGGGCCGACCTCCTTCATTTCAAGGGATTGCCACTGTTCTCGCGCCGCCAGAGCATTGATTTCCTCCGGCGTCTCTTCCATAAGTTCCGCAAGATATTCAGCGCTGAACGCCGAAAGCGGGTTACGCTCTTGCTCAAACAAAATTTGCAGCCGCTTGCCCATATTTCCTCCCGACTACCTTCCGCGCCTGTCGGCGATATCTTCTTCCAACCGCTTGATGCGGCGGGCGCGCTCTTTGGCTTCCAGCTTTTCCTTGCCGTACAGCAGCACGGGGATTTCATCCGGCGACACCAGCTTGCAGCCGCAAAGCTCGGCCCACACCTTCAGGGGCTCAAAGCTGCCGACCGCCGCCATGAACACCGCAAGCGCTGCTATGGGCGGAACATCGTCCGTATCATTGGGGGCAAGCCACTTTTCGAGAATCGGCTCGGTGAGCACTTTGGAACGCCCGGAAGTAATTTTGATGCCTTGCAGCCGGGCGATTTCATTCATCCGGTCAACAAGCTGGGCGCGGGAGAGAGAAGGAGCGGCGGCGGCAAGCGTCCGCTGCATGCAGGCCTTGAGAGCAGGAACAAGGCCACAAGCGTGCGCAGCCCAGGAGGTGGAGGTTGCGCCGCCGCTCAATTCGGAGAGCAAAGAGAGTTGATAAGGTTTCGCCATACGCCTGCTCTTTCCAAACTTCCCCGGTCAGAGGTCGCTTTCGGCGGGCCTTACCGCTGAACTCGCATGTTGACCGGGCTTGAAAGGGCGGGTAGTGTCTGAGTACCAAGCTGGAGCACTGCCCACGGCAAATATCTACATCAACGGGTAGAAAATATCAACCCTTATGGATAAATAATTTTACCACTGAAGGTTAAAATGCCCACAATAGGCGAAAAAATTAAACACCTACGCGGAAAAGAATCGAGATCTGACTTTGCCGCTCGGTTCAATATTCACCCGAATACTTTACTTAGATGGGAAAATGATGAACGCCTACCGGATTTTGAGTTCATCAAAAAACTCATTACCGAGTATGTAATTTCACCCGAATGGTTAGTAATGGACCGGGGAGAAAAAGAAGCTCCTGCCACTATCTCAGGGGAGCCGCAAACAGTGGCGTCTATCCATTATGCGAACTTAATTGATGAGTATAATGACTTGAGAAAGCAAAACAGCTATTTATGGCCTAAAGTGGAAGCCCTCACGAAAGAAAATGGGGAGCTGAAGGTCGAGATCGAACGCCTGAAAGCCCGTCTCGCTGCTTTGGAGCCGAAATAGGGGTTTCAGCTTTTCGGTTTCAGCTTCCCCGGCGGGACTTGAAACGTGTTGCATACATCTTGCCGCTGCTCCTCCTTGTGAACCAGACCGGCAAGCTTTGATTGAAACGGCGTAAACGCTTTATGAACGCCCCTTGAACAGGGGCTTTTTACGACCGGCCAAAGTCGCAAACCAAGTGTCATAAAACGGCCAGGGCGGGCGGGAGGTTTCAACTGGTTGTGACTCAAAATCTAGGCCCTCTCGGACAAAAGAGAGGCCCCCAAGGTCTTTCGCAAAACCCTTGGAAGCCGCTCATATCATCCCCACATATCGCCGACATCCCGCCGACTCAACCTAGGGTTTTCAAGTAATCTTAAACTAAGTGCCCCCCTACAGATAATCCCCTTGACGGGGGGGATGAAGTCCCCAATTCCTATTCCTCATCACCCAAGGCGACGCGGCGCTCTTCAAAGGCGGCAAGTCGTGCTTCGAGGCTGGAGAGGTGTTCGAGGGCGGAATCGGCTTTGGCCTGAATGGAGTGGAATTCTTTGAGCAGTCCGGTGGCTTTGGCCGGGTCGGCGTAGACATCTGGGTCGGCCAGCAGGGCTTCGACTTCGGCCTGACGGACGAGCAGGGCTTCAAAATCGGTTTCGAGAGCGGCGTAGCGATCTTTGAGGGGCCGCATCTCGCGGGAGAGCTTGTTGCGGGCTTCGGCGCGCTCGCGCTTGAGCCGCTTCTGGTCCTCGCGGGAAAGCCCGGTGGTGCGGCCGGCCTCGGCCTTGCGGCGGTCGGCTGCGGCCGCTTCGAGCCCTGCTCTACGGGCCTTGCGGGCCTCGGCGTATTCCTCGTAGCCCTGTTCGTGAATGATGAACCCCTGGGGGGTGAGTTCCCAGATCTGATCCGCGGCGGTGCTGAGAAGATGTCGATCGTGGGCCACCATGAGCAGGGTGCCGGGGAAATCGACCAGGGCTTCGACCAGGGCTTCGCGGCTTTCCAGGTCCAGGTGGTTGGTGGGCTCGTCAAGGACCAGAAAGTTGGAACGAGCCAGAAACAACGAAGCCAGAATCAGCCGACTCTTCTCACCGCCGGAAAGCCCGGACACGAAGCGTTCAAAATAGTTCTGGCCGAGCAAAAAGAGCCCGAGCACGCTCATCAGCTCTTCTTCGGTGGTGCGCGGGTCGGAAAGCCGGCGAATTTCGCCGAGCACCGTGCCGGCGGGGTTCAGGGTCTCGGTCTGGTGCTGGCTGAAGTAGCCCAGGCGCACCAGCCGGCCCATCTGGATCCGGCCGCCTTCTTTTTCCAGACGATTGACCAGAAGTTTGAGCAGGGTGGACTTGCCGCAGCCGTTGGGACCGACCAGAGCGATCTTCTGGCCCCGATAGAGAGCAAAAGACAGGGCTTCCCACATCCGGGCCGCATCGGGGAAGGAAAAGCGCAGATCGGACACGGCCAGGACCGTGCGGTCCGACTGCAGCGGCTCGGGCCAGGAAAAGGCCAGTTCCTTGCGCCTGGCCTCGGGCTGCAGACCTTCCAGCTCACGCTCCAGTTTCTTGGCCATCTTCTGGCGCGAGGCCGCCTGCCTGGCCTTGGTAGCCTTGGCTTTGAAGCGGCGGACAAAATCCATCTTGCGCTCGATTTCTCCCTGCACCCGGGCGGCCTCACGGGCGCGCTGCTCTTCCATCTCCTCCTGCATGGCGATGAAACGGGTGAAGGAACTCTTGCGGGCCGCGGGCCGGCCGTTGCCGCTGCAATAGAGCAGGTGCGTGCCCACCCGGTCCATGAAGACCCGGTCGTGGGCCACGAAGACCAGGACGCCCTCGTATTCCAGCAAAAAACTTTCGAGCCACTCGACCGCTTCAAGATCCAGGTGGTTGGTGGGCTCGTCCAACAGCAGCGCGTCCGAGCCGGCCGTAAGCACCCGGGCCAGCTTGGCCCGCTCGCGCCAGCCGCCGGAAAGCTCGCCCAGGGTTTTGTGCCACTTGTGCTCGGCAAAGCCCAGACCGGAAAGCACGGTCTTGGCCCGGTGTTCCGGGTTGTAGCCGTAGCGCTGCTCCAGATCGTGCTGTCGGGCGGTCAGACGCTTCAGGGCCACCTCGTCGCCGCCGGCCTTTTCCCACTCGGCCCAAAAGTCGCTCCAGTCCGGGAGCACATCCAACACAAAGGAAAGCAGCGGAGTGGACAGCTTGGAAGCATCCAATTCCTGCTCCACATAACCGAGCCGGCAGCCCTTGGGCAAAAGCACGGCCCCGGAATCCGGCGCCTCCTTGCCCGCGATGATCCTCAAAAGCGTGCTCTTGCCGCCGCCGTTGGGACCGCAGACGCACAAACGCGTGCCCGAATGGATCTCCAGAGAGAAGTCCGTCAGGATGTCGCGACCGCCAAAAGCCTTGGAGAGATTTTGCAGAGTTATGCGCATAATAATCCGAGCGCCTTATTCTTCGCCGCCCTCTTCCCCGTCATGGGCGGCCAGGCGCTCTTCCAGAGCCCGCTGCTGCTTGCGTTCACGGGTACCCAAGGGTTTGAGGGAATCAAACAGGGCCGAGCGTTCCTGTTTGCGGGCAAAAATCAGAAAACCGGTGTGGGCGATCATTCGGTCGCTGGGACGCAGGCGGTCGGCCACCGGCTTCCATGCCCGGACCAGAATCTCCTCCACCTCGACATCAAAGAACGGGCCGGTTTCCATGCCCTTGAGCAACAAGGCTACCTGGTCCACGGTAGGCACCAGAAAGGCCAGGGGCGCGCCCGGCTTGACGGCCTCGGCCACATGGCCCAAGTATTCCCAAGGTGTGCGCACGTCCAGGAACAGGGCGTCGGCGTCGGTCTGCTCAAAGCCCTCGGCCACGTCGCGCAGATGCTGGGTGACATTCTGCCCCACGCCGGCCCATTCCAAATTGCGTTTGCAGAGATCGTAAAATTCCTGCCGGGCCTCATAGGTGTAAACATGCCCACGCTCGCCGGAGAACCAGGAAAGGGCCACTGTCAGGCTGCCCGACCCGGAACCGGCCTCAATCACCCTTGTGCCGTTGCCCACGCCCAAATGCATACAGATATAACCGATATCCTTGGGATAAATAATCTGGGTCTGCCGGCGCACGCCGCGCACCAAGTCGCACAACGTCGGTTTCAGAATCCGATAGGGCACGCCCTGCTGCGTCACGACCTCCGTACCGAAACCCGCCTCGGCCAGAACCGAGGCCGGAATCATCCCGTCGTTGCCATGCACGTCCTGCCCCGGCATCAAGCGCCGCAAACTCCGCTTGCCCTTGGGGTTCACCAAAATCATCAACTCACCATACGCAGGCATAGATACTCCTCAGATTGCAGTCCCAAGCCCCTACAAGGCCGGCGCCCCCTTGTCAAGGAAGCGCCAAGGAAACGCCGCCGAAGGCCCTTTTGCCCGCTGCCTGTGTCAGGCTCGTCCCGTGCGAAACTCATGTATGCAGCGATACACTTTGCTCCGCCCGGAAGTCGTCTTCCTTGCCGGCGAGCAAAAATTCTCATTCATCGGTGCTTCCTCAATGCGCTCGTCCTGAGTAAGCACCCAATTTTCTGGGCAGACGGGCCTCCCCAGAAACAATGAGCTCACGCCGAACCGGGGGCGTTGAGGAAGCAGCGGGAGGAGCGCCCCTGGCCGCAGGGATAGACGGGCGGGGCTTCGGCGCGGCAGCGATCAAAGGTATGGGGGCAGCGCGGGTGGAAGGCGCAGCCGACAGGCCGGTTGGCCGGGTCGGGCACGGTGCCGGGGATGGTCTTGAGGCGTTCACCTTTGCCGGCGCGCGGCAAGGAGTCGAGCAGCCCTCGGGTATAGGGGTGCAGGGGCTCGGATAGAAGCGCTGCAGGCGGACCGGTTTCGACCACGCGGCCGGAGTACATGACGGCCACGGCGTCGGCGGCGCGGCGGACAACGCCCATGTCGTGGGTGATCAGCAGAACGGAGCGGGAACCGGAGCGGACCAGGCCGCCGAGCAGACGTAAGATCTGGCCGCGCACGGTGACATCAAGAGCGGTGGTGGGCTCGTCGGCGATGAGCAACGAGGGATCGCAGGCCAGGGCCGTGGCAATCATCACCCTCTGGCACATGCCGCCGGAAAGTTGGTGCGGGTAGTCGCGCAGGCGTTCGGCCGGGGCGGCAATGCCCACGCGTTCGAGCAGGTCGCGGGCCTCCGCAAGGGCCTCGGTGTGGGACAGGCCTCTGTGCAGGCGAATACCTTCGGCAATCTGCTCGCCCACGCGCATGACCGGGTTCAGGGAGGCTGTGGGGTCCTGAAAAATCATGCCGATGCGCGAGCCGCGCATGGCCCGGCGCTCTTTGGGGGACAGGGAGAGCAGATCACGGCTTTCAAACAGGATGCGGCCGTCGAAGACACGGGCCGGGGGCATGGGCAACAGCCCGGCCACAGACAGGGCGGTGACGCTCTTGCCGCAGCCCGATTCACCCACAAGGCAAAGCGTCTGACCAAGAGGCAACGCCAGATCGACCCCGTCCACAGCCGGAGCGCCGTGCTCGGCAAAGCCGACGCGTAGGGCTTCGACGCGCAGCAGCGGTTCGGAACGGGCGACCTCGGGCACAGGTTACATCAGGGTTTTGGTTTCGGGTGAAAGCACCTGCAACAGCGCGGCCCAGCGGTCTTCTTCGCCCTGCCCGGCTTTGGCCTCCGGAGCGGGTACGCCCGGGGACGCCGGATTTTCGATTTTCTTGAAGGAAATCTGGATACGCGGGGCCCGGCGCTCGGGCTGCACTTCGGCCGGGCGGGCGGCCTCGCGGTTGGATCGGCCTTCAAGGATCAGGGGAATATGTGAAAAATCAAAGCCGTCGGCATCTTCCAGCTTGTCGCGGAGCACGGCCGTGCGCACCAAGGCGCGTACGTGCGCGGGCAGCTCCAGGGCCGGGTCTTCCAGGGTTTTGCCCGCGCGCAGGGCACTTTCGTCGGCCTTGAGGGGCGCGCCGCAGTACAGAGCCAACTGAGCGCCTTCGGCCGGCCGGCAACGCAACCGCAGGGAGGTGCTCCCGGACAGGATGACCACGGTGCAGGCCGGCTCCAGGCCAAAGTCCGAAAACTCCACCTGTTGCAACCGGCCGCCCAGAGCATGCAGAATGCGCGCGGTCAGATCGCGCCGGTTGGGTTCCTGCCCCGGCGCGGGGCCGTGCAAGACGCCGGAGAGACTGAATGCTTCCGTGGGGGAGAGGGGCAACACCAGCAGCCTGTCGGTGCCGAAAACGTGCAGCAGCAAACCGGGAGAGGAGCCCTCTCCCTGCAACGTAATGCCTATGATTGTGAGATCCAGCATGGCTCACCCGCCTGTGTTCCTACCAAGGAATGCTTGCCGGCCGCCCGAATGAGTACAGGCACCGCCTTGCCGGCCCAGAATCCGGAGCCCGCACCCGCGGGTACGGGCAGGGCGACGTTGACGATGTAGCCGTGCGGCGTTCTGCCCTGCACATACTCCACCTCGGGTTCTGCAACGGCCTCGGCGATCTTTTCGACCGAATCGGGTAAAACTACAGGGCGTTTACCGGCCGATTCCACCAGAATGGTCTCGACCCGCCCGACCTGTTGGGCCAATACTTGATCACTAACCATATTTTGAGCGTTCTGCAAGCGGCTTAGTCTTTCGAGCGCCACGATCCGGTCCACCTTGTCCGGCAGCATGCCTGCCTTGGCCATGGGCCTGTCGGAGTAAACAAAGGAAAAGCTGTGCACAAAGCCGACCTCGTCCATCAGGCGCATGGTAGCCGCAAAATCTTCTTCAGTCTCGCCGGGAAAACCCACGATGATGTCCGTGGTCAGGGTGATGTCCGACCTGGCCGCGCGCAGATCCCGGACAATATCCATGTAGCGGGCCGTGTCATAGCGCCGGCCCATTTTTTTCAGAATCCGGTCCGAGCCGGACTGCAGCGGCAGATGCAGCCGCGGGGCCAGGGCTTCGTATGTGCCAAAAGCCGCGATGACCCTGGGGTCGATGTCTTTGGGATGCGGGGTGACAAAGCGCAGGCGCAAAAGTTCCGGCAGGGCCAGGATGCGCCCGAGCAGTTCGGCAAAGCCCACACCCCGGCCGTGGGTGTCTTGGCCGTAGGAATTGACGTTCTGCCCAAGCAGGGTGATCTCACGGCAGCCGTTTTCAAGCAAGGCCCGACACTCGGCCAGGATTTCTTCCGGATCGCGCGATTTCTGCCGGCCGCGCACATAAGGCACGATGCAGTAAGTGCAGAAGTTGTCGCAGCCCTGCATGATGTTCACAAAGGCGGCGGCCGGAGCCCGGCCGGTCCGGGCCGGAGCTTCGCGCTCCTCGTAGCCTTCGGTGAACTCCAAAAGAGACAGGCGCAGGCGCGGTTCTTCGGCCAGGCGCGAGAGGGCCTCGGGCGCGCGGGCAATGCCGTCGGTGCCGAAAATCAGCCGCACCTGCGGGAAGCGCCCCACCAGGCCGGGCCCGACCTGCTGGGCCACGCAGCCGCCCACGGCCACGCTCACGCCCTCGCGCCGGTTGACCTTGGCGTGCCGGGCAATGCGCCCAAGCTCCGAGTAGACCTTCTGCTCCGGCTTGTCGCGCACCGAGCAGGTATTGATGATGTACAGGCCGGCCTCGGCAAAAGGCGCCTGGAAAAAACCCCGGTTCTCCAGGGAACGGCATAGCCAGTCCGAATCGTGGGCGTTCATCTGGCAGCCAAAGGTCTTGATATGAAAGGCGTAGGGATTGACGGGCATGGAAAGGCTCCGAAAAGGCATGAGGCGCATTCAATACCTGCTTTTACGCGGATCGGCAAGGACACCAATTTTCCGGTGGCGGGCCGGTTTGGCGTGATGCGTCGTCAGGCATCGTTTTTTTCTCCGGAGCAGAGCCCAAGAGCCCAGCCCCATCACAAAAAACTCGCCTTCCTCGCCTGACGCCAAACCAGCCCGCCACCGTGTTGCCTCAATGAAACTTCCGGTGGAGTTTCCGGGATACGGTAAACTCGACTCTGCTCCGAATAGACCCCAAAATAGTCGTCTTGCGGGCAGAACACTTTTGAGGCAGTCTACAAAAATACGGAAAATTCAATTCTCAAGGAGACCGAATAATGAAAAAGCTGCGCCTGAAAGGTATGAACGACAAGCTGAACTGCTCCGAGGTCATCCAGCGTTGCGTGGCCACGGTTGACGGCCTGGAAGACGTGCATGTGGATCTGGCCACCGGGCTGATCACCTATTCCCCCGGCACGTGCACCGACGATTCGATCCTCAAGGAAGCCCTGGCCCAGGAAGGCCTCACGGCCGAAGAGGTCAAGGAATAGACCGCGTTCGGGCACTCGTGCTTTAAGCAAAGAGGCCCGGGCCTTCCCGCGCGGGGTCGGTCCGGGCTTTTGTCGACCCCATATTTGGGGGTGTCGCCCTCTAATCTCCGCCGCCGACTGTAAATCTCTCCTTCTTTAGGCGCTCCGCCTCTTCCCAGGTCATTTCGGCAAAGCCGGCAAGCCGTGACGGCACAACCTCGACCATGCGCCCGGACGCGTCCAGGTGCCCGGGGTGCACCCGCACCCGCACCGTTCCCGTCTCTTCGGCCGCCTTCACGGCCTTGCCGGAATACGAGGCCGTCAGCGCGGCCGCGGCCGAAACGGCCTCCTCGGGCCAGTCGAGGCCCAAGTGCCGGCAAAGGGCCAGGGGTCCGGGATACTCGGCGGCTTTGAGGATCAAATCTTCCGGCCGGGCCAGAGCCTGGAGTAGATCGTTGTCCGCCTGGTTGCGGCCGACGACCAGGCGTAGCGGGACCGGCTCGAAACGCCAGAGCTGCCGGCCGGCCCCGGCCAGGGCAAAATCCTCGGCCGTGGGCGCGGGAGTGTGCAGCAGCACCGGCAGATAGCTGCGGCCGTTTTCCTTTTCCGTCAACCGGCAGCCTCCGGCCGGAGTGGGGACTTTTTTGATCCCGAAGCGCGCGGCCAAGGCAAGCTGGTTTTTACGTCCCCGGCCGCTGATCCCGAGCAGGCGCGAGCGGTCCACCAAGCCGGAGGCTTCGGCCTCGGTCTCGGGCAGATGCAGGGCGCACAGGGGCCGCAACAGCCGGCCCTTGAGCCCGGTGTCGCGCACAATCACGTTCAGGGTGTCGCGGCGTTGCGACATGGGCCGCTGACCCAGAACCTCGCCCGTGGCCACGACGGCCGCGCCGGTTTCTTCCATGATTCTCCGCGCTTCCGTGAGCATCAGGATCTTGCAGTCCACGCAGGGGTTGAGCACGCTGCCGAAGCCGTAGGTCGGGCCCCGGCCGATCATGGCCGTGTAGGCCCGGCCCACATCGACCGGCCGAATGCTCAGGCTGTATTCCTGCTGCCAAAAGGAAATTTTCTCGGGGTTGCCGAAGAACGGGCTGTGAAAATGCAGGCAGAGCACCGAAAGGCCCTGCTCCATGAGCAGCCGGGCGGCCAAAAGGCCATCCAGACCGCCGGAAAAAAGACTCAGAATATCGGGTTTCATGCCCTGCTGTATACGGCCCTCCTCCGCCGCCGGCAAGGGTGGGAATGCGTTTTGGGAGTGGAGATATTTTTCTCTTTGGCCGAAGCGGGGTTTATGCTATAGGGTCAGCGCGCTGCGTGGCGCGGAGAGAAAATGGCCGAAAGAAAATCAATGAAACTTGAAGGTTCCGCCGGAGCGGTCGTGGCCATGGGCGGCTGTTTCGCTCTGGGCACCTTTGCGGACAATTTTTACAAACAGGCCGTGGTGCTCATGGCCGCGCACATGGGTGAGCCGATCATCCAGAGTGTGGCGGCCGTGCTTTTTTCTTTGCCTTACGTGCTGTTTTCCGCCTGGGCCGGCAGGGCGGCCGACGCCCTGCCCAAGAGCCGCATCGTGTTCGCGGCCAAGGTTATGGAATTCGGTTCCATCGCCCTGGGGGCGATCTCGCTCTATTGGGTCTTCTGGCCCGGGGTGCTGGCCTCAATCTTCCTCATGGGCGTGCAGGGCACGGCCTTTTCTCCGGCCTTGAACGGCTCCATCCCCGAATGTTTCCCGGCCCACCAGGTGCCCCGGGTCAACTCGCTGATCAAACTGGCCTCCACCTGCGCCGTGGTGGCGGGCATCGCCTGCGCCGGGATCGCCCTGGCCATGCGGCCGGGTGGCCTGCTGCCAAATTTCGGCCTGCCGGGGGGCGAATCTTTCGGCCGGGCGGCCACCGGCGGCTTTGCCCTGGCCATTGCCGTGGTCGGGCTGTGCGCGGCCCTGTTCATTCCGCGCAGCCCCAAGGGCACGGGCAGGCTGAAGCCCTTCCCCTGGTGGGGACCGGTGGATTCCACCAAACAGCTCATCGCCTTCCGGGCCGACCCGCAGCTCTTCACCTGCCTCATGGCCGAAGGTTTTTTCTACGGCGTCTCGTCCGTGGCCGTGATCAGCGTGGCCAACCTTTCGGAAGCCTTCGACTACGGCACCACCCTGGCCAGCTTGTTCGCCGCCGCCCTAATGATCGGCATCGGCGTGGGCGCGGTATTCGTGGGCCGTTACCCGGCCGAAAGCTGGCGACGCTTTCTGGTGCCGGCCTCACGACTCATGGGCTTTTTCCTGCTGCTCACGGCGGCCTCGACCCTGATGGACGGCCTTTTTCGCATCGTCTGGCTTTTCGTGGTGCTCTCAGCCTCGGGGTTCTGCGGCGGCATCTACCTGATTCCCCTGACCGGCTTTTTGCAGCTTCGGCCCAAGTCCGAGGACGTAGGCAAGGTGCTGGGCGTCTCAAACTTCTTCACCTTTGTGGCCATTGCCGCCTGGGGCGCTGTTTTCGGGCTGATCAGCCTGCTCCCGCCCAGTGTGGATTTCGTGGTCTATGCCGCAAGCCTCTGGTGCTTCGCCCAATTCTATGTCCGGCCCAGGGTGCGGCGCTTTGAAGACGTCTCCTTGGCGGATCTGGCCCCAAGCCCGGCAGGATTCCTGATGAAAGCCTTGCTCAGCCTGCGTTACCGGGTACGGGACAAGGGGCTGGATGCCATCCCGGCCAACCTGCGCGACGCCGCGGGCAAACGCCGGCCTATTCTCTTTCTGCCCAACCACCCGGCCCTGATCGATCCGCCCATCGTTCTTTCCCGCTTGGCCGGGCTGCGGCCCCGGCCTCTGGCCGACACGGCCCAGATGACCGGGTTGCTGCCGGGTCTGGCGGCGAAATTCTTTCGAGTGATCACCATCCCGGACGTCAAGGCCAGGGGCCGCAACGCCTGCGACGACGCTCGCAAAGGCCTGGAGCGGGTGGTTGAGACCCTGCAGGCCGGAGACGACGCGATTCTGTACCCGGCCGGGGGTTTGAGCCGCGACGGCCGGGAACGCCTGGGGGCCAATTCGGCCGCGGCCCGCGTTCTGGCCGGGGCGCCCGAAGCCCGTGTGGTGCTGCTGCGATCCGAAGGATTGTGGGGCAGCTCTTTCAGCCGGGCCGGTGGACGCAACCCGAATTTTTTCCCCGAGTTGCTCCGAGGGCTGGGCCTGATCGCCTGTCGGGGAATCTTTTTTCTGCCGCGCAGGCCGGTGAACATAGAATATATGGAAATTGAAGATCTGCCGCGCAACGGTGACAAAGCCGGCCTGAACCGCCTGCTGGAAGCCTTCTACAATGAGGAAACGGAAAAGGAAAAGCTTCCGGTTCAGGAACATTGATCAATCTGCGGCGAAATTTGCCCGTAGCCCGGTAAAAATTTCAGGTGTAAAATGGATAAATCTCGGCAGCGTGGGAGAATTCTGCAGCAAACACTTGACGAACGGCCTGGCTACGGGTAAATAAACCAACTGCCTCGCAAATGTAGGCGCGTAGCTCAGGGGTAGAGCACTTCCTTGACACGGAAGGGGTCAGCAGTTCAAAGCTGCTCGTGCCTACCAAAAAAAAGATAAAAGGGAGGTTTGCCGCCTCCCTTTTTCCTATAGTGCAGATGGACATCGAGAGTGTCCATCTGCTCCGGCAACCGCATTGCGGACGCCGACAGGCTTGTGGGGCGGTTTGCCGACAATATGATTTCAGAGACAATTTCAAAGTGAAATTGTTTCAGGACCGGGTTTTCCCGGCGGGGAGTGGTCATGCGGATTACAGTGGAAGGCAATGCCGTGGAGATTCCCGACGGAGCGACCTGCGCCGTCGCGCTCAAGGCCGGGCTTTCGGGCAAGCGCTTTAAGGCGGCTCTGGCCGCGCGCACCGGGGAAACCCTGCTGGATCTTTCCGCTCCCGTGCCCCAGGGCAGCGAAGAACTTGCGGCCGTCGACATCGAAAGCCCCGAGGGGCTGGAAATTTTGCGGCACAGCACGGCCCACATCATGGCCTGTGCCGTGCAGCGCCTCTTTCCCGGGGTCAAGGTGACCATCGGCCCGGCCATCGACAAGGGCTTTTACTACGACTTCGACGCTCCCCGCCCCTTCACGCCCGACGACTTTGAGGCCATTGAGGCCGAAATGCGCAAGATCGTCGCCGTCGGCGAGCCGTTTACTCGGCGCGAGATGAGCCGCGACGAGGCCTTGCGCTTTTTTGGCGAAAAAGGCGAATCGTACAAGGTGGAGCTGATCCAGTTTCTTGAGGCCGACCGGGTGTCGCTCTATGATCTGGCCGGGTTCACCGACCTCTGCCGGGGTCCGCACCTGCCCCACGCCGGCTTCGCCAAGGCGGTGAAGCTGCTTTCCGTGGCCGGGGCCTATTGGCGCGGCGACGAAAAGAACAAGATGCTCTCGCGCATCTACGGCACGGCCTTCGCCGACGAGGTCGAGCTGAAGAAATACCTGCACCACCTCGAAGAAGCCAAACGCCGCGACCACCGCAAGCTCGGCCGTGAGCTGGATCTCTTCGACTTCCACGAAGACGTGGCCCCGGGCATGGTCTTCTGGCACCCCAAGGGCATGATGGTGCGGACCATCCTTGAGGATTTTCTGCGCAAGGAGCACTTAAAGCGCGGCTACGAGCTGGTTCAGGGGCCGCAGCTTTTGCGCCGCGAACTCTGGGAAAAATCCGGGCACTACGCCAACTACCGTGAGAACATGTATTTCACCGAGATCGAGGGCGACGCTTACGGCATCAAGCCCATGAACTGTCTCGCCCACATGCTGATCTACGGCTCGCACATCCGCAGCTACCGCGACCTGCCGGTGCGTTACGCCGAGCTCGGGGTGGTGCACCGCCACGAAATGAGCGGGGTGCTGCACGGCCTGCTGCGGGTGCGCCAGTTCACCCAGGACGACGCCCACATCATCTGCCGACCGGACCAGCTGGAAGACGAGATCGTCGGGGTCATGGGCCTGGTGCGCGACCTTTTCAACCTCTTCGGCTTCACCTACCGCATCGGCGTGGCCACCCGGCCGGAAAAGTCCATCGGCACGGATGAAGCCTGGGAACTGGCCACCAACGCATTGATCCAGGCCCTGGAAAAGCGCGGCATCCCCTTCCAGATCAATGAAGGCGACGGCGCCTTCTACGGCCCGAAAATCGACGGCCGGGTCACCGACAGCCTGGACCGCGAGTGGCAGTGCTCGACCATTCAGTGCGACTTTACCCTGCCCGAGCGCTTCGACCTGCACTACGTAGCCGAAAGCGGCGAGCGCCTGCGTCCGGTCATGGTGCACCGGGCCATTCTCGGCTCGCTAGAGCGTTTCGTCGGCATTCTCATCGAGCACTGCGCCGGGGCCTTTCCCACCTGGCTCGCGCCGGTGCAGGCCCGCGTGGTCACGGTCACGGACGCGCAAGAAAGCTTTGCCCGCGAAGCCCGTGATGCCCTCAAGCAGATGGGCGTTCGGGCCGAGGCGGATCTGCGCAACGAGAAACTGGGCTACAAGGTGCGCGCCGCGCAGCTTGAGAAGATACCCTATATCCTGGTAATAGGCGACAAAGAGCTGGAATCGCGCAGCGTGAACGTACGTCTGCGTAACGGCGAGACCCTCGGGGCCAAGAGCCTGGAGGAAACCGCCGGGCTGATTCTGGCCGACTCGGATCAACCCTTCAAACAAGGAGGCATGCACTATCGCTTCTCCTAACGTACGGCCGCGCCGCAATGAACCGCAAGACACGGTGCGGCGCAACGACCAAATCCGTGTTCGCGAGGTCCGCCTGATCGGCGAAGACGGCGAGCAGTTGGGCATTGTGGAGCGTAACGAAGCCTTGAGCATGGCCCGCGAAGCCGGCCTGGACCTGGTGGAGGTGGCTGCGGCCGCCGATCCGCCCGTGTGCCGGATCATGGACTACGGCAAGTATAAGTACGAAGCCCAAAAGAAAAAGCAGGAAGCCAAGAAAAAGCAGACTGTGGTCGAAATCAAGGAAATCAAGCTGCGTCCCAAAACCGACGAGCACGATTATCAGACCAAGCTGCGCCACATCCGGCGGTTTCTTGAGGAAGGCGACCGCTGTAAGGTGACCATCTTTTTCCGGGGCCGGGAAATCGTCCACAAAGATCGCGGCCAGACCATGCTGGACAGAGTGGTGGAAGACAGCAAGGATATCGCCAAAGTGGAACAGGAAGCCAAGGCCGAGGGTCGCACCCTGTTCATGATGCTGACGCCCCTGCCCAAAAAATAAAATTCGCGCCCATTTCTTTTCAACTTGCGCGGAAAAGTTTTTTAGCGCATGATGCCCCTCTTTGCCGGAGGGCCATCATGCGCAACGGCCGTTGCGCCGGTTTTCCGGCCCGCGTTCAGCGACGCGGCATTCATGAGGGGGCGACCCCAAGGCACAAGGAGCAGATCATGCCCAAGATGAAGACCAAACGCTCGGCCGCCAAACGGTTCACCGTGACCGGCTCGGGCAAGTTTCGCCGGCGCAAACAAAACCTGCGCCACATTCTGACCAAAAAGAACGCCAAGCGCAAAATGCGTCTGGGCCAGGGCGCCATTGTCGATTCGGCCAATGAAGGTGCTGTGCGCCGCATGATGCCGTACGCCTGACAAAATCGCCTTTTTGCCCCCTGCCTTCGTCAGGCTCGTCCCGTGCAAAGCTTGAGTATGTCTTAATATGCTCCGCTTCGCCCGAAACGTGCCTTCGCGGCAGAGAACAAAAAAACAGATTTTGCAGAGCCCGGCTCGTAAAACAAAAAACTTTTTGGTTCAGAACGAACAGTAACTTTATCCGCTTCATTGGCACCCCTACGCCTCGTGAAGCGTGAACCTGGAGGTACTCCATGCGGGTTAAGAGAGGGACGTCGGCGCACAGACGCCACAAGAAATATCTGGATCTCGCCAAAGGCTACCGCGGCGCGCGCAGCAAACTGTATCGCACCGCCCGCGAGGCCGTTGAACGGGCATTGGTCTATTCCTACCGCGATCGCAAGGTCCGCAAGCGCGAATTCCGCAAGCTCTGGATTCTGCGCATCAACGCGGGCGCGCGCGAGCACGGCCTGTCTTACAGCCGTCTGATGAACGGCCTGAAGCTGGCCGAAGTGGCCGTGAACCGCAAGATGCTGGCCGAACTCGCCGTGCGGGCCAAGGACGACTTTGCCACCCTGGTGAAGCTCGCCAAAGAGAAGCTCGCTTAAAAGTCACTTTCCTTATGAAATGACTTCCGGATAGGTAAAGGACACACCCCCTCGGCGTCGCAGCCTTCGCCCTGCTGTGAAGGCCGCGCACCGGAACTGCTACAAAGGGTTCCCCTCATGAATCTCATCGCTGAACTGGAACGCCTGGTCCCCGCGCTCACCGAGCGCCTGGACCGGGCGTCTTCGTTGTCGGAAATCGAGGAAATCTCCATTGCCTTTCTCGGGCGCAAAGGCCTGCTGGCCGGGCTCATGGGCCGTTTGCCCGAGCTTGGGCCGGCCGAGCGCCCGGCTTTCGGCAAGGCCGCCAACGCGGTCAAGCAAAATCTGGCCGATCTGCTCGAAGCCCGGGAAATGGCCCTGAACGCCGAGGCCGAAAAACTGGCCCTGGCCCGCTTCGACCCTTCCTTGCCCGCCCGTGCCCCGCACCTGGGCAGCCTGCACCCGATCACCCTGGTTATGGCGGAAATCTGCTCCGTGCTTGAAGGCCTGGGCTATGAGGTGGTTTCCGGTCCGGAGGTGGAAACCGACTTCCACAACTTCGAGGCCCTGAATTTCCCCCACGACCACCCGGCCCGCGACATGCAGGACACCCTATTCGTCTCCGACGGCATCGTGCTGCGCACCCACACCTCGCCCATGCAGGTGCGGGCCATGCTGGAGCGCAAAAAGCCGCCCGTGGCGGTCATTGCCCCGGGCAAGGTCTACCGCCGCGACTCGGATATCACCCATACCCCCATGTTCCATCAGATCGAAGGTCTGCTGGTGGGTGAAAAAATTTCGCTGGCCCATTTGCGCGGCACACTCACGGCCTTTGTGCGCCGGCTCTTCGGCCAGAGCATGGATGTGCGCTTTCGGCCCAGCTTCTTCCCCTTCACCGAGCCCAGCGTGGAAGTGGACATCTCGTGCATCCTCTGCAACGGCACCGGCTCCCGGGCCGGCGAACCCTGCCGGGTCTGCAAGACCACGGGCTGGCTGGAAATTCTCGGCTCCGGCATGGTCGATCCCAACGTCTTTGCCGCCGTGGGCTTCGACCCCGAGGCCTGCACAGGCTTCGCCTTCGGCCTGGGCGTGGAGCGCGTGGCCATGCTTAAATACGGCATCGGCGATCTGCGCATGTTCTTTGAAAACGACCTGCGCTTCCTCACGCAGTTTGTCTAATTATCTTCGGAGATCCCCATGCTGCTCAGCCTGAACTGGCTTCGTGAATTCGTCCCCTACGCAGGCACGGCCGAAGAACTCGGCGACCGCCTGACCATGGTCGGCCTGGAGCTTGACGGCCTGTTCCGACCCTTTGCCGCCTTGAAACCCATTGTGGTCGGCCGCGTGCTTGAGTGCGCCCGGCACCCCGAAGCGGAAAAGCTTTCGGTGACCAGGGTGGACGTGGGCGACGAAGTGCTTGACATCGTCTGCGGTGCGCCCAACGTGGCCAAGGGCCAGAAAGTGGCCGTGGTCAAGGTGGGCACCACGCTGCCGAGCGGCTTGACCATCAAGAAAGCCAAGCTGCGCGGCGCGCCCTCCTGCGGAATGATCTGCTCCGAAGACGAGCTCGGCCTGTCCGAAGAGCACAACGGCATTCTTGTTCTGGACCCGGCCGCACCCGTGGGCGCTTCGGTTCTGGACGTGCTCGGCCTGGACGACGCCGTCCTGGATATCTCGATCACCCCCAACCGGGGCGACTGCCTTTCGGTCCTCGGCCTGGCCCGTGAAACGGCCGCCTTGTACAAGCTGCCCCTGTCCCTGCCCCGCTTCGATCTGCACGAGTTCGGGCCGGACGCGGCCTCGGTCGTTTCCCTGAACGTGGAAGACTCGGCTCTCTGCAGCCTGTATCACGGCCGGGTGCTCCAGGGCGCCGTAGCCAAGCCCTCGCCGGAGAAAATCCGCTTCCGCCTGAAGTCCGTAGGCATCCGGGCCATCAGCAACCTGGTGGACGCCACCAACTACGCCATGATGGAGTTCGGCCTGCCTATGCACGCTTTTGATCTCGACGCGGTCAAAGACGCCCGAATCATCGTGCGCGGGGCCAAACCCGGCGAGCGTCTGACCACCCTGGACGGCCAGGATCGGGCCCTTGAACCCGGCGACATCGTCATTGCCGACTCAGAGCGCGGCGTCGGCCTGGGCGGGGTCATGGGCGGCCTGAACTCCGAAGTCACCCCCGGCACGCAACGCATCTTTCTGGAATGCGCGGTTTTCAACCCCTCGCGTATCCGGCGCACGGCCCGGCGCCTGGGCCTGCACTCCGAGGCCGGTTACCGTTTTGAGCGCGGCGTGGATCAATGCATTGCCGGCTATGCCATGAACCGGGCCGCGGCCATGATGGCCGAGCTTTCCGGCGGCAGCGTGCTGCCCGGCACCCCCTGCATCGAGCCCAGGCCCTTTGTCGCCCCGCATGTTTCCTTCCGTAAGCAACGGGCCGAAGCCCTGCTGGGCGTTCCTCTGCAAGACGCCTTCTGCCGCGAGACATTGGAGTCTCTGGGCTGTACGGTACATTGCCCCGCGGACGGGCTGCGCTCGAGTGAAGATGCCTGCCACGACATCGCCTGGTCCGTGGACATCCCCAGCCACCGCCCGGATATCGAACGCGAGGTCGACCTGATCGAGGAAGTGGCCCGCATCTACGGGGTGGACAAAATTCCCGCCGTGATCCCGGCCGTGGTCCGGCCCCTTGAGGACGCCGGCAAGCCCCTGCCCTTTCACGCCTTTGTCGGCCGGGTCAAAACGATCCTGGCCGGGGTGGGCCTGAACGAGGCCGTCAACTACAGTTTCTGGAGCCACCGCGATCTCGACCTGCTCGGCCTCGACCCCGCTTACGGCGGCGGCCGCGTGCCCGTGGCCAACCCCCTAAGCGACGAGCAGGACACCTTGCGCACCGCCCTGGCCCCTGGTCTGCTGGCCTCCTTGCGGGTCAACCTGTCCCAAGGCACCCAGAGCGTGCATCTGTTCGAGTGCGCCACGGCCTTTTTCGCCGACGCCTCTTCCGAGACCACGGTGCGGGAAGAGCCGCGCCTGGGCATTCTGCTGCACGGCCTCTGCTTTGAGGGCGGCAAGTGGCAGCGCCAGGACGATTTCGACTACCAGGATCTCAAAGGCTTTGTCGAATACCTCTGCTGCAAGCTGCATCTGCCCGTGCCCGTCTATGCGGCCTCCCAGGCCCTGCCCTTCCTGGCTCCCTGCGTGGACCTGGAATGCTCCGGCCGCTGCATCGGCCGCATGGGCCGGGTCCGGCCCGAGATTGCCGACGTCTACCACGCCAAAAAGCCGGTCTGGACCGCCGAGCTGCATCTTGATGCCCTCCATACCCTGCACCTGTCCGCCAAGCCGGCCTTCACGCCCTTGCCGGTCTACCCGCCGGTGCGCCGCGACATCACCCTGAGTGCCGCCCCGGAAGTCACCGTCGAGGCCGTTCTTCAGGCGGTCCAGGCCCTGCGCCTGCCCCTGCTTGAAGATATTCGCCTGATCGACATCTATGAGCCCAAAGGCCGCGACGAGAAGAACCTGACCTTCCGCCTGACTTTCCGGCACAACGACCGCACCCTCAAAGACAGCGAAGCCGATAAACAGCGCGACGCCGCCGTCGCCGCCCTGACCGCCGCCTTGCCGGTACGGGTGTGAGTGTTGGGGTGCCACCCCAAACCCCGCCGGAGAATGAAAAAGGGGCTGCCGCGCGCATTCCGCAACACCGTTCTCACGGTGTGACGGAGCCGCCCCACAACAACGCGTGCGGCACCCCGGACCCCCTCAATGAAGCAACCCCCGTGTGGCGCACGGGGGTTGCTTCATTGAGGGTACAGGAATAGTCACTCTCCTGCCGGGGGAGTTTGAGGATGCAGCACGCGTTGCTGCGAGGCGCCCTTTGCGTGTCATCAAACAAGGCAGGGCACACCACTGCAGCGGCTCTGTTTTGCGCCCCCTCAACGCTCATCCTCGTCGGGCTTTTTCCAGCGGCAGGTTTTCTCGGGGCAAAAGATCTGGGTACGTCCGGACACGGTTTTGCAGGCCAGGACGGGCGAGCCGCATTTGGGGCATTCGCCCTGCACGGGCATGTCCCACATGGCGTAGTCGCAGGCCGGGTAGGTGCTGCAGGAATAGAAGATTTTGCCGCGCTTGGAGCTCTTTTCCACCAGAACGCCCTGTTTGCAGCGCGGGCAGGCAACGCCGGTGGAATAGGGCTCGGCGTGGGTGCATTCCGGGTAGTTGTTGCAGGCGATGAATCGGCTGCCGGTGCGGGATTTTTTCAACACCAGGTCACCGCCGCAATCGGGGCATTTGCCGACCACTTCCATCTGGGGCTTTTCGCGCTCGACGGGCTTGACCTTGCCCTGCTCGTCGCGGATGAAATTGCTGGTCCAGCGGCAGACCGGGTAGGCGGTGCAGGCCAGAAAGGCCCCGGCTTTGCCGAATTTGACGGCCGTGGACTTGCCGCAGTCGGGGCAGGGAAAATCGGTGGGCAGACCGCCCTTGACGGAGTTCATGGCCTCGGCCGCGCGCTCCAGGGTGGGATTGAAGCGCTCGGCAAAGCGGCCGAGCAGATCCACCCAGTCCTGTCGGCCTTCGGCCACCTTGTCCAAAGACTCTTCCATCTGGGCGGTGAAACCCACGTCCATGAGCTCGGTAAAATGCGCGGTCAAAAGCTCGCAGACCACCCGGCCGAGGTCCGTGGCCGCGAAATGCTTGTCTTCAAGGCTGACGTACTCGCGGTCTTGCAGGGTGGCGATGATCGCCGCGTAGGTGGAGGGCCGGCCGATGCCCTTTTCCTCCAGCTCGCGCACCAGAGAAGCTTCGCTGTAGCGGGCCGGGGGCTGGGTGAACTTCTGCTCCTTCTCGTGCTTGTCCAGACGCAGGGCCTGGCCCTTTTTCAGGGCCGGCAGGTCAACCACGTCGTCGGATTTCTGGGGCGAAAGGATCTGAAAACCGGGAAAAACCACGCGCTCGCCTTTGGCCCGGAACTCGACGCCGGCGCAGGCGGCCGTGACCGTGGTGTCTTCGATCACGGCGTCGGCCATCTGCGAGGCCATGAAGCGGGTCCAGATCAGCCGGTAGAGCTGATACTGCTCGGGCGCCACCAGGGCCTTGATGGAGTCGGGGGTCAGTGCCGGATCGACGGGCCGAACGGCTTCGTGGGCGTCTTGCGCGCTGCCCTTGGATTTGAAATGCCGGGCCTTGGGCGGGTAGTACTCCGGCCCCCAGGTTTCTTTGATCACTGTTTCGGCGGCCGTGCGGGCCTCGTCGGAAATGCGCACCGAGTCGGTACGCATGTAGGTGATCAGCGCGGTGGTGCCGGCTTCGCCCAAATCCACGCCCTCATACAGGCGCTGGGCGATGTTCATGGTGCGTTTGGCCGTGTAGCCCAGGCGCTGGTTGGCGGCCTGCTGCAGGGTGGAGGTGATGAAGGGCGGCGAGGGGGAGCGCTTGCGCTCCTTCACTTCCACCGACTCGATGAGAAATTCCTTGTCCGCGAAACGGGCCTCGACGGCTTCGGCCTCGGCCTGGTTTTTCAGGGCGGCCTTTTTACCGTCGATCTTGTGCAGATCGGCCCGGAACACCGGCGGCTCGGCTGCGGCGAAAAAAGCCCGCATCAGCCAATATTCCTCGGGCACGAAGACCCGGCGCTCGGCATCGCGGTCCACGATCAGACGCAAGGCCACGCTTTGCACCCGGCCGGCCGAAATGCCGCGCTTGACCTTTTTCCAGAGCAGAGGCGAAATCTTGTAGCCCACCAGACGGTCGAGAATACGCCGGGCCTGCTGGGCGTCAAAGAGATCGGCGTTCAGGGGCCGGGGATTGGCCAGGGCCTCCTTGACCGCCTTGGCGGTGATCTCGTTGAACTGGATCCGGCTGATCTTGGAGTTCTTGCCCTCGATCAACGCGGCCACGTGCCAGGCAATGGCTTCACCCTCGCGGTCCGGGTCCGGGGCTAGGTAGACGTTGTCCGCCTTGGCCGCGGCTTCACACAGTTCGGCCACGACCTTTTCCTTGCCGTCGATCACCTGGTAGCGGGGCACAAAACCGGCGGCCTCGTCCACACCCAGAGAGCTGGTGGGCAGATCGCGCACGTGCCCCACCGAAGCCTGCACCATATACCTGTTGCCCAGGAACTTGCGAATGGTCTTGACCTTGGCCGGCGACTCCACAATAATTAAATCTTTACCCATACGTCCTCTTTAACGAGCACAGTCAATTTGCTCCAACTACCTTGATCGATACCGGCAGCCCGGGCATCGGCCCACAGAAGATACGGCATTACGCCCCGGCGTCAAGCCTCGGCGCGCTCTTCCTTTTCTCCTTGGCCCGAAGGCCAAAATATCGACACCCTCTCCGACAGGCCGACGCAGCCCCCTTGCCCCACATGCCTCTGGACAATTCGGCACGCCTCTTGCTTTTGTACGGGTGCGCCACTCTACCCGAAGCCGGGGAGGCGCCTGTCGGAACCTTTTGAATGGATAAAGGCAGGAAAACATGGTTAACGGAAAACCCAACCTCACTTTCGGCGACGGGCGGCTGCCCACCCCGAATATCCAGCGCCGCGCAGCCGCACCGCAGCTTGCGGGCATGGCCCCGGCAGCCGCGGACTTTGCCGCCGTGCTCTCTCGCGCCGCTCCCAACCTGCAGGGCGGGCAACAGGCAGGCACGCCCCAGAGTTCCGCCGAGACAGACGCGCCCCAGAGTTCGGCCCAGGCGGGCGTTGCCTCGACCGCCAATATTTCGACGCCCCCACAGCGCGCCTCTGTCTCGGAGCGTCTGCGCCGCATCAGCACGCCCATCACCGGGCGCGGCAACTTTGAAATGATCGACACCCGCCACGGCCCGGGCAGCAATCTGCCCGCCCTGAACGTGCCGGAGCGCCGCTCGGGCATGCCGAGCCGGGAGGCCCTGAACAGGGTGCTTGAGCAGTCCGACAAGCCCCTGGCCGTGGTCGATTCCCTGCCCGAAGAAGCCAAACAGGCTTTCAAGGCGCCCAAGGTGCTCACGCCGCCCTCGCGCCGGGCCAAGGCCCAGGGCGAAGTCTTTTCCTTCAACTCGCCCTTCAGCGTGGGACCGAGCTCCGATGAGCTGGTTTCCATCTTTTACCAGGTCAACGCCCGGCGGCCCGACTCCGGCCCCGGCACAACGCCCTCCATGCTCGGCGCGCCCGGGTTGACCTCGGGCGGGCGCGAACTCGGCGGCCTCTCGGCGCGCTACGAGTCCGGCGAAGAAGGCATTGCGGCCGTGGGATGGGATCGTCACGGCGGCACCTCATACGGCAAATATCAAATTTCCTCCCGCGCCGGGACCATGAAACGCTTCCTTGACTACCTGGACACCCGCGCTCCGGATCTCTCCAAGCGCCTGCGCGCTGCCGGCCCGGCCAACACCGGCGGCCGGAGCGGGGCCATGCCCCGGGTCTGGAAACAGATTGCCGAGGAAGATCCGACCCGCTTCGAGGCCCTGCAGAGCGACTTTATTCGCGACAGCCACTATGAACCGGCCCTGGAGGCCATGGCCGGGAGCGCGGGCCTCTCTTACGCGGGCATCCCGCCCGCCCTGCAGGAAGTGCTTTTCAGCACCGCCGTGCAGCACGGCCCGGCCGGGGCCGCCTCAATCATCAGCCGGGCCGTAGCCAAGGTCGGTGCCGACCGTCTGCGCCCCGACGCCGGCGAAGACGCCGTCACCCAGGCCAGCCGCGAGCTGATCCAAGAAATCTACACCGCCCGGGCAGGCAAATTCGGTTCCTCGACGCGCGAAGTCCGCTCCGCCGTCCAGCAGCGCCTGAAGCAGGAAATGAGAGACGCCCTGGCCATGTTGGAGTAAAATGCCCGCATCCCCTCAATGACGCCCCCCCCGTGCGGTGCACGGGGGGGGGCGTCAGTGAGGGGATGCGCAGATTACCCGGTCCCTGCCGAGGAAGCTTGAGAGAGTTCCCCCTTACGCCCTGCCGCCTCCGCAGCGGGTGGCCAGGAAGTGGGCGGCGCCTTCGGGGGTCATATAGCGGTCGAGCATGTTTTTGGGCGACTGGAGCAGATCCATAAGCAGGAAGGCGTCAAGGGTATTGAAGGCGGTGTCGATGTGAAAGGCGCCGATCTTGCCGCCGAGTTTGAGGTAGTGCTTGAACAGAATGGGAATGCCGCGGCCGCCTTCGATGTCGCGGACCAGGGCGGCCAGATCGTTGTAGGCGATGCCCTGGGGCAGGGGGATGCCGCCGGCGAAACTCAACAGCTTGTCCGGCAGGTTGCGTCCCCGGACCATGCCGGACAGCTCGGCGCTGCCGCATTGCTCGCGCAGATATTCGACCACGGTGCGCAGGGAGCTGGGGGCATAATCCAGGCTCAGGCTCACCGGGCCGAACAGGCAGTGCAGATCGTCGCTACGCAGGACAAAACGGGCAATGCCCTTCCAGAGCAGCATCAGCGGCGCGTATTCGCGCTGGTAGGCGGGGTGCACCAGAGCCCGGCCCAGTTCCAGGGAGTTGCCGTAGCGCCGAAAAAATTCCTCGTTCATGCGGAACAGGGTGGAAGTGTAGAGCCCGGCCGGACCGGACTCGGCCAGAAGCTCCCGGACCAAGCCCAGGCGGTAGGCTCCGGCCAGGCGGCGATCCGCCTCGTGCCACAGCAGCAGATGGTGGTAGCGCTCGTCATAGATGTCCAGGTCGCGGGCCTTACCTGAGCCCTCGCCCACCAGGCGGAAGGTATGCTCGCGCAGAGCGCCGAGTTCTTCAAGCAGCAGCGGGCTCCGGCCGCCGCGCACCACGTAGATGGAATAGTCGCCCTCCTGGTGCAGCAGGGCGTCTTCGGGCAAATCGGCCAAGGCTTTGGCCACGGCCTCGGGAGCGTGGGGGTCGGCCACCGGCTCCATGGGCCGCTCGGCCGCGCCGGGCAGCGAACTCCCTTCGGGCAGGTTCTTCAGGGCGTAGCAACGCATCCGGGCATAGGCCGTGAGGGCCTCTGCCGTGCCGAGAATCTTGAAGGTGCCGGACTCGATGACCCGGCCGACGCTGAGGCGGATGGACCGGTTGCGGCGCAAAACCATCTCGCGCGGCAACAGTACGGTGCGGGCCAGGGGGTGCAGCGTGCCGGCCAGGCTGAAAAACAAGGAGTTGCGACCGTGGAAAAAGACCGGCAGCACCGGGGCGCTGCAGCGCCGGGCCAGACGGGCGGCGGCCATCTGCCATTCCGGATCGACCACGCCCATGCCCCGACGGTAGTAGGAGACAATGCCCGAGGGGAAAAAGCCTATGGCCCCGCCGGATTGCAAATGGGCCCCGGCGGCCCGCAGGGAAGTGGTGTTGCCGGCGGCGGCCTCGGCCGTGCCCGAGAGCACGTCCAGGGGCAGCCCGGCGGCCCGCAGTTCGGGAAACACGCCTAGGGCCACATTGATCAGCACCTTGAGATCCGGCCGCACGGGCAAAAGCGCGGCCACCAGGGCCATCCCGTCCAGACCGCCGAAGGGGTGGTTGGACATGATCACCAAGGGGCCTTCTTTGGGCACCCGGCTCTCCAGGTCCTTGTCCAGAACCAGCTCAATACCCAGGTTCTTCAGGCCCCAGCGGCAAAATTCATCGGCCGTTACCGGGACGGGGATGTTGTTGAACACGGGCAGCAGATCGTTGATCCGCAGAAGGCGCATGAGAATTTTACTCACGGGCGCCGGGATGGAGCGTACCTGCCCCGGGATGAAGGCGAGATCCAGCCTGCGCTCGGCCGGGGGCGGGGCGTTCCAGGCTTCGGCAAGAGAAAATAGACCGTCTTCGTGCGGGCCGGGCATGATCCTTCTCCTTCAATATGACGTATCCTGCCGGAATATAGCAAGCCTACGCCTCGGGCGGAAGAAAAATTTGCGACATTTCGCCGACGGCCCGGTGCCGTAGCGTTTGCAGGCCGTTGCCCAAGGGCTGCAGTATAAAAATCATTGATAAATACCTGTTGATTGGTACACAGCATAAGCAACTGACGGCTGCAGCCGCGGCGGCATCTTGCGCACATCGGAATTTTTTGCGTTGGGCCGACAGTCGGTACTTGTGAGTACGGCCACGGAGAATAAAAAGCAGATCAACTCAGCGCCGGTTGCGGATCACTTCGCGCAGGCGCGGCAGGTTGCCCAAAAGACGTGAATGCAGGGCGCGCAGCGTATCTGAAGCAACGCCGTCCGGCATGTCGTCGGCCAACCAACCTATGGCCGAAGTGATAAAGCTCAAGTCCCGCAACAACTCCAGGCCGGGATCGGCCTCAGGATGCCCGTTCTCGGCGACATTTCCCGCTCTATTCTCACACTCCGCCATCGCTTCCCCAAGACAATTTTGACGTACAATATACTGAGGCCAGCGATACCGTTTTTCCAGCGGTATCGGCTGACCCTCAGGCGCGGGGCAGGTAGTGTTGTGGTGCAACAAAACAGACCCGTCCATATAGTGATTATAAACCATGGTTAAAAATAAAACAACCATGGTTGAGCCTACGGAATGACTAATCAAGCAATACATATATGTATATCTACAGATAATCGTCCAAAATCGGCAAAACAGAGCGCCGACAGGTTCAGCTATGAAAGAAGCCCTTTTTGAAGATGTCCTCTGCCGCCTGGCCGAGGTCGTCGGTTTGCAGGCACCCAAAGATCTGGCCGCCGCCCTGGAAATTTCCGAGCAGGCCGTATACAAAGCCTCACGAGCCCGCAAGATCCCTTCAACCTGGGTTTACCGAACGGCAAAAAATTCGGCAGTCTCCCGGACTGGCTTTTCCACGGCCGAGGGCTCATACGGGCGGACAAAGGTTCCGACTCACCGGAGGAAGTCGGTTTCGGCCGACGCGAGGTGCCGTCGTCGGTCTGGCCGCCTGCGGCCTGAATGGCTGGTTCAGCACCGGCCCTGTGGCTCTGAGCGCCCCGGTCCCTCTGGGCCAAGGCGGTCCCTGTTTGTTCGCCGTGATCGCCCTGGGCCCTCCATGCAGCCGAAGGCTCCAAACAGGGCTATGTGGTTCTGTACGACCCGGACGTGCCGCCCCTCATGGATGAAGCCGTTTACGTCGAAAAATTCGACGGCACGGCGACCACCAAAAAATACCGGGGCCAGGACGGCGACTGGGTCATTCTCCAAGACCGGCTCGCCCCCAACACCAAAGGCGTGCAAAAGCCGTATACGGAAAAGCTGGCCGCCGGCACGGTGAAGAAAGTGTGGTCATGGTCAAGCGCCGCGCTTAAGGAACAGCCTCCGAGTGTCCGCCGAAGCCCCGTAGTGGGGATGGACAAACCAGCTCCCCTCGTTCATAATCTTTCGTTTCCCAAAATCACTTTACGAGGCTGTGATGAGCAACGAACCGGACAAGATCATTTATTCCATGATCCGCGTGTCCAAGCGGCATGGGCAAAAAGAAGTCCTCAAGGACATTTCCCTGTCCTATTTTTACGGGGCCAAGATCGGCGTGCTCGGCCTGAACGGCTCGGGCAAAAGCTCCCTGCTGAAAATTCTGGCCGGGGTGGACAAGAGCTTTGACGGCGAGACCGTGGTTGCTCCGGGTTATACCATCGGCTACCTGGAGCAGGAGCCCCTGGTTGATGAAACCCGCACCGTGCGCGAGGTGGTCGAAGGAGGTGCGGCCGAACTGGTCAAGATTCGCGACGAATTCGAGGCCATCAACGCCAAGTTTGCCGAGCCCATGGAGCCGGACGAGATGGACGCCCTGATCAACCGCCAAGCCGAAGTCCAGGAGCTCATGGACAACAAGGGCGTCTGGGATCTGGACTCCAAGCTGGAAATGGCCATGGACGCCCTGCGCTGCCCGCCCGCCGACACTCCGGTTTCGGTCATTTCCGGCGGCGAAAAACGCCGCGTGGCCCTGTGCCGGCTGCTGCTGCAAAACCCGGACATCCTGCTCCTGGACGAACCCACCAACCACTTGGACGCCGAGTCTGTGGCCTGGCTGGAGCGCTATCTCCAGACCTTCCCCGGCACGGTCATTGCCGTGACCCACGACCGCTACTTTCTGGACAACGTGGCCGGCTGGATTCTCGAACTGGATCGCGGCCGGGGCATTCCCTGGAAGGGCAACTACTCCTCCTGGCTGGAGCAGAAGCAAAAGCGCCTGGCCAACGAAGAGAAAGCCGAGGCCGAGCGGCAAAAGACCCTGGCCCGCGAGCTTGAGTGGATCCGCATGGCCCCCAAGGGCCGGCACGCCAAGAGCAAGGCTCGGATCAACGCTTACGAGGCCATGCTTTCGCACGAGTCCGAGCGCCGCGCCGCCGATCTCGAAATCTACATCCCGCCGGGACCGCGTCTGGGCAAGACCGTGGTCGAGGCCGACAAGATTTCCAAGAGCATGGGCGACAAACTTCTGGTGGAAAACATGAGCCTCATCGTGCCGCCCGGGGCCATTGTCGGGATCATCGGCCCCAACGGCGCCGGCAAAACCACCTTCTTCAAGATGCTTGCAGGCGTGGAAAACCCCGATGCCGGCAACCTCAAGGTCGGCGACACCGTGCAGATCGCCTGGGCCGATCAGAACCGCGACGCCCTCACCCCAGGCAAGACGCTCTACGAGGTGGTCTCCGGCGGTTACGACACCATCAAGCTGGGCAGCAAGGAGGTGAACAGCCGGGCCTATTGCTCGCGCTTCAACTTCATGGGCCAGGACCAGCAGAAAAAGGTTGAGGTGCTTTCGGGCGGCGAGCGCAACCGGGCCTATCTTGCCTTGATCCTGAAGTCCGGAGCCAACGTGCTGCTCCTCGACGAGCCGACCAACGACCTGGACGTGAACACCATGCGCGCCCTGGAAGACGCCCTGGAAAACTTCGCGGGCACGGTCTTTGTCATCAGCCACGACCGCTGGTTTCTGGACCGCATCGCCACCCACATCATGGCCTTTGAAGGCGACTCCCAAGTGCTCTTCTTTGACGGCAACTACTCCGAATACGAAGAAGACCGCAAAAAACGCCTGGGCAAAGACGCCGACCAGCCGCACCGGGCCAAGTTCCGGAAGTTGACGCGGTAGCTTGCGGGGCTCGAAAAGCCCTCTCACGGCTGATGGAGCGGCAACGCCCCCACGGTGAGCGGATGCCGTCCCGTCACGTGACGGGCCACACCTCACCCCGGCGGGGGAAATCGTTTCCCTGGACCCCCTTGTTCCCGTTCCGGCCGCGCAGGCGCGGTCGGAACGGAACCGGAGTTTCCGCCGGAATCTCCTTTCTCCGCCGGTCACCCGGCCTGCTTCCATCTGCAGGTGCTCCCCATGCCTTACGCCCGCGTCGTTCTTCTTTCCCCGCCCTTTTCCGGGCTGACCTACGCCTTTCCCGGGCACTTGCCGGTAAGCGCCTGGTCTGTAGGGCAGCGCGTGGTTGTCCCCCTGGGCAAGGGTTTTCGCATGGGCGTGTTGCTGTCCGTGCGCGAGCCCGCGCCGGAGCCGGGCCTGGCCGTCAAGCCCATGCTCTGGCCTTTGGAGCAGACGCCGCTGCTGCCGGTCGCGCACCTGGATCTGGCCCTGCAGATTGCCCGCCGGCAGGGCGAAGGTCTGGGCCGCATCCTGGCGGGCATCCTGCCCGCCGGCCTGCGCACCACCCAGGCCCGGATCCGCTTTTTCGGCCAGGGCAAGCCCGTGGAATGGCGGGTGGGCGCCCTGGCCGGGCTGCCGCCCGAAGATCTTGATGCCCTCGGACGGCTCTGGTCCGACGGCCGGGCCGAGGTGCGCGCGGCCGGAGGCTCCGGCCCCGAGGCCGATCTCTGCGCCCTCATGGTCGACCCGCCCTGGCCGGTGCGCCCGGCGGCCAAGGCCCAGATCGCCCTGCTCGAATACCTTCTGGCCAACGGCGCGGTGCGCCGCGCCAAGCTCCTGGCCGACCTGGGCAAAGAGGCGGCCCGTACCCTGGCCCTGCTCTGCGGCCGCGATCTCGTGCGCATCGACCCGGCCGACGCCTGTTTCTGCGCCGGCGAGCCGGCTGTCTGCCTTGAGGCCCGGCCCTTTGAACTCACCCCGGAACAGCAGGCTGTGTTTGGCCCCCTGCAGCAGGCCGCCCTGGCAGGAACGGCCGCCTCGCACTTGCTTTTCGGCATCACCGGCAGCGGCAAAACCGCCCTGTACCTGGAGCTGGCCCGGGTCGTGCTCGCTGCCGGGCGCTCGGTGCTGCTCCTGGCCCCGGAAGTGGCTCTGGCCCTGAAGCTCTGGAACGACACGGCCGAGCATCTGCCGCACAAACCGCGCTTTCTCTTCCACGGCTACCAGAGCCCCGGGCGCAAAGAGGAAACTTTCCGGAAAATTGCCGAAAGCCGGGAACCGGTGCTGGTGACCGGCACCCGTTCGGCCCTGTTCCTGCCCGTGGATCGCCTGGGCCTGATTGTGCTCGACGAGGAGCACGACGCCTCTTTCAAGCAGGACGAGGGCCTGACCTACCAGGCCAAGGAAGTGGCCTGGTATCGGGCGCAACAGGCCGGGGCCCTGCTGCTGCTCGGCTCGGCCACCCCGGATGTAAAGAGCTTCCACGCCGCGCAACAGGGCCGCGTTCCCCTGCACATTCTGGAAAATCGCGTGGGCGGCGGCAGCCTGCCTGCGGTGGAGATCGTCCAACTGCCCAAGGGCCGGCTCGATGCCGGCCTGCTCGCGCCGCGGAGCCTTGAGGCCCTCAACGCCACCCTGCGCCGGGGCGAACAGGCGGTGATTCTGCTCAACCGCCGGGGCTGGGCCCCCGTGGTCTATTGCCTGGGCTGCGGCACCACGGCCAAGTGTCCAACCTGCGACATCGGCCTGGCCTACCATAAAGGCCGCGAGCGCCTGGTCTGTCATTACTGCGGCTTTTCCCGACCCCACCCCTCGCCTTGCGCCCAATGCGGCGGCCTGCAATTTCTGCCCATGGGCGAAGGCACCGAAAAGCTCGAAGAAGAGCTTGCCGGCCTCTTGCCGCCCGGCACCGGTATTTTGCGCCTGGACCGCGACAGCACCCGCCGGCCGGGCCGCATGGAAGAAATTCTCACGGCCTTTGCCCGCAAAGAGGCCCAGGTGCTGGTCGGCACCCAGATGCTTTCCAAGGGCCACCATTTCCCGGACGTGACCCTGGCCGTGTCGGCCGATGCCGATCTTGGCCTGAACCTGCCGGACTATCGCGCGGCCGAGCGCACCTTCCAATTGCTGGTACAGTCCTCGGGCCGGGCCGGCCGGGGGGAGGCGCCGGGCCGGGTACTGATCCAGACCCGCGAGCCGGAGCACTATTGCTGGCAATACGTCATGAACGTCGACTACCAGGGGTTTTACGAGCACGAACTGGAGGTGCGCCGGCGCCGGCGTTACCCACCCTTTGTGCGCCTGGGGCTGCTGCGCCTGAGTCACCCGGTGGAAGACGCCGGCGGCGCCGATGCCATTGCCGCCCTGGGCGCGGTCCTGCGCCGGGCGGGCAAAGATCTGGGCGTGACCGTGCTTGGCCCCGCGCCCGCGCCCCTGGCCCTGCTCAAGGGCAGACGCCGGCACCACTGCCTGCTCAAGGCCGACGACTGGCAGCCCATGCGCGACCTCTACGCCCTAGCCCGCAGCCAGGCCAAAACCCTGCGCATCGCCCTCGATCTCGATCCGGTAAACATGCTGTGAACGTCCGGTTGGGGCTCCCCCCTCCAACCATAGTCACACACCGACGGTGGCTCAGGTTGGCGTCAGGCAAGGAAAGTATGCCTCGGTGACGGTCTGGTGTGGCGTCAGACGAGCAACGGCTTTTTTGCGTAGGAACGTGGACTCTGATGGTCCTCGAACGAAGCAAAAAAGCCGTTTGACGCAGTTATTGCCCACGAACACTCTTATCCGTGGGCACGCCTCAGCGAATATATGCCGGTATGTTCAAAAATATATCGCGAGTGTAGGTGACCATGCGTTCCATGATCCAGGGAAAGGAGAAGAGCAGAGCCACGAACATGGCCACGATTTTGGGGATGAAGGACAGGGTCATTTCCTGAATCTGGGTGGCGGCCTGGAAGATGCTGACGATCAGGCCAACGCCCAGGCCCACGAGGAGCAGGGGCATGGAGATCATCAAGGTAAGCTCAATGGCCTGTTTGGCGAAGCCGATGACGAATTCCGGGGTCATACATATATCCTTTTAAGGTAACATGAAGCTGTTGACCATTGAGCCGACCAGCAGGGTCCAGCCGTCGACCATAACGAAGAGCAGGAGCTTGAAGGGCATGGAAACCATCATGGGCGGCAGCATCATCATGCCCATGGCCAGCAGGATGCTGGAAACGACCATGTCGAGAATCAGGAACGGGATGTAAATAAGAAAGCCGATGATGAAGCCGGTCTTCAATTCGCTGATGATGAAGGCCGCGGCCAGCGACATGGTCGGCACCGACTCTTTGTTGTCCGGGCGCTCTATCTTGGTGATGGAGTAGAAGATCGAGAGGTCTTTTTCCCTGGTGTGCTTGAACATGAACTCGCGCAGGGGGCTCTCGGTCTTTTGCAGGGCCTCGGTGAAGCCGATGCGCTCTTCCATATAGGGCTGCAGGGCATCGTTGTTGATCTTGACACCCACAGGCCACATGATCGCCACGGTCATGAAAATGGCCAGGCTCACCAGCACCTGGTTGGGCGGCAGCTGCTGCACGCCTAGGGCCTGGCGCACGAAGTGGAAAACCACGATGATCCGGGTGAAGCTGGTGACCGTGAGCACGATGGCCGGAGCCAACGAGAGCACGGTGAGCAGGAAGAGAATTTCCAGGCCCAACGAAACCTTTTCAGGTTCCGTCGAGCCGCCGGAAAGGTTGAGTTGGAGATTCGGCAGGGCCAGGTTTTCGGCCCCGAAGGCCGGGACGCACAGGCCGAGAAGCAGGATGAGCGCGACCGGAAGGGCCGCGACAAGGCCGGCGGCCGGCCTATGAGCCGCCGCGGTCTGCGGGAGGCTTGGCCCCTTTGAGCAGGGAAGCGAAGGAAGATTTTGGTTCGGACGCCGGGCGTTCATCTGCATCAAGCTCCGTCAGCATGGTGATCTGTTGGTCGGTGACCCCCAGTACCAGACGACGATCCAAAATCCGTGCCACCACCAGCCACTTCTTGGGCCCCAAGGAAAGGCGGCTTTCCAGACGCATGCTTTGGCCCGAACCCGTCAAAAAACCGCCCCCCCCCCGGCGCATCAGGCGCACCAGCAGCCAGAGCACGGCCAGGATGAAAAAGAGAATGGCCAGGGCTTCAAAATAGCCCGCCCACGAAGACAGACCGTCCATGAAACCGGCGGCCGGGGCGGCGGGAGCCGCCGCGGGCATGGCCGGCGCGGCGGCCGGCAGGGACAGGGTGGCGTTCATGCGGTTATCCCAGTTGTTTGACCCGTTCAATGGGGCTGATGATATCGGTCAGGCGGATGCCGAATTTCTCGTTGATCACCACGGCCTCACCTCTGGCCACCATCTTGCCGTTGACATAGACCTCAAGCGGTTCGCCGGCCAGCTTGTTCAGCTCCACCACGGAGCCCTGGCCGAGCTGGAGCAGTTCGTTGATCAAAAGCCGAGTGCGGCCGAGCTCAGCCGACACATCCAAGGGAATATCCAGGATAAAATCCAACTCCCGCCGGCCGGCATCCGGACGCGGGGCCTTGGCTTCGTCGGTTAAATCCTTAAATTCCGCCATCTTGGCCTTGGCGGCAAAGGCCGCCTGCTCTTTTTCTTTTTTCACCGCGGCCTGTTCATCTTCAGCCAGGGCGGCGGCCCATTCGGCCGCCAACTTGTCGTTGGCGGCCTCAGCGGCGGGCTTTTCCGGTTCTTCCTGCTCTTCAAGGGCGGCGGCCCACTGCGCGGCCAGGGCGTCCTGATCCAGTTCCTCGTCGGCACTCATGGCAATATCCTTCCGGAGTTTCACGTTGGGGCGCGTTTACGCTTGAGGTGCGTTCACGCGCGGTTGCGGCCCGGCTGCCGCGCGGCGGGCTTGCCGGCTCGGCCGACGGGAGCGCGCAGGCGCGCCCGTTGAACCGATATTTTACCCTTTTGCCGCATTACGGCAAAGGCAACCATCCATTAACATATATACTATAGCAATTTCAAAGTGAAATTGTCTATGAAACCATATTGCCGACGAACTTCTGAACGAGTCCGTAAGCGGACGTCCGCTTACGCGTCCGTCAAGAGCAGCTGAACATTGAAAAGTTCAGCTGCTCTATTGAATGACGAAATCCGTGATCAGCACCTGGGAAATCTTGGGCCCGCCCAGAATCAGGTTGAGGCGCGAAAGAATTTCGCTTTTCAAAATTTCCTTGCTCTCGGGCGTGGCAATATCCGCATAGCTTTTGCTCGAAAGCAGCATGATCACGGTGTCGCTCACCCGGGCCTCCTGGGCCTGGAGCATCGGGGCCACGGTATCGTCGGCCGCCTGCACGGCCAGGGAGATTTTGATGAACCGCCGGCCCAGCGGGTCTGCCAGGTTGGTGGTGTAGGTTTTCAGGGGCACAATGGGGCCGCCGACGCCGGGCGGCGGGGCGACCTTGGCTGCGTCGGCCGCCTGCTGCTCTTTTTTGGGCACCTCGCCTCCTTCGCCGCCAAACTTGTCTTTGAGGAAGAAAAACCAGGCCCCGGCCCCACCGCCGCTGAGCAGCAGGATCAGGAAGAGCAAAATGATCCACTTAAGCTTGCTTTTCTTTTTCTTTGGGGCTTGCTCGTCGGCCATGCTCAATCCTTTATTCCGACCCGCTCAGACATAGCGGCCCAGACGTTTCGTCGTTTTCAACAGAATCTCCACCCGCCGGTTTTTGGCCCGGTTTTCGGGAGTGTCGTTGGGGTACATGGGCTTGTTGGGCCCGTAGCCGCTGACGGAAAAGCGGTCGGCCGGCACCTTGCCGGTCAGAAACACCCGCAGCACCGACAGAGCGCGCTGCACCGAAAGCTCGTCGTTGCCGGGCGGCGGGACCGGAGTTGTGTCGGTATGCCCGCTGATGTTCACGTCGGCATTGACGCTATAAATAACAGGAATCAAAGCTTCCATCAACTTCACGCCCTGTTCGTCCAGCTCGGCCGAGCCCTCGGCAAAGAGCAGCCCATCGGTCAGCACAATGACCACGCCTTCCGGGTGGGCCAGGACGCGCAGGTTCTCTTTCACGTCGCCGGACTTGACCTCCGGCGGAAGAATATCGTCCGGAAACAGCAAATCTTTAATCCGCTCGGACTGCATGAGCACGTTGTCCGGGTCGCGCAACAGCTTGGACAGGATGCGGATGCGGTCGGACAGGCGCCCGGCCGAGCCGCTCTCAATGGGCGCGGCGCCGCCGTCATAGCCGCTGATCCGGGTGATGGTCATTCTGTCCATGGAAGACATGGACAGCAACAGCACAAAAAAGGTCATCAACAGGGTCATCAGATCCGAGTAGGTGATCAGCCAGCCGCCACCTACCAAACCGCCACCGCTCTTTTTCCGCCGGGCCATGGCTATTGCTCCGGCCGGTTCGCGCCCGGCATGTCGAGGTTGAACTCAAAGCCCTGATAATGATACTCGCGCGGCACTTCCGGCTCCCTGGCGCGCAACTCTTCCACCCTGCGGATCCAGGCCAGATTACGCTTGTCCAACACCAGATCCACCCGGCGAGTTTTTTTTCGGCCGTCGGGGGTATCGTTGGAAAACCTGGGGTGGAACTGTCCGAAGGCCTCCAGGGTGAGGCGCTTTTCGAGCACGCCGCGCTCGGTGAAGTGCCGGTAGACCGCATGGCTGCGCCGAAAAGAGAGCAGCCAGGTGGGGTCGAGGTGGGTGGGGTCGAAATCCGGGGAATATTTGTCTCCCTCCTCGTCGCGCCGGGCCGAGGTGTGCCCGGCCACCAGCAGGGGGTATTCCACCCGCTGCAGATAGGGTACGACCTTGTCCAGCAACTCCCTGCCCCGCCTGGTCAGCTCAAAGCCGCCCTGCTCAAAAAGCACGTCGGCATTGATCGAAAAGATCTGCACATAGCGGTTTTCCTGAAAATCCAGATCCTTTTCCTGCTCGTCGAAAACCATGTCGCGCAGGGGGTCCAGATCTTCGGCCGGCACGTCCTCCATGCGCCCTGGGGCGTCGAAGGAGCCGGCAGCATCTGTTTTGCTCGTGAGGTTGGTCAGAGCCCGGCCGAAGGCGAAATGCCTGGATACCGAGCCGAGGGCGGTTTTCTTGGCCCGCTCGTCGATGACCGACATGCTCACCAGGAGCACGAAAAAGGTCATCAGCAGGGTCATCAGATCCGAATAGGTGATCAGCCAGACCGGATTTTTTCCGGCCACTGCCTGCTTTTTATGCCTGGCCATGGCCGACCCTCCCTGCCGGGGGCCGGAAGCGGGCCGCCCTTCCGGCGGAACCCGGGGCAAAGCCCCGGCAAAGGGACGAGCCGGCGCCGCTCATGGCCTAGTCCGTCTGCCGGCGTTCCTTGGGCGCCTGGAAGCTGTTCAGCTTCTCCATGATGATCCGGGGGTTTTCGCCGCGCGAGATGCCGAGAATGCCCTCCATCTGCATCTCCATGATCAGGATCTCCTCTTTGGAGCGGGCCTTGAGCTTGCCCATCATGGGCAGAAAAACCAGGTTGGCCATGACCGCACCGTAAAAAGTGGTCAGCAGGGCAATGGCCATGGCCGGGCCGATGGTGTCGGGGTCGTTCATGGTCTTGAGCATCTGCACCAGGCCGATGACCGTGCCGATCAGCCCCAGGGCGGGCGAGTAGGAGGCCAGGGCGCTGAGCAACTCGATGCCGGTCTCGTGCCGGCCCTCGGTGTTGCCGATTTCCGTTTCCAAAATGTTCTGGATGACTTCCGGCTCCAGGCCGTCGACGGTCAGCTGCAGACCCTTGCGCAAATAGGCGTCGTCCATGTTCCGGATAATCGGCTCCAGAGACAGGATGCCCTCGCGCCGGGCGCGGTTTGACAGGTCCATGAACTGGGCGATGACCTGGGCCGACTCGGGCGTCTTGCCCACCATGGTCTTGCGGATGATCTTGCCTATCCGGAGCACCGTGCCCAGGGGATAATGCGTGAGGGTGGCGCCAAAGGTGCCGCCGAACACAATCAGCGCGGCGGGAATGTCCAAAAAGATCGTGGGACTGCCTCCCACCAGCAGGGCGCAAAAAATCAGCCCGAAGGAAACGACCATCCCGAGTACTGTCGCCAGATCCATTGTTTCCCGTCCCTTTCCCGTCCAGATTCCGGAGCGCGACCGCGCCGCCCCGGGCAACCCGGTATTATGCCGCCGGACGCGGGCCGAAAATATCCGTGCCCACCCGCACCAGATCGGCGCCTTCGGCTACGGCAACGTCAAAATCTTGAGACATGCCCATGGAGAGTACCGGCAGTTCCAGGCCGGTTTTCTTGTTCATGGCCGCCCGCAGTTCAAAAAGCCGACGGAAATGCGGGCGCGCGTCCTCGGGGTCGTCGGTCATGGGCGGCATGCACATCAAGCCTGCCGGCTTCAGCTCGGCCATGCCGGCAAGCTCCCGCAGCAGCGGCTCCAGTTCTTCCGGTGCAACGCCGGACTTCTGCGGCTCGGCCGCGATGTTCACCTGCACCAGCACGGCCTGGGGCGTCGGCGCGGGCTCAAGCAGCCCCCGGGGCCGCTCTTCCACCAGGTCGCGCCAGTTTTTTTGCAAAATTCGGGCCAGTTTTATGGAATCAACGGTCTGGATCAACGAAAAACGACCCGCGCAGTCCTTGGCCTTGCGGCTCTGCAGATGCCCGATAAAGTGCCAGCGGGGGCGGATTTCCGGGGGGTCGGCGGCCAGGAGAATATCCACTTCGGCCATCTTGGCCAGGGCCTCCTGCACATAGTTCTCGCCAAAGCAAGGCACACCGTAGGCCGGGTCGCGGGCGGCGCGTTTTGCCCACCAGCGGGCCAGTTCGGCCACGGCCACGGCCGGGTGGAATTTGGAAACCGCCGTCAAAAACACGCTGCCGCGCCTGCGCCCGGCCGCGACTTCGGCCCGGCGCAGGCGCTCCATGACGGACTCGAAACGACTGCACAGATCCATCTACTCTCTCTCCATGCGCCGCGTGCGGCTTTCCGGTGTGGCTCATGACAAACCACTAATTTCATTCATGAATTACTTCAAGCTCTCAGGCCCAGGCCCAACCCCAGCGAATGCAGCAGGCCCGCGTCGTCCATCCAGTTTTCCTTGACCTTGACCCAGAGCTCCAGGCGCACCTTGCGATCCAGCAGCTCCTCAATCTCTTTACGGGCCGCGATGCCCACGGCCTTCAAGCCTGCCCCGGCCCGGCCGATGACAATGGCCTTGTGCCCGGAGCGGCCCACGTAGATCACCGCATTGATCGTCACATGCCCGGTTTCCAGGTCTTCTTGCCAGTCTTCGATGTCCACGGCCGTGGAATAGGGCACCTCCTGCTTCAGGGAAAGGAAGAGCTTTTCCCGGACAATTTCCGCGGCCATGAAACGCATGGGCAGGGTGGAGAGCTGGTCGTCCGGGAACTGAGGCTCGCCTTCGGGCAGGGCTTTTTTTATGGCTTCCAGCAGAGCCGGCAGCCCCTCTCCCTTGAGGGCCGAAACCGGAAAGATCTCCGCCTCGGGCCACCAGCCGTTCAGGGTTTCCAGCAGGGGCAGCAGCCGCGACTTGTCGCCCAGCAGGTCCACCTTGTTGGCGATGACAAAGACCGGCCGTTTTTCTTCGGCAATGGGCTTGCGCAGGGGGGCCAGGTCTTTTTCCAGAAAGTCCGGCCGGCGCACGCCCGCGTCGGCGTCCAGAAGCACACAGACCACGTCGGCCCCGGCCAGGGCGTCCCAGGCGGTCATGGCCAGCAGCCGGTTCATCTTGCCCTTGGTTTGCAAAATGCCCGGCGTGTCCATGAAGATCACCTGGGCCTCCTTGTCCGAAAAGATGCCGGTGATCTGGTTGCGGGTGGTCTGGGGCAGAGGGGAGACTATGGCCACCTTGCGGCCGAGATAGGCGTTCAGTAGAGTGGATTTTCCCGCGTTGGGCGGGCCGATCACGGCCGCCCAGCCGCAACGGAAGGGAGTTTCATTCATGATCTTGCAGAATCCTGGTGTTTCGATGCCCTTGCGGGCATTTTCACTTTGAAAATGTTTATGAAAGCATATCGCCATCGAAAAATCCGCCGCGACAAACGGCGGGGAGTATATCAGGCCGGAGGCACAACAGGCAACAAGGCCCCGAGACCGAGACCGGCCCGCGTGGCCGGCACCAGGTGCGGGTAGACCTCCACCCCGCCGGCCAGGGTTTCATAAAAAAGCGCCGCATAGGCCGGGTCGACATAGTCCGCCGGGCCGAAACAGCCGGCATCCGGCCGCTGCACGGCGTAAAAAAAGGCCGCCCGCTCCCCGCCCGCGACAATGGCGGCCATTTCCCGCAGGTGCTTTTGCCCCCGCTCGGTCACCGCGTCCGGAAAGGCCGCAACCCCATCTTCCACCAAGGTTACGTTCTTGCACTCCACCCAGAGCGCCGGCAGCCCCGGCCCGGTGAGCAACGCGTCCAGCCGCGACTCCCCCCGCCCGGCCTCGGCCCGGAACTCCGTATACCCTGCGGCCCAGGGCAACAGCCCGGCCGCAAAGGCCTTGCGCAGCAACCTGTTGGGCGCAAGGGTATTCACCCCCGCCCACCCTTGGCTCGCCCCAGGCAGGCCCACCAATTCCAAAGTGTAGGGCAGCTTCCGCCCTTCCCCCGGCGCCCGCGAAACCAGCAGCCGCGTCCCCGGCCGGGTCAGTCCCAACATGCTCCCGGAATTGTTCGTATGCGCCCACAGCTCCCGCCCCTCACTCTCGAACAACACGCTGAAACGCTTCTCGCGCCGGATCAACCGGCCCTCCAAACACTCCCCAAAGGGCAAAAGAATCTGTTGCATATGAGTTTTTCTGAGGGGGAATTATCCCCTTGGGTGTCGGTTGTGGGGGGGGGGGGGGCCCCCCCCACAACCCCCCCCTGCTCGACCACGCCAACGCCGCCCGCCCCCCCCCCCGCCGCCAATACTGGTGGTCTTTTGGGGGGCGTCCCCCCCCCCCAAAAAACGACACCCAAGGGGATAATTCCCCCTCAGAAAA
>JAVBLS010000049.1:0-13422 GCA_031553235.1 Desulfovibrio sp.
ACCCGGCCGCCACGCCTTTGACTTCCTTGTCCACGCCTTTGGAGTCCGCGCCCAGGCTGTCGTTGGACAGCACCCCATGGCCCGCGTCCACCGTCAGGCTGCCGTTCTCCTCGGCCAGAGAACCCATGTCCGCCACGGCCGTGGGCGTGTCGTCTATGATGAAAATGTTCGCATGGGCCGTCTCGGTTGTAATTCCGCTGTTGCCGACGGCGGAAACATCCAAAGTGACGGCGAGATCTGTGTTCGCCCCCTGCTTGTCCGTATGATCATAGGGAGACTCAAGGGTATAGATCAGGGTGAAGGTGTAGGTGCCGTCGGGGTTTTGAACGATCTGCGGGGAATGGAACGAGCCGTTCGGATCAGCGATGGGCGTGAATCCCTGCAGTTCTCCATCCACCACCTTGTAGGTGACGCCGTTGATGGTGACCGCCGCCAGACCGTCGTTGGTTTCAATGAGGAAGCCCACAGTGCCGCTGAGGTTCGAACCCCCGCTCCCGTCGGCATTGCGGGTGCCGCCCGGCAGCCATCCTTCGTTCAGTGTCAAATTGGAATCGGGACCAAGCGCGGAGTAGTACCGGGGATCGGCGGGCGGCGTGTCGCCGGGGGGGGGCGGCGTTTGCGGCTCCAGCGGCGAAGGCGGCAGGGGTCTGATGGAGATAAACGGCGCCGCGCCCACCCCGGCCACGCGCGCTCCGCCCTGGATATACTCCACCGGCCTTGTTTCGCGGCCCCAGTGATCGGTGCCGAGAGAGCCCAAGCGGTCCAGGCCGCCAATCAGGTCGCCCGGATCGAACTCATAATGCGTGCCGCCCCCCTGGGGTGGAGCAACGACCGGGCCGGCCGCGGTCGTCAGGTCCAGATCGGGATCCAGATCCTGAAGCCGAACCTCGGTCCCGTCTTGCAACAGAAGAATAGGCAACGGCTTTTCACCGACAGCGAAATAGCCGGCCAGGGTGGCTGTGGCGCCGTTGCCCAGCTTAAAGACAAGGTCGTTACCCTCATGCAGAAGAGTCGCCGCCGTGGGGCTAAACCCCAGCACCAGCATTTTATCCGGGGAGGCGGTCACAGTGACGGCGGTGCCCGGTGCCGGAGCGGGCACCATTTGCTTGAGCGGAGTCGAAGCCTGTGTCGGAAGTGAATTGTTTTTTGGGGACATAAAAAAATTCTCCAAGGCTCTATGCGGAGCCAATCGCCTTTAAAATATTGATGTGCCTCACTGTGGAGAAAATACCTCCTACATAAGATATATCTATAGATAATATATTCGGATAAAAAAAATATTTCAATATATTTTTACATTAATTCTCATTGTCATCAAAATTTTTTGCAAATATAAAAATATCTATTTTGGCAATTCTATATTTTTACAGACAATAAATTTATATTTCTATATTAATACTGCAATAACATATATAATAAATTTATTTGTCGATCATTTTATAGATTATCTTATTTAGATAACAACATGCCGGCCTGTCATATATGCATGCGCCATAAAACGGCGCACAGCTGGAAATTGCCGTTTGCTCCCCATAAGCTTCAAGAACCCGCGGGATATTTCCCCGCGGGTTCTTGAAGCTTGGACACATGTAAAAAGCTTCTCCCGGTCCGCTGCCTGCTTCGCCGTAACCAACTCATAGGCGCTGCCGCCCAGGCCGATTTTTTCCGCATGGGCGATCTGGCTGCGCCGGCCGGTGCTCGGGTGGATGCGGGTAAAGTGGTCGCCGTCCTTGCCCGAGCGCGGCTTCAGGGCGCTGCCCGCCAGGGCCGGGGCCGTGTTGACCGCGTCGATGCAAAGATTGAGGCATTTTTTTTCATCATTCCAACGCGTAGATTGAACTGCGATAAAACAAAAACGCTCAATAGTCCGCTATGGCCTCTTACTGTTTAAAAAAACTCCGACCACAGATCTCATAAGGAATAACGATCGAAAAAAATTCACAAAACCGCCTTTGATAACCGACTAATTTTACTAAAACCAAGCGATCCAAAGGATAACGCCTGGGGCGCTTGTGCTTGTGTTCTCAAGGGGATAATATCGGTGTCGGCACAATCTGCTCGTGCCGGGCGCGCGTCTTGCGCGCCCGATGCCCGGGAATGACGGCGGATTCCTTTGTGGGCCAAGCCCCCAACCGCAATGAAGGAGAAAGACGGATGATTCAAAAACGATTTTTCGTCAACGGCATTGAGCGCAACGTCATGGTCAACTCCGACGCGATGCTCTCCACGGTGCTGCGCGAACAACTCGGACTCACCGGCACCAAAGTGGGCTGCGGCGAAGGCCAGTGCGGCGCCTGCTCGGTCATTCTGGACGGCAAGGTCGTGCGTTCCTGCATCACCAAAATGAAACGCGTGGCCGACGGCGCCAAAGTCACCACCATTGAAGGTGTCGGCACTCCGAACTGTCTGCATCCCATCCAACGCTCCTGGATCAAGCACGGCGGCGCCCAGTGCGGCTTCTGTTCGCCGGGCTTCATCGTCTCCGCCAAAGCCCTGCTCGACGAAAACAAGAATCCCACGCGCGAAGAAGTGCGCGACTGGTTCCAAAAGCACAAGAACGTCTGTCGCTGCACCGGCTACATCCCGCTGGTGGACGCGGTCATGGACGCCGCCAAAGTGCTGCGCGGCGAGATGAAACCCGAGGATCTGGACTTCAAGATGCCCGCCGACGGCCGCATCTGGGGTTCCAAATACCCCCGGCCCACGGCCGTGGCCAAGGTCACCGGCACCATCGACTACGGCGCCGACCTCGGCCTGAAGCTCCCGGCCGGTTCGCTGCATGTGGCCCTGGTCCAGGCCAAGGTTTCCCACGCCAATATCAAGGGCATCGACACCGCCGAAGCCGAGAAGATGCCCGGCGTATTCAAGGTGGTCACCCACAAGGACATCAAGGGCAAGAACCGAATCACCGGCCTGATCACCTTCCCGACCAACAAGGGCGACGGCTGGGACCGTCCGATCCTCTGCGACACCAAGGTCTTCCAATACGGCGACGCCATTGCCATGGTCTGCGCCAACACCTATGACGAGGCCGCGGCCGCGGCCGACAAGGTCAAGGTCGACCTTGAAACCCTGCCGGCCTATCTTTCGGCCCCGGCGGCCAAGGCCCCGGACGCCATCGAGATCCATCCGGGCACGCCCAACCACTATTTCACCCAGAAGTTGGAAAAGGGCGACGACACAGCCCCCATCTTCAAACGCGCCGACGTGGTCACGGTGGAAGAAAACGTCATCTCCAGCCGACAGCCGCACATGCCCATCGAGCCGGACGTGGGCTTTGCCTACTATGACGACGAAGGCCGGGTGGTGGTGCATTCCAAGTCCATCGGCGTGCACCTGCACCACGCGATGATCGCCCCGGGCCTCGGCGTCGAGCCCGACAAGCTGGTGCTGCAGGCCAACCCCATGGGCGGCACCTTCGGCTACAAATTCAGCCCGACCATGGAAGCCCTGGTGGCCGCCGCCACCATGGCCACCGGCAAACCCTGCCTCTTGCGCTACAATTACCGGCAGCAGATGCAGTACACGGGCAAGCGCTCGCCCTTCTACATCAACATCAAGCTGGCCGCCGACAAGCAGGGCAAGCTCCTGGCCATGGAAACCGATTTTGACGTCGACCACGGCCCCTATTCCGAGTTCGGCGATTTGCTGACCGTGCGCGGCGTGCAGTTCACCGGGGCCGGCTACGATATCCCGAACATCCGGGGCGAAGGCCGAACCATCTGCACCAACCACGCCTGGGGCTCGGCCTTCCGGGCCTATGGCTCGCCCCAGTCCTTCCTGGCTTCGGAAATCGCCATGGACGAACTGGCCGAAAAGCTCGGCATGGACCCGCTGGAACTGCGCGACAAGAACGTCTACCGGCCCGGCTCTGTGAACATCAGCGGCCAGACCCCCGATTCGTTCTCCCTGCCCAAGATGATCGAGGCCCTGCGGCCCAAATACGAGGCCGCCCTGGAAAAGGCCAAGAAAGAATCCACCGCCGAGGTCAAGAAAGGCGTGGGCATTTCCATCGGCGTCTACGGCTGCGGCCTTGACGGTCCCGACACCTCCGAGGCCTATGTGGAAATGCACGCCGACGGCACCATCACCGTGGGCACCGCCTGGGAAGACCACGGCCAGGGCGCCGACGCCGGGGCCATCGGCACGGCCCACGAGACCCTGCTGCCCATGAAGGTCGCGCCCGAGCGCCTGCGCTTCACCTGGCCGAGCACCACCGGCCCCAACTCCGGCCCGGCCGGCGGCTCGCGCTCCCAGGTCATGACCGGCGGGGCCATCAAGGCGGCCTGCGAGACCCTGCTGGCCGCGACCCAAAAGCCCGACGGCTGCTACATGACCTATGACGAGCTCAAAGCGGCCGGCAAGCCCACCCGTTACGACGCCACCTACTCCGTGCCCGGCGTGCCCTGCGACGACAAGGGCCTGGGCAAGCCCTTCATGGTTTACATGTACGGCATCTTCATGGCCGAAGTCAGCGTCGAGACGGCCACGGGCAAGACGCATGTGGACAAGATGACCCTGATGAACGACATCGGCAAGATCAACAACCGCCTGGTGGTGGACGGCCAGAACTACGGCGGCCTGGCCCAGGGCATCGGCCTGGCCCTGTACGAAGACTTCGAGGATATCGAAAAGCACGCCACCATGGCCGGGGCCGGCATTCCCTACATCAAGGACATCCCGGACGACATCGAACTGCACTACTTTGAGGAACCCCGCGAGTTCGGCCCGCACGGCGCGGCCGGCGTGGGCGAAATGCCCCTGACCTCGCCCCACGTGTCCATCCTCAACGCCGTCTACAACGCCTGCGGGGCCCGGGTCACCCGCATTCCGGCCAGGCCGGAAATGATTCTGGCGGCCATGAGAAAGTAACCGGGATTGCCCGACTCCACTCCCCTGTCGGCCGGCTTTGCTTTGCGAAGCCGGCCGACAGACGAAAAATCGTGGGCTTCCTTTCCGGGGCATGGGCCGGCAATATGGGTGTAACCACGCCGACAACCGCATGGGGGAGGCGAACATGGCACCCGACGATCAACCCTTTTCAAATTTTTTCGCCAAGCTTGAGGACGCCGCAAACCCGAACGTGCCCGAGACGCGCAAGCTCGAGGTGGAAAACCTGCTCTTTCGCACGGGCGAGCTGTTTGCCTACGTCACCCTGCTCTGCGGGCAGAAGGCCCACCTGGACGAAGGGGACGTGATCTACAACTGGATTCGCAGCAACTACCCGGACGATGTGAAACGCTTCGGCAAAGCCTTTATCAATGGTCTGCGCCACGCCCGGCGTAAGGTCTTCCGCACCGACGGCCAGGGTTTTCTCAGCGATGACCCCACGACCATGGAGTGGCTCAAGGCCATGAAAAGCCGTTGCCGCGAGCATATCGAAGGCAAGAAACGGCTGCTTCTCGCCTTCAGGGACACCACGCCGGCGGCGCCCACCTGGAATTGATCCCCGTCCCGAACCGCGCCCCGAGTTGTCCCCCAAGCCGCGCCCCAAACAGCTTTTGGAAAACCCATGGACCAGACACGACTCCGCGAGTTTGAAGCCCGCTGCATCCAGGAAGAACCCCCGGCCTGCCAAACCGCCTGCCCGCTGCACGTGGACGCCCGGGGCCTTGCCCGGCTTCTGGCCGAGGGCAAGGAGAACGAGGCGCGCAAACTTCTGGACCGGCTCATGCCCCTCTCCGGCCTGCTGGGCCTGCTCTGCGAAGGCCCCTGTATGGGCCCGTGCCGGCGCTCCGAAATCGACGCCGGCGTCAACCTGCCCCTGCTGGAGCGTTGGTGTGTGGGCGCGGCCAAGGCGGCCAAGCCCATGGCCCTGCCGGCCACGGGCAAGAACATCGCCGTGGTCGGGGCCGGGCTTTCCGGCCTGGTGGCGGCCTGGGAACTGGGCAAAAAAGGGCATGCGGTCACGGTTTTTCACCACCGCCCGCCCGGCGGCCGGCTGCGCGCCCTGCCGGCAGGGCAACTGCCGCCCGAGGCCCTGGAAGATGCCCTGGAACGCCTGGCCGTGGTCCGGGTGGTCTTTGAGGCCGTGGATCAAGCGGCCTTTGCCGGGCTCGGCCAAGGAACGTCCGAACGCCTGGCCGCATTCGAGGCCGTGTACCTGGGCCTGGACGACATGCCCGGTGTTCCGGCCCCGGCAACCGACGACCTGACCCTGCAGACCGCCGACCCCCGCGTCTTTGCCGGCGGCAAGCCCTTGGCCGACGGGCCGCGCTGTATCCGGGAGGCGGCCGACGGCCGGCGCGCGGCCGGCTCCGTGGACCGGCTGCTCCAGGGGGTTGCTCCGGCCTCGGCCCGCGCCGGCGAGGGGCCCTATGCCTCCAAACTGTATACGGACATTTCCGAAGCCGAGCCCAAACCGGCCGTGTTCCCGGCCGACCCATGGGCGCCCACGGCCGAAGAGGCCAAGGCCGAAGCCGAACGCTGCCTGCGCTGCGAATGCCTGGAATGCGTCAAACGCTGTGCCTATCTGGCTCACTACAAGGGCCATCCCAAGCGCTACGGCCGGGAGATTTACAACAACCTGGCGGTGATTCACGGCCTGCGCCTGGCCAACACCATGACCAACTCCTGCGCCCAATGCGGCCTGTGCGCGGCCGTGTGCCCGCACGACGCGGACATGGGCGCCTTTTGCGCCGAGGCCCGGCAAGAGATGGTCGGGGTCAGGCACATGCCGCCTTCGGCCCATGAATTCGCCCTGGAAGACATGACCCGCAGCAACAGCGACGACACGGCCTTCTGCCGGCACGCGCCCGGCACAAGCGCAAGCGCCCGGCTCTTTTTTCCCGGCTGCAGGCTGCCGGCCTCGCTGCCGGCGCAAACGCGCGCGGTCTACGAGCACCTCTGCCGGCAGCTTCCCGACGGCGTGGGCTTTGCCCTGGGCTGCTGCGGCGCCCCCGCCCGCTGGGCGGGCCGCGAAGCCGTGGCCAAGCACACGGCCCGGCGCTTTCGGGAACAATGGCAGGCTGCCGACAAACCGGAAGTCATCCTGGCCTGCGCCTCCTGTTCGGCCTTTTTCGCGGCCGAGTTGCCGGAGATCCCCCGACGCTCCCTGTGGGAAGTCCTAGCCGAACTGCCTCTGCCCCCGGGGGCGGAGGCCGCGCCGTTCACTCCGGCCCTGCACGACCCCTGCGCCGCCCGCGACCATGCGGAGATGCGCGCGGCCGCGCGCCGGCTGCTGCGCGCCCTGGGCCAGAACATTGAAGAACTGCCCCTTGGTCGGGAGCTGACCCGCTGCTGCGGTTACGGCGGCCTGGCCGCGGCCGCCAACCCCCTGGTGGGCGAAAAGTTCGCCCTGGACCGGGCGGGCGACACGAAATTCCCCCTGGCCGCCTATTGCATCATGTGTCGCGATCGCCTGCGTGCCGTGGGCAAACCCGCCCTGCACCTGCTGGATCTGTTGTTCCCCTGCGGGCATACCGCCGAGGACGCTCTGGAGCGCCCGGCGCCGGGCATTTCCACCCTGCAGGAGAATCTGCGCGACTTTCGCGCCGCCCTGCTGCGCGACCTCTGGGGCGAAGAACCGCCCAAAGACCCGGGCCTGGACGAAATCACTCTGGAGATCCCCGAAGACGTGGCCCGACGCATGGAAGAGCGCCGCATCCTGCGCTCCGATGTGAGTGCCGTGCTGCGCGCGGCCAAAGAAAAAGGCCCGGCCTTTCGCAACCCGGCCACGGGCCGCTCCCGGGCCTGCCTGCGGCCGCGCCGGGTGACCTTCTGGGTGGAATACGAGGAGTTGCCCGACGGCCCGTTGCGCATCCATGACGCTTACTGTCACCGGATGATCGTGCCCGGTCTGCCGGGCGAAGGCGCGCCCGCCCTGTGGGAAAGTGCCTGCGGCCCCGAGTGCGCGGCGGACGAAAAACCAGCCGGGGTGGCCTATACCCGTCCGGGCCGGCATTAGAGCATTTCACACTTGAAATGCTCGCAAGGATTTGTCGGAAAATCCTTGCCGCCGAATAGGCGTAGGCGGGCTTTGCCCGCCGTTAAGCGACTATTTGAAGCGTAAACTGCTCTAGGGACAAAGCCCCCTGAAGCGAATTGACAAGGGACACCATGAAAGCGGAACTCAGAGAAATTACCGGTGAAGGCTGGGTCTGCGGCATCTGCGACAAGCCGCTGGAGCGCCTGCCAGTGGAAGTGGCCTACATGGGCAGCAACTTTCAGGTGGAACTGCCGCGTTGCCCGGTCTGCGGCCAGACCTTCATCCCGCCGGATCTGGCCATGGGCAAGATGCTGGAAGTGGAAAAGATTCTTGAGGATAAATAATTCCCGACGGAATATTTTATCGGGCAGGATAGTTTTATGACAAACTGCTCCACCTCCCCGGCTTTATACCAAAGCCAGCTGTTCCGAAAAATCGTCGGCAACGCCTTGCGCCCGGGCGGTTTGGAATTGACCGCCCGCGCCCTGGATCTGTGCGCCTTCCCGCCCGGCGCCCGGCTCCTGGATGCCGGCTGCGGCCCGGGCGCGACCTTGGAATTGCTCTGCAACGCAGGCTTCTCGGCCGTCGGTCTGGAATTGCGGGCGGACTTCGCGGCCGAAGCCGCCCGGCACGGTCCGGTGCTCCGGAGCGATCTGACCGCCACCCTGCCCCTGGCGGACGCAAGCTTCAGCGGCATCCTCTGTGAGTGCGTGCTTTCTCTTTTCGACGACAAGGCCGTCATTTTGAAGGAATTCACCCGCCTCCTGCGCCCCGGCGGCCGGTTGATCCTGACGGACCCGCTCACTGCCGGACCGGACGCCGCCGGGCCATGCGGCTGCGCGGCCGGGGCCGTTTCTCCGGCAACCATGGACGCCCTCTTGCGCGCCGCCGGCCTCACTCTGCTCCATTGCGAGGACCACAGCCGCCGGCTGCGCGAACTGGCCGCGTATATGACCTGGCACTCGGGCAGCGTGACGGACTTTTTACGGGAAGCCGGGATGCCGGGCTGTCCGCGCCCCGGTGCCGGCAGTCTGGCCTATTACCTGATCATTGCGGAAAAACAGGAAGAAGCGTGATGGACGACACCCGAATGATGATCCTGGAACTCGGGAGCAAAGGCTATTCCTGCGCCCAGATCCTTCTGGCCGGGGGGCTGCGCCTCATGGGCCGGGAAAATCCCGATCTGGTGCGGGCCATGGCCGGTCTGGCCCAGGGCGTGGGCTGCAGCGGCAACATCTGCGGCGCCGTTTCCGGCGGCGCCTGTCTCATTGCCCTGCACACCGGCAAGGGCCTGGACAACGAGCAGCCCATCACGGCCGGGCAGGCCCTGATGGAGGAACTGCTGGACTGGTTCCGCTCCGAGGTTTGCGCCGGCGGCGAAATTACCTGCGACGCCCTGCTCGGCGTCACGCAGGAGAACGGGGTCTGCCGGCTCATGGAGCCGGTCCGCTGCGGCGACCTGGTGGCCAAGGTCTGGGAAAAGGCCCTGGCCCTGCTCCTGGCCGCCGGCATCGACCCGAGCCTGGGCCGGGAAGAGGCATGAGGCGCCCGGAGCAGCCCGCCGCGTTCCATCCGGCACTCCCCGCCGGCCCGGTCCTCGGCCGGACCCGGGCCCTCTGCCCGGTCTGCCTGCGGCCCCTGGAAGCCGCATTGCGACGCGAAGGCGAAGAGGTGCTGCTCTGCCGGACCTGCCCGGAGCACGGGGCATTTGCCGAATGCGTTTGGCGCGGCGAACCGGCCCTGGAAAGCTGGAAGCGGGCCAAGGGGCCGGCCGCGAACATGCCGCGCCAGACCGTCCGCAGCAAGGGTTGCCCCCATGACTGCGGCCGTTGTCCGGAGCACCTGCAGCGTGCCTGTACCGTGCTGGTGGAAATCACCGAGGAATGCAACCTGCGCTGCCCGGTCTGCTTTGCCGACGCCGGAACACGGGCCGGCGGCTTTGTTCCCCTCGAAACCCTGCGCCGGCAACTCGGCTGGATCCGCGAACAGGCAGGCCCGGTTATCCTGCAACTTTCCGGCGGCGAACCCACCCTGCATCCGGATCTGCCCAAATTGGTCCGGGCCGGCCGGGCTCTGTTCCCGGCCGTGCAGATCAACACCAACGGCCTGCGTCTGGCCGAAGACCCGGGCTTGGCCGAAAAACTGGTCCAAGCCGGGCTTTCCTGGGTCTTTCTCCAATTCGACGGCACTCGTGACGCAATTTACACCGCCCTGCGCGGCAGGCCTCTGCTGCGGCAAAAGCTGGTCGCCGTGGAAGCCTGCCGCAAGGCCGGGCTCGGAGTGGTCCTGGTGCCCACCCTGACCGCCGGGGTCAACGACGACAACCTGGGCGAGCTCCTGGACCTGGCCCTGTCCCTGGCGCCCACGGTGCGCGGCCTGCACCTGCAGCCCATGACCACGGCCGGGCGCAACGTCCTGGCAGGCGCGAAACGCCTGACCCTGCCGGAAACCCTGATGCGTCTGTGCGCCCAGAGCCGGGGCCGGATCAGGCCGGAACACGCCGCGCCCCCCGGTTGCGAGCATGAGCGCTGCTCCTTCCATTGCCGCTACCGCCTGAGCTCCTCGGGAGAGCTCATCCCCCTGCGTGGAGAAACAAACTGCCGCGATTCGTCCGTCGGCGCGGCGGCAAGTTGCTGCGAACCGGCCGACGGTACGGAAACAAACTGTTGCGATTCACCCGCCGATGCGGAAACAGGCTGCTGTAGGCCTGCCTCCGGCGCGGCAGGCGGCCGTTGTTGCCCCTCGCCCTGGGAGACGGCCGGCGACCGCGACGGCGTGGATCGCTCCATCGAAACCGTCGTGCGCAGTTGGGGCGCGCCGAAAAGCGAAGACGCGAACGGCAAGACTTCGGACACGGCAAACCTCGCGGCAGAGCCTACGGCGTTCCCCACGACGGGCCCCGCGGCAAACCCCACGGCAAGTTTTGACGCCTTCATCGCACAGGCCCGTTCCCGGACCTTCAGCATCACCTGCATGGCCTTTCAAGATGCCCGCACGGCCGATCTCGAGCGCCTGCGCGGCTGCTGCGTGCACGTCTTCTCCCCGCCCGACCGGCTGGTGCCCTTTTGCTCCTATAACCTCACGGCCGAGGACGGCACGCCCCTGCACCGCCGGAGCGGAGCCGGGGCATGATCGCCTCGAACCGCGATCCCGAGATGAGCCCGTTGGACCGGGACATGAGCGTGCCGGGCCGGGGCATGGGCGCTTCGGGCAACGGCCTTTTTCTGGACCGTCACCTGGCCCAGCGCCTGGGCCGCGATCCCGATGCCCCGCACGCCCGGGGCCCGGCCCTGCGCCGCGCCCTGGATCTTCTGCGCCTGGAAAACCTGGGGCGCACCCTGGAGCACGCCCGGCAAAACAGCCTGTGGTATCGCGAGCGCCTGGACGCGGCCTTACCCCAAGACACGTCGCCGCCTGCGCCCGGCCGTGATCCGGCCGAAGCCCTGGCCGAGATCCTGGCTTGCCTGCCCTTGACATTTCCCGAAGATCTCGCGGCCGCGCCCGAGGCTTTTCTGGCCGTGGCCCACGACGACGTGGCCGGGGTCATTTCCCTGCCCACCTCGGGCACCAGCGGCACAAGCAAGCGGATCTTCTGCTCCCAGGCGGACCTGCGGGAAACCGTGGATTTTTTCCGCCACGGCATGCGCTTTTTGATCGATCCGGCCCGCAACGACCGCGTGGCCCTGCTCATGTCCGGCGGGCGCGAGGGCAGCGTCGGCGACCTGCTCGGCCGGGCCATGCGGGATATCGGCGTGCCCTGCGCCGTGCCCGGCTTTCCTCTGGACCCGCCGGCCGTATTGGACAAGCTGCGGGCCTTTGCCCCCACCTGCCTGGTGGGCCTGCCCGGCGATCTGCTGTTGCTCGGCCGGCTGCCCGGCGGACCTATCCGTCCGCGCACCGTGCTGCTCAGCGGCGAGGCCGTGTCGCCCTCCTTACGCGCCGCCATTGCCCGGGCCTGGGGCTGCATGGTGCTCGTGCATTACGGCCTGACCGAAACCGGCCTGGGCGGGGCCGTGGAATGCCCGGCCCGTTGCGGCTGCCATCTGCGCGAGGCCGATCTGGCCGTCGAGATTCTGGATGCGACCGGCAAACCCGCGCCGGCCGGCGGCTGGGGCGAGATCGCCATCACCACCCTGACCCGCCAAGCCATGCCGTTGCTGCGCTATTGCACCGGCGACGAGGGCCGCCTGCTGCCCGAGCCCTGCGCCTGCGGCTCGGTTTTTACCCGGCTGGAGGCGCGCGGCCGAAGGGACGACGCCCTGGCCCTGCCTTCGGGCGCTTGTCTGGGGCCGGGCGATCTGGACGGCCCGCTGCTTGGCCCGGACTTTGTCCTGGGCTGGGCGGCCACCCTGCACCACGCGCCGATGCCGCTGCTGGCTCTGGATGTTCTGGTCCGGCCGGACGCGCCGGAGCAGGTTCGGGCCACTCTTGAACAAGGCCTGGCCGGCCTGCCCGGGCTGCGCCCGGTGCAGTCGGTGCGTTCGGCCCAAGAGGCCGCCGGTTCCGGGCAAGACCTGCCTGTTCTGCTGCATATCCACCCCGGCGATCGGCGCGCACCGGGCAAGCGCCGCCTGCGCCGCGAAGACGGGCCGCCGCCCTAAATTTTGACCCGCTGGAACAATTTCACGGAGAATCTGATGCCCCACCATTCTGATGCCGGTGCCCGTAAAACCGCCGCCGGCACGGCCGGACGCGGGACGGCAAAAACGCCGACGCCCGTTGCCGCCGAAGCCGGCGCGGCCGGAAACGGAACGACAAAGATACCGACGCCCGTCGATGCCGACGGCCTGCGCCGCTTGGCGGCCGAGCTGGCGGCCGGCAATTTTCCGCGGCATATCGCCGCCCTGCCGGTCAAAGACAAGATCAAGCGGGCCTTTACCCTTTTCGAGGTCTGCAACGCTTTACAACCCCTGGGGCTTTTCCCTCTCCTGCCCAAGGGACTGCAGGGAGCGTTCAAAGGCATGGTCTACAAAGAGCGCCTTGCCCTCAGCAAGATACTCACCACCAACATCTGGTGGGGATTCTTTTTTGGCCCTTTCTATTACATGGCCGCGGGCATGTGGAAAAAAGGGCTAATCCTGCTTGCCGGTCTGCTGCTCATCGGCTTTGCCGTCGGCACGGTCTGGTACGATCTGCTCCAACTGCCGAATTCGCGGCCTCTGTACATGGGCTTGAGCGTGGGCTTCGGCTGGCTGATCGGCATCATGGCCGTCTATGACCTTTACCGGCACAAGGTAAAAAAAGAAGACTTCTGGTGGTGACGGACGGGCCGGCTTGGCCGGCAAGCGTCGGCCTGCAGCGCAGGCTGTTTAACCTGCCGATCGACGTTTCGGCCGTGTCGGGAACAGGTTTTTCCCAGGGCAGACGCATCTAAATTTTCAGGGCCTTAAACAGGTACTCGTCATTGAGCGAGGCTTGGAATCGCTTGGTTTTCATGCTCAGCTTTCCGGGGATACGTTTGATCAGGTTCAGGCAAATGGCCCGGAGGGTGCCAA
>JAVBLS010000048.1:0-129133 GCA_031553235.1 Desulfovibrio sp.
GCTTTTCGCAGCACCGCATTCAGCAAACTTTTTTAGCGGCTGCCGTGGCGGAAAAGCAGCAGTAGTAAAGGAAATTAGATGCGCTCGCCCTGTAGTGGGGCAGGCGTGGCGTCAGACGAGGAGGACGAATTTTTTGCGATGGGGTTGGGCTCTTTGGCCCTACCCCGGAGTAAAAATGAAGTCCGACGATGTATCACGCCACGCCTGCCCCACTACCCGATGTCTTTGAAGCTCCAGAAGCGATAACCCAGGAAGTTGGCCAGGGTGGTGAAGGGCAGGCTGAGCCAGAAGGCCGCCGACGGACCGCAGCCCAGGACGGTGAACAGGTGCAGCAGCGTCAGGCCAAGGCCCAGGCTGAGCGTATTCACGGCGGTGAAGCGCAGCAGGGGGGCCGCTCCCTTGTCGGAGGCCCGGAACGTCCAGCGCCGGTTCACCAGATAGCTGTACAGGCAAGCAGTGCACCAGGATAGGGTCCGGGCGACGTAGATGGGTACGAGCAGGGAAAGGCCCATAAAGACGGCATAGTCCACCAGGCAATTGGTCGCGCCTACACAGCAGAAGCGGAAAAAGCGCGAGGTTTCTTCTCTGGACGGGGAAAGCATGTATCAGCCGTCCGTGCGGCGCATCTTGGCTTTTTCCGTTTTGGGCACGGGTGGCGGCAAAAAGGTCACAATACCCACGTCGCCCGGCCCGCGTTGGATGCGGTAGCTCGGGGTTTCAATGAACACGTCCGTCGCGGCTGTCGGCGCCCCCTGGGGCACGGGCGTATCCTTGACCGCCACCCCGAAGGTTTTCAGTTGCTCATAGCCCCAGCGCCAGTTGCGGGTCAGCGGCACCGTGACCAGGCGTTCCAGCAGGGGGTATTTTTGGGCCGGGTTCACGGCCAGGGGCGAGAGCCCCACCGAGCCCACAAAGGCCACGGAACTGCTGCCGGTGGCCTGGATATAGCGGTTGAGATCCGAGGCCAGCAGCGACATGCGCGAGAGTTCCCATTGATTCTGGGCGTCGAGCAGATTGCCGTAGACGTTGGCGAAGACCAGCAGTTGCAGAAGCATCAGCCCGCGCACCGTGCTTTCGATAATCCGTCCGGTCCGGCCGTGGGCAAAGGCGTGCAGGCTGAGCAGCATCAGGGAGAGCATCACCCCGAAGCCGTAAAAGGTTCGGGGTGCCCAGACCGGATCGCTCAGGGCGAACTGTATACCGAAGGGACAGAGCAGGAAGCAGGGCAGGAGCAGCAGGATCAGCCCGAGGCGCAGGATTCCGGACATGAGAGGGCGGGACGGGCGCCGGCTGTGCAGCAGCCTGGCAAAGAGCTGCAGGGCAAAGCACAGAAACAATACCCCCAGGAGCAGGCCCAGGCCGTTGCAGCCCCAGTCGCGGACCAGCAGTCCCAGGTAGTGAGGGACGTTTTGGGCCAGTTCGGCGGGCATTTGCGCGGGACCGGGAATGGAGGCGTGCTGCGTAATATAGGTGGAGTATTGCGAAGTGTAAAACCAGAGGGGCGCCTGCAGGGTATAGACCCCCACTCCCAGGAGAAAGGGCAGGAGAAAGCGTAAAAAGCGGCGCAGCACCAGGGCCGGGGAGCGGCGCGAGGCCAGTTCGGTGAGGCAGACGTAAACCGTGATGCAGAGATAGGCTCCGAGGGCGGGCTGGTAGAACGAAGCCGAGGCGAACAGGCACAGGGCCGAAATGAGCAAAAAACGCTTTTGGCTGTTGTGGGCGAAGCAGCAGGGCAGCACGGCCAGCAGCAGGCCGAGGGCCATGCCGGGCGCATCGAACTTGTAGGAGAGGTTTTCCAGCCCGTAGGGGCTCAGGCCCACGGGCACGGTGCAGAGCACGGTTGCCCAGGTTGTGCGCGCCCGCAGAGCCCGCAGCAGCAGCAGGGAAACCACGGCCAGGATGGCCACGGCCAGGATCTGGGTCAGGGGGGAGGCGTCCACAGTGGTGGGGCCGAGGTTGAAAAACCAGGAAAAGGCCTCGGCCAGGGGCCGGGCCGAGGGCATCCAGTCGGTATAGCCATAGAGCGCCCGACCCAGATCATCCAGATAGGAGCGGTTGGCCCGCACGATGGAGATGATGCCCAGACCGTAGAGCAGTATCAGGACGACGTAGCGGCGGGAAAGCATCTCGCGGCGCAAATATTGCCAAAGGGCGGTCATGCCGTGGTCTCCTCGGCGGCCTTTCCGCCGGACGGGGGGGGGGAATCAAGCAAGCGGGCAAAGGCGGGGGAGAGCAGCAGTTCGGCCTCGACCCGGCGTTCGGGCGAAGTGTAAAAGGCCGCATAGGGCAGGTGGGCGAGGCGGGCGCGCTCATCCCCGGAAAAGCCGCCGGGGTGGAACATGAGCTCCACCAGGGCGTCCGGCCCGGCCGTCTTGCGGACGGCGGCCAGAGAGGCCTCCAGCCGGGGGCCGGTCATGGAGCCGCTGCAATAGGCGCCGACAAAGGCGTCCGGCGTGGGAATGCCCCGAGCCCGTAACTGGCCGCGCAGGGGCCGGCTCCAATAAGTCAGCAGTTCCCGGCGCAGTGCCCCTTTCAGGCGCAGGGCCGGGGGCGCGGGCGGCAGGTGGCGCGGCTCCAAGAGCAGGCGCACGTGCCGAGGCGGGAAGGCGGCCGCCAGTTCCAGAAGCACGGGCCGCACGGCCGGCAGGACGTGCACGTGCAGATGCCCGTCAAGATACAGGGAAAAGCCGCTTTCCCGGCCAAAACCCTTGGCGACCCAACCCCGGACCGCCTCGACCTGGGCCTGCCATTCGCGGGCGATCTGCTGCAACAGGGCGGCCCGGTTGCGGCGGGAACCCAGGGCAAGGGCCGCCCAGAGGCTTGCCAGGTTGTGTTTGAACTCGCCTCGTTCGTTCACCAGCAGGGGCAGTTCGCCGGCCGGCGCGGCGCAACGGCCTTCCAGCAGGTTCAGATGGGCGCCGATGCGCAGTTCCGGGTCGCGGGACAGGCGGCGGCCCAGGGTTTCGCCGGCCTTGGCCGCGTGCGGCGCTCCGGCCATGACCGAGGTGCCGCAAAGCCGGCCGGCCTCGATGCAGCGCAAGATGGTTGCATCCGCGCCGGGGGAGATGCCGCAGTCGTCGGCCAGGGGCAGGAAGCGCATGGGAAATCAGGCCCGCGGAGGTTTGCGCACGAGGGGCCGGCGCGCCGGTCGGGAGTTGCGGGGCGTTTTTAGCGGACGCGCGGCGAAGTGCGTCCGCCGGCGGGAAGCCGGCCCGCCCGGGGCCGGTCTGGCTTCGGCCGGTTCGTCGGTGCGCTCGCTCACGAGATAGCGCGGCCGGCCTTTCACTTCGTGAAAAATTTGCCGCACATAGAGCGAAAGCAGGCAGATGCCCGCAAGTATCGAAGCCCCGGTGATCAATATCAGCAGGATGACCGTGGTGAAGCCGGTCAGGGCCTGACCGGTGAATTTCGTCCACAGGGCCTCGCCGCCCACGAGCACGGCAAAGACCGCAAAGAGCAGCCCGAGCAGCCAGATCAGCGACAAAGGCTTGGCCGTATAGGCGCTCAGGGAATCCAGGGCCAGGATCAACTTGGCGAAGAACGACCATTTGGAACTGCCGGAAAGCCGTTCGGCCGGGGTGAACAAGAGTTCAGCTCGGCGAAAGCCCACCCAGCCGCTCATGCCCCGGAAAAAGACACGGCGCTCGGGCAACTGTCGCCAGGCGTCCACGGCCCGGCGGTCCATGAGCTTGAAGTCGCCCGCGTTGCGCAGGTTCAGCGAGGTGACCCGCTCGAACAGGGAGTAGAACGCCCCGGCGCACAGGCGGGCAAAGGCCGATTCTTTCTGCCGGTGGTCCTTACGGGCCTCAATGATGTCGGCTTGGCCGCTGCGCCATAGGCGCACCATCTCCGGAATCATCTCCGGCGGGTGCTGCAGGTCGCAGTCCAGAGTGATCACCGCCCGGCCGCGTGCGGCCTCGATGCCGGCCACCAGGGCGGCCTCTTTGCCGAAGTTACGTGAAAGCCGCAGACAGCGCAGGTTGGGCCTGTGTTCGGCTTCCCGGCGCATGTGCTCCCAGGTGTCGTCGGAAGAGCCATCATCTATCAGGACAATCTCGTAGCTCAGGCCCAGGGGCTGCAGCACCTCGACAATTTTTTCGACAAAGGCGCGGATGCCCGCGCTTTCGCAAAAGGCGGGCGAGACGACGGAAAGAATCGGCTCATGATGAAGAACGGAGGGCACCGGCATAAGCGCTCCTTGTATCGTCGGAAAGCAATGGGTCGCATGCCGACGAGCCGAGGCATTTTACAGAATTCCCAATTGCTAGGCCAGAGAAAAAGTAGGCCAATCAATTATAATTCATATAAAAATACATGATAGAGCGCCCCCCTAAGACCCTCGACGCCCTGACCACCTCCATGTATGTGGGCGACCGCGAGTGGTGCGACAAGAACTCCGAACTGGTGGCCAAGTTCCTCAAGGTCCACTACCCGGTCGTGGGCGTGATTCGGGCCGGAATCACCCCGGAACGGGTCAAGGACCACCAGGGCTACATGAACGACTTCTGCGGCATCCGCATGAACGAGACCGAAGCCAAGAAGGATCTGGAGTCGCATCCCTTCTGGACCCAGAAGGAAACCCTGGCCCTGTCCGAGGGCGACAACCCGCCCGCCTTGCAATGGCAAACCAATGCTGCTAAGTTTTTCGCCGACGTGAACCGTTTCAGCCAGGCGGAATACGATGCTTTTGCCAAGGGCGGAACCTTCACCACGAAGTTTCTCCGTCTCTTGAAGTAATGTCCCGGGCCGGCCTCGTTCTTTATGCGCGGGGCCGGCCTTCAACCGAATCATCACCTCGGCAGGGTATGCGCCTGATTCCGAAAACCGCTTTTCCGGGCGCCGTGGACGCGGTGAGACAAAAAGCCCCGACCATCGCCGACATTGCGGCCCAGTGCAACGTGTCCAAGGCCACGGTTTCGCGGGTCATGCATTCCCCGCAACTGGTCAAGGCCCCCACCCGAGCCCTGGTGCAAAACGCCCTGCGGGAAAGCGGCTATACCTACAACGCCGCAGCCGGAGATCTGGCCGTGTCGCAGGCGGCGGATCACCTTATCGAGCTGGGGCACCGGCGCATCGGTCTGGTGGTGGTCCCGGCCAACGATCTGGCCAAGTCCCTGGGCCGCCCTGTGCGATATCCTGGGCTCGAAGCGGGAGATCATTTGCCTGGATGCAGTGGAAGTGGAAAGCGGCGATTACATCGACATCGGCAGGCCGGCGGCCGGGTGCTGCCGGTCATGGTCAAGGCCCTCTTGTTCGGGAAATAAAACCGGAGCGACCCGGCAAAAGGCCGGGACCGCACGGGAATCTCAGGATTAACCGGCGTTTCCTTACCCGAAGGCCGGCGGCGGGGACCAACCCTTTTCCTGCATCATCGCGTCCATGGGCAGCATGCAGAGCAGTTGCAGCTCCAGGGGCGGGATATCCGCCAGGTTTCGCTCGTCCAGGCCGAGCAGATAGGATCGGCAGGTTTCGCAGGCCTCGGCCTGCTCCTCCGGCTGGTTCTCGAAATAGAAATAGGGCAGATCTTTGGGCGATTCCCGGCCGCAGGCCGAGCAAGCCGTGCGCGAAAAACGATACTCAAAGCCGCACAGGCCACATTGCAGGAAGCGCGCGCCCTCTTTGCCCCGGACGGCAAAGGCGTGGGCCGTGCCGCCGCAGATGGGGCAGCGCGGCTGTTTCCAGTCCGGCAGCGTGGTTCCTTCGGCCGCGCGCCGCACCAGAGCGGCCGCCGTGCCTGCCAAGTACGCGGCCAGGAGCGTGGCCAGATCGCGCTCAAAGCCACGCTTTTTTGCCCAGCTGCCAATTTTGCGCGGCCTGCCTTCCAGGTGCATGCGGGCGAGAGCGCCGGCCTCGTCCGGATTGTTGCCCAGGAAGGCGCCCAGGGCCTTCAGACCCTCGGCCTGCTCCGGAAAGCCCTTGGCCGCGGCCGTGGCCAGGGCCTTGGGTGCCTTCTTCAGAAAATCCCGGCCAAAGGGCAGGTCCACGGCCGGAACCCAGGGCTTGCCCTGGGCAAAGGCGGCCGCGTCCAGGGGCGGCAGTTCCGGCGCCTGCAGGGTCTCCGCCAGCTTCTGGCGGGCCTTGAACAAAGGGACAAAAGCGCGCAGAACCGCCGCGCTGTGCGGATGGGCCTTGGCCAGGCGGGTGACGACCTGCTGGGAAATGGGCACGGGTTGCTCCTTGGCGGAAAGAAACATGAACGGCGTGTGTCGAGCCCGCCGGGGGGGATAATCCCCCGGCGGGGTTTGGGCTGGAGCCCAACGGCTTTAGCCGGCGGCGGCGTGGTCGTGGTAGGTCTTGGGCTCATCATCGACGATGAAGATGACCCGTACGTCCTCGGCATCTATGGCCTGGGCCTTGGGGTTGGTTTTCTGCAGCTCGGCCACGCGGCGGTCAACCTCTCTGAGGATCTCGTCGCGCTCGCCGTATTCCATGGCCGTGGGGCAGGACAATACGCAGGCGGGCTTTTGGCCTCCCTGCTGGCGGTCGATGCACATGGTGCACTTGGAGACTTCCGCGCTTTTTGCGTTTTTGCGCGGAATGTTATAGGGGCAGACCCCGATGGCGGTGTCGAAGTCGATCTTCGAGTTGCCCTTGGGGTAGACCACGGCGCCCGTGGCCTCGTCGTGGACGATCTCGTCGCCCGCGGCCACGCAGGGCGGGTTCACGCAGTGCCGGCACATGTCCGAGAAGAAATGCCAGTATGGTTTGCCGCCGGTCTTGAGGCCTTCGGCAAAGCGCACCACCTTGTAGGTTTCAAAACCCAAATCCGGCGGGTTCTGGTAGGTACCGGTCTGTTTGGTCTGGGTTCCGGGCAACTCGTTCCACTGCTTACAGGCCACCTGGCAGCCCCGGCAGCCGGTGCAGCGGGTGGTATCCACGAGAATGGATTTTCCGTCCGACATAATGTACCTCCTCCGGCTATGCCTTGTCGGCCTTGCTGATGTTGACCATGAACGCCTTGTACTCGGGCGTTCCGGCATTGCCGTCGCCCACAAAGGGCGTGAGCAGGTTGGCGGTGTCGCCGCAGTTTTTCGGATGCAGCCAGCCGTAGTTGTAGGTCATGCCGATCTGGTGCACGGTTTTGCCGTCGACCGTAAAGGGCTTGAAACGCACCGTGACCATGGCCACGGCCTCGACCTCGCCGCGCGCGGACTGGACCTTGAGCTTGTCGCCGTTCTTGAGGCCCTTTTCTTTGGCCAGCTCCTCGCTCAACTCCACATAAGCCTGGGGCATGGCTTCGGTCAGCCAGGATTGCCAGCGGGTGATCGCGCCGGTGCACCAGTGCTCGGTGGCCGAGTAAGTGGTCATGACGATGGGGAACTTCGGGTCCGCCGAGGCGGTCTTGTCCTTGTCGCTCTTGAAGAGGGTGATGATCGGGCTGTTCTGCTGCTTGGAGAGCAGGTTTTGCTTGAGGGGGCTTTCCAGCGGCTCGTAGTGCTCCGGGAAGGGGCCGTCGCCGAGGCCCGGACCGAACAGAGAGCCGACCCCGTCGGGTTTCATGATATAGGGCAGCTTGCCGCCTTCCTGGGCCATGGGCGGCCAGGGACCGTCGGGCACGTCGCCCGCCCATTTGCCGTCCTTCCAGGCCAGGACCGCGCGGGCCGGGTTGTAGGGGTTGCCGTCCTGGTCCACGGAGGCGCGGTTGTACACGATGCGACGGTTGACCGGCCAGGCGAAGGACCAGTTGGGGTACAGGCCGAGTCCGGTGGGGTCTTCTTTACCGCGCCGGGCCATGAGGTTTTCGCCCTGCAGGTTGAAGCTGCCGCAGCACAGCCAATTGCCCGAACTGGTGGAGCCGTCGGCCTGGAGCAGGGCGAAGCCGGGCACGGTCTGGCCCTTTTTGTAGTCCTTGCCGTTGATGGTCACATCCTGCTCAAACTCGCCGTTGATGCGCCGGGCTACCTTGGTCGCGTCGAATTCGCCCTTGTCGTTCAGGTAGTCGAAACGCATGCGCAGGATTGGATCGGGCAGGGCGCCGCCGTCCTTTTTGTACATCTCCTGAAGCTTGTGCATGATTTTGGTGACCATGGCCCCGGTGGACAGGCAGTCGCCCGGGCCGTCCACAGCCGGGTACATCCACTGCATCCAGCGGCCGGAGTTGGCCTGACTGCCTTCTTTTTCGATGTTGGCCGAGGCGGGCAACAGGAAGCACTCGGTCTTGACCTTTTTCGGGTCGAGTCCCGGACCTTTCCAGAATGAAGCCGACTCGTTGTCAAAGATGTTCACGTGGACCATCCATTCCAGCTTGGTCATGGCGGCCCGGACCTTGTTGGAGTTGGGCAGGCTGCCGCAGGGGTTCTGGCCTATGCAGAAGTAGCCCTTGATCTTGTCCGCGTACATGGCGTCGATCATGTGCAGCACGTCGCAGTTCTGGGTGTCGTCCACCTTGGGCAGCAGCCCGTAGGCAAAGCCGTTTTCCTTGTCGGCCGCTTCGCCGTACCAGGATTTCAGCAGGCCGGCCACATACTTGGGCGTGTTGCCCCACCAGTTGGCCGAGCGCGGGTCTTTGGTCGTGGGCGTGGCCGCCGTGGCATACTCATCAAAGGTGGTCCTGCTTGCCCGCGGCACCGGCAGATAGCCCGGCAGGTAGTGGTAGAGGATGGCGTGGTCCGTGGAGCCCTGCACGTTGGGCTCGCCGCGCAGGGCATTGACCCCGCCGCCGCAGATGCCGATGTTGCCGAGCAGCAGCTGCATGATGCACAGGGAGCGGATCTTCTGCACGCCGATGGTGCTTTGGGTCTGGCCAAGGGCGTACATGATCGTGCCCGCGCGGTCCTTGACCCCGGTGGAGGCATAGAGCTCATAGACCTGCAGCAGCTCTTCCTTGGGCGTGCCGGTGATGGCCGAGACTTTCTCCAGGGTGTAGCGTTTGTAGTGCTCGTGCATGACGTTGAGCACGCAGCGCGGGTTTTTCAAGGTCATGTCGCGCTTGGGCAGGCCGTTTTCGTCCTTTTCCAGCTTCCACGAGGCCTTGTCATATTTGCGCGTCTTCGGATCATAGCCGGAGAACAGGCCGTCCCTGAAGGAATAGCCCTCGGCCACCAGGAAGCTCGCGTTGGTGTAGTTGAGAACGTAGTCTTCGAAGTACTTCTTGTTCTCGATGATGTATTTGATCATCCCGCCGATGAAGGCGATGTCCGTGCCCGAGCGCAGGGGCACGTACAGATCGGCCTTGGCCGAGGTGCGGGTGAAGCGCGGATCCACGTGGATCAGCTTGCCGCCCTTTTCCTTGGCCCGCATCACCCATTTGAAGGAAATGGGGTGGTTTTCCGCAGCGTTGCTGCCTTGAATAAGAATTACATCACTGTGCTGAATATCAATCCAGTGATTCGTCATGCAACCGCGACCAAACGACTCTGCCAGAGCCGGTACAGTGGGGCCGTGTCAGACCCGCGCCTGGTGGTCGATATACGTCAACCCCAGGCCGCGCGCGAACTGGGCCGTGGCCCAGCATTCTTCGCTCAAAACGTTGGAACTGCCCATCAGGGACATGCTCTCAAGACGGTTGACCGTCTGGCCCTTGTCGTTTTTGAGCATGAACGATTTGTCACGCTCTTTTTTAATCAACTCGGCAATGCGGTTGATCGCGAAGTCCCAGTCGCGCTCCTCCCACTTGTCACCGCCGGGCTTGCGGTACAGAACCTTGGTCAGGCGGTGCTGGTTGGCGGCCGAGACCTGGAACAGGCCGGCGCCTTTGGCGCACAGGGAGCCTTCGTTGATGGGGTGCTCCGGATCCCCTTCGATGTTGATGATCTTGCCGCTGCCTGCGTCGGCGCTGCAGATCAGACCGCAGCCCACGGAACAGTAACAGCAGATGGTGGTGGAACGGCGCGCCTCTTTGACGGCGTCCATTTTTTTCATGTCGGCCGCGTGTGCCGTGACGGACACCAGATTCAGCCCGAGCCCCGTGAGGGCCAAGCCGGCGCCGAGGCAGCAGGACATTTTCAGAAATGCTCTCCGCTTCATGCTTCCTCCATATATGAAGAGAATAACCCGGAAACCCGCCGGCCTGACGCATGCTGCGCTTGAGATACTTGCTTGACGGCGGGCAAAGTCCGCCTGCAGGCATCTCGTAACAAGGATTCACAGGCGAACCCTTGCGGAGCAATCCACCTGTTCATGGATTACTCCAGGCCCACGGGCAAAAACGCCGGGAGATGCACGAAGCATAGCCGCCGCATTATGTCAAAGCAAGCATATTTATGACTGCAATGCTTGTCTTGCAAACGTTTTCAGCCTTTTTAACAAAAGGTTTCCCCCCTGCCCAGCGCGTATCGGCTTTCTTCTTGTGGCGCGATACGGGGTGGAACATGCTATTTTTGCATTGTAACCGTTTGCAACTATGTAAATTTTATTTTTCCGGCTTGTCCAAAAATATACAAAAACGGCCGGGTATTATGTGCTTGCCTCGGCCGTTCTCGTCTGCTCTGTTTCTGCGCATATAATGATTAAGTGCATAAAAAGTGTTTTTGGCCGAACCTTTAGGTGAAGATTAGCCTGTCGTCCGCCACGCCCACAGTGATGTTCTGGCCGTCGCGGATTTCCCCGGCCACCAGCTTTTTGGCCAGAGGCGTTTCCAGGCGTTGCTGGAGAAAACGGCGCAAGGGCCTGGCGCCGTAAACCGGGTCGTAGGCCGATTCGGCGATGAAGCGTTTAGCCTCAGGACTCAGTTCAACGCCGATTTTGCGTTCGGTCAGACGGCCGGCCAGGCGTTGCATCAGCAGGTCCACGATGCGGATGATCTGCTCGAGCAACAGCGGCTTGAAGAGCACGGTTTCGTCCACCCGGTTGAGGAATTCCGGCCGGAAGTGTCGGCGCAGCTCGCTCATGACCGCCTCGCGCACCCCGTCCTTGAACTCACCCGCAGGCGTGATGCCCTCAAGCATGGTCGAAGATCCCAGGTTGGAGGTCATGATGATGATGGTGTTGCGAAAATCCACGGTGCGGCCCTGGCTGTCGGTCAGCCGGCCGTCGTCGAGAATCTGCAGCAGCACGTTGAAAATGTCCGAGTGGGCCTTTTCGATTTCGTCAAAGAGCACCACGGCGTAAGGCTTGCGGCGCACGGCTTCGGTCAGTCTGCCGCCCTCGTCGTAGCCCACGTAGCCCGGAGGCGCGCCGATCAGCCGCGAGACCGCGTGCTTTTCCATATACTCGCTCATGTCCAGGCGGACCATGCTCTCTTCGCTGTCAAAGAGGCTCTTGGCCAGAGTTTTACATAGTTCGGTTTTGCCCACGCCTGTGGGGCCGAGAAAGATGAACGAGCCGATGGGCCGACCGGCGTCCGAAAGCCCGGCCCGCGAGCGCAGCACCGCTTCGGCCACGGCGTCCACGGCCTCGTCCTGACCCACAACCCGCTCGTGCAGGGTTTCGGGCAGACGCAGCAGCTTGTCGCGCTCGGATTCCAGCAGGCGGGAAACCGGAATGCCGGTCCAGCGGGCCACGATGTCGGCCACGTCGTCGGGCCGGACCTCCTCCTTGAGCAGGCGCGCGTCGTCGGTCTGTTCGGCGCTTTCCAGAGCCTCCAACTCGCGCTCCAGACGTTGCAGGGTGCCGTACTTCAGTTCCGAGGCCCGGGAGAGGTCATAACCCCGCTCGGCCTCTTCCACGGCCCGGCGGGTGCGCTCGATTTCTTCCTTGAGGGAGCGCAGGCGGTTGATGCCGCCTTTTTCCTTTTCCCACTGGGCCGACAGTCCGGCCTGCTTGGCCCGCAGATCGGCCAGTTCATTCTCCAGACGCTCCAGGCGGTCGCGCGAGGCAGCGTCGGTCTCACGGCGCAGGGCTTCACGCTCAATCTCCAACTGCATGATCTTACGGTTGCTCTCGTCCAGTTCCGTGGGCAGAGAGTCGATCTCGGTGCGGATCATCGCCGCGGCCTCGTCGATCAGGTCAATGGCCTTGTCCGGCAATTGTCTGTCGCTGATGTAGCGGATGGAGAGCATCACCGCCTCGACAATGGCCGCGTCGGTGATGCGCACCCCGTGGTGCACCTCGAAGCGTTCGCGCAGGCCGCGTAGGATGGATACAGCATCTTCGGCCGAGGGCTCTTCCACCAGCAGCGGCTGGAAGCGGCGCTCCAGGGCCGGGTCTTTTTCAATATACTTGCGGTATTCGTCGATGGTGGTGGCGCCGATGCAGTGCAGCTCGCCCCTGGCCAGCATAGGCTTGAGCAGGTTGCCGGCGTCCATGGCCCCGTCGGTGCGCCCGGCGCCGACGATGGTGTGCAGTTCGTCAATGAACAGGATGATCCGGCCTTCGGAGGCCTCAACCTCCTTGAGCACGGCCTTCAGCCGCTCCTCGAATTCGCCCCGGTACTTGGCCCCGGCGATCAGCGCGCCCATATCCAGGGCGTAGAGCATCTTGTCCTTCAGTCCTTCAGGCACGTCGCCGTTGAGAATGCGGTGGGCCAACCCTTCCACGATGGCCGTCTTGCCCACCCCGGCCTCGCCGATGAGCACCGGGTTGTTTTTGGTGCGCCGCGACAGAATGCGGATGCAGCGGCGGATCTCGGCGTCCCGGCCGATGACCGGGTCAAGCTTGCCCTTGCGCGCCTCCTCCACCAGGTCGCGGCCGAATTTGGCCAGGGACTCGTAAGTGTCTTCAGGGTTCTGAGAGGTCACCCGCTGGTTGCCGCGCACGGCGTTCATGGCCGCCAGAGCCTTTTCCGAGGTCAGGCCGAGTTTACGGTTGACCCGGCCCACGCCGGTGCTTGCCGACTCATTGGCCAACTCGCAGAACAGGTGCTCCACGCTGACGAACTCGTCCTTCATCCGGCCGGCCGCGTCCTGGGCGTGCATGATGATCTGCCGTACCCGGTTGGTGATGCCGATACGCGAGGCGTCGGCGCCCGGGCCGCTGACCGAGGGCCTTTTGCCCAGTTCTTCCGTCAGGGCCTGGTCATAGGCCGCCGGGGCAACGCCCGCCTTGTCCAGCAGGCGCGGCACCAGGCCGCCTTCCTGGCGCACCAAGGCCAGAGCCAGGTGCTCGGCATCCACTTCCTGATGCCCCGAGCGCAAAGCCAGTTCCTGCGCCCCCACCAGGGCTTGCTGCGATTTTTCCGTCATTCGGTTCATGTCCATGGCAATGTCCTCCTCATTCCCCGCGCGGTTTGAACCGCGAGGCATCGCGCAGCTTGGTCCAGAGTTCCTGTTCTTCGGGGGAGAGGGAGTCGGGCACGGCAATGCCGATGCGCACGAACTGGTCTCCCTTGGCCTGGCCGGCGCCCAGGCCTTTGCCGCGCAGGCGCAGCTTCTTGCCGCTGCTGGTGCCGGGTGAAATATTCAGTTCCACGGCCCCGGAAAGGGTGGGCACGCGCACCTTGGCGCCGAGGGCCGCCTCCCAGGGGGCCAGGTTGAGGTCGTAGATTACGTCGGCGTCGTCCAGGCTGAAATCGTGGTGCGGGGCAACCTGCACCCGCAGGTAGAGGTCGCCGTTGCCGCCGCCGCGACCTTCTTCACCCTGGCCGGACAGGCGAATACGCGCCCCGGGCTTGACCCCGGCCGGGATGTTGACCTCAAGGGAGCGCCTGCCCGAGGGCATCTGCAGGGCCACGGACTTTTTCCCACCGTTGAAGGCTTCTTCAAGGGTCAGGGTAAGGGTGGCCTCAACGTCGCTGCCCCGGCGCGGCCCCTGGTTGAAACCGGCAAAGCGGCTGTCGCGGCCGCCGAAGGAACCGGAAAACTGCGCCCCCTGGCCGGCAAAGCCGCCGCCGAACAGGGTCTCGAAAAAGTCGCTGAAACCGCCGAAACCGCCGGCCGAACCGCCGGGCGCACCGGAAAAGCCGAAGTTCATATTTTCGAACCCGGGCGGACGCTGAAAATTCTGCCCGTCCTTCCAGTTGGGGCCGAGTTGATCGTACAGTTTGCGCTTTTCCGGATCCTTGAGCACCTCGTTGGCCTCGTTCACTTCCTTGAAGCGCTCTTCGGCCTTCTTGTCGTCTTTGTTCAGGTCCGGGTGGTACTTGCGGGCCAACTTCTTGTAGGCCTTGGCGATGTCCTCTTTGGAAGCGTCCCGGGAAACTCCCAGAATTTTATAGTAATCCTTATAGGAAACACTCATCGCGTTGTGCACTCCTGATCTGCGGCGTCTGGAGGGGCCGTCCGGGAACGAATTCCGGACCACGCCCTCACTTGCCTAGTTAAGTTCTGTGTTGTAAGAGTCAAGGATACTTATTCATTTTTGTGTGCGAATTTGCACATCAACAAGGATTCAGGCATGTTCGGAAATTCGGCCAGAAGTTTGCCGGTACTCATGTACCACTACGTCAGCCCGCAGGAAAACTCCATAGCGGTTGCCCCGGAGCTGTTCGAGGAGCATTGCCGGGCACTGGCGGCCGGCGGCAAACGCGGGGTGAGTCTGGCCGAGGCCGAGGCCTTTCTACGCGACGGCAAGTCCCTGTCGCGGGGCGCGGTGCTGATCACCTTTGACGACGGCTATTTGGACAACTACCTGCATGCTCTGCCAAGTCTGGCCCGGCACGGGCACAAGGGCGTGGTCTTTGCCGTGAGCAACCGTCTGGAGCCGGGCGAGACGCCCCGGATCGTCCTGGAAGACGTCTTGGCCGGCCGGGCCGGCGCGCCCGAGAGGGTGGACCACCCGGTAGGCCGCGACGAACTGGGCTACGAAGTGCGCCGCGACGTCTTCTGCAATCACGCCGAGGTCAGGGCCATGGAGGCATCGGGCATTCTGGCCGTGGCCTCGCACGGCCGAGGACATTACGGGGTCTATGCCGGGCCGGAGTATACGGATTTTATCCGACCGGGCCGGCAGGTGCGCACCTTTTATCGCACCGAAGAGCCCCGGCTCTGGGGCCTGCCCAATTTCAAGGTCATCGCCGGCCTGCAGAACCGGGCTTTCGTACTCTCGACGGATCTGCTCCGGGCCGTCGGCGATCTGGTGCCCCAAGCATACGCCGATGCCGATGCCTTTTTCAAGCACCCGGAAAGCCTGGAGCGCCTGCGGCAGGTTGTCGCAGCCCTGGCCGCCAAGCCGGAAGGCCTTGGGCGCATGGAAAGCGACGCCGAGCGGCAGGAGCGGATGCGCCGGGAGATTGCCGGCGGCAAGGCCGAGTTGGAGGCCGTGCTCGGCAAGACCGTGAACAGTTTGTGCTGGCCCTGGGGCAGGTATGCGCCCGAGGCCCACGCCTTGGCGCTGCAAGCCGGTTTTTCCGTTTTGTTCACCACCCGCGAGGGGGCCAACCTGCCCGGCCGACCCCTGACGGTGCATCGCTTCAAGGCCAAGAGCCAAAACGGCGCCTGGCTGCTCAGCCGGGTGCGCCTATACGAGCGGCCTTTGTTCGGCGCGCTGTACGCGAAGATTCGTATTTGATGCCACATCTTGCGCGGCACCGCCGGCAGTTGCCGCGCCGCACGGAGGTCGTTATGAGTTCGCACACCCCGCCGCCCCCCAAGGGGGCCGAGGCCCCGGTTACGACCTTGAGCGTGCGCAAGGCCAAGGGCGCGCGCAAGCTGGTCATGGTCACCGCCTACGATTATCCCTTTGCCCTTCTGGCCGACGCCGCCGGGGTCGACATGATTCTGGTGGGCGATTCCGGCGGCATGGTGGTCATGGGCCGCAAAGATACCCTGAGCGTGACCGTGGACGAGATGATCCACCACACCCGCATGGCCGTGGCCGGCGCCTCCCGCGCTCTGGTCGTGGCCGACATGCCCTTCATGAGCTACGAGCCGGGCGTCGACGCGGCTCTGGCCAATGCCGCCAGGCTGGTGCGCGAGGCCGGCGTGCGCGCGGTCAAGCTTGAGGGCGGCCGCGAGGTTGCGCCCCAGGTCAAGGCCCTGGTCGCGGCCGGCATTCCCGTGGTCGGCCACATCGGCCTCACCCCGCAACGCGCGGCCGTGTTCGGCGGCTTCAAGGTCCAGGCCAAAACCGCCGCCGCCGCCGAGATGCTTCTGGTCGACGCCCGAGCCCTTGAAGAGGCGGGCTGCTTTGCCGTGGTCCTTGAGGCCGTCCCCGCGCCCGTGGCCGGGCTGGTCACCCGGAGCATCGGCATCCCGACCATCGGCATCGGCGCCGGCCCCGAGTGCGACGGCCAGGTGCTGGTTCTGCACGACATGCTCGGTCTGAACACCGGCCATGTGCCGCGCTTTGTCAAAAAATACGCCGGCCTGGCCGGCATAGTACAAAATGCCTTTGTCCAATATGCCGAGGAGGTCCGCTCCGGCGCCTTCCCCGCGTCCGAGCACTGCTTCGGCATGGACGAGGCCGAAGCCGCCGCTTTGAAAAAGGCCAAGTGACGCTTGTCGGAGCCCCTGTTCCCCAAGTATCCGGGAGCGTGAGATGGAAAAGCTTGTCATTGCCATGTGCGGTTTGCCGGCTTCGGGCAAATCCACGGTGGCGCAACGCCTGCAGGAAGGCTTTGCGGGCATGGGCGCCGAGGCGCGTATTTTCAACAACGGGGATCTGCGGCGTTCACGGCTGGGAGCGGAATCGGCCATGCCGGAGTTTTACCACCCGGACAACCGGGAGGGAAAGCTGCGACGGGAGCAGATAGCGGTGATCAACGCCCGGTCGGCCAAAGTCTTCTTGCGCGAGGGCGGTGACGTGGCCATTCTGGACGCCACCAATGCCGGGCGGGAGCGCCGGGCCATGCTGGAGGAAATGTTCGAGGAGTTCCCGCTGCTCTTTGTGGAATGCCGCAACGACGACCCGGATATTCTGGAGGCGGCCGTGGCCCGCAAGGCGGCCCTGCCGGAGTTTGCCGAGCTGTCGCCCGAAGAGGCCAGGGCGGCCTTTCTGCGCCGCTTGGATTACTACCGGAGCATTCTGGAGCCCTTGGGGCCGGAGCCGTGCTACATGCGCGTGGACTCGGTGCGCAACCGGGTGCTGGAGGAGCGCCTGGAGCGGAAGATCCCGCACGCCGTGCTGATTCGCGACATTCTGGTCTCGGACTGGGTGCGCGGCCTGTGTCTTGCCCGGCATGGCGAGAGCGAATATAATGTGCAGGGCCGCATCGGTGGCGATTCGGGCCTGACTGATCTGGGCCGGGCCCAGGCCGCTGCCCTGGCCTCTTCGTTTCAGTCGCAGGAGGTGCCCTATGTGTTCATCTCCGAGCGCCGGCGAGCCCGGCAGACGGCCGCGCCGCTGGTGGCCGAGCACCCCGAGGCGGCGCTGATCAGTCTGAAGGAATTTGACGAGATAGATGCCGGCATTTTCGACGGCATGACCTACGAGGAGATTCGCCGCACCCGGCCGGAGGAGTATGCGGCCCGGGGGCGAGACAAATACAACTATTGCTATCCGCAGGGCGAGGGCTACGCGACCATGCGCGACCGGGTGGAGCGCGGCCTGCGCAAAGCCCTGTTCCTGGCCGGCGGCCGGCCGGGCACCCTGATTGTCGGGCATCAGGCTGTGAACCGGATGATCCTTTCGCTTTTTCTTTTTCGCCGCACCGAAGACGTGCCCTACATCTACGTGCCGCAAAACCGCTGGTTCCACATCGTGGCCACGCACCGCAAAAAACTTATCGAGCCGGTGGCCTGCGAGCCGGTCACGGAGGTCTTATGAGCATTGCTCCCGATATCCTGCGCCTGATCGGCAACACCCCCACGGTACGCCTCAACCGCCTGCCCGGCTTGGCGGCCAAGGCCGAGGTGGTGGCCAAGCTGGAATATTTCAACCCGGCCGGCTCGGTGAAAGACCGTCTGGCCCTGGCCATGGTCGAGGAGGCCGAAGAAGCCGGCCGACTGCGCCCGGAACGGGCGGCCGACTGCGTGATCGTCGAGCCCACCAGCGGCAACACCGGCATCGGCCTGGCCCTGGTGGCCTCCGTCCGGGGCTATCGGCTGATCCTGACCATGCCGGAAAGCATGAGCGAGGAACGTAAAGCGCTGTTGCGCGGCCTGGGCGCGGAACTGGTGCTGACCCCCGCGGCCAAGGGCATGTCCGGGGCCATTGCCGAGGCCGAAGGCATCACAGCCAAGACGCCGGGCGCGGTCATGCTTGCCCAGTTCGACAACCCGGCCGGCCCGCGCCTGCATGCCCGGACCACGGCCCGTGAACTCTGGGAGGCCTGTGGCGGCGATCTGAACGCGGCCGTGGCCGGCGTCGGCACAGGCGGTACCGTGAGCGGCCTGGGACAGGGGCTGAAGAAGCTGCAGCCCAAGATCAAGGTCTACGCGGTGGAGCCGGACGAGTCGCCGGTGCTGAGCGGCGGCGCGCCTTCGCCGCACCCCATCCAGGGCATCGGCGCCGGCTTTGTGCCCAAGGTTCTGGATCGAAGTGTCCTGGACGGGGTCATCCGGGTGGCCGGGTCTCAGGCCCTGGCCACGGCCCGCCGGCTGATGCGCGAAGAAGGCATCTTTTGCGGCATCTCGGCCGGAGCCGCGGCCTTTGCCGCCTTGGAGCTGGCCGGCAAGGAAGAATTCGCGGGCGGGCGCATCGCCTTTATCGTGCCGGACACGGCCGACCGCTATCTCTCCACCCGTTTGTTTACCGAGTAGAGCAAAGCAACTTTGACATTTTCAAAGATAATTTGACATCACAATCTATCTAGTGAAATAATTAACTTAAATATTTTTAATATAATTTTATACCAGCAGTAATACCAACGATTTTTGTAGATGGAGCCGGACTTTTTGAGACGGCTTTAGACACAAATACAAAATTCAGCTTCAATTGGCTGTCAACTTGCCGGGATTGCTTCCGCCGGTTACTGACCGCCGCCGTCAGATCCTTTCCGGAAATGCTTCACGGATCTTTTTTAAAGCCTTATCCCCAATTCCCTTGATTTTCAATAAATCCTTGTCGCTCATGGCTGAAAGGGATTCCATGTTGAGCATTCCCTTTTCCTCCAGTTCTTCCAAGGCGCTTTCCCGTATATGCAATGAAAAAAGAAGATAATTATAGGTATCGCTTTTTTGGACGAAATAATACAAGGCAATTTTTATACTCACATAATTATTTCTACCGTAGTAAACCCTCTTTGCCTCTGTTCCAACCTTTAACCCATAGCTATACGCTTCTATGCAGTGTTTTGAGAGAGAGATGGGAACAAAGCCTATCTGATGGCTGAGCGAAAAATTTACGGCCCCCGGCTTCTTTCTGAATATCGCCACGGCGTTTTCGTCATACTGGTTCTTTTTATCCCAAAACAAAAATAAGGGGTCGCCTTCCTTTATACCCTCCGCCGCCTTTTTTCGGGATGATCCGTTTCGATTTTCATGCTGTATTCCCGCCACTTCTACCCATGCCGGATAGAGCAATCCCCCCTGTTCCCATTCGCCTTCTTCCGTTGGCCCTATATATTCATAATCGTCGTTCTGGATCGGCGCGGTGACTTCCAGCCGTTGGCAGTCTTTCTTTTGATTTTTCCCGAACAACCAATCAAAAAAAGCCATAACTGCCTCTCTCTTCCTCCCCCTCCCCATAGCGCAAACCATGCCACCCAGCAACTCTTCCCTCATATAGGGGAACGCTTGCTCGCCCATATTCTTTCCGTCCATATATCCCCGGATTTGTATTTCTGCCTTTGGCGGTCGAGCGGCACGGTCGCACAGGTTTCACGAAGTGAAGCATACTGTGCTATATTTATGCTCCCTGCAAAGACTCGGAGCGGATACGCCCGCCATTTTCCCACGCCGCCCGCCGCGGGCTCTCCGCGCTTGAAGCCTCGTAGAGCGCACACAGTTTCTTTAGAAACTGGTAAGTGCGCCTTCACCGTTGTGAGGGGCTGGAGTTGCCCTGTCCGCCAGAACGACTACGATATTTTTTTCTTTTCCCCGCATCTACTCGCACACGACAAAAAACACGAAGCTTACTTGCTTCCCTCCAGCTTTTTGACGCGCGAATCTTCCGTAAGAAGCTTCATTTGCTGGATGGCTGCTCTGTTAAGCCTTTGCAGCCGTTCCGGCTGCGTCAGTCCTTCATGAATGAGTAACGCATTCATGCTTTCCAGGTTGGAAAGGCACACCAATTGCGCGACATTGGCATAATCGCGCATGTTCCCCTTTTTGTCATGGTTGGCGAGCCGCCACTCCTGGGCTGTCAGACCGAACAGCGCCATATTGAGCATATCCGCTTCCGAGGCGTAGACGACGTTAATCTGTTGCCGGGTCAGTTCTTGCGGTACAAGGCGTTCTTTGATGGCGTCCGTGTGGATACGGTAGTTGATCTTTGCCAGATCGCGCCGTAAATCCCAACCGAGTTGCTTTGTCTCTTCGTCTTTGAGCCGCTGGAATTCCTTGACGAGGTAGAGCTTGAATTCCGGCGAAATCCACGAGGCAAACTCGAAGGCAATGTCCCGATGCGCGAAAGTGCCGCCATACCGGCCTGATTTGGCGATAATGCCGACAGCGCTTGTGGCCTCAATCCAGCGCTGTGGAGAAAGGACAAAATAGTTGCTGCCCGCTTCCGCCCTAAACCTCTCGAATTCGAGAGGTTTAAAATCCGGATTGCTCAGGCGCTCCCACAAACCGAGAAATTCAATGGTGCTGCGGCTGCGCATCCAGTTGTTAATAATGGCGAAAGGCTCTGCCGCATTGCGGTATTTGGCAATGCCGGTCAGCGATATATAATCTTCGCGCTCCCGCACCATCAGGGCGATTTCCGTACCCTGAACATCCATTTTTTGCCGCGTCATTGCAACCTCATGTGTGTATAGATAAACTCCATGCAAGTATGCCGGAAGTCTCCCGCAAAAGCAAAATATGTTGCGCCGGGAGGCAGAATATTGGAGGCCATGCGTCCGCTTTACCCTTCCGCTTTTACCTGTTCCCGTACCCCGTCCAAAAAATCGCTCCACTCCTGCATCATCTTCCGGCGTTCCGGCAAATATTCCGCGTAATTGTACGCCGCCCGGACGCTGTTGCTCTCCGAGTGGGCAAGCTGGCGCTCTATCCAGTCACGGTTATATCCCAACTCGTTGAGCAGGGTCGAAGCCATTGAGCGGAAACCGTGAAAGGTCAGTTCCCCTTTGGCGTAGCCGAGGCGCCGCAAGGCGCGTAGAGGCGTAGTGGTTTGCAGATGGGGCGCGTCCCCGTCCCCTCGTGCGGCGGGGAAGACGTACCGCTCACCGCCGGATACCGCTCGCAATTCCTCCAGAATCGCCAGAGCTTGACGGGAAAGCGGAACGATATGCATCTGCTTCATTTTCATTTTTGAGGCCGGTATGCGCCATTCGGCGGCCTTGAAATCGAACTCCTCCCATTCGGCCTTGACCAGTTCCCCAACCCGGACGAAGACCAGGGGCGCGATACGCAAGGCGCGGGATACGAAAAAGTTACCCCCGTAAGCGTCTATCTTGCGAAGCAGCTCGCCTACGGCGGCGGGGTCGGTGATGGCCGCGCAGTGACCTCTGGGCGCCGGGGCAAACGCGCCGCGCAAATCGGCGGCAACGTCCCGCTCGGCCCTGCCGGTGATGATGGCGTAGCGGAATATCCGCCCGCACTCCCGCAAGGCCAGATGGACAACCGAAAGGGCATCCCGCTCTTCGCCGCGCCGCAGCACTCCCAAAAGTTCCCTGGCGGTGATGCCACCTATGGGGCGTTTGCCGATGTACGGGAAGATATTCTTTTCAAGACGTTGCATCATGTAACGCCTGTAGGCGGGAGTCCACGAGGCCGAATATCTGCCGAACCACTCGCGCGCGACCACTTCAAAGGAGTTGAGAGCCGCTTCCGCCGCCGAGGCTTTGGCCTCGCGCTTCGCGCCGCTGGGGTCGATATTGGCGAGAAGTTGTTTTTTCGCCTCTTCCCGCTTGTCCCTCGCCGCGCGCAGTCCGACAGTTGGATACGGGCCGATGGACAGAAGTTTTTGCTTTCCGGCGAAACGGTAGGCCATGCGCCATGATTTTTTGCCGGTAGGCGTGACGTACAGGAACAGCCCGCCGCCGTCCGAGTGTTTTTGCACCTTGCCGTTGCCATTCACCCGCCGTATAAAGGTGTCCGTCAGTTTCATCTGGCTTGCTCCCTGTTGGTACGGTTTGGTACGTCAGACCGGAGCACTACCAACATTTTACGCATTTTCCTTGCGATTCAAAGGATTTGCGTAAAAAAGGCATTCCCGTTCCGGTGTGCTCTTCCTTATTTTTCCAGGGTGGGCTACAATTCGCCATGTCTGGAAAAACAAGACAATCACCAGAACGGGAATATCAAAAACCTACCAACAGGTCTACCAACAGACTTTGCGGATTTCAGGGCTTTTTACTGGACTTAAAACGGAAATAATTTCCGGTTAATTTATTGAAATTACACGCTAACTAAACAACGCAAGACTATCTGAAATTGATTGCCTGATTATCAAAGTGAAAATGCTCTAAGCACAGCAAGCAGCAATAAGGAACGAGAGTATGAACCCTTTCCAGATCCTTCACGGCATGCCGCAACTTGACCGCATCACCGAGGAATTATGCAAGCCCTCGGAGTATCAGGCGATCATGTACAAGTCCCTGTCCGAATCGCCCATGCCTTCTTTGGAGCAACTCGGCGAGATCGTCGAGCGCCTGCGCGCGGCCTTGTTCCCCGGCTACTACGGACATACCCGTATCGCTCCGGAATCGTTGCGCTACCATCTGGCGGCCAACCTCGACTCGATCTTCCGCCTGCTCAAGGAGCAGATTCGCCGGGGTCTGTGTTTCACCTGCATCGGCCAGGGGGACAGTTGCGCTTCCTGCTCGCGCGAGGCCGAAGAGAAATCGGCCGGCTTCATGGTAGCGCTGCCGCGCATTCGGGATCTTCTGGCAAGCGACGTCAAGGCCGCCTACGAAGGCGACCCGGCGGCCAAAAGCCCGGGCGAGGCCATTTTCTGCTACCCTTCGATCACGGCCATGATCAACCACCGCATCGCCCATGAGCTGTATCGGCTGGAGGTGCCGCTGATTCCTCGAATCATCAGCGAGATGGCCCATTCGCGCACGGGCATCGACATCCACCCCGGGGCGCAGATCGGCGAGGAGTTCTTCATCGACCACGGTACCGGCGTGGTCATCGGCGAGACCTGCATCATCGGCAAGGGCTGCCGGCTGTACCAGGGCGTGACCCTGGGCGCGCTCTCCTTCACCAAGGACGAGAGCGGCATGCTGGTCAAGGGCAATCCGCGCCACCCCATCCTGGAAGACCGGGTCACGGTCTACGCCGGGGCCACCATCCTCGGCCGGATCAGCATCGGTGCGGACAGCATCATCGGCGGCAACGTCTGGTTGACCCACGCCGTGCCGCCGGGCTCGCGCATCGTGCAGCAGCGCGGGACCAAGCCGGATACCAAGGAGAAGATGGTCGGAGAATAAGCGCGCCTGCGGGCGCGCTTGTAAGAAGGTAGGGCCAGAGGCGGCTCTTTTTATTACTCCATGCAGGTCAGCGGCGGGGTGATATTGGGGCCGTAAGCCTTGTGGGTTTGCCGGGCGAAGTCGAAGAACTCTTCGGCGTGCAGGGGCGGACTGTAGAAATAGCCCTGGATGTTCGAGCAGCCCAGGGAGCGCAGTTTCAACAGGTGTTTTTCGTCCTCGACGAATTCCGCGATCAATTGAATGCCCAGGCTGCGGCAGAGTTCCGAAACGGACAGGATGATTTCACAGCTGCTGCGGCTGGCCATGACGTCGCGGCTGAGCAAGGCATCAAGCTTGAGTGAGGCCACCGGGAATTTCTTCAAGTATGTCAGCGAGCTGTGCCCCATACCGAAGTCGTCGATGGCCAGCTTGATCCGCCGGCGATCCAGTTCGGCCAGAACCTCGCTTTTCAAGGCCTCTGAGGTCAGGGCCACAGACTCGGTCACTTCCAGCTTGAGAAACTCCACAGGCACGTTGTAACGCTTGAGCATTTCTTCAATGCGGTCGGGCAGGTTCTTGTCGGCGAGTTGCCGGGCCGAAAGGTTCACCGACATGACCAGCGGCCCGATGCCCGCCTTGCGCCACGCGCTCAAGGTGGCGATGCTCTGTTCCAGGCTCCACATGCCAAGGTTCTTGATAAAGCCGGTTTCTTCGGCCAGGGAGACAAAGACCGGTGGCGGGATGAAGCCGAGAGTGGGATGTTGCCAACGCAACAGGCTCTCGACGCCGTAGACCTTGCCGGTGTCGCTGTTCACCTGGGGCTGGTAGCGCAGGAAAAATTCCGAACGTCGCAGGGCTGAACGCATGTCCGCGGCCAGTCCGGCGGCCAGGCCGCCCACGGGGCCGGATTGAGACAGCAGGCGTGGCCCCGATTCCTGACCGTCGCCTTCAACGGCGATACGCATGAGCTTATGATAGACTTCGGTGAATCGCCGTCCTTTAAGGTGGTTGTCCAGGGACACGAAGGGGCTGTACACGGCCACGGCCACGGCCAGGTTCACTGCCTGCAGGACGGCACCGCGCCACGATTCTGTGGCCAGCCAGGCGTTGGCGCCCACGGGGATGTTCCAGGCCACCTCGTGCACAGTGAGAGGCACCAGGCCGAACTTCAGGGCCAGAAAGGCAATGACCGTATTCAGCAGCGGCACCAGGACGAAGGGAATCAGGAAGACCGGGTTCAGGACCACGGGCAGGCCGAAAAGCAGAATTTCATTGATGTTGAAGATCGAGGGCAGAATGGAGATGCGGGCGATCTTCCGGGTGCTCTGGTCGTTGTGCTGCAGCAGACAAGCGATGAGCAGTCCCAGGGTGGAGCCGGCCCCTCCCATGGAGGTGTAGCAATCGAAAAAGGGTTTGGTGAAAATCGTGGTCAGGGCGACGTTTTCCCGCGCGCGGTAGAGTAGATCGCCCCCACCGACCATGATGTTGTTCTGGATGGCCGGTACATAAATTTCGGTCATGATAGGCTCAAGCACGTTGGAGCCATGGACGCCCATGAACCAGAGCAAGTGCCGGGCAAAGCCGTAGATGGTTGCCGTACTGAGGTGGTCGCCGCCCATGTTCTGAAAGGGCAGGTAGAGCAGGTGATAGATGGTGCTGTTGATGTCGCCGGCGCCGAAAAGTTTAAAAACGGTTTTGGCGCCGGCAAAGAGCAGAATGGTCAGCACAGCCGGGAGCAGGGCGCTCATGGCCCTGGACATGGACATGCTCCCGGCGCCGGCATAGAAGCTTATGCGCAGGAACGACAGGCGCATCAGCCCTCGAAGCACGGCTGAAGAGGCCAGGGCCGTGGCAATGGCCGTGAGCAGCCCGTGCACCCCGAGCCAGCGCAGCAACAGTGCTCCTTCGCGGGTCGGCTCAAGGGTGGCCACCACGCAACTTAAGGTAATCAGCGAGGCGATGGAAGGCGGAATGCGGTCCAGCGGGTGCTTGTCGTTGTAGTCTTCCGCCAGGCTGTGCCCGATGGAAAGGGCCATGACCACCGAAAGCACGCCAAAGGTGCCGAGATAAATGTATTCGCCGGTCAGCCGCCACTCGGCGCCGAACAGATCGTTCATGGTCCGCTGGTAGGCGGGCAGGGGGAAACTGTTGACCAGAACGGCCAACGTGCCGGCCACGATCACCGGCAACGCAAGGGTCAGACCTTCGCGGACCGCCGTGATATAGGGGGTGTTCAGGACGCCGGCCATGCGGCGAATTAAGGCGTTTTCATGTCGTTTGTACAACATCGTATTTTAAACCGGAGCGGAAGATTCAGTGTTCGTATTACCAGAGATAATACTGTTTTTACGTTTTACCAGTTATAATTATGCTTTTTCTTTTTAAAAAAAGGTGACTTTCCTATTCAGGCATCGCCGTATGAAATGCGTTGCCGCGCGACATTGACAGAGCAGGCGCGGCGCGCTAAGGGCTTGTGAACAATTTAACGAGGAGGATGTCGTGAATATTCTGATCTTCGGCCCCAACGGCAGCGGCAAGGGTACCCAAGGTGCTCTGGTTAAGCAGAGATACAACTTGGCTCACATCGAGTCGGGCGCCATTTTCCGTGAGCACATCGGCGGCGGCACCGAACTCGGTAAAAAGGCCAAGGAATACATTGACCGCGGCGATCTGGTGCCCGACGGCATCACCATCCCCATGGTGCTGGAAACCCTGAAGACCAAAGGCGCCGCCGGTTGGCTGCTGGACGGCTTTCCGCGCAACATGGTCCAGGCCCAGAAGCTGTGGGAGGCCTTGCAGGCCGCGGGCATGAAGTTGGATTATGTGATCGAGATCCTCCTGCCGCGCGAAACGGCCAAGAACCGGATCATGGGCCGGCGCCTGTGCAAGAACGACAACAACCACCCGAACAACATTTTCATCGACGCCATCAAGCCCAACGGCGACAAATGCCGGGTCTGCGGCGGCGATCTTTCCGCCCGCTCGGACGACCAGGATGAGACCGCCATCAACAAGCGCCATGACATCTACTACGACACCAGGACCGGCACCCTGGCAGCCGCCTATTTTTATAAGGATCTGGCCGCCAAGGGGCAGACCAAATATATTGAACTGAACGGCGAAGGCTCCATCGACTCGATTAAGGATACTCTGCTCAAGCAACTTGCTTAGAGCAGTTTACGCTTCAAGTAGTCGCTTAACGGCGGGCAAAGCCCGCCTACGCCTATTTGGCGGCAAGGATTTGCCGACAAATCCTTGCGGGCATTTCAAGCGTGAAATGCTCTAAAACGACACGGTAATCGGTCTGAGGGGGCGAAAGCCCCCCCTTTTTTGTTGCCTGCCGGCAATTTTCTGTTGACAGAGGTGGGTGAAAAGACTACACAAGGCGCTTGACATTCACCGGCTCCTTCCCTCCCGTGAACGGAAGGCCCCGTAAAATTTCGCAATGACAGGAAAATTTCGGAGGAATCCCTTGGCCAACCATAAGTCTGCCGTCAAGCGTCACAAGCAGAGCCTGAAAAAGGCCGCCCGCAACCGTTCCGCCCGCACCCGCGTGAAAAACGTGGTCAAGGCCGTGCGTCTCGCCATCTCGGAAAACGATCCCGCCAAGGCTTCCGAAGCCCTGGCCAAAGCGACGGCGGTGCTGGACAAGACCGCCGGCAAAGGTGTGATCCACTGGAAAAACGCCGCCCGCAAAGTTTCGCGCCTGACCAAGGCTGTAAACGCCGCCAAGACTCAGTAAATTTTTCTTCTCCGTTTTTTTCCGAACGGGGCGCTCGCAAGGGCGCCCCGTTTTCGTATGCTTACAGCTATGGTTACGTTATCAAAACTCCTTTGATTTGTTGAAGAAATCTTGCGGTCTGGCAACTGCAAGTCGACAAATCAAAAGGAGGTCACAATGGGTGACGCCAAAAGTTTAGCCCACACCAAGCGGAACTGCAAATATCACATAGTGTTTGCGCCCAAATATCGCCGGCAGGTTTTTTACGGTGAGACGAAGCGGGCGGTTGGAGAAATACTGCGCAAGCTGTGCGAATGGAAGGATGTGTTAGAGCAGGACAAGCCCGGCGACCAGTTGTCCCTTCCATACCCTGGAAGCCCGTTTACGGGCCGCAAGTGACAGATATGCAGATGCCGGATCAAATATGCGCCTGCTGGGGCGCTGCTGGTGGTAAAGCCTTACAGGCGCATAGGAAATACCCCCGGCTATGCCGGGGGATTTTTGCCGGCCTAGCGGGATATGGGGCGATACGACAACGGCACACGGCCTGAATTACTTCGTTGTCCGGCAGCGGGGAACGACCCGGCCGGCGTCTGGGGGTCGGATATGCCGGCAGAAGAGGGTTGGCCATAGGCCGGCACGGCATAGTCGGGGGTTTTGAAGCCGGGGCGCTCCGCCGGCTGTGGGACCGGCTGCCCGTCGTGGGCGCCTTCGGCGGAGACATGCTTGTCTGTGTCGTCTGCTCCGGGCCGGGGAGCGCCGGACGTCGTAGAAACGACGGCCGGGGACGCGACAGGGGATGCCGCAGGTGCCGGGGCCGCATCGGGAGGCGCAGCGGGTGCCTTGGCGGTACCGGGAGGTGCCACGGGCGCGGGGGCAGGCCGGGGTTCTTCCGGAAGGGCCGCAGTCTGCGGTTTTTCGGGCGGCGCCGTATGTTGGGGATCGCCCTGGGGCGCGGGCCGCGCGGCCTCCGAACGGGGCAACCGTGGGGGCTCACTCCGTTGGCGTTCCGGCTCCTGGGTCGTCCTGGCCCGCATAACCGTCGCGGTGGGCCGGCGAGGGAGATCGCCGAGACTTGGCCCCGGAGAGGTGGTCGAAGGGTCAGGCCGGGTCGGCGTGACCGGCGAGAGGTCGCGCAGACGCTCCAGGCTTTCGGCAACCACCCCTTCGTATTCGGAGGGTTCCAGGTCGAGGCTCCGGAGCTTTTCCTGCCGTTTTTTAGCCTGCAGAACCAGGTATTTTTCCCGGCCGTCAAAGTATTCATCGGCCAGATCAAGGTAGAGCTCAATCTCGCGCCTCAGGCGCTCGTCCACGTTGTGGTTCAGGCGCTCCGCGACGCTCATCTGATCCAGGGCTTCCCAGAGACGGGTTTCGCGTTCGGCAAGCAGGGCCTTGTGCCGGGGCTCGTCCGTGCTCTCAAATTCTTCGGCCCGCTCGGCCAGGTCGTCGGCAATCTGCTGCAACAGGCCGGCCCGGAAAAAGGGGCCGGTGGAATCGCGCGGGGCCAGGGCGGCGACCCTGTCCAGACGGGACGCCCAGGTCATGCTGTAGAGTTCGGGCCGTTTTGAGGGCTCGGCCTCGCCCGCCTGGGCGACCTCCCATTGGGTCAGGCAGAGCAGGATCTCGGCATCGTCGGGGGCCAGGCGGGCGGCGGTACGCAGGCGCTCAAGGGCCTCGCGCCAAGCGGGTGAATCCGGCGCCTCATCCCGTTCAAAGGCTTGGGCGCACAGGGCTGCGCCCCATTCCGCCCAGAGCTTCGCATCCTGGGGGCTTTTTCCGACCGCGGCCTCCAGGTCGGCGGCTTTGGGATCGGACTCGGCCCGGCCCCGCTTGTTCGGCAGGGCGGCCTTGAGAACGCGCAGCAGGATGAAAATGGTGGCGCAGATGATCAGAAGGGCTTTCATCACAACTCCGGCGTGAGAAAGGGGCCGTGCAACGGCCCCTTTCTCACGCTGCTTGGGGCATGGTTATTGCATTAATTTCTGTGTCGCTATTCAATGAAAACTTCTTGCTTGAAGACGGCTTCGGCTTTAATCCTGTCAAGAAGTTCGGAAAAGACGGCCTTGACGTTTTCGCGAATGTCCCCGGCCACGATAAGAAAAAGCACGTCGTCACCGGGTTTCATGACTCCGGACTCGGCATGGGCCGTGATCCGGAAGATGCCCGGCCGGCTTTCCAGGTCGCGGCAAATGGCCTGCATTTTCGCCAGGTCCGGTTCAATGGTGATGGAGCCGACTTTTTGACGCCCTTTGCGCGACCAGCCGCGCACCACGCCGTTGTGCACCAGAATCATCCCGACATTGTCGGTAAAACCCGGTTCTGCCTTGATTTTTTGAATGGCTTTGCTGATGTCCACAGCCCGCTCCTTTGCGAGGTATGATTGAATGATGTCCCTTGAGGCCCTGCGAGCCCATCAGCCGGAAGCGACCGACGTCCGTATCGCGTGCGACGGCTTTGGGCTGTGGCTCGCCTGGTCCGGTGAGATCAACCCGGTGGTCGTCCAGACGTTGGAGGATTATGGCGGGGTGCCTGTGGCCGGGAACGGGGAACAATCCCTTTGGTTCTTTTTCACGCCCGACGCCTTTCTGGCTGCGGCCAGGCTGGCGGTCTGGGCGCGGTTCAACCCTTTGGCCGTAACTATGCAGCTTTTTCCCGTCGGTTTCAAGTTGGGTGCCGACGGTGAAACGGCCCTGGCCATTGATCCGGCTTTTGAGAAGCAGAACATAGAGTCGCCGACCACGTTTTCCGTTTGGTTGGCCTCGGCCGTGGCCGCCGCGGCCTCGGCACTGCCCGGCCTTTCCCTTGTCGTCGAGGCCCTGCCCGTGGGCTTTTGCGATAAAATCGGCGGCCGGCTGGAGGCCGACGCCCGCCTGCCCTATCAGTCGAGCCTGGGCTGGTACACGGTGCTCAAGCCCGTGGGCAACCCCCTGGACAAAGCCTTCCAGGCCGGCTGGCGGGAAATGTTCGGGCACGTCGAGAGCATTCTGCAGCGACACAAGTTTCGTTTCATCCTGCATGAGTTCAATCTGATGTTCCCTCTGGAGGGCCTGCGCCAGTTCAAGACCTGGTGCCGCGACTTTCTGGCCCTGATCATACGTCTGAAAGAGGAGAAGCCGGAACACTACTGGCCCTGCGTCATGGCCGTGGTGGACAAAAAGGGCCTGAACTTCAACAACGAGCTGCCCGCCAAGCTGGCGCTGGATTTTGACAAACTCACGCCCGACTATCCGCACATGGTCAAACGCAACGCCATGATGCTGGGGGAAGAATTTTCCCTGCACGAGGTACGTTTTGCCGCTTCCGGACAAAGTCAGGACGACTGGTGCAGCGTCTCGAAGCGCGAAGTCGAGGCTGAAGGCGCGCCCCAATTGCCCAACCTGACCCCGGCCGAACTGGTGCCGGGCGAAAACCCCCACTGTTTTTACTGCGGCCAGCGTGGCCATGCCGTGGCCGACTGCCCGACGCGGCGCATGGGCGAGCGCGCCTCCGATGTCTGGAAGGAGGTGGCCGGCCTCGATTTTGCCGCCATGCGCGCCGGGGTGAAGGCCATGGACGCCCGTCTGAAAAAGACCGGGCCGGAAGAGGGGGCCGTGTTGGCCGGCGAAGGTTCCGACGCGGGCATTCTGTATCGGGCTTTTTACGATCTGACCTGGGAAGTGCAGCTCCGGGCCGCGCTGTTTTTCTGGCGGGCTCGGGAAAAGGATCTGAAGAAGGCTCCCGATACACTGATGCCTGACGACGGCTCGCCGGTCTATCAAATTTGCCGCGAGCTGCCGGACCGCGATCCAACGGCCACGGACAAGGAATTGCAAGATCTGCAGATTCGTTCGCCCAGAGATTTCCGAATCATGTCCCTGCGCGGTTTTCTGGCCCTTGAACGTGGCGAGCTCGACAGGGCCCAGTCCCACTGGAAAGAGGCCGAACTGGCCTCGGCCTATCCGGTGAGCCAGGCCTGGCACCTTTACCTGCAGGCCCGTTTGTTGGAGTACCGTAACCGGGCGCTCCAGGCCTGGGCGCTGTACGATCAGGTTGAGCGATTGTGCCCCTCCTGGAGCTTTGTGGCCTACCGCAAGCTGGTCTGTGAGGTGAAAAGCGGTTTTGCCGAGCGCGCGGCTCTGGGCTTTGCCTCCCTGACGGCTCAGGATGGGCACTGCTTCAACAAGATGCTCCTGGACTCGGAACTGGAACGCGGCCAGATTCAGATTGCCGCCTGTCAGCGGAGGCTCTGGAGCGAAATGGAGGCCAGGGTGGGCGAAGAGCGCCGGCGCCTGACGACCATGCTCGCCGAGTTGCCCACCTGGTTCATGCCCGAGCACCCCTTTGCCGCCAAGGCTGAAGAGCGTATCGCCCGGCTGCTGCAAACCGGGAAGACGGCCAACTATGTGGCCCACCAGGCCCTGTGCCGGGGGCGGTTTCTGTTGGAAAAAGATATCCAGGGCTTTGTGGCCCGCACAAGCAAGGAGTTCAAGTCCCTGTTCGCGACCTTTGTGCAGCGGCTGGAAAAGGTACACGACGAGTCGGCCTGGTTTCCCTTCCCCCGCGCCTTGGTGGATTTCAACAAGAGCTACAACCACTGCGTCGCTGCCTTGAATTGGGCAATGAAGGCCGACTTTCGCATGCCCGAGGCCTTCCGCAAAGCCCAGATCCTGGCCGAGGACGGCGAAGAGCGTTTGCAAAAACTTGAAGGCAAGATGAAGTTTCTGCGTCTGGTGCGCGACTCGACCCTGTTCCTGTTGGCCGTGCTCGAAACCTTTATGTGGCTGGAAGTGGCGGGGATCATTTTGATCTTTGCTCTGCTGCCTCTGTTGTTGTTCTATGGCGACAAGATAGGTATGGAATACACGGCCTCGCTCATTTCCCGGCAGCGCTGGGAGGTGCAAAAAGCCCTGTTCTTCGTGCTCAGCGTGGTGGCCCTGGGGGTTGCCGGCCTGCGCACGGTGCTGCGCTTTGAGCGCATTCGCGACAAGGTTTTTGCCAAGGCAAAAGCCAAGGCCAAAAGCGCGGTCGCGGCCGGAAAAAGCAAAAAATAACGCCGGAGCTCCGTCCCATGGCGATCATTTCTCCAACCCCTCTGGCCTTGGCCATTCAGCAGGCCCTGCGCGAGTCCATTGCCCGGTCCACCATTCGGGGCAGCCTTTCTCTGACCGAAGAGCTCATGGGCTATACCCTGGCGGGCTTTGCCACGGCCGAGACCTACCAGCCGCCGACACCCGCGGCGCCCAAGCGGATGATCTCCGCGCCGGAGATTCTCACCGGCGGGGTGACCAATAAATCGACGTGAAATTGCTCGGATTGCGCGGCACAGGCAGGCTGCGGCTTTCCCGCTATTTCTTTGCGCCGCCGACTCTTGCCAAGAGCGGAAAAGGAGCGTATATTTCTTTCCCTGTGCAGCCGAAAGGCCCAAAGGGATCCGTTCTTTGCTTTCCCGCCGGCGAGATGCTCGACCGGCCGCTGGGGGAGCCTGAAAAGGCTGAGAGTGGAGCAATCCAGACCCCTTGAACCTGACGCAGTTTACACTGCCGTAGGGAAGCGATGGTATTGCCCGTAATGCCCGTTCTGTGTCGGAACGGGCATTTTTTTATTTTTTCAGGACAACGCTATGAAACGCATCATCACCCTGAATGGAAAGCCCCATGAGACGCCCGCCCAAAACCTGGCCGAGCTTTTGCGCGAGTTGGGTCTCGCGCCCGAGCGCATCGTGGCCGAGGTGGACGGCGCCATCGTGCCCCGCGAAAGCTTTGAGAGCGCGCCCCTGACCGGGGATGCCACAGTGGAACTGCTGCGTTTTGTGGGAGGAGGCTGAGCATGAATGCGATACATGACCCCTTGGTCATAGGCGACAAGACCCTGTCCGGCAGGTTGTTCATCGGCACGGGCAAATTCGGCGACGAAAGCCGCATCACCGAGGTGGCCGACGCCGCCGGGGCGGAAGTGATCACCGTGGCCCTACGCCGGGTGGATTTTTCCGCCCCGGACGCGGGCATTCTGGAGCACATCCCAAAGCGCATGCTGCTGTTGCCCAACACCTCCGGGGCGCGCAACGCGGCCGAGGCCGTGCGCATTGCCCGGCTGGCTGCGGCCTGCGGCCTGGGCAAGTGGATCAAGATCGAGGTCATTGCCGACGCCCGCAACCTGCTGCCCGACGGCTACGAGACGGCCCGGGCCACGGAAACCCTGGCCAAGGAAGGCTTCACCGTGCTGCCCTATATGAACCCGGATCTCTATGTGGCCCGCGACCTGGTTAATGCCGGGGCGGCGGCGGTCATGCCCCTGGGCTCGCCCATCGGCTCCAACCGGGGCCTGCAGACCAGGGAGATGATCCGCATCCTGATCGAGGAAATTCCCCTGCCGATCATCGTGGACGCAGGCATCGGCCTGCCTTCCCAGGCCTGCGAGGCCATGGAAATGGGCGCGGCCGCCTGTCTGGTGAACACGGCCGTGGCCACGGCCGGCGACCCCGTGGGCATGGCCCGAGCCTTCGGCTCGGCCGTGGTCGCCGGGCGCGCGGCTTTTTTGGCCTGTCCGGGCCGGGTGCTCGCGGCCGGGGCTTCGGCTTCTTCTCCCGAAGAGGGGGCCTTGACGGGTTTTTTGCATGGCGGGCGGGAAACGGCCTGACGCTCGAGTCACAGCGTAGCTGTCCGCAAGGAGAAAGAATATGGAATACCAAGCCCGCGCCGACGGCTTTTACCCGGCGTTGCAAAACCTGCTGCAGGGCCTGCCGGACTTTGCCGCTCCTCTGGAGCGGGCGCGCGCGGCCCTGAACCACGAAAGCCTCAGCCCCGAGGATTTCGCCGCCCTGCTGTCGCCCCAGGCCGCTCCCCTGTTGGAAGACATGGCTCGCCGGGCCCGGGCCGAGACCTTGCGCCGTTTCGGCCGCTCGGTGCAGCTCTTCGCTCCCCTGTACCTGGCCAACGTCTGTACCAACCGCTGCAAATACTGCGGCTTCCACGCCGGCCGGCGTATTCGCCGTAAAATTCTCAGGCCCGCCGAGATCGCGGCCGAGGCCAAGGCCATGGCCGCCCTTGGCCTGCGCCGCATTCTGGTGCTCACCGGCGACGCCCCCAAGGTCACGGGTGCGGACTACATCGCCGAAGGGGTGTCCATCGCGGCCGGGCATATCCCCTCCGTGGGCATTGAGGTCCAGGCCCTGACCGTTGAGGAATATGCCCTGATCGCCGAGGCCGGGGCCGACGGCATGACCATGTTTCAGGAAACCTACGACGAAACCCTGTATGCGGACATGCACCCGGCCGGGCCCAAGCGGAATTTCGCTTTCCGCCTGGATGCCCCGCAGCGCGCCGCTCTGGGCGGCATGCGCTCCCTGACCCTTGGGGCCCTGCTTGGCCTGGGCGACTGGCGGCAGGATCTGTTCCTCACGGCCCTGCACGGGCAGTGGCTGGCCGGCCGGTTTCCCGAGGTGGATATCGCCTTTTCCCTGCCGCGCCTGCGCCCGCCCTCGGAAGGCACGGTCTTTCTCGGCACGCCGGTCACGGACCCGGAGTTTGTCCAGGCCCTCACGGCCTTGCGCACCTTTCTGCCGCACGCGGGCATCACCATGTCCAGCCGCGAGAGCGCCTTTTTGCGCGATCGCCTGGTGCCCCTCGGGGTGACGCGCATTTCCGCCGGGGTGCACACCAGCGTCGGCGGTTATGTGGCCGCGGCCGAGGCGGCGCAAGAGTACAAGCAACGGCCCGTGCAATTCGTCATCGACGACAACCGTTCCGTGGAGCAGATCCGCGCCGCCCTGGCCCGCATGGGCTACACCGCCGTGGGCGCGGACTGGATTTTTCCGGCCGGCGGCGATTTGCCCTTGAGCGGCGGAGTCAACCGTTCCCTTGGGCTGCGGGCGGCCGGGTGATCCCGTTGCGCCAAGGCCTGCGCCGGCATCTGCCGAGCGATGTCCTGGAGCGCCTGGCTGCCGCCCGCGTTGGCATTGCCGGTGCGGGCGGCCTGGGCTCCAACTCGGCCGTGATGCTTGTCCGTAGCGGCATCCGTCGTCTGGCCGTGGCCGATCCGGATCGGGTCGAGGCCTCCAACCTCAACCGCCAGGCTTTTTTCCCAGCCGACCTTGGCCGATCCAAGGTCGCGGCCCTGGGCGATATCCTGCGCCTGCTCGAGCCGGACCTGGAATATCATGGCGCCGATCTGCGCCTGAACGCCGAGAACGCTCCGGGCTTTTTTGCGGGCTGCGATCTGGTGCTGGAAGCCGTGGACGAGCCAGAGGCCAAGGCAGGCCTGTGCCAAGCCCTGCTTAGCACGGGTTTTTTCGTGATCGCCGCCTCGGGCCTGGCCGGCGTCGGCGGGCCGCCCCTGCAGCGTCGTTGCTTCGGCAAAAATCTGATTGTCGTCGGCGACCAGGGTCGCGATGCCGGCGACGGCGCGCCGCCTTTGGCCCCGCGCGTGATGCAGGCCGCCGCCCTGCAGGCCGACGCGGCTTTGGAATATTTACTCGGGGCCTTGTGAGCCGGGATTGGGGTTGGAAGAAAAGGAGAGAAACCATGCCAAGCTTGCCGTTGACGGATATCTACGCCATTACCGACTCCCGCAACAACTTGGGGCGTTCGGCCGTGGAGCAGGGGCGCGAGATGCTCCGGGCCGGTCTGCGCATTTTGCAGTATCGGGAAAAAAGCAAGGAAAAGAGCGAGATGTATGCCGAGTGCATGGAGTTGCGCCGGCTCACCCGTGAAGCGGGCTGCTGCTTCATCATTGACGATCACGTGGACCTGGCCATGGTCTGCAAGGCCGACGGGGTGCACATCGGCCAGGAGGATTTGCCCCTTGAGATCGTCCGTCGGCTGGTTGGGCCGGAGATGATCATCGGTGTTTCCACTCACAACCAGGGCGAGGCCCACATGGCCGTGGCCGGCGGGGCCGACTACATCGGCGCCGGGGCCATGTTCCCCACCGGGACCAAGGACAAGATCATCCTGTCCGGCCCGGATTATCTGCGCAAGGTCACGGCCTGGTGCCCGGTGCCGGTGGTGGCCATCGGCGGCATCAACGAGCGGACCCTGCCGGAGATTGTCGAAGCCGGCTGCCGGCTCTGCGCCATTGTCACGGCCATCACCCTGGCCCCGGACATTCCGGCCAGGGTGGCCGAACTGCGCGCCCTGATGGCTCACGAAATCGCCAAGCAGGCGGTGAGATCATGAGCGTTTTCCAGCCCGTGGTTCTTACCCTGGCCGGGTCCGACTCCGGCGGCGGGGCCGGCATCCAGGCCGATCTCAAGACCATGACCGCGCTGGGCTGCTTCGGCGCCAGCGTGATCACCGCGCTCACGGCCCAGCACGGGGCCGGGGTGCTCGGCATCCATGAGGTCCCGGCCGATTTTGTCCGCCTGCAGATCCGGGCCGTGCGCGAGGGCTTTCCGGTCAAGGCCGCGAAAATCGGCATGGCCGCCAACTCGGCCATTATCGAAACCCTGGCCGATTCTCTGGCGGACAAAGATTTTCCCCTGGTGGTCGACCCGGTCTGCGTCAGCCAGTCCGGCCACAAGCTGCTGCGCGACGATGCCGTGGCAAGCCTGCGCGATCGGCTCATCCCCCTGGCCGATCTGCTCACGCCCAACCGCCCCGAGGCCGAACTGCTCTGCGGCTTTTCCATTGATTCCGAAGAAGACGCGCGTCGGGCCGGGGCAAGGCTGCTCGGCCTGGGAGCCAAGGCCGTGCTGATCAAGGCCGGACATTTCGCCGCTCGGGGCGACGAAATGGTCGACCGGCTGTTCCTGCCCGACGGCTCCTGCCTGGCCCTGGTCCATGCCCGCGTCGACACCTCCAACAACCACGGCACCGGCTGCACCCTTTCCGCCGCCATTGCCTCCCGCCTGGCCCTGGGCGACCCCCTGCCCGAGGCCGTACGAGAGGCCCAGGCCTATCTGGTCCGGGCCCTGCGGCACTCTTTTTCGCCCGGCATCGGGGCCGGCCCGCCCAACTTCATGGCCGGGGCCGGGGGGGAAGAGAATATGGGGGAAGGGAAGCCCCTTTTTTGAAAAAGAGGGGCTTCCCTTCCCCCATCCCTTTTGCGCGTCCGCCAGAGCATTTTAACTCTGAGATAAAATCTCAAAGTTAAAATGCTCTAGGGGTGCTGCAGGGAGCGGATCTCCCGATGCTCGGCACGCACGACGTCGGGCGGCACGTTGTTGTTCCAGTGGCCCGAAGCCGCGGCCCAGAAGTAGAGCAGAAAGACCGTACACAGGCAGCCGGCGGCCCAGAGCCCCCAAGGCGCTTTGCGCGCGGCCCTGCCCCAGCCGAGGCGCAGACTCAGGCAGTTCGGCACCGGGCAGGCCCCCAGGCACTCGCCGCAGCCCACGCATTCCGGTCCGGAAACGCATTTCTTGGTCTGCACCCGGATGCCCGAAGGGCAGGCCCGGTCGCAACGGCCGCAGGAAATGCAGGTTTCCGGGTCGCGGCGTACGGCCGTGGGCGAGAACAGGGCCACGATGCCGAGCAGTGCTCCGTAGGGGCAAAAGCCTCGGCACCAGAAGCCCGGCACCAGCAGCGAGCCTAGAGCCAGGGCGCCCAGGATGAGCAGCAGGGTGGGCGAGGCCGACAGGAAAAAGAGCAGCATCTTGGTGTCGGCCACCCGGTAATAGCCGGTGCGGCTGAAGGCCTCCAGGGCCGGTACCGACATGTCGAGCAGGACAATCTTCACGAAAAAGGCCAGGAGTAGGTATTTGGGCACGGTCAGGACAAGGGCGGCCCAGCGCGGCAGTGGCCGGACAATGCCGAGAAGCCTGCCCAGACGGTGCAGCAGACCGGAAAGAGCGCCCACCGGGCAGAGGTGGCCGCAAAACCCTTTGCGGAACAGCAGGGCAGTGATCATGGCCATGAGGAAGATGGTCAGCCCGGCCGGGTGGACGGGATCGAATCGGCCGGTGAGGATCAGGCGTTTGAAGCTCATCAGCGCGCCGATGGGCAGGAATGCCTCGACCGAGGCCGGGCGGGAGACGAAGCTTTGCGTCTCGCCCAGAGCCCACATGGCGTAAAAGTAAAAGCGCACGCCGGCGTAGATGAAGAAAAGCAGGAAGGCGTACTGGACGAGCCGGTGGACACGGCTGGGGCCAAGTTGGGAAAAGCTGGGGATATCCTTCTGGGGCATGAGAAAACTCCGGTTGCACCCGGCGAGTGAAATTGTTTCAAGGGTTCTTCTCATACGCAAAAGCCTTGGCGCTGTAAACTCCCCATCATGGTTGGGGTTTGAAATGAGACGGCGGAGCCCTGCCGTGCAGAGCCCCGCCGTGAACGAGAGACGGGCCGGGAAAAATCCCCCCCGGCGGGGGACCGGGTACAGCCCCGGCTACGAGCTAATGGGCAGAGAAATGGTGAACAATGCTCCGCCTTCGGGGTGGTTTTCGGCGGCAATGGAGCCGCCCAGTCCTTCCATGATCGACCAACAGATCGACAGCCCCAGGCCGGTGCCCTCGCCCGGCGCCTTGGTGGTGAAGAAGGGATCGAAAATATCCTTGAGCTTGTCCGGGGGAATGCCCGGGCCGTTGTCGCAAATGGTAACCACGGCCATGTCTTCGCAGCGTGAGGTCGAGACGAGAATCCGGCCTTTTTCCGTCCGCTGCGACGAGGCCAGGGCGTCGATGGCGTTGTCGATGACGTTCAAGATGACCTGCTGCAGCCGGCCGACCTCGGTGGAGACGCGCAGTTCCTCTTTGCAGAAGTCGCGGGCGATCTCGATGCCCCGGTAGCCCGCCTCGTTGGAGAGGAAGGCGATGGCCTGGTCCACAATGGGGTTCACAGGCAGGCTTTCGGAACTGGGGTCCATGCGCCGGGCAAAGCCGAGCAAGCGGTGGGTGATGTCGCGGGCCCGGTCCACATGCTGCTCCACCTTGACGGCGGCCTTCTGCATGTCGGTGTGGTTCTGCATCTTTTTCGGGTCTTCGTCTTCCAGCAGGTCGCGGATCCAGCCGGCGTTTTCGCGGATCAACATCAGCGGGTTGTTGATTTCGTGGGCCACGCCGGCGGCCAGCTTGCCGAGGGAGGCCATCTTGCTCGACTGGAGCAGGGAAGAGTCGTAGGCCGCGCGTTCGCGGTCGGCCGCCATGAGCTTGCGGATGATCTTGCGGGTCACCAGCCAGGTGCCGGCGCCCAGGGCGGTGACGCCGAAGAGGATCAGCAGGATGGCCAGGGAACGGGTTTTGAAGAGCAGGGAAAATTCCTGGGCCGGGTCTTCGGCCACCACCAGCAGCCAGGGGGCCTGGGTAAGCGGCACCTTGGCCAGAAGCATGTCTTTGCCCCGCAACTGTTCCTGGGAGATTTGGCTGCCGCTGCGCGGCCACTCCACGGGAATCTTGCTCATGATCGCGCCGGCCAGATAGGAGTCGGTCTGCAACTCGCCGTTGCGGTTGACCACAAAGGCGTCGCCTTCCGCGCTCAGGCGTGACGACCGCACCACCGAAGTGAACACGGCCGAGTCGATGGTGGCCCGCAAAATCCAGGCTTTGTCGCCTTCTTCGCGCAGCACCGCGATGATGATGTGCGGAAAATTGCGGAAGCCGAGAAAAACGTCGCTGACATACATGCCCCGGCGCTTGGTTTCGGTAAACCATGTTTCGTTCTTGTAATTGACGTGGCGCACGTCGTAGGCCCCGGCATAGGCGGCGTGGTTGCCTTCCATGTCGATGACCCCGAGGTCCACGTACGAGGGTGAGCCGGCCTTTACGGTGCGCAGCACTTCCTGCAGTTTGCCGGGCCGGGTCAGAGCGTCGAAGGTGTTCAGGGAAGCGAGCATGCGCATCTGGGCGATGCGCTCTTCAAAGAAGAGGTCGATGGTCCGGCTTTTGGCTTTGGCGACGTTTTCCACCTCGCGCAGGGTCTTGTCGTTGTATAGCCCGGTAAACTGGACGGGGATGAAAATGCCGACAACGAGCAAGGGGAGCAGGGCAAAGCACAGGGTGGCGGCGAAAATGGTGTTCCTAAGTCGGGCATACTTGGGATCCAGGCTCATGGCGCCCTCCGGCGTATGTTTTCCCCCCCCGTCTCGATGGCGATGAGGTCGCCGTAACGTGGCTGCATTCCCAGCGGAGGAAATTGGGCAAATCCTTTGTGGCGGTTTTTTTCCGTGATGGTTCCTCTGGCCCGGGCTCGGCCCTTGGCGTCAAGCAGGCGCACCGGGTCGCCCGGCGCGAACCCGTCGTGCCCGACATGGGCAAAGGCGACAATGGCGCCCGCGGAGTCGGGCTTGACCCCGTGGATGAAATAGGTCCCGTCCGCGGTCAGGGCGCGCTCGGCCCGGCCGAAGAGCAACCAGTGGGTCAGACAGGCGGCAAAGGCCAGGACGGCGAAAAAAACGGCCACGGCAAAGGGCGGCAGCCGGAAGAAGCGATAGATGTATGAAGGGTCTTCGGCCCGGCGCGCGGCCGCGTCGGCGAAGATGCGAATCTGGTTGACCAGCATGGGGTTCTGCACGGTCGCGCTCTGCGTGGCATTGGCGTCGCCCACGCGTTTGGCCGGGACAAGATCGACGATGGTCAGCACCGCGCGGCCGGGCTTGGCGTCGGCCGGCACGGACAAATTGCCGCGCCACATCTGACCGCCGAACCAGAAGCCCTTGAAGGCCTCTTTGGGGGTAAAACGCAGGCCGGTTTCGCCCTCAAAGACATATTGCAGGTCGCCGATGCTTTGCGCGTTCCGGGGCATGTTGCCGCTGACGGCCACCACCTCGCCGGGGATCAGATCCAGGCGGTTGAAATCGTGGCGCATGAGCGTCTGCAGGCCGTCGATCACGGCCACGGATGCCAGGCCGAAAAGCACGGCGCCCAGCAATCCTATGGTCCGCGCGCGGGCAAGAAGGGCGGTTGGGGCGGAGTGCGTTCTATTTTCGCCGGCGCTCATGAGCCTCCTCGACGTGAGATGATCCGACGGGCGACCCAGGCCCCCGCCAGGGTGGGCACGAGCAGGCTGAACAAGACTTTGAAAAACACGGGCGTGAGGGTGTTCATGTCTTGGGCCGCGAAATACATGGCCACGAAGACCTCGGCCAGGACCAACAGATTGACCGTGACTGTCAGAATGAGCCGGGCCGCGCCGCCGGCCAGCGAAACCTGTTCGGCTGCACCCAGGCCGGGCTGCGCCTCGTGGCCGGTTTGATCGATGGATGATGCCTCGGGCATAGCATCTTCTCCTGAAAGCGTTGGGTCTTTGAGTTCAATGGTGATTTGCTCTGGAAAGAGTTCCTCTTCCGGTGGGCGCCGCGAAGAGGGGAGTCGCGGCGCCTGTCGCAGGAGGAACCGGCGCGAGGTCAGGGCCTCGCGCCGGAGCCTCGTGGGTCACTTGCTCTTGGTCAGGTCCGTGCGGGTCACGTTCATGAAGCGCAGAGACTTGCCCATTTCTTTATAATAGATGCGCACTTCGTCGCCCGCATCCCAGTCGGCTTCTTTGTACCGGCTGAAGTCGGCTTCGGCAAGCTTGATCACCGAGAGGGTGCCCTGGCGGCGTGAGAAGATGGTTACGGTGTGTTCGGCCTCGTTGACCGCCGGGAACTTCTTGCCCTGCACCAGCGGATGCTCGGGGTTCACGCCGGTGTCGTTTTGCACCAGTTCAAACGGCAGTTCTTCAAAGGCGCCCTTTTCCGGGTTGTACATGGTGAGGATCTTCTTCTCCAGATCGATCTTCATGCGCAGGCCGACCTTGGGCAGCTGGCCGGTTTCGGCCGGGTCGGTGGGCAGGGTGAAGCCGACGGCCGGCAGTTCGGTGTAATGCGGGTTTTTGTCGTCGATGCCGGAGTCTTTGATGAAGGTGACGGTTTTCACTCCGCCTTCTTCCTTGAAGGCCACGGTGCGCCCCTGGATGACCTGGCCGTAGTCGGAACAGGCGGTCAGCGCGAACAGGGCGGCCGGAAGCAGGAGGGTGAGCAGCAGTTTACGTAACATGTGTTACTCCTTCGTGTACCGCTAAGCGCGGGCCTTCTTGGCCGCAAGTTCGTCGCGCACACCGCCGACCATGCGGAAAAAGATGTACAGGGACATACCCGAAACCAGGCCGAGAATGAGCACGGTGGCCGCGCCGTCGAGGAAGGGCTTCATCGCGGGCATCCAGGGCTGGATCAGCTTCATGATGATGGAGATCATGCAGCCCACCACGCAGATGCCGAAGGCGATGCGGATGCCGTAACCCTTGATGTACTTGGTGGCCACGGCGCCGATCTGCGCGCCCACGGCCGCGCCTACGAGCATGACCATGGCGGCCACGAGCTCGGTGCGGCCCTTATAGGTGTAGGTGGCCGCGCCGTAGAGGCCGGAGATCATCACTTCGAACAGGTCCGTGCCCACGGCCACGTGGGTGGGACAGCCGACCATGTAGATCAGGGCGGGCATGCGGATAAGGCCGCCGCCGATGCCCAGGATGCCGGCCAGCCAGCCGGTGAAGAAGCTCACAAACACAGGCAGCCAGAAGGAGCAGTAAATGCCCGACACGGTCAGGTGGACCATGGGCGGGATGTGGATCTTGTGCAGCGCGGCGGCCCAGTTCACGCCCGTGACGTTGCCGTCGAGCGTCTGGCCGGCGGCCGCGGCGGCCTTGTCCTTCTGCCGGCGCTTGTGCACGTCGTAGAAGACCATCCAGGAGATGAAGAGCAGCAGCGCGATGTAAATCCAGCGCACTACCTTTTCCACGCTCCCTATTCGTTCAAGCCACATGACCATCTGGGCGCCGACCTCAAAACCGACCACCGTGCCCACGAGCATGATGAAGCCGAGTTTGTAGTCCACGTTGCCGAACTTGCCGTGGCGCAGGGTGGAGATGAGCGATTTGCCCGCCATGTGGGCGATGTCGGTGCCGATGGCGAAAGCCATGGGGAAGCCGAGAATGTTCAGGCCGGGCGTGACCATCCAGGCGCCGCCCATACCGAAGAAGCCGCCGATGATGCCGACGCCGACCCCGAGAATGATCAGGCCGGGCCAGAAAATTTTCACGCCCGCGATGGGCATCAAGATATAGAGCCAATCCATGAGATGTCCTCCTTATCCGTTGCCCGATTAGTGCTCGGAGATGGAACGCTTCTTGAGGTCGATGCCGATCCAGTTCATCACCACGTCCGCCAGGAGGCCGAAGAGACAGCCCACCAGGGGAATAAGGATGACCGTCATCACGGTAAACATCATGTGGCTGTCGTTGTACTGGCTGGCCCACCAATGCATGACGCCGGTAAGCTTGCGCGTATCCGCCACGATGACGATGGGCGAGCCGCCGCCGCCCGCCGCGGATGCCGTCAGAGCCGGGAGCATCCACAGACAGACCGTCGTCGCCAAGAGCATCAAACACCTGATTCTTTTCATAGCATTCCTCCGATGCCGACAGGGTTACCGATATGGTTTCCGGCGCCCGCTGCGCCATATTGCGGCTTTATAAGCACATCCCATGCCGGCGATGATTTCGCGATGCTCAAGATTATATTTTTTCTTGTGATTTTTTTAACGAGCAGATATAATCTTCGCAACTGCGTGATGCCGACGAGATTTCGCGAAATGGAGACAACATGGCGTTGAGCATGGATTTTCGCCTGGGAAAAGGGGCCAACATCAGCAAGTCCTTCAGTGACCGCGGGCTGGTGTTTCACTTGGCTTTGCTCGTTGTGCCCGTTGCCGTCGGTCTGTGTCTGCTCGGTTTCTGGCTGGGCAACCGGGCCGGATCCGGCACCCTTAAAGAGGCCGTGGCTCTTTTACCCCGTGCGGAAGTGGCTTTTCAGGCCGATCGCATGACCGACATTCTCAGCAAGGTGCGCAACGGGCTGTTTCGCCTTGCGCAAACGCGCAATCTCGACGCCCAGACACTTCGCGAAGGCCTGGACAGCTCCTTTCGCGAATCCCTGGATTATATTGCCGAAGTTGGCCTAAGTCGTGATGATGGCAAGGGTTTTCTTTTTTTGCGTGATAAAGGAGAGATGTGGGAGGTTTCTCCCGAAGAAGCCTATGCAGGGCCCTATGCCGCTTTGCAGCAGTCGGCTTCTCTCAGCCTGCAGGCGGGCAGGGTGCACCTGTTGCCCGCCGTGCTGATCCATTACCCTGCCAACAAATCCGCGCCCCACTCCCTGCGCAAGGCGGTCATGCGTATGGTCCTGCCGCTGGACGACGGTTCCGGGGTGCTGATGGCGGGCATCGACCTGCAGGCCATGCCCAAAGCCCTGGGCATGGCGGGCGCCCCCGATTCTCCCTTGGGCCTGCTGGTCAGGGAAGGGGACCATCGTCTGTCTTTTTTCTTTGATCTGCGCGGCTGGATTCTTTTCGAGTCCGGCGGCCAGGAAATTTTCCCCAACAGCGTGCGCGCCGGCTATTCGGGCGACCTGGCCCGGCCGGGCTACGACGCGGCCTTTCGCCCCTGGGCCGTGCATGAAGACTACTGGCGCATGGTCATCGATGTGAGCGAAAAACGGGGCGGCGGCACGCAGACCTCGGCGGCCCACTATTCGCCCGAGCATTCCGGCTATCCGGCCTTTCTCTGTTGGGCGCCGGTGCTTTTTTCGCCCGCCGAGGGCCGGCCCGCCGAACCCGTGGCCGGCATCGCCCTGTTTGAGACCTCATCGCTACTGCTTTCGGTCTTTTTACGCGGCGCCAACACCATGCTGATCTTTGTGCCCCTGGCCCTGGCCGTGCTTTTGATTCTGGTGCTCTGGGCAGGTCGGTGTATTTCCCGTCCTTTGCGCAGCATTTCGGCACAAATGGAGCAGATGGGCGCGGGCGGCGAGTTTGCCGCCCTGGAAGTGCCCCCGGCCTGTGAAGAACACCAGGTGCTGCAGGCCGCGGCCAATTCTGTGGTCACCCGGGCCATGAGCCTGCACAGCGACCTGGAGCGCCTGAGCCGCGAGATGGACATGGCCAGAGCCAGCCGGCCCGTTGACCTGCGCGATACCGTGGTCACGCCGTCGTTCAACGAAGAGTTGGGCTTGGTGGGTTCCGGCCGGGCCATTCGAGAAATACGCGAACAGATCCGCAAGGCGGCCAGGGCGGGCACCGACGTGCTGGTGTTCGGCGAAACCGGCACGGGCAAGGAGTTGGTGGCCGAGGCCATCCACAAGGCCGGAGCGCGCAGCAAAGGGCCGTTCATTTCGATCAACTGCGGCGCCCTGGACGAGAACCTGCTGCTGGACACGCTTTTCGGGCACGTCAAAGGGGCTTTCAGCGAGGCGGTTGCCGACCGCCGGGGTGCTTTTCTCGCGGCCGACGGCGGCACCCTGCATCTGGACGAGATCGCCAACGCCTCACCAAAAGTGCAGCAATCCCTGTTGCGGGCTCTGTCGGTGCGGCGGGTCCGGCCCCTGGGTACAGATCACGAAATCCCTTTCAACACCCGGGTGGTCGCGGCCACCAATGTGGATCTGCGTGACAGCGCGCGGGACGGCCGCTTTCGTGAAGACCTTTATTACCGTCTGGCGATCATCAGCATCGAGACCCCGCCTCTGCGTGAGCGCAAGGAAGATATCCCCGAGCTGGCCGCCTTCTGTCTGCACGAGGCCGCCCGCAGCATGGGCCGGCCCGATTTGCGCGTTTCGCGCGGGGCACTGGAGTTCATGACCACCCACGACTGGCCGGGCAACGTGCGCGAGTTCAAGAACTGCCTGACCAGGGCCATGGCCTTTGCCGACGGCGATATTTTGCTGCGCCGGCACATCAACCTGAAACAGAACGCGAACGGGTCGGCCGGGGAGCAGTCGGCCTACGACGCGCCGGAACGCGAGGTCGCCCGTTATGCTTCCGACGCAGCACCTCTCTCCCCGGCCCGAGACGACGATTTTGGCGCCTCCCTCAACGAGCGGCAAACGAAAGCCATGCGCCTGTTGCGCGGTGGGGACGGCTTCAGCCGGGCGGAATATGAGGCCGCTGCCGGCGCCGAAGTTTCTTCGCGCACGGCGCAAAATGACTTGCGCGAGTTGGTGGAATTGGGCATTTTAAGAAAGAGGGGTGCCGGTCCCGGCACCCGCTATTTTGTCGCGGGCTGACCCCGGACCGGTACTTTGTCATAGGCAGGCCCCGGCAGAGCAGGCCGATTACTCAACTTGAAATTGCTCTAATGGCGGAAGATCATGTTGTTGGGCAAGATAGCGGGCCTTTTTTCGCGCCGGACGGCGCGGGAGCTTCCGGCGCAGGATGTCTCGGTGGTCAAGGGGTTTCGCAAGCGCTACGCGCGTTTCCGCAAGCTCATCGACGCCAATGCCGCTCTCGGCGAGCTGCTGGCCGACCTGGACGAAAAGCTCACCGGCAAAAGCCTGTTCGGCGCGGTCTATGTGCGCCACACGGCCCGCAGGGCCGTTCGTCTTTCCCGGCGCATGGCCGAAAGCTTGGAATCCATGCGTCCCGGCTCGCACCGGGGGCTGAGCAAGGTGGTCGACGAGATCGAAGCCAGGCTTGATTCCATGGTCGGGCCGTCGGCCGAGTGCCGCGACGCCTGCCGCGAGTTCACCCTGCCCCTGACCGAGGTGGATCTTTCCATGGTCGACTGGGTCGGCGGCAAGAGCGCCAATTTGGGGGAGATGGCCGGCATGGCCGGCTTGCCTGTGCCCAGGGGCTTTGCCGTGACCACCACGGCCTTCCATCGCTTCATGGATCACCAAGGACTGCGCGAGGCCGTGGAAGCCAAACTGCTGCGGGTGGACCCGGAAGACCGCGAGGGCCTGGGCGAAATCATGGATGAGACCCGCAAGCTGGTGGAAAACGCTCCTCTGCCGGAAGATCTGGAGCACACTCTGCGCCGGACCTGCTCCCGGGTCTTCGGCGACGGGCCGGTGCGCCTGGCCGTGCGCAGCAGCGCCCGCTCCGAAGACGGCGATAAAAGTTTTGCCGGTCAGTTCGAGACCGAACTCAATGTCGCGCCCGAAGATCTCCCGGCCAGTTGGCGCCGGGTGGTGGCCGGTCTGTTCAGCCCCTCGGCCACCCTCTATCGCCTGCACCAGGGCATTCCCTTGAGCGAAAGCGCCATGGCCGTGTGCTGCCTTGAGATGATCCCGTCCGTTTGCAGCGGCGTGGCCTATTCGCACGACCCTGTGAACCTGCTTTCGGACACGCTGATCATCAACGGCATCTGGGGTCTGGGCAAGTATGCGGTGGACGGCGTGGTCACTCCGGATCTCTGGGTCTTCACCCGCAGCGAGCCGCCCACCCTGGCTCGGCGCCGGCCGGGACTGAAGGATCACAAGCTGGTCATCGGCCTCGAAGGCAATCTTGAGGACGAGGCCGTGCCGGAAGCATTGCACAAGGCCTGGTGTCTCTCGGATGCGGAGGTGCTGGAACTGGCCAAGCTGGTCCTGCGTCTGGAAAAGCACTATGGCGGCTTTCAGGACGTGGAATGGGCCAAGGACGACCAGGGCAATCTGGTGTTGCTCCAGTCGCGGCCCCTGGACGTACGCCCCGGTTCCGGCCCGGCCCCGGCGCCGCCTCGACTTGAGGGCCGGAACCTGCTCCTGGAAGGCGGCGACACGGCGTATCCCGGCGTGGGGCACGGCCCGGTGGTCATGATCCAGTCGCCGGCCGACCTGCTGCAGTTTCCCAAAGGCGGGGTGCTGGTGGCCCGGCATTCCTCGGCCGAGTATGCCGTGGTCCTGGACCGCGCCCAGGCTGTGATCACCGAGACCGGCGGCGTCACCGGGCACATGGCCACCATCTGCCGCGAATATCGGGTGCCCACCATCATGAACATGCCCGGCGCCCTGGATGTTCTGCGCCCCGGCGGCATGGTCACCGTGGATGCCTTTTCCGGCCGGGTGTATGAGGGCGTGGCCGAAGAGCTGCTGCCCCTGCGCCTGAACCTGGACCCGGTGCGCCTGCACGACACGCCCATTTTCAAGCTGTTGTCCTCGGTGGCCGAGTTGATTCTGCCTCTGAATCTCACCGATCCCCAGGACGTCTCTTTTGCCCCGGCCGGCTGCAAGACCCTGCACGACGTCATGCGCTACGCCCACGAGCTCTCCTACCTCGAGATGTTCGCCATCAGCGACAACGCCTCGGACGCAGGCGGCGTGGCCTTGAAACTCAAGGCGCCCCTGCCCATCGATCTGCACATCATCGACCTGGACAACGGCACCACCGTGGCCCCCGGGGCCAGAAGCGTTTTGCCCGAAGAGATCGTCTGCGCTCCGCTCAAGGCCCTGCTCGGCGGCATGCTCAACCCCGAGGTCGTCTTCCGCAGGCCCAGGCCCGTGAACATGGGCGGCTTCATGTCGGTCATGAGCCGGCAGATGATCAACCCCCAGGACGGCGACGGCCGCTTCGGCGACAAGAGCTATGCGATCATTTCCGACCGCTGGGTCAACTTCAGTTCCCGCGTGGGCTACCACTACAGCGTGCTCGACGCCTATTGCGGCAACACCATGAGCAAGAACTACATTTCCTTCAGTTTCCAGGGCGGCGCGGCCGGTGAAGAGCGCCGGGCTCGGCGCTGCCGGGCCATCGGCCTGGTGCTCGAGAACCTGGGCTTCAAAGTGGACGTGCGCGGCGACGCCCTGAAGTCGCGCTTCCAGAAATACCCCAAAGAAGAAGTCGCGGAGCGCCTGGACCAACTCGGCCGGCTGCTCCAGGTCACCCGGCAAATGGATATGCTCATGACCTCCGAAGCCGCCGTCCGCCAATTCGCCTTGGACTTCAAAAACGGCATTTACCGGTAGGGTTCGCCTGTCGGCAGCCCAGCCCACCTAGCCAATGTCGGCAAAATGCTGCGCGGCAAGTTCGTCAATGCCGGCCTGCTGCTTTGGATCGATGAAAAACGGCATACAGCGCAGGCCGAGTTGCTTGGCCCGGCTTTTGAAATAGGCGGCGGCCAGGAAGGTTTTGACGGTGACTTTGCCGGCGTTGACCTCGCGGAAGTCGAGGGAATAGTGGACGCTCTGGATGCCGAAGCGCAGGCAGAGCTGCAAAAAACCTTCGACTTCGGCCACAGCGTTGTTGGCATTGAAGATGATGTACTTCAGGTCGATGCCGTCCCAGCCGGCCGCGGCCTTGGCGTATTGTTCAAGAGTGCGCAGCACGGCGCGTTGGCCGTCCAGGCCCTTGATCTTCTCATAGACGGGCGCTGTGGAAGAATCGAGGCTGATGTTCACCCGGCCGGAGCGGTCGCGCAAGAGATTGGCCACGGCCGGGGAAAAGCGCAGAGCGTTGGTGTGTACATACTGTTGGAACCCCAACTCGCGGATGTAGCCGCAGGCTGCTTCAAAGCCGCGCAAAATGCCCGGCTCGCCACCGCCCCAACTGAAATAGGCATTCTGTTGCAAGGCTTTTTGTTCCGCCAAACTGCGCAGGGCCGGGAGAACGTCGTAGGGCTGCTCCTTGTGCGTTCCCTGCCAGAGATCGCAATACACGCAGCGACAGTTGCAGAAAAAGCGGTGCTGGTTCAGGGAAACAGTGCGGAAACGGACGTAGCGGCCCGGGTCTTCCAGGCTTTGCTCCTCGACCTCCGTGAACTCGGGGCAGCCGGCGCACAGCCCGGCGTCGTGTTGCAGCCGATCCAGGGACTCGGCAATGTGAGCCCGGTAGGCGGCCATGTCCACGGGGCCGCCGTTGTAGGTAAAACGCGGCACCCGCGTATTGCGTATGTTGCAACAGGGCTGCAGGGCGTCCGGCTCAAAATTGAGGTCGTTGAAAAGCAGGTTACAGATTTTCAAATAGATTCTCCTTTGCGTCGAGTAGTGGGCGGTTTGACGCCAAGCCGCGCCACTCCCCGCAAATAGGTTCGCCATCGATACGTGATCTTCTGTGAAATATACGTATCACCACGTAATAGGCAAGGCTATTCGCTGAACCCCGGCGGCAGGCCCCCCGGAGGCAGCTCTTCCTGTAATTCTTTTTGCCCCGGGGTCAGGATCAGGCCCATATCCTGGGCCGCGGCTTTGTAATCGGCCGTGGTCAGGCGCAGGGCGTTCAAGGGCTGGACCGCGATGGCCGAAAGCCGCACCGGGCAGTGGAACTCGCAACTGCCGCAGCCGAAGCAGCGCAGGGCATCGACCACCGGCACCGGCACGGCCGCGCCTTCCCTTTGCACCACCTTGACGGCCCCGTAGGGGCAGGTTTCCTGGCAGACCATGCAGCGCCTGCCTTCGGCCCAGGCCAGGCAGCGATACGGCAGCACCACGGCCGTGCCCACCTTGGCCCACTGCTTTTCTTCCAGAGGCAGGGATTGTAGGGCCTGGGTCGGGCAGACCCGGCCGCAGGCGGCGCATTCCGGTTCGCAGGGGCCGCGTCGGGGTGTGAGCACCGGGCTGAACAGGCCGTCGACGCCGGTCTGCCCAAGGGCGGGCTGCAGGGCGTTGGTCGGGCAGACCTTCATGCACTCGCCGCAACGCAGGCAACGGTCAAGAAAGGCCGGCTCGGGCAGGGCGCCGGGCGGACGAATCAAGTCCTCGGCCCGGATCAGGCCGTCCCTGCCGGGGCGCAGCAGGCTGTTCAAGCCGGAGTACTGGACTCCGGCCAGAAGCGCGCCGCAGCCGGCCGCGCCGAGAAAGGCCCGGCGCGAGGGTAATTCTGCCGCGCCGAGAAAGGCTCGGCGTGCGTGCAACCCGGCTGGAGAAGGCCGCGCCCCCGGCCCGAAAGTGAAACGGCCGGCGCCTTCCGGGCAGACCGGGATACAGGCTTGGCAGGCCAGGCATTCGGTCGTGTCGGTGCCTTGCCCGTCGGCCGCGCCGCTCGGGCAGGCCCCGGCGCAGCGGCCGCATTCGCTGCAGGCGCTCACCCGCCGACGCCAGAGCGGCCGGAAGGCGATCAGCCCGAGCAGGGCCCCGGCCGGGCAAAGAAAGCGGCACCAGAAGCGCGGCCAAAAGCGCTCCAGAACAAAGAGCGCGCCGAAGAAGACCAACAAGAACCACAGGCCCGCATAGCGCCGGGGCACGATTTCCAGGTAGGCCGGGTCAAAGGAGCCCAGGGGGCCCAGGGGGCCCAGGGCTTCAAGCAGGGGCCTGCCGGCCGAAAGAGCTTCTTGTCCCGTGAGCAGGAGCAGGGGGTGAAGGCACAGGGCGTAGAAGCGGGTGATCAGGGCCAGGGGCGAGCCCCAGAAAGCCAGATTGACCCCGAGCAGGGACGCCCCGACCACGGCGAAGAGCACCAGGAACTTGCTCCGGCGGGAAAGGGGCGGCGATCCGGCAGGGGCTTTGCGGTTGCCTGCGGCAAGGTTCTGCAGGCCGCGCGCCAGATCGAGGGTGGCGCCCAAGGGGCAGAGCCAGCCGCAGAACAGCCGGCCCACAAGCAGGGCCGAGGCCGCGACCACCAGGCCGGGCCAGAGCCGGAGCAGCCACTCGCGGGCCGCCACGGGCAGCAGGACGGCGGCCAAGGGGTCCAGTCGCAGAAAGGCGTCGGCCGGCAGAAAGGTTTGCGGCCTCGGCTGCAGGGTGTTCCAGAGCAGGTAAAGGAACAGGATCAGGCTCGCGGTCTGAATGGTGCGGCGCAAGCTACGGGCGCGGCCGGGCTTCATCTGGTGCGCCTAAACTTCGACGCGCCTGATCAGCAGGTTCTCGATGTCCATGCGCCCCAGGCCGCGCTCGTGGGCGGCGCGAATGTGCCCCACCTGCCGGGGCTGGAACTTACGGCCGTACCATTCATATGAGGCCACAGCCAGGGAGTCGGCCGCCACCGGATCGGCCGAGGCGATGACCTCGCCGGGCGTGAGCAGGGTGCCCGGGCCGCCGGGGCCGCCGCTCGCCAGCACCCGGGTGGCGTCGATGACCGCCAGGTGCGGCTTGACCCTGGTGTTCAAGTCGGCGATGGACTCATCCAGATCATAGCGGTAGTGCATGATCTTGCGGTCCAGGATCAGCCCCATCTGCCCCTTGAGGGAGAGCGAAACCCCGGCTGAACCGTGACTTTTGGCCACGGGAGCGGCAATGAGCACATCGGCTTCGAGCACGTCGCGCATGAACGAATTGGTGCGCATCTCCTTGCCTTTTTCAATGGGGGCTTCAACGTAGAAATCGTCGCTCATCAGGTGCCGGCAGATGCCTTTCTCGATATTTTCGCAGACGGCCAGAATGCCGGAGCGCTCCAGAGAGAGCTTGGCATCTTGCAGGGAGTGGTCGAGCACCCGCACGGAACCGGCCCCGACCTCCTTGCACATGACCAGCAGTTCGCGCACCACTGCGGGGTTGGTGGTGGTGCCGCTTTCCGGGCCCTTGGCAAAGCTCATGTTGGGCTTGATGACCACTTTGGCGCCCGGCTTGACGAAGCGTCCCATGCCGCCGAGCATTTCCACGGCGGCTCGGGCCGCCGCTCCGGCCTCGCCTTTGGCCACGGCCACGTCAGGAGTGTCGTCTGCCAGGGCCGGCACGGCCGTTCCGAGCAGAGAGGGGCCGGCCGAAAGCCAGAGCAAACCGTGCATCTGTATTTTCAGGAAGGTGCGTCTGTCCATGTCGCCTCCTTCGGCCGTATGGCCGGGATGCGGAACGCGGACGCCCGGAAGGGGCAGGCTCCAAATACGTTTCTTGTTCTTGAACAAAAAATGTATTTGGAGCCTGCCCTTAGCCGGTCGTTAAGTCCCTGACGTTCAAACGGTAGGTGCCGTGACGCGGCGGCGTCGACTTGCCGGCCCGGAACAGGAGCAACGGCACCCGGTCTTCCGGCACGGGAAATATCGAGGCGGCAATGTCCCAGGCTTCCCGCAGCAAGCGAACGTGCCTGGGAATGAAAGCCCCTTCGCCTTCCAGGCGCAAACGCAGGTTGAGCAGGGTCAGGGCGGCCATGGGCTGCAATGAAAAACCGAACAGCTCCAGGGAGCACCAGGCGCGCTGCAGCGAGCGGCCCGCCCGCAGCACGGCCTCCTCGCCGTCGCCGTTGGCGCAGAGCAGCCCGGCCCCGCCGGAAAAGATCATTCCAAGCCCGCCATACAGGGGCATGACCCGGCCGAGACCGATGGCGTTGGCGACGGTCATGCGGCCCCAAGATCGCACGGCGCGCAGATAGATCTCGCCCATGGGGCCGGCCTGCAGGTTTTTCAGGGGCATGCCGGTACGGAAGATTTCCGGCGCCTCTTCGTCCGGCCGCAGCGTGGGCAGGGGTGTGAAGTGTATTTTCTCCATGAGGTGGCGGTGCAGGTCTTCGCGTTCCACCCGCACCCGGTCGGCCAGGTACACCGCCTTGGCCAGGCGTCGCAGATCGGCCGGGGCCGAGGTGGCCTGCAGCAGAGCATCGCCGTGTTCATCGGCAATGGAGGCCACCCGCTTCCAGACAGCGTCCCCAACTGCCTTGCGCGAATAGAGTTTGCGGTTGGTGCAACGCCGCCAGAGCACGCCGCCCATCAGTTCATGGAACGGCAGGCCTTGGGGCAGCAGGCGCAGCCGGGCCGCCACGCCCGAGCCATCATCCGGAAACAGCTCGGTGTGGCATTCAATGCCCAGGGCGCCGGCCGCGTATTCCATGTTCTGGACGGCCGCGCCGGTGGAGAGCAGGGTGGCCGCCTGAGCCACGTTGAAAAACGAGGCGTCGGCGGCGCGGTCGGCTGTGACTTCGATCTGGTTGGGGTGAAAGCTGAAGCGCCAGGGCTGGACATTGTCGCCCGAGGGGGCCTGTATGCCGGCTCTGGCGATGTATTCCAGGATCGAAGTGGGAATGGATTCGTTTGTCGGCGGCGTTTCCGGCTTGGCCGGGGGCATGGCCCGCAGCGGGGCGGGGGGGATAAGCAGCCGGAGGGCGGCGGCTACTTTGAGTTTCTGCCAAGGGTTGTTCATGCCGCGAAAGGGTCGGGCTTTGCGCAAAATACCGCGACGGGCATCAAACTGGTACGAGGCCGGAATGACGGCCACGGGCTTTCTGCCCAGAGCGATGTTGACCACCTCGGTGGCGACCATGCCGGCGCAGATCTCGCAACCGATGTCCACCGACGGCACCCGGGCCTCACGCAGGTCGATGAAGCGTCGGTCGATATAGCGCAGATGCGTGCCCTTGGGCGCCACGCCGAGGGAAAAGCGGATCAGCCGTTCCAGGGGGTCAGTGCGCTCGTTGACGCCGAAGTATTGGTCATAGTTCATGCCGCCGGGCATGAAGACCAGCATGGAGCCGGAAAAGCCCGCCGGAGCGGCGGTGATCACCGGGATGTTCCGCTCCAGGGCCCGGTTGAACAGAGCCCGGCGGATGTCCTGGCAGAAGAAATCCAGGCTGTCCACCAGAACGTCCACGTCTTCCAGGAATTCGTCCATGTTCTTTTTGTTCACGCCATCGGGAAAGCGGCGAATGTCGAGAAAGGGGTTGGCCCCGAGGGCCCGCTCGATCATCACGTCCAGCTTGGAGCGGCCGAAGGAGTTGATGTCCGAGCCGTATTGCCGGTTGATGTTGGCCGGTGAATAGGTGTCGAAGTCGGACAAGTTGAAGGCGCCCACGCCGCAGCGGGCCAGGGTGATCAGGTGCGAGCCGCCCACCCCGCCAAGGCCGGGAATGGCCACCCGGGTGCGCAGCAGTTTGCGCTGTCCGGCGTAATCCATCAGGCCCAGGTTGCGGTTGAAGGCGATGTCGGTGTAGTCGTCCTTTTTTTCAAGACGCAGTTGCTCCAACACCGGCGTGACGACGCTGCGGAAGCCGTCTGCGCCGGGGCGGTCCGGGAATTTTTCCAGGGCATTCAGATGGTAGATCTCGGCGAAATATTCTCTCTGGGCATCGTTCAACTCCTCCAGCACCTCCGGGCGTCGGCGGAAGAAGAAATAGGCGGAATAGGGATCGAGAATTTTTCGACGTTTTCCGGAAGGGTTTGTGTCGCCGGGCAGCAGAGGGTCGCTGAACTCGTTGAAAAAGGCGTGCAAATCTGTTTCAAAGTCGTTTTCCCCATAGGCGGTGATAAGATCCTGCTCATATTCGTTCAGATTGATGCGCAGGGCCACGGCCGGTGCCCCCACTTTTTCGTAAAGGCGTTCTTCGGCAAAGGGCTTGAAGAGCAATATCTGGCTATAGAAGCGCACGTGTTTGGGATTGACCATGACCACCAGGTCGTCGACGCCCGTCAGGCGCGCATGCTGCAGCACCGCCCGCGAAATAAAGATCATCACGTTGGACCAGCGGCGCATGCGCAAGGTCACCAGCGAACCTATTTCGACGACAACACGCCCGCGGGCCCGCAGTTCGTCCAATTTGTCCTTGTAGAGGACGTCCATGGGCAGACCGAACAGGGGGGTATCTTTGATGTGGGCCATTGTGGAGATCACATCGAGATGCGATTTGAAGAGGAAGAAGCTCGTTGTGGGCAGCAAACTCCACACGTTGTAAAGCATTTTGCTTGGATGCAGGCCGGTGTACCCCATATGCCGGTATTCATCGTAGACCAGCCGAAAGCCCTTGCTGAATTCTTCGATGTCTTCCGCGATTTTGATGGCCGGTTTGTCCAACGCGTCGAGTTTGCATTCCAGCATCCGGCTGCGCCGCATACGGATTGTTCGGCGGCGCTCTATGCCTGATGTCATATTTGCCTCACAAGAATAAGTGAAATTGCTCAAGATGCTGATGGAAGATCTCCAGATAAATCATGCGAAATCCATGCCGGCTTCCAGATATGCTGGGTTCTGCCTGTTGGATTGGAGCGCCGGCAGCCGGCAAAAATAAAGATGTCCTGAGAAGGCGCGTTTTTTGCATTAAAAGCATTGAGATTCAGGTGAGCCGCCGTCCGTCCGGTCAATTCGGAGTAATTTAAAAATTATCCATGAAACTGTACTGCCGATGGACTTTGGTACGATCCTGCGGGGACATCTGCCGGAGCAGGCCGATTGTGCATCGTCGGTTTGTTCCGGTGGGACATCCGCGCATCCGCCGCAATAGATGGGGGGAGTCCGCGATGCATACGGCAGAACAGGTGTTGCATGTGCCCATTGAAGGTATGTCTCTGGAATCGTTACGACGCCTTTCGAAAGATTTTGACTGCGCGCCGGAATGCGTAGCCTCGCTGATTCTGGATATGCTCTTCGAAGAGGCGCACGACGCCGGAGCGCAAGACGGAAGCAAAGTCCGTCGGGCCTTGCGCAAGAAAACGCAGGTGCCTTGTGTTTTGAAGTTCGACAAAGGCGCCTCAGAGATAACTTATACCACCGCGGTGATTGCAGATATTTCCCTGGGCGGCGTGGGTATCGACATTGACGAGCACAGATCGCGAGAACGCCTGGCCCGCGACGCCGTTTTTTTTGAAGTGACCGTGCAGCCGGCGGACGAGTCTTTTCCGGTCAGTTTCAACTGCCGCACCTGTTACGTGCGCCGCAACAACTCCCTGCGTGTCGGCGCGGCCTTTGCCGCCCCGGAACAGGTTGTTCTGCGCAAGATGCTCAAGGTGTATCTGCAGCCGCCGCCGATCGCCCTCTGACCGGCTGACGCCTCGCCGCCTCTGATGTAAGGAAAAGCAACATTTTTTCATGCCGATCGACCACCGCAACCATGTTGCGATTTTTTTTGCGCACTCCAATTCGGTGAATTTTCCCTTCCGGCAAAGGAATTTACCGGCAAGTGAGTGCCTGAGGGCACGTGCCGGCGGGGAGGCGCGGGGCCTGTCGGATTATTTAACAGGCCCGCGCCGGAACCGACGCCCCCCGGCAGGCACGGGGCAAAAGGCGGCCCCCAGGCAAGCCTGGGGGCCGCTGGGGCGCGAGTTTTGTCTCTACTTCGCCGAGCGCCGGCGGCGGGCGGCCAGGCCGAGGCCGGCCAGGCCCAGACCGAGCAGGGCCAGAGTGGCGGGCTCGGGCGTGGCGGGCGGCGGCATGGTTTCGTGCCGCACCTGCAGCTTGGTGAAGAAATCGGTTGTGAAGCCTTCTGCCGTGGTCCAGCCGTAAACCGGGGTGTCGGAGCTCCAGCCGAGCTGTGTTCGGGCATAGTCGGCATACCAGCCGGTCAGGAGTTGGAATGAAGCTTCAAAGGTAAAGTCGTAGCGCACGCCGGCATGGGTGAAACTTTCGGTGGCCACGTAGGGATTGCGAACCAGGAGAATGTCACGCTCCGTGGCGCTGTTGCCGTTGGTCGTTTCGAAGAAGAAGAATTCCAGGGTAGTGGAGTAAGTGGTGGCGTCTATGCTGCCGCCTGCCGGCGACATGCTCAGGGCGGCCAGAATTGAGCCGCTGCGCAGGGACGCCGCCGAAGCGCTGATCGGGAGGTTGGAATGGCTGAAGGTGATGCCGTTTACGGCCGCCCCGTCGGTGTAAACCGCGCCGTCCACGGGGGACAAGGTGAGGGAGCTGTAGCCGGCGGAGTCGCCCCAGCGCAGGGTGCGATAGCCGGTCTTGCTGCCGGGGGCATAAGCGCCCTGGTAATAGTCGTAGTCCAAAGTGACCGCGCCGTAGCGGCCCTGGATGCCGGTCGGGTTGTTGTTGTAAGAACCGGTACGATTGTTATCGTCGGTCCAGGAGACAAAGATGCCGTCAACCTCATAATTCCAGGCGGTTATGATTTCCGCCTTGGCGGTTGTCACACCGAGAGCCAGCGTCAGAGCGGTGATGAGTGTCAGTAGCCGCGTTCTCATGAACATTCCCCTTTAAAAAAGTATTTGTGTATTCCACATGCAACCATTCATTAATACTAAAGCAAGAACTGTACCCGTTTATTTTATCACATTATTTAAATGAGATATCACTAATATATGGTCGGATGGCGGCGCCATGTAAATTTTTTCGACATGTGCCGGGCCGGTGGCGGCCGGACCCCCCAAAAAAAAGCCCTGGAGCATTTCACTCGTGAAATGCTCCAAGAATTTTCAGAAAAATCCTTGCCGTGAAATAGCAGCAGGGTTAAGCGACTACTTCAAGCATTAATTGCTCTAAGGCCGGCATGCCTTTCGTGGGCATGCCGGCCTCAAAGGAATCCCTAGACGCCCGGAGTGGCTCAGGCCGCCTTGCGCCGGCGGACGGCAAAGCCGGCGATGAGCAGGCCGCCAAGACCCATGAGCACGACGGAGGCGGGCTCGGGAGTGGGCACGGCCACATAGGCGGGGTCATTGACATGGAACCGGCCGGCGCTGTCATACCAAGTCAGCGTGGCGTGCAGGAACATGTCGTGGCCGCTGAAATTGTTGCTGTTGAATATCGAGCCGGACGGGGCATCGGCGTACAGTTGCGGCTTGCCGGTCAGGCGGTTGTAATGGTCCAGGGAAACCGAAGCCCAGGCGTCGCCGGCTTCGTCAAAGATGGAAAAGCTGGCAAAGGGGGAGCCGAAAGAACTCCAGTCGAACGCGTTGTTGTTCTTGTCTACAAGGCCCGTACCGGCTTGGTACTTCAGGGTGTTGACGTCGCTGACGGTCATGCCCGCGGCATAATACCAGTCGATGTTGCCGCCCGAGAAGGTGATGTGACCGCCGGTCTCTGCGAGGATGTTGCCCGAGCCGCTTGCCACGTGCAGGTCGCGCAGCACGGCCACATACAGGCCGCCGGAACCGGCTTCGTACAGGGGCGGGTAATGGGTGTCTCCACTCACCGGGTCATAGTTGATGACCGTGGTGAAGTACAGGATGCCCGACATGTTGAAGCCTGACGCGGGAGAATAGTCCGGATTGACAAGCTGGGAACCGCCGAGCAGGCCGGCGCTGCCGGACTTGAAGTCGTCGAAATTGCCCGTATGGGCGTATTCAAAGCCTTCAAATTTGATCTGGTAATGCCCGTACGAATCGAACACATTGGCCTGGGCTTGAAGGGCCAGGCCGAGACTGAGCAGCAAAACCGTGGTGAGAACAAAAAGCTTTTTCATGGCTGGGACTCCTCTGTAAAGTTATGCCGTCTTATGGGACGCCTGGAATACAGAGAATTAAGCAATAACCATGCCGATATATAATGCAGTGTAATTTAAGGAATAAGTTTGCCGGTGCGCGATGAGGAGAGCCGGTTCTGTAAAGTCCTTCGACAGCCGTTCGACTTTTTTTCCAGTAAGGTTCCAGGGGCGGGCTTCAAATGACGGATTTTGTCCCTACCAAAATTCCCAATGGCCGCCGGTAATAACCCACAAGCCCAGGACGGCGTTGGTCACGGCGTGGGAGAGCACGCACTGGGTGACGCTGCGGGTTTTGTACAAGACCAGGTTGTAGCCGATGCCGGCCAGAAATCCGGCCGCGAGCAGGTGATGCTCCAGGGCGAAGAGCACGGCCACGGCAAGGAAGGAAAACAGGTGTCTCGTACCGTGGGGCACGCCGAGAAAGTCTTTGTCGATGATGTAGCGGATCAGCCAGGAGCGCCAGAACAGTTCCTCGGCCAGGGGCACCAGCAGGGCGGCCCCGATGAAACGACAGGCCAGAAGAACGGCGCGGGCCGTGCCCTGGCCGGCCGCGTCCGGCATAAAGGGCGCGGGGTCGCCGAAGCGGGCCCAGGGCAGATCCAGGTTGATCCATAGGAAGAAGATCACAAGCCCCGTCAGCAGTGAAAAGGCCGTGTTTTTCAGGTCGGCCAAATCGCCCGGCCGCAGTTCCGGGCAGCGGGGCAGGCACCAGAGCAGGGCAAGGGCCGTGGCGGCGGCTTTGAGCGGGTAGAGGAGGGAGCTTGCTTCCGGGCCGAGGCCCAGGCCGAGGAGGCTCAAGATTTCGCCGGCGCCGACGAAGGCCATGTAGACGGCAAAAGGCAGCACCCGGGGCAGGATCGGGCGCTGCCATGCTGAAGGGGCTTGTGGGGGCATGCGGACCCGCTTTAGGGCTTCTCGGACGCCGGCTCGCCGGGAGATGGCGGCACGGGCGCCGGTTGCGTTCGGCTCGGGGAGTCGGCCTCGGTTGCGTTCCGTTCCGGTCGCGCCGGACGGAGCGCGGCCGGAGTCGCGGGGGGCGCGGCAACAGGCTCCGGCGTAGTGGTCGCTGCCCGACGCCCGGACGGTTCAAGCGCCTCGATAAAAGCGTCCACGCGCATGCCGCTGTAAAAGGGGCCTGGAGCATCCAGGGTGACCAGCACCTCCAGGACGCTGCGGTCCACGGGTTCGGCCGGGTCGCCGCTGCGCAGTCGCTTGGGCGTCATGCTCAGTTCCAGTCGGGTCACCGTGCCGGGAAATTTTTCTTCGCCAAAGGCGTCGGCCCGGACAACGGCCCGTTGTCCCATGCGGATGCGGGCCACGTCGCGCTCGTCCACCTCAACCCGGACGTTGAGGGTGGAGGTGTCGCCCATGCTTAAAATCGGCGCCGGTTCAAAGATGGACGAAGCCTCGCCGGGGTCGCTGAAAATACGCAAGATACGGCCGTCGACCGGCGCCCGGAGCACGCTTTTGTCCAGTTGCGCCTCGGCGCTTCTCCGGGCGGCTTCGGCGGCGGCCAGGCGTTGCCGGGCCATTTCGATCTCTTCGGACCGGTAGCGATCGTTGGTCAAAATGTATTCCTGCATGGCCACGTTGTGCTCAAACCTGGCCACCTGCCAGTCCCGCCGGGCCCGCTCCAGTTCTTCGCGACCGATGGAATTGCTGCGTACCATGATCTCGCGGCGTTCGGACTCGCGTTCGGCCTGTTCCAGCCAGATCTGAGCCCGATTCAGGTTGGATTCCGCCTGCTCGCGCTCGGCCGGGCGCGCCCCGGCCAGGTGCATGTCCAGGTCGGCCTGGGCTTCCCGAACCTTGGCCCCGGCCTCTTCGAGCCCGGCGAGGTATTCCTTCTGGCGCAGGATCGCCAGGGCCTGCCCGGCCGTGACCTGGTCGCCCTCCTTGACCAGGAGGCGATCCAGGATGCCGCTCAAGTCAAAGCCCAGGCGCAGCTCTTTGGTCACCGGCTCCACCAGGCCGGAGGCCACCACCTGCCGCGGGCTCCGTTCGCCGAGCAGAGAGGCCGCGTGCGTGCTCGGCAGGCTGAACAGGCTCTGCTCCGTTTGCCGGCGCCAGACGGACAAAAGGGCCGCCACGGCGGCCACGCCGACAACGATGAAAACAGCGATGCGCAGAGGCCTTGCCATGCTGGTTCTCCTTTCGAGCCTGCTCTACGGTCGGCATCTGAGCCGATTTGAAACTTCTCTAGGCCTGCGGAAGCGGCGCGGCTTCGGCAGGGTCGGGCAGCAGCCTGCCGTCTTCAATGAAAACCACCCGGTCGGCCACGTCCTTGATCCGGTAGTCGTGGGTAACGATGACCACGGCCCGGCCTTCCTGGGCCAGATCGCGCAGCAAGCGCATGATCAGGGCGCCGTTTTCGGAATCCAGAGCGGCCGTCGGCTCATCGGCCAGGAGCACGGCCGGGTCGCCGGCCAGGGCTCTGGCAATGGCCAGACGCTGCTTCTGCCCGCCGCTCAGACGGGCCGGGTCTTCGTGCAGGCGCGCGCCAAGCCCCACGGCTTCGAGTTTTGCCGTGGCCTTCTTGCGGGCTTCCTCTCCCCGGATGCCTTGCAAATCCAGGGCCACCAGCACGTTGCCCAGGCAATCAAGGGTGGGAAAAAGATTGTATTCCTGAAAGATGAAGCCGAGATATTTCAGGCGCAGGGCCGCCAACCCGGTCTGGTCGAGCCCGGCCATGCTCTGCCCCTGCACCAGAACCTCGCCCTCGTCCGGGGTGAGGATGCCGCCCATGATCGAGAGCAGGGTGGTTTTGCCGCTGCCGGAGGGGCCGCGCAGCATGAGAATTTCCCCTGGCGTGACTTCGAGAGAGACGCCGCGCAGGGCATACTGCAGGGAGTCACCGGAACCGAAGTGCTTGCCGACGCGGCGGACCGAAAGGGCGCTTGCCTGCATCATCGCCCCCGAAAGACCACTGCCGGATCTATGTATTTTATTTTACTGATAGAAATGAGCGAGGCCGCAAGGCACATGAACAGGGTGATCGCGAAAATGCCCAGGGCCAACTGCCAGGGCAGGATGATGGCCGCATCGCCGAAACGGCGCAACTCGACCACAAGCAGGCATATGGCCATGCCGATGCCGTAGCCCAGACCCGCGCCGATGCAGGCCTGCACCGCGAGGATGCGGGTGATGTAGGCGTTGGGCGCGCCCATGGCCTTTAAAGTGGCGAACTCGGCCAAGTGGTCCATGGTGGTGGCGTAGAGGGTTTGGGCCACCACGACCATGCCCACGATGAAACCGAGCACCGCGGCCAGCACCAGGGCGGCTCCGGCCCCGGTGCTCATCATCCAGTACATCCGGGTCTTGGTGCTGAACTCGTCGCGGGTGAAGGCGTCCACATTGGCCACACGCGCGTTGATCGCGTTGCGTACCTCTTCGGGCGTATGTCCCGGCGCGGTCTTGACCAACACGTAGGTGATTTCGCCCTGAGGGAAGCGGGAATAGTATTTGCCGTTGCGATAGGCCGTGAACACGTAAGGTGAAGTGGTGAAGGAACGGATGCCCCGGGTGAAGCCCATGACCCGGGCCCGGTGACTGATGATTTCCGCTTCCTGGCCCAGGGAGGTCACCCCGAGCTTCTCCAGATAGAGTTGATCCACAATCACCGCGTCATCCGCATCCAGAACGCCGACATCCCCCTGGACCAGAGCCCACGGCCCGCCCATGCCTTTGTGGGTGTCGACGGCAACGATCTCGATGGATTCCTGCCCGCCGCCCGGTTTTTTCCAGAAGGCGAAGTCCACGACCATGCGCGCGGCCTTTTCCACCCCGGGCACGGCCAGCACCTCGGCATAGCGCGACTCCGGCATGGACATGGCGATGTCGAAGGTCTTGACGCCGCGCGAGGCCACCCAGACGTCGGCCCGGCTGTGGTCCACGACGCCCGAAATGGTGGTGACGAAGCCGAGAAAAAGTCCGCACTGCATGGTCACCAACACCACCGCGAAGACAATGCCGGTGAGCGTCACCAGCAGACGCACCCGATCATGGCAAAGGTTGCGATAGGCGATGACCGCGATCATTGATCGGCCTTGTTCAGGATGCCGTGCTTTCGGTAAAGTTCATACAGTCTGGGGCGGGACAGGCGGGACTGTCGGCAGGCTTCGGTGATGTTGCCGCGCGAGCGCTCATGCAGGCCGGACAGGTAGTCTTTTTCGAAGCGAAGCAGCAGGCGGTTGCGCGCCTCACGAAAACTTTCGGCCGGGGGGGCGGCCGCTCCTTGCTCGGGCATGGCCGGCGCTTCGGCCCGCGCTGCCTGGGATGAGAACGTGGGCTGCGCGCCGGGGGCCGCGGACCGGGCGGGCTCGGGGGGTGTGCCGTCGGTTGCGGACGACACCCCCGCCGAGCCCGGCTGTGGGACGTCCCGGCGATCCGGGCCGTCGTCGTCTGAAGGGAGCCGGCGGTCGCCGCGCCTGCGCCGCTCGGGCATGTCTTTGATTTTCGCCCATGAGCGGTTGCCCAGAATCTGGGCGTGGAAAAAGCGGGGCAGGTGCTCGGTGAGGAGCAGCGGCTTGTCCCGGGCCACGGCGAAAATGCTTTCCACCACGTTGACCAGTTCGCGCACGTTGCCGGGCCAGTGGTATTCGCGCAGGCTTTTTTTCAGATCGACCGACAGGCGTTTGCGGGCAATGCCCTGCTTGTCGCACAGGGAGTGCAGCAGGCTCTGGGCGATGGCCAGCACATCGTCGCTCCGTTCGGCCAGGGGCGGCAACTCGATGTGCAGGATGCGCAGGCGATAGTACAGGTCTTCACGAAAATCCCCGGCCGCCACCATGCCGGCCAGATCGCGGTTGGTCGCGGCAATGAGGCGGAAGTCGCTGCGCGTTTCCTGCCCGCCGCCCACGGGGCGAAAGCGGTGTTCCTGCAGGACGCGGAGAAATTTGCTCTGAATGCCAAGGGGCAGCTCGCCCACCTCGTCGAGGAACAGGGTGCCGCCGTCGGCCAGCTTGATCAGCCCTTCCTTGCTGGAACTCGCCCCGGTGAAGGCCCCGCGAAAATAGCCGAAGAGCATGCTTTCCACCAGGGTTTCCGGCAGCGAGGCGCAGTCCACGGTGACCAGCGGTCCGTCGCGGCGCGCGCTCATTTTATGTAGGGCCTTGGCGAACAGTTCCTTGCCGGTGCCAGTGGCCCCATACAACAGCACGCTGGCTTCGGAGCGGGCATAGTGGCTGGCCTGGGCAAAAGCGTGCTGCAGAGGCAGGGAGCTGCCGGCTATGCCGAAATCGGCGGGTGAGCAAGAGGTTTCGGCCTGCTCTTTCTCCAGTTGTTCAAGCAAGGTGATCAGGGCCGCCGGCGCCTTGTCGTTGTCCAGATAATTGAGCACGCCTTGTTCCAGCAACTCCTTGCCGGCGGCCGAGTCGTAACGGCGTGTCGTGACCACGACCTGGGGAGCGGCGTGGTTTTTCAAGAAGGAAAGCAGACTGTTGCGATCTTCACGCAGGCGCTCTTCGGCAATGACCACCAGATCGCAGTTGGCCTGCTCATAGTGGCCGGCACCATCGGAGAGGCCGTTGACCTCGATGAGCTGATGCCCGGCGGCCATGGCCAAAGAGCAGAACTGTTCATTCTGCCTGTCGGATGTGTCAATCATCAATACAGTGGCCATAAGTAAACCCAAATATATAATATACTACGTAGGCTATGCACTGTGGCAGCATTTCATGCCTATATAGATATTTATGAAGTGAATATGATTTTTTTTAATAAAATCCTGTAGTATTTCTTTGTGTGGTAACTGATGTTGTCAGGCCATTGGTTGATATTGTTTTATGGAAGTTGATTGCACAACACATTATACGTATTTTTATTTTATCTGAGATGCTCTAAAAAGGCAAGGATAGGCGGTAAAAACACTCGATGAACTATATTGTTATATAGTGAATTTTTATGCCCGCCGATCTCTCTGGGAGGGCGGTCATGCCCCGGCCGGCGTTTTTTGAAAAAAATGCAGGCGCATGGTTTTTTTGTGCAATATATTCATTATGAATCCATACACCGGCGCTGCGAATTTGTTGTATGTGTCCATTGCCTGGTAATTTTCGGGCTTGGACAACAGATTCTGCATTTTGCCGGACAGGTATTTTTTCAGAAAAAATTTATCCGGGAGAAAATGAAAAACAGGTGCGTGCGAAATTTGTATGGTTATCTTTTTCATGCGATACTTTGCACAAATAGAAGTGTACATGGCGCTGTCGCGATATATTTCATAGTGATCATCATCATTTTTATTTATATTTTTTTTATACGGAAAATATCTCCAATTTATATTTACCAACCCTCCACGTACTACAGGTTCACGTAATATGAGAAAACCGTCGTCTTTTAGCAGAGATGCTGCTTTTGCAAGACATTTTTCAGACTCTGTATCAGATAGGTACATAAGAACACCTGAAATAATTGCCAGTGTGAATTGTTGCTTGGCAACAAAATCCTGGATTGTTTCCCGCACGCAGATGATGTTTTCATATCCCTGGGTATTGCGTTGCAGTACGTCGAAAAGGTTTGATGGTTCCACGGCGACAACTTGGGCGACATGCGGGGCCAGAGTCAGGGCGAAGCGGCCTCCGCCCGCACCAAGGTCTATAAGAGAATCGGTAGATTGTAGGGAGCAGACCCGCAGAATGGTGCCTACCTCCACGTCGTGGACCCAGCGCGACAACACCGGAGGATAGCCCGCGCCGGACTCGGCTGGATTGTCCTTGAACAGGTTGATCTTTCGGCCCCATTCGGTGACGCTTTTATCGCTTTTCACCACTGTGCCTCCATGTTCCGGCCCTTGTGAAATTGACGCAGCAGGAGTTCGGCGGTCAGGATTTTGCCGCCAAGATGAAAGGAGCCTCCTCGGGTGTCCGTCCGTATTTCCGAAGACACGACATTATGTAGGACATCGGGCGAGATGAATTCGGCCGTCAACAATGAGTCGGTTGTCTGCGGCAATTTCTGAAGCATGAATTCACCGAGCCATTTGTCCCAAGCCTCCTGTGGCGTATCTTGGGGCGGGCGAAACTTTTGCAGAAGTTTCCTCGGGCCTTTTTGCAATATTTTTCCCCAGAGCAGAAATGCCTTGCTTCCCGGCGCATAATACTTCGGACTGATGCCATGAACGGGGAGAGTCTTCAATTTGCTGTGCTGCAGCAGGATGTAGCTGAAAAGGGAGTGTCGTTTCCAGTAGGGAAAGACATCGTAGATAAACGGAGTCAGCGTCAGGGTGCTCAAGTTGCTGGTATAGGAAAGCTCTCGGATGGACGCATCCCAGAACGGGGAAACCATGGCGAGATAATTATCCGCAAGGCTGAGTTCGCCGCCAAAGTATTTCGCGCCCAGTTCGTAGTGCGCAAAAGTCAGCTGACGCTCCGAGAGCGGGATTGAAGACCAGGCAAATCGTTGCTCCAGTGAGTCGACGGACTGCCTGAAATGTTCCAGAGCCTGCTCCGTATTTTTGAAGGCGCTTAGGTATGGATGCTCCAGGGGCATATATTTGGGATCTTTGATCAGTGAAACGGCGGCCACCGAAAAGGTGTGGGGCGTGACGCCCGAGCTCCGGAAATAATGGTCGCCGTTGATGCCCGTGATTACGGCCTCCAACCCGAGATCGGCCAATTGCTCGTAAACGTGGACAAGGTTGGCGCGCAGGGCGTTTGCCCCCCCGCCTGAGCGTTCGACGGTCTTTTGGGCCAACGAGTAAAGTGCGCGTAAACGATCGCCGTCCAGGGGCAGGGCGTGATGGCGCAGTCCGAGGGCGCCGGCAATCTCTTTACCCACCACCATGTCCTCGCACCCGGGCAATCCGTAGGTATACAGCTGCAGGTCCACATCGTCCGGCTTGAACGAAATGCACACCCGCGAGTCAAAGCCCGAGGTTGCCGAGGCCGCGTAGGGACCGGCGGACAGCAGGGTGTAGTATTTGGGGATACGTTCGCAAAATATGGTGTATGTCCGTTCTTTTGTTTCCTTCTCCGAACGATTCGGGATCATGGCTCTATATGGTTCGGCGTAGCGCGTTTGTGACGATTTTCCGCCGGCCCGGTCAACGCGCAGAACGCTTGCGGCCGGCATGCGGCAAACGCCTTGTATCGGTGTCGTGTCGTCCACGGGCAGATTGAACAGAATGAAGTCCGTCAGCCATTTTTCATTGAATTTTTTTTGCTCCAGGCAGGCAAAAAATGTGGAAAAAGCGGTCGATATGACCAGAGTATCCGTTGTGTCGGCATAGAATGCGGGGAACTGCGAACAGACGTCTGAAACCAGAAAGGTGTCGCCGGTTTGGCGAAAATGCGCGGCAACGGCAAAAGGCGCCTTGAACGTTTTGAAAAAGGCGTAGTCGCCGGATTCCAAGGCCCGGACAATCTCCGCCCAGGGAATGCGCCTATGGTCCACCAGGTAACCGACAAACCAGGCGCAGACCCCGCCGTCGTCAAAGAGCCTGTCACCGCCGAGACGGCAGTGAGGCGTAAAGGAGACCGCTCCGAACACATTGGTATCTCGGGCTTTTCTTGTCCGCAGCCGTCCGACTTTATTGATTGAGCCTTCCGCTTGGGCCGCAAGAGTCGCGTCGATGGGCTTTGCCCGGGGGGCGATGAGCATGCAGGCGGGCATACAAGTACCTCAGGGTGTCAACGGCCGTTTTATTTTGAAAAAAACGATTTTTCGCGACTGCCGGGTAGGCTATTTATGGGCCGATAAAATACTATACAGTTCGCCGAGCGTTTTTGCCGGTCGCAACTCGTCAAATTCGACATTGATGCCGAGTTTTTCTTCGGCATAGGTGATGATGTACAGATAGGCCATGGAATCCCACCATTCGTTGCCCTCAAGGGGGGTATGTTCAGAAATCGCCTGATCGACTTGGAACATCTCCTGAACATCGGAAGCGAACATGCCGAAATCCATAAACTCTCCATGATTTATTCCGGTTTTCCGAACTGCTCCGCGAAAAGGGAAATCTGAAAGTAGGATGGCGCCGCATAGTCCCGCGCCGTGTCATAGTGCCAGGTACCGCCATTTTCAACAAAGCCGAGATCCTGATAGAATGTTGCCGCCGGCTTGTTTTTCGCCGTGGGGATGTAGGTTCCGACAATCTCTCGGACTCCGCCCGCCAGTGCCAGTTGCCGGATGATCGCAAAGAAGGCCTGTTCCACGGTGCGTCCCATTACCCGACAGCTGAGCAGGAAGGTGTCGATGCTCCAGCGCGGAGCCTCTCGGGCGTCGATAACGGCGAGCCCGGTCCAACCGTTGTCGCCGAAACGATCCGCCACCCTGAGGATGATCGGCAGGTGCCCGTCGGCTTCAAGGCGCAGCAGGTCGTCCTCTGTGTAGCGCCTGGTGGTCAGGTTGAACTGGTTGGTTTTCTGCGTCAGCTGCGCCGCCCGAGCCAGACTGGTTGCGTTTACCCGCGAAAACTCCAGACACATCTCGAGGCCGGCCAGGTACGCGGCCATGTCGGTGGCTTCGGCGCGGAACTCCTCGCGTTTCTTCTGTTCCATGTACATGGCGGCGCGCTGTGTGTCTTCTTCGGTCAGCGAAACAAAGTTCAGGCCGGCCAGGTGCTGGACGGTTTCCGGGTAGGTGCGCGAGTCGCCCGAAAGGTACACCACCTGGACCATGGGCAGGACGTCGCGGACCAGGGCGCATTCAAACTCGCTGTCGTCTATGAAAATCAGGCTGTCCAGGCCGATATTGAGTTCCTGGGCCAATTGCCGGATGTTTTCGGCTTTGTCGGTCCAGTTGATGCGCAGGGCGGCGAAATCCTGCAGCTTGAGCACCATGTCGGGGTGTTTGTCGAACACCTCGGCAACGTCCGGCGCATTGTTTTTGCTGCAGACCGCGAGCAGGATGCCTGTACTTTTCCAATAGAGCAATCGGCGTTGCATTTCCTGGAAGTCTTCGTCGACGGCAATGCCCGACATACCGTCTTCGCCGATGATGCCTTTCCACAGGGTGTTGTCGCAGTCGACGACGATGCATTTTTTTCGTTTGCCGCGTATGGCCGCGAGCAGGCCGACGATTTGCTCGGCAAGGCCGATGTAGGTCGCCGTGGCGTAAGGGTTGCGCGCCAAACGCAGCATTTTTCGGTCGTAGGCGCGCGAAGCCCCAAGCTCGTAGACCGCGCGCTCCAGATCGACGATAAAGGTGTTCGGGATGGCCGCGGTCAGCGCGGCCAGGCCGGCGTTGATCTTGCGCAGCATGGTCCGCAGCCCTGTGGCCTGGCTGTGGAACAGGGCGTCCGGGGCAAAATAGGGATAGATGAAGTTGCACAGAAATACGGGAGAGGCGCTGCGCTCGCGGAATCGTCGCAACAGGTTCTGCACTCTGTCGAGAGCCGTTGCCGCGGCAACATCCGCTTCGGCCGCATCCGTGTAATTTTTTCGGAATATATCCTGGAAGATATCCTCAAAATTGACGGCAACCACCAGGACGTCAGGAGCCTCTCGATACAGGAAGCTTGTCGGATCAAGAATTTCCTGGGCATAGAGGCCAAAGCCGCCGAGCCTGATTACGCACGGCATGTCGTTTCTGTGGGCGGTGACGCCGAGAATCTGCTCAAGGTTTTCGCAACTGTATGAGCGGATAATGGAGATGTTGATGCGGTTTTCCGTCCCGGGCGGGATGGCCTTGTATGCTTTCAGATAGTCGATGAAAGATTCGCCGTACTGCATGGTCGCTCCCGCTGCCAGGGCAATTTCATAATTTGTCTGTTCTATTGCTGCGATTTGCCTTCTCCGCGCCTGCCGATGACCCGCGCCGGGTTGCCTCCGACCACGGCAAAGGGCGGCACGGGTTTGACCACAACGCTGTGGGGCGAGACAACGGCTCCTTCACCGACATCGGCATAGACGCAACTGCCTACTCCCACCCAGCAGTCCCGGCCCAGGCGGATTTTGATCCGTTCTCCGTCCTGGAGGCGGATCGGCGTGTCCGGGTCATCAAAGGCGTGCTGATGCCTGCCGCTGGCAATGTAGGCGTTGGCGCCGATACGTACGTCGTCTTCGGCCTCTATCCAGCCGATATTGCAGTTGATGCCGACATAAAAATGTTTTCCGAAGCGGGCGCCGCTGTGGGAAAAAGTGCTCAAAAATTCAATCACGGAATCCTGGGAGGTATGCTGCAGGGCCAAGTGATAAAAAGCCGCCCGCAACAGCGCGCCGAATTTTCCGGGGAAAAGCGCCAGGAATTGCGAAATGCCCTGGATGGAATTGTCCCTGTCGCCGACGAGAGCGGTGCACTTCCAGCAAAGCCAGGGTGGAAGAGCCAAGATGATAAAAAGTTTTTGTACGATTGTTTTCAACATGCTGTTGCTCCGGAAATCAGGTAATGGTTATGTTTCAACCAATGACCTTTTGCAGGTATTTTATTTTTTTGCCATATTTTATGGTGAAAAATGAAAGTATAAATGCGGTGATAGCCAGTGCAGGCAATAAAATCCATGGAGTTATTGGTAGATCGTATGCATGCACCTTAAAAAGAATTTTTATAAATATTATATGGACAAAATAGATACCAAATGAATATTTGGCGATTTCATTGAGTGTATTTTTGAATTTGATCAACGGCATATCCTTGATAAGTAGAAACAAGAATATGGCTTGAGAGAAAGCAAAAGGAGATCTGTTGTTCGCGAACATAATGTTTGGAGTTTCGCTGTTTGCTGAAGAAGCAAAAATGAATGCGAACATTGAAACAACGCTTATGACATATCCAAGCAGCAAAATATATTTATTATCGTAGTGAGTATGCTTCAGGCAGCCGCCGACAAAAACATAGCCAATCTGGCCGGCGAATTGCTGCAGGCCATATACAGTTTGAACGGTATCGGCCAGATTGTCGTATGGAAATATCGCAGGGATAATGATGAACAACAGCAGCCATATTGATGTAAAGATGATTTTTTCTTTTCTATTTGTGTAAAGAAAAATTTTCCTTAAAAACGGCATGAATATATAGACTCCGACGAGTATATACATGAACCATAAATGCTCAAAATGATGTAGAAAAATCAATTCGACAATATTGATAAAAGACACGTCGCCGCCGGTCATAACCGTGCTTGTTACGTTATAAAATACAGCATAAAACAAAAGTGGATAGATAATCCGCATCATCCGCTTTCTATAAAAAGCGATAATGTCTTCATCGCCTTCAAGCAGCAGGTGGCCTGTGATCATAAAGAATATCGGCACCGCTCCACGGAACCAGGATTGATAGAAAATCGCCGGTGCCCAGGCCTCGGAAAATCCGCGCATTTCCGGCAGAAAAATGTGGCAGGCGACCACCATGAAACAGGCCATGGCGCGCAAGATTTCTATCCCTTCATAGTATTGCCGTTTGTTGTTCATTGCGTGCCTCTTCGCGTATCGGGGGCAGTGTGCTCCTCGCCGGCTTTGCCGGGCACCGGGCCCACCCACACTCCGGCGCCGAAGGTGGTCACATAGACTTTGTCCGGGTCGCGTGGGTTGAAGCTGATGCTCTGGGCGTTGCGGAAGGGGAATTCTTCATAGCGCCGCCATATTCTGCCGCCGTCCAGGCTGTAGAGCAGTCCGTGCAGAGTGGTGCCCGCCAGGATAAGGCGCGGATTTTTCGGATGCACGGCCACGGCCATGCAGTGGTCGTACATGGGCTCGCCGGCGATGCGCCTGATCTCCTTGTCTTTCAAAACATGGAACCAGGTTCTACCGTTGTTCACGGTTTTATATATGCCGCCAGGTGAGATATTGCCTTGGGGTGTGGCCGCCGAGACGTAGATTCCCCCGTCGTTGCCGGGATCAAAGGCAAAGGAGGTTGCCCAACGGTTTAGGTCCGAGCCGACGCTCAGGTGTTTCCAGGTTTGACCCTGGTCCTCGGACATCCAGATGCCCCCGCCTTCGGGGTTGAAAAAATTTGGCGCAGGTGCGCGCAGGCCGGTGATCAGACAGTAGAGGCTGCCGGTTTTGGGGTGCAGGCGCAGGCGATAGATGTGCAGGTTGGGTGCGATGCCCGGCTGTCCCGGGGTCTTGGCCCAGGTTTTGCCGCCATCCGCGGACTTGTAGACGCCCGCCTTGTCGTTGTCGCCGCCTTCGCCGAAGATGCCGGCGTACAGGGTGCGGCTTTCGCGGGGCGAGTTCGGGTCCAGGGCAACGGTGGTGCAGACCTGGTGGGGCAGAGACTCCGGTGTTTTCCAGGCGTATGGCACTTTCCAGGAGGCTCCCCAATCGCTTGACGCCACCACGCCGCCGCTGAATGTCCGGTGCCCGAAATAGGTTTTGCTGAGGCTCAAATAATGCGGGATATCGTGCCGCTGACTGACGGCCGCGTATATTTTTCCCGGCGTTTCCGGATCAAAGGCCAGGTCATAGAATGTATTCGTCCAGGGCGAACCCTTGGCCGACCAGGTCCAGCTCGTGCCCCGGTCCAGGGAGCGGGCAAAGCCGATGTCGGTGTAGGCGATATATTCCCGTTCGGGATCATGGGGGTCGAAAGAATAGCCCCAGCAGCTGGTCACCTCCAGCCCGATGCTTGACTGGCGGGGGCTGCCGTCCGGCAACGGGGGCAGGGGGGTGTTCATGGCGCATTGCCAGGTCTTGCCCCCGTCGCGGCTGGCAAAGAGTTCCCCTTGGGTAACGGCCAGGAGAAAGTCCGGATTGGACTGCGAGACAGTCAGGCCGTTGTCGGTGAAGTAGTAACCCCAATCAAGCTGCACCTGCACCCAGGAACGCTCTACATTGTAGGTGCCGAACCTGGATTTGACCGAGGTGTACAGATCAAACACCGGTTTCCAGGTATCGCCGCCGTCCGTGGATTTGAGGATTTGCTGCTTTTTGACCGAGCCCACCTGCAGTGCATACATGAGGTTCATTTGATCCGACGGCATGCGTAGGGCGGCTTCTTTTTCATATGGCTGCTTGACCAACTTCCAGTTCTTGCCGCCGTCCAGGGAGCGGACCAGACCGAAATCCTCCACGCTTGCCAGCAATACTTTGCCCGTCAGGCCCATGCCGCCGGTCAGGGCGACCACATTGCCCGGCAGGGCGCCCGCTTCGCTCCAGGCGCGCCCCCCATCGGTGCCGTGCATCAGGCGACGCTTGGCAAACACCGCGAACACCGTATCGCCCAGGCGCAGCAACTGCCCGGCCTCTTCACTGCCCACCTGTTGCCAGGTGTTGCCTTCACTCCGCCACAGGCCTTCTTCCGTGCCGATGAGCACGGTGTCGGGTCGCCCGGGCAGCACGGTAAAGGCCTTGACCCGTTTTTTCCACGGCCCCTGGGGCCGGCTTGTCCAGGTCAGCCCGGCATCGTCGCTGTAGCAGAGGCGCTTGATGTCCGTTATCCAGTAGATTCGGCCGGGCAGGTACACGGGTGGAGGCGCGAGATGGGTGTTGCGCAGGCCCTGGTCGGCGTGCAGCATGTTCCAGGTTTTGCCGCCGTCGGCCGAGCGGTAGGCGCCGCCCATGTCGCAGGAAAGCAGCAAGAGGTCCGGATTGTCGGGCGAGATGCTCGGGTTGAACATGCCGCCGCCGCCGCCCAGGCCGCGGACGCTGAACACGGTTTTTTCCCCGGTTTCGGCCGCCCGGGCCGGCACAAGGCCGCATGCCGTGATCAGAACGAGCAGCAGACATGCGAGAAGACGGTTTCGTTCATTCGCCGTGCCTAAACAAAAATATGGATGTTGCTTGCGGTGCATAATCACCCCGGAATTTCCACTTTGTGCTTTTTCAGCAAATCGTAAAAGGTCGGCCGGCTGACGCCGATGGCCTGGGCCGCCTGCTGGATGTTGCCGCCGGAATGTTCCAGAGCGGAGACAAGCAGCTTGCGCTCCACCTCGTTGCGCGCCTCGCGCAGCGAGGTGGGCGGCGCGGCTCCTCTGCCGGCCGCGGCCGTTTCGGCGCTCTCTTCCAGGTCGAGATCGGCGGCGCCGATGCTTGGGCCCGCGGCAAAGATGATCGCCCGGCGCACCCTGTTTTCCAATTCGCGTACGTTGCCCGGCCAGGAGTGCTCCCTGATGGCCCGTTCGGCCGCCGGCTGAAAGCCGGTGACCTTGCCCGCCTTGTCGAACTTGCGCATAAAGTGCTTGGCCAGCAGCAGCACGTCGTCGCCGCGCTCGCGCAGGGGCGGCAGGGGCAGAGCAACCACGCCGATGCGGTAGTAGAGATCTTCACGGAACTGCCCGGCCTTGATGGCCGCGGCGATGTCGATGTTGGTGGCCGCCAGAATGCGTACATTGACCTGAATGTCCTGCCGGCCGCCCACACGCTGGAAAACCATTTCCTGCAGAAAGCGCAGCAGCTTGACCTGCATCTGCACGGGCAGTTCGCCGATCTCGTCCAGGAACAGGGTGCCGCCGTCGGCGTATTCCGCTTTGCCCTGCACCCGCTGGACCGCGCCGGTGAAGGCGCCTTTTTCGTGGCCGAAAAATTCCGCCTCCAGCAGGTGTTCGGGAATGGCCCCGCAGTTGATGGTCACCAGAGGGCCGGTCCTGCGGCCGCTCATCTGGTGGATGGCTCTGGCCACCAACTCTTTGCCCGTGCCCGACTCACCGGTGATCAGTACCGGCGCGTCCGACACGGCCACCTTGGGGATGCTGCGCATGACCTCCTGCATGGCCGGGCAGCGGCAGATGATTCCGCAGTCGTCCGGATCTCCGGTTTCCTCCCGGCCGTCCAGCAGGGCGCGCAGGAAAAAGGCCCGACGCACGATGACCTTGAGTTCTTCGAGGTCCACGGGCTTGCGGCAGAAGTCAAAGGCCCCGCCGTTGATGCTGCGCAGGGCATTGTCCATGTCGTGATGGCCCGTGACCACGGCCACGCGCACCTGGGGATCGGCGGCCAAAAGCTCTTCCAGACAGCGAAAGCCTTCGGAACTGCCCTCGGCATCCGGCGGCAGGCCGAGATCCAGGGTGACCACCTGGGGTTTTTCTTTACGCTGCAGGGCCAGGGCCTCTTGCACATCGCCGGCCAGGAGCACACTGTAGCCTTCTTCGGAAAACCCCCAGCGCAACTGCCGGCGAACTTCCTCGTTGTCTTCTATGAGCAGGAGCTTTCTGGTCATATCATTTCCCAATGGTTTCCATAGAGAATCTCATTCTGAGACTGTTTCACAGGGGTGTCGCGTCCGGCCTGTTTTCAAAGCGCACGATAAAGGTGCTGCCCTCGCCCGGGCGGCTTTCCACTCGAATGCTGCCGCCGTGGGCCTCGACGATCTTGCGGGAATGGTACAGGCCGATGCCCATTCCCCGCTGCTTGGTGGTGGTGAAGGGTTTGAACAGCCCGGAGCGCAGCACTTCTTCGGCAATGCCGCCGGCCTGATCGTGCATGCGGACCACGGGCACGTCCTCTTCGGCCACTTCCACCCGGATGGGCTTTGTCCCCCCGGCCTCCACAGCGTTCAGGCAGAGGTTGGTGAAGACCTTGCCCATCTGTTCGGCATCGGCCGGCACGGTCAGGCGCCGGCCGGCCACCATGACATTGGCGCCGGGCACCCTGGCGCAGGCCCGCGTGGCCAGATCGTAGAGATCCACCGGTTCCAGGCGCAGGTTGGCGGCCCTGGGCAGATGGGTGAGTTGGGTGATCAGAATGTTCATGTTGGCCACGGTGTTGCCCAGGGTTTCCAGCATGTCCTGCTGGAATTCCGGATCGGCGATGAAGCGCCGGGCGTTGTCGGCCAACAGGGAAAGGGCGTAGACCTGGTTTTTCAGATCGTGCAGCACAAATGTGCCCAATCTGCCCAGGGCCTCCATCTCCCTGGCCGTGACCAGTTCGTCGCCCAGGCGGAAGCTGCGCACGCACAGGGCGATTTGCCGGCCCATGGCCTCCATGAGTTCGTAATCTTCGACGTCGTACTTTTCCCTGCCGTCAATGGGCGCGCCCATGACAATCAGGCCTTCGGGCTCCTCGGTGGCGTGCACGGCCATGATCAGCCGGGCGTCCATGGCCGCCAGAAAGGAGGCCAGAGCCGGGGAAAGGTGTTCCTCGGCCTTTTCCACGCTTTCCGGCAGGCCGGAGCGCCGCAGCAGGGGGGCGAAGTCTTCGGCCGGCACCAGAGCGGCGGCTTTGGCGTCCACCTCGTAGCAGACCGGCCGGCCGACCCGGCCGGGGCTTTCGTTGTCCACGGGCACAAAGACCGCACCCACGAAGCCGAAGGTCTCGCAAAAGCCGAGCAGGATGGCCCGGAGCAGCGACTCTTTGTCCGAGGCCTGGGAAAGCCGCTCGCTGAACTGGATCCACTGGCCGCGATAGTCGTATTTTTCGTTGTACAGGTTGCGCTGCATCCAGATGGCCGCTTTGCGGCGAAAGGTGTGCGAAAGCAACAGCAACAGACCGCCCAGGCCCAGCAGCAGGAGCAGCCCGACGGCGAGGTATTGCTCGAAACCCGTGCCGAAAAAGCGCGTGCCCTCGCGGGCCAGGCCGAGGGCAAAGAGATACAGCCCTGCCGCAATCACCGCGGCCGAGCGGAAGGCCACGCGCCGGGAAAGGACCACGTTGCCGCTTTCACGCCGCCATTCGGCATAGTGCATCAGGCTTAAGCCCGCGATGATGCCCATGCTGCGCAGGGGTAGGTACTGCATGTTCACGACTTTGAAGAGCAGGCCCTGGCTGTAGAAAACCACCAGGGAGGCGATGACCGTGGCCGCCCCGAGAAGGGCCAGCTTGATGCGCCAACGGTCGCTGTGCCGGCTGTTGTGCAGGGTGCTTTCCAGGTTGCCCACGGCCAGAAGCAACAGCAGAATCAGCAGCAGGTGCAGGAAAAAGGCGCTCGGCTCGAGAAAGAGCAGGGGTTCAAGGCGAAAGTCGGTCTGGTAGTAAAAGGACGAGGTCGGAGTGATCAGGATGAAACCCAGGGGAAGAACGGAAAGGAGCAGCAGAAGTTTGTTCAGCTTGCCCAGGAGATCCCGGGAAAATGCCCGGGCGTAGGCAAGGCTGAACAGCAGCCAGGTCGGACAGAGCAAAAACTGGCAGAAAAGCAGGGGCTTGAGCAGGGCCGGCAGCAGGTTCGGCCGGAGCATCGGCAAGGTTTCCAGAATCACCAGGCAGGCCGTGGCCGCCAGGGCGGGCGGCAGCGTGAGCAGGTCGCGCCGGTCGTGCCGGCGCCGGATATGCAGCACATACAGAGCGCACAAGGCGACGCAGACGGCCGCCAGGGCCGTGGGCAACATCGGGAGGGAAGTTGTGGGCTGCATGCTGTCTCCTTGCTAAGACGGCAGGTACTGCCTGATCAACGGATAGGTCTTGTCCAGAAACTCCCGCACCAAGGCGTCGGCGTCGCCGTTCTGTCCGGCCGGCAGGTCGATGCGGATGAAGCTCGCGTCCTTGCGCCGATCCAGGAACACGCCTTTGAGTTCGGCCAGCTTCATGGCCATGTCCGTGGTCAGGGTCTTGTCGCGCATCTGATACCAGTAATAGAAGATGCGCCGGTCCTCTTCCTTGGCGTAGACCGCCCGGACCAGGTTGAGGGTTTCACCGTGCAGGGGCAGGCGTATCTCTCTGCTCTCCAGCGGGTGCCAGCCCGCTCCGGGCAGACAGTTGCGCGGCGAGTGGATGGGGCCGGCCCCGGGCCCGCCGTTGTGAAAACCGATATACAGGCCCAGAGTATGGCCCTGAGAATCCCGGTAGGAGCGCATCAGGTAGTCGGAGGCGCCCAGCACCTTCAAGGTGGCGCTGTTGAACACGGTGGTGTTGGTCATGGTCCATTGGCCGATGGCTGTGGGGAAGGTCTGAAGATCTCCGGCCTCGGGCACGACGAGGTCGCGGCGCAGATGAGTGATTGCCGTGGCCAGGCAGAGCATCAGGGCGACGATGAGGAAGTTACGACGCATGGGAGCCTCCGGGCGGGCCGAGGGGCAGCTTGTGCAGCAGCAGGCCCACGGCAACGGTCAGGGCCATGGCCGAGACGAACACGGCGAGCCCGGCGAACTCGTGAAAAAAGCCTTCGGCCGCCGCGGCCCCGACATAGCGGGCCAGCACGCCGGTGATGAACACGCGCAGAGCGTTGGTCAGCACCGCGATGGGGATGGTGGCCAGGATCAGCAAAGCCCGGCGCGGGCCGCCCTTGAGGAAAACGAAGGCATAGGCCGTGCCCAGGGCCATCAGGCTGACCAGAGAGCGCATGCCGCTGCAGGCGTCCACCACTTCCAGGCTGATGTTGGGGAAAAGGATCATGTTGCCCTCGCGCAGCACCGGCAGGCCGCACAGTTTGATGCCCGCCGTGGCCATAATAGTGACCAGGGATTTCAGGGGCAGGGCCAGGGCGTCATACACGGTGTAGGGCAGAGGAATCATGAAAAAGAGGTAGGCCAGGGGCAGGGCGAGCAGGCGCAGCAGCGGGCCGCCGTAAAGTGCCTGGATGATTCCGGCCAGGATGAAAATCAGCGAGGCGCGGGCCGTGTACAGTTCGCCCACGGCCGTGCCGCCGGCCAGCAGCAGGAGGCCGAAAAGCAGGAGCGCATAGCCCCAAAGCGAGGGTTTGAGCGGCGCTTCCTTGATTCGCGGCAGGGCGCTCCAGACGAACCAGACCGAAACCAGCGGCACCAGAAACCCGTGTGAATAGTTGGGGTCGCTCAGCCAGTCGTGGATCATGCGCGGGTAGACCGGGGCATAGGCCGCGACCAGCAGGGCCAGGAGGATCGGCCCCTGCAGAGGGTGTTTTTTGCAGGCTTCCAGAAAGGTCATGCGTATCTCCATGGTCATCTGAGCCGAGCAAGCCTGGTCAGGCCGCCGCGCGTCAGCCGGACCAGGGGGTTGCCGGCGCGTCGTTCTTCCACGTACAGGGCATTGGTCAGCGGCCCCAGATAGCGGAAGGCATCGCCCTCTCCCTGATGCAGCGGCCCGAAGCGGCGAAAGCGAAAGCAGCCGTTCGTGTCCACGTGGCCGGGCGTGGCGCTGTCGCGCGAGGCAATGGTTGTGCCCGTGTAATGGCGGGCGGCCAGGTCGAACAGGGCCGGAGAATAGCCGCCGCCGGGCCAGCACAGCCAATGGACGGTTTTACCGAGCATGTCGCCGACGCCGGCGGCCGAATCGGCCAGTTCCTTTTCGGCCCTGGCCAGGAATTCCGTCTCGCTCTCCAGGTGCCCGGCGGGGTATTGTCGCTGCAGGTCTTCGGCCCGCCGACCCAGGCGTTCGCGCCAGTCCGGTTGTTGGAAGAAGTTCCGGCCGGCTTCGGCCGCGCAGGCACGCAGGCCCTCGGCCACGCGCTCGTCCGGGAACAGGCGCGGCCCATCCAGAGATTTGCCGTGTTCATAGACCGGTTCGCCCCATTCCTCGGGCCCGGCTTCGGGCTGCAGTTGACGCCACTTGTCTTGCGGTTTTTTATTCCAGGTCATCCAGTGGTAGGTGTCGCCGGGCCGGCGGAAATCCACGATGCGCGTCCCACGGGGATACCAGGTATGGGTCACGGCGTGCGACTGCACGTCCAGAACGCCCCCGGCCTCCAGAGCGCGCAGTTCGCCCAGGTTCAGAAAGCCGTCGGCCCTCGGTCGGATCTCCGGCTTGTTGGGGTTCCACTGCGGCCGGGGCTTCAGGCCGGGGTCGATGAAGTCCAGGGAGACAAAGACCGTGCCCTTGAAACCATAGCGGCTGAGCAGGGGCGCGGCATAGACCCAGTTGTCCAGGTAGCCGTCGTCAAAGGTCAGGCAGATTACCCGCTCCTTGTTCAGCAGACCCCTGCAGGCCAGTTCCCGATATTCGTCCAGGCCGACGCTGCGGTAGCCCAGGCGGCGCAGCAGGCGCAACTGCCCCTCAAACAGCTTGACTGGCACGGTCAGGTGGCGCCAGACCCAGGCCGGATTGGGCAGGCCGACGCTGTGCAGCATTTGGCAGGCCACTGGTTCAGGCCTCATCGGGCACCTCGCAGATTACGTGGCGGTGCTTGCCTCCGGCGGTGCGGGGCACGTCCTCCACGTATTGGATGTCCAGGGCCAGACCGGGGCAGAGGTCCTGCGGAAAATGGGCCTGCAGTTCCCGCAGCTTGTCGGCGGTGATTTCGCTGAAGCGCCTGCCCCGGACCACATAGAGCACGACGTTGTGCCGGTCGGTCTGGCGGAACTGGAAGGTGTTGATGCCGTCCATGCCGGAAAGTCGGCGAACGAAAAAAGAACTGTACAACCGTCGGCCGTCCGGCAGGCGCAGGGTGCCGCCTAAGCGTCCGACGCCCATCTCCATAAGCGGAAAGCTTCGGCCGCAGGGGCAGGCGCCGTCTTTGGCCGCGCCGAAGTCGCCCACCTCGTAACGGATCAGCGGCATGGCCCGGTTGATCAGGTTGGTAAGCACAATGCGCCGCATTTCCGTTTTCCGGCCTTCCGCCTCAAAGGCCAGACCTTCGGAATACACCTCGTCCGTGACCGGCAGAAACTCGGCATAGGCGGAATGGGTCAGCAAATGCATATTGCCGTGTTCGCACTCCGAAGACACCGCCGGCACCTCGCGGCTGCCGTACTGATCAAATACTTTGCAGTTGAAAGCTTGGCCGATGCTTTCCCGCTGGGGCACGCGCAGGCGCTCGGCCGTGGTGATCACCCCACGCACGTTGCCCGGCTTGGTTCCATTCTCTTCGGCAAACTCGGCCAAATCGGCCAGCACCGAGGAATAGCCGTAGAGGAAAACCCGGCGATATCTGCCGATGACCCCCAGCCAGGCCCGTAAATCGTCTTTGCCGTAACGAAAGGCATTGAGCAGCAGGTGCCCGGCCAGCCAGGGGCGCAGTCCTTTGGGGATGGCGCTGGAAGTGTTGTCGCGCGGGTTGCCCCAGATGCTGATAACCATGTCCGACGGCCGCCAGCCGGCAAAGGACAGGCAGAGCAGCCAGTTGGAGTCCATGGATTCGCGCAGGCGCAGATCCTGGTAAAAGCGGATGGGCTGGCCGGTGGTGCCGCCGCTGAAGTTGAGGTAGCGCATGTTTTCCAAAACGTTGCTCGAGAGCAGGTCTGAAAGGTTGTCCTGGATATCCTGGCGGGTAAGCACCGGGAATTGGGTGAAATCCTCGCTGGAGCGGATATCCTCGGGAAGGATCTGTAGTTTTTCAAATATGTTGCGGTAATAAGGCACGTACTTGTAGGCGTAGTGCAGCAGGGAGGAGATCTGCCAGAACTGTCGGCGGCGCAGTTCCTCCGTGGGCAGCCTGCCCAAGGCCAGAGCCTCGCGATAGCGCGCGTAGCGGTTTCTGCCGCGCATCCGGTACAGGCATTCGCGCATATAGGCGATCATTTGAGGCCTCCCTTCTCTTGGTACAGGCGGCTATAGCGTGCGGCCATGGCCGCGCCGTCGTAATTCTGCCGCACGGTTAGCCCGCCCCGGGCAGCCAGACGGCCGGCGTTTTCGGGGTGCTCGATCAATTCCGACATGGCCCGGGCCAGGTGCTCCGGACTTTGCGCCGGCACCAGACGCAGGCTTTCCCGCTCTTGGTTGAGTCGGGCCAGGTCGCCCACGTCCGTGCCGATGACCGGCAGGTTGCAGGCCATGGCTTCGAGCACTGCCATGGGCAGGCCTTCGCGCCTGGAAGAAAGCACAAAGGCGTCCAGGCCGCGCAAACAGGCGGCCACGTCGGTCCGGCTGCCCGCGAAGTGGGCTTTGTCCGCCAGGCCAAGGGCGGCACAAGTCTTCTCCAGTTCAAGCCGGCTCTCGCCGTCGCCCACCAGGAGCAGGCGGGCCTGTTTGTGCCGACGGGCCACCTCGGCAAAGGCCGCAAGCAGGGTGTGCTGGTCTTTGGCCTCGCTCAACCGGGCCACGTTGCCGAAGACAAAAAGTTTTTCACGCGCTTCCGGCCAAGGCAGGGGAGCGCGCGGCCCCTCGGGGGAAAAGATATCGAGATCGACACCGTTGGGGATGACCGTGAGCCGCCTGGGGGATATACCCAGTTGTTTGCGGAAAAAGTCGGCCAGGGGCTCGCTCACGCAGGTGATCCCGCGCAGGAAAGGCGCGGCCAGGCGGACGGCGGCCCGAAGCCTGGGCATGGTTTCCAGGGAGTGCGTGGCGTGTTCGGTGTAGATCAGCGGCACTCCGGCCAGGAATGCGGCCGGCAGGGCATAAGGCAGCAGGTAGGCGGCCTGGACGTGGAGCAGGCTGACCCGTTCCCGGCGCAAGATGCGCTGCAGGCGCCAGACGGCAACGGCGCGCGGCATGGTCTCGGCCCGCAGGGCAAAGGCGGGCAGATCCATAGCCTCGGCCATGGGCGCCAGATCGCCCGGGGGATGCATCAGCCCGGCCACCAGGCCGCGAAAGCGGGAGCGGCCGCTGCCCAGAATATTCAGAGCCAGCCGTTCCGCCCCGCCGGGCCGCAGGGCCACGAGCAATTGCATCACGCACGGGGGCAACAGGGTCATGGGGCGGCCTCCGCGGGACAGCCTTCGGGTCGGCGTTCCCGGTCGATTTTCGTTGTTTCGGCTGTAGTCTGGATCTGTTGGGCCGCCTGCCAGGCTTCGCGCTCGGCAATCCAGGCCATGTAACGTTCTTTGCCGACCCGCTCGCGCATGGATTCGGGAATGGGCAGCAGCTTGCTCACGCGGCAGGGCTGCCCTTCGATCAAGGCAAAGGGCGGGACGGTGCCTTTGATATGGGTGCCGATCTTCGTCACCACACCGTCGCCCACAACGCTTCCGGGATAAACAAGGCTCCGTGTGGCAATATGGCAGAAATCGCCGATGACGACGGGAGAGACTTTGTCCTCTTTCGGCAGTCCGCCGCCGGGAACAAGGCGTTCCGAGGCATCAACGGGATGGCCCGGGTTGTCCATGAGCATGACGCCACTGCCCAGAATGCAGTATCGGCCTATGGCGATGCGTCGGGCGGTCATGAATCGGCAGAGGGGGCCGATGTAGGTGTTGTCGCCGATGATCAGTTCCGGGTCGTCATAGACACGCAGGCCGACCAGGCCCACGTTGTCGAACATGATGACATTGTCGCCCAGGTCGATGCGCAGGTTGCCGTTGATGCGGCAGATGCCGTTGCCCGCGTACCAGAGCTTGAAGCCTTTGCCAACTTTGCGGCACATCGCTTTGAACATGGGCTCGTAATAGACCACCCGCCAGAAATTGTGCCAGGTCGCGGTGCGCGCACTCCACTCGTGGTAGAGGAAGCGGTGCAGCCATGGAACCACCGGCATGTTGATGGCCAGGATCTTGCGGGCGATATCGTGCAACCGGGCGTGGAAGGGGGTCTCTTTGCGGCGCACGGCCAAAGTGAAGCGGCTCCAGGGGTTCATGCGTCGGCTCCTTTGCGCCGGTGGCGTTCCAGAATGTCGTCGTACAGGCGCAGAATGCGTTCCGCCCGTGCCCGAGGGGTGAAGTGTTTCGTTGCCCGCTTCTGCCCGGCCGCGCCCAAGGCGGCGCGCCGGGCCGGATCGCCGGCCAGGGCCGAGAGGGCACGGGCCAGGGCGGGCTCGTCGCCGGGGGAGAGCAAAATGCCGGTGTGGCCGTCTTCAACCACCTCGGGTACGCCGCCCACTTTCGAGGCGATCAGCGGCCTGCCGAGCAGCATGCCTTCCAGGGCGGCGTTGGGCATGCCTTCGCTGTGTGAGGGCAGCACCTGGATGTCCATGGCCCGGTAAAAGGGCGCCAGACCGCGCACATGGCCGGTAAAAACCAGGTTCCCGGCAAGGCCGAGGCTGCGGGCCTCCGCCTCCAAAAGGGTTCGTTCCTGCCCGTCGCCCACCAGGAGGCCGTACAAGCGGGGCTCGCTCCTGCGGGCCTCGGCCAGGGCGCGGAGAAAATGGATCTGCCCCTTTTCCGGGCTGAGCCGGCCGACCACCCCGGCCACCAGGGCCTGCGCCGGGATGTCGAACTCGGCCCGCACGTCGCGATCCGGGGTCTCCCCCCGCAGTTCGCCCACATCCACGGCATTGGGGATGACCCGGCACTTGGCTCGGACCGGCGACAGGAGTCGGGACCGTAGAGACGCCGAAACGGCCACCACCTGGTCCGCTCCCAGGAGTATGAGGTGCTCCAGGGCGGTGTAGCAGCGGATCTTGAAGTTTTCCGCAGTCCAGCCGTGGACAAAAGCCAGCCAGGGCAGATCGGTCTTGCGGCGTAACAGGGCGCAGAGCACGTGGCTTTTGTAGCCGTGGGACTGGAGCAGGTCGACTTTGTGTTCGCGCAGCAGGGGCAGGGCCTGGTCGACCAAGGAACAATCAAGGATGCGTTTTTGGCGCAGAAAGGCCACGGGCGCTCCGGCGGCCCGCACGGCCCGGACGTATTCCGTTTCGGTGTTTTCCGGGTCGGTGCTGTAGTCCACCACCAGGGGGGCGCAACCTTCCAGCCCGCCGAAGCGCAAGAATTGCACCAGGCCCTTGCCCGGTCCGCCCAGAATGCCCGTGGCCAGGGCGATGAACACGCGCGCCTTCAAGCGGCCTCCTTGCCGGGCACTCTCACCGGACGCCGTTGCCGTGCCGCCAGGGTTTCTTCGATCCAGTCGGAGAGCAACTCGGCCTTGTCTTCCCAGGTTTCCCCCGCCAGCGCGGCCAGGCGCGCTTCGGGAGGCGTGGGGTCGGCCAGGGCTGCCTCAACGGCGGCGATAAAGGCCCCCGCCCCCTGGGCGATGCGGAGCTGCCCGGCAAAGCGGAAAACCTCGGGCATGGGCGTGGCGACCACGGGTTTGCCCGTGGCGATGTATTCGCGCAGCTTGAGCGGGTTGGCCGTTTTGGTGTGCTCGTTGACCAGGTAGGGGATGACTGCGACGTCAAAGCGTGAAGCCAGGGCCGGCAGACGCTCATAAGGCACGGCCGGCAGGCGAAGAAAATTAGGCAGGCGCTCCAGGGGGCCAAGATCGATGCGGGCCGTGCCGATACAGACGAATCGCCAGTCGGGCCGGGCTGTGAGCAGGGTTTGGACCATCTCCAGATCGAAGTGGCTGTCGATGAGTCCGTAGAAGCCGACAACGCGCCCGCCGACCCCGGCCAATTCCGGCGGCACGGGCTGAGGCCGGGAGGCCTGGGCAAAGTGTTCCAGATCCACGCCGTGGGTCAGCAGGCGGGCCTGGAGGCGCTGCCTTGCGCGCGAGGCGCACAGGGAGTCGGAGACGGCCACCAGCAGATCCGCCCTGGCCAGCAGCTTTTCTTCCATGTCCCTGACGATTTCCGGCTGGTTCATCTTGGGCCAGAGGGTGAAGTCGTCCACGCAGTAGTAGACGGTCAGGCATTCGCCAAAAGCGCCGGCGTAGTCCCCGGCATCGGGCAGGGTGGCCAGCAGGATGGGAGAGCGCATGCCGAGTTTGTTCATGGCCCGGAGCACGGCCCGCGCCACGCTTGCCCGGTTGCCGGCGCGCACGCCCGGAATGCGGTTGAAGGGGAACATCGGCGGCGAGAGCAGATGCAGGCCGGCGGGCAGGGTGGCCTGTTCTTCCTGTGGCGTCGGTCCCAGCCAGGAGCGGATTTTTTCCCAGGAGCGCCTGATGTCGTAGAGGGTCAATTGCGGGCTGCGCAGGCCGATGGTGTGCACCCAGAGCAGCCGGTTGCCGTGGGACAGGAAACGGCGCATCAGGTGCCGGCAGCTGAAGGGGTGGCGCCCCCAGTCGTCCGAGAAGACGAGAAAGTCTCTGTTCGCGAGCATGTTCATACCCTTCCACGCAGGCGCCGTTCCGAACGCCGGCGCAACTCGGCAAAATAGCGCACGGTCTTTCGGGTATCGGCCGAACAGGCCATATTGGCGGCCCGGCTCGACCATCTGTACCAGTGCCAACGCAAGCCCTCGGGCCGCATGGAAATGCCCATGTACGGACTCGCCGGGGTGATGAGACCGTGTTTTTCCAACAACGCGAGCACCGTTTCGTAGTCGCCGGTCGCCCATAGGGAGTAGAAGGCCTCGTGCAGGGGGCCGAGTTGTTTTCGCAGAACCGGTTCGAACTCGTTTTCCAGGCCCCGCAGCAAATCGGCGCAAAGCTCAAGGTAGGCGTGGTCCTGCCCGGTGGCCTTGGCAGCATGCAGGTGCTGCAGCCATTCCCGGAAAAAGGCCTCGCCGATATGCGGGACGATCCATTCTTCCTTGCCGTGGCCGGCAAATATTTCCCGTGCCAGGAGAAATCGTTTGACAAAGGCCAGAGCCTTGGTCGGGGTCGGGATGTTGCGCTTGTGGTTGATGCGGTACAGCAGCACATTCAGGCCCACAACGGGCAAGGTTTTCAGCAGTCCGTACACCCGGCAGAGAAAAACGGAATCTTCGCCTATGGGTAAGTTTTCGGGAAAGCGGATGTCATGCCGCTTCAGGAATTCGGCGGCATACATATGCCGCCAGAACCCGGCCGTGGGGATGGGCACCGGCCTTTCCTCCACCGCGTCGTGCTTCCGTCGACTGCTCAAAAACGCCAGCAGGCGCTGTTCGCAGAAAAGCACCGCGTATCCTTCGACCACGGGGTGGTTGCCGGTGACCAGAGGCCGGTACAGAGCGGCCAAGGCGCCGGGAAACAACGCATCGTCGCTGTCCAAAAAAGCCACGGCCTTGCCCCGAACCTGATCCAGCCCGGTATTGCGGGCCCCAGCCGCACCTTTGCCGCCTTCGTTGCTCAGAAAGCGGATGCGCGGATCCTCTGCGGCGTATGCCCGAGCCATTGCCGGCGTGGCGTCCGTTGAACCGTCATCGACGATCAACAATTCCCAAGCGGGAAAGTGCTGCTGCAATACCGATTCGATGGCCGGCCCGAGATGGGGGGCGGCGTTGTAACACGGCATGATGATACTGACTTCCGGCTGCATGGCGGTTCCTTTCTCAGTGCTCTTCCGGCCGCTCGGCCGTGGTGTGCTCCTGTCGTTCCGCGTGTGGGACCTGGCGCGGGTCGGCATCCGGTTCGGGGCTGCGCCATCGGCGCAGCCGGCTCCGCATCTGCAGTCGCAGCAGGTAGAAAAGTGCGCGACGGGTCTGTGGGATGCGGACAAGATTGAGTATGCGCCGGGGCAGGGTGTAGGCCGGCCAGAAGGTCTCTTCCGGCCTGTGCGCGATACCCAGAAAAGGCGGGCTCGGCGCGGGCAGGCGCTCCTCGTCCAGAAGTTCCAGAATGCCCTGGATGTCTTCTTTGTTCCACAGAGCGAAAAACTTCTCCTGCGCTCCGCTCAGCATGGCGCCCAGAACGGGAGCGAATTCTTTTTTCCTTTCGGCAAAGAGGGTCAGGCAGCGTGCAAGGTAGTCTGTGGCCCATTCCGGACCTTGCCGGCGCACGGCATACAGACAGTATGGCCAGCGGGCCAAGAGAAGGCTGGATATGGCCGGCGCGATCTGGGCCTCTTTGGCGGTTCCCTGAAACAGGGATCGAACATGCAGTGCAAGGGAAAGATACGACTCCGCATGTTCGGCGGTGACGGGGGTGCGCTTGTGGTTATAGCGATACAGATGCACAATCTGGTTGACCACCGGAAGGGAGTCCAGGGAGGCATAGGCTTGGCTGAGAAAGTAAAAATCTTGGCCACGCGGCAGATCCGAGGCAAAGAGAATGCCCCGCCGGCGGAGAAAATTCGTTTGGAACATATGCAGCCAGAAGGTGGTGGTCGGATAGGTCACCGGCTCACAGCCGGAGCGCAGCGCTTCGGCGGAGAGCCTGTTGATGGATGCCAGTCCGCGTTGCATGCACAGGGCGCTGCCCACTCCCCGCACCACGGGCTGCCCGCTTTCCCGCAGCCGGGCATGCAGGGCCGCGAAAGCACCGGGAAAATACGCGTCGTCGCTATCCAGAAAGGCGATAGCCTCGCCTTCGGCCTGGGCCATCCCCGTGTTGCGGGCATCGCCCGCTCCTTTGACGCCGGCGTTGTCCAGCAGTCGGATACGGCCGTCATATGCGGCATAGCGGGCGGCAATGGTGCGCGTGGCGTCGGTGGATCCATCGTCGATGATCAGCAGTTCCCACGTCGGCCCCTGTTGGGCCAGCACAGACTCCACAGCTTGCCCGACCCAGGGGGCGACGTTGTATGAGGGCATGATGACGCTGATATCCGGGGCCATACCTTACTCCTTGTCCGGAGCGGGAATTTTCGAAAAATGCTCGGTCAGGGCGGCATCCAGACGGCTTCTGCCGGCAAAGTAAAGTTTTGTCAGGCGGATGCAGGCAAGCAACGTGAATATACTCACGGAAAACTGCCCCACGCATGCAGCGAACAGCACCGCGTAGCTCGGCGAAAGCAGGGGGCTGACGACCGCAAAGTACAGGGCCTGGGCCGTGCCCTGGCACAGGATGACGCTCCCGATGGTCAGATAATACCGGGTGAGGGGGATCTCGGCCGCCGCGCTGATGTAGGACGGCAGGACGGCGAGACGGAACAGCAGGGTGGTGGCGAAAAATACCCAGCCGACACCCGGCAGACCGTACCAGATGACTGCAGGTATGGAGGCCGCCACGTTGGCCACACCTTCCAACACATTGACGGAGGCAAGAAAGGAATGGCGGCCGACGCCTATGAGAAAGGCCGTGGACGGGTATTGGCCGAAGCCCAGGGCGCAGCCCAGGGCCAGCGGGATGAGCACCCCCTGGATGTCTTCAAAGCCGCCGCCCAGCCAGCGGTCGACGAACAGCCCGCCGTAAAAAGCGAGACACAGCCCGATGTAGCCCGAAACGGTGAAGCTGAGTTGCAGCGACGCCAGCAACGAGTGCCTGCAGCCGTTGGCGTCACCTTGGGCCTGCATGCGGCTGAAGTAGGGACTCATGATGCCGAAGACGCTGCTCATGGTGGTGTCCATGTAATTGATGAACTGCCTGGCAAGGGCAAAAACCGTCGTATGCGCCAGACTGAGAAAGGCGGCGACCAGCAGTATCTGCACCTTGGTGCGCAGCATGTTGCCTATTGTCATGATTACAAGCGGCACGCTGAAGCGGATGAGTGCCTTGACCTGGGCAAGGGAGAAGGCGGCCCTGCTGCAGCGCGCCGGGCTGAAGCGCACCGCCAATACATAGAGAGCGAGTGCTTCGCAGATGTTTCCGGCGGCAGTGATGAGCGCAACGCGCAGCAGGTTGGTGCCGAAGGAAAGAGCGGGCGAAAGCCAAAGCAGTACGGCGGCGCTCACCGCCAAGGTGCGGATAGTGCCGAGCAACGCGATGGTCGTCCAGCGCATGCAGGCGGCGAGCAGTCCGAAGGACGCCCGGCAGAGAAGCTGTATCGCCACGGAAACCGTGACGATGCCCAGAGCGGCCGCGGCCGTGCCGGCCTCCAGGGGGATATCGGTCACCGCTTCCATACTCAAGCAGACTCCCGCTCCGATGAGCAGCGTCAGCAGGGCTGCGGTTGTGCTCATGCAGCAGGCGGCGGTATAGATGCGGTCCAGTTCGCCCGGAGCCGTCGTCAGTTTGACGGAAGGCCCACCGGAAGTCCCGGCGGCGACGTCCGCGACCTCGGCGGCGGCGGCCAGCTTGGACACGGACTGCAGCACGCCGAAATCCAGCAGCAGATAGTAGGCGGCCAGGGTGGAGATCAGCGCCCATACCCCGTAATTGTCTTTGCCCAGACAAAGAAGCATATGCGGGGTGACCAGTAGGGTGGCGGCCAGGCCGATGCCGAAGGCCGCAAGACGCACCAGGGAATGCCGGGCAAAGTAACGCATCACGCTCATGGCCGCTGCCCTCCACCGTTGTCCGCGGCCGCGTCGCCTTGGCGCAGCAAAGCCAATCGTCGCTTGCGCGTTGCGTCGGCGTTCACCGCCGGAGAGCCGGCCTTCTGAACGGCCGACCCTGCCGCTTCTTTGTCCCTGACCGGAAGGATTTCGCCCACTTGCCCGGCAGGGGCCGCAGCCGTTGCCTGTTGTTGTCGGCCGAGCCACAGCCCGACAGCCAGGGCCAAAAGGCAGTAGAGGATGGCGCTGTATGCCTGGGAGAGGAAAAAACTCCCGGCCATGAAGCCGGTCAGGCCAAGCTGCAGGGCGCAGCCGCGCAAACACTTGGCCTCGGACCGGGACGATGCGAGCAGATCTTTGGCCATGCGGCGCACCCGCCAGAAAGCGGCCAGGTAAGCGGCAATGCCGGCCAGGCCCAGTTCGGCGGCAATCTGGATATAGCTGTTGTGCGCCGTTTTGAAGGCGCCGCTGCCGATCATCCCGAGGGCGGCGGAAAACTGCCCGATACCCACGCCGGTCAGCGGATGCTGCGTAAAAAGATGCAGGCCTTCCTTCCAGATCTCCAGACGGCCGTCCCTGGCCTCAAAGTTGTAGTCGGTCTCGTCGCCGATGGCCCGAAAGCGCTCCCACAAGGAATCATCCGCCACACCCAGCACCACGGCCGCGCCGAGGCAGAGCAGCACGAACACGGCCGGCCGGCGCTTTTTGGCCAGAAAGAGAAAGTGCAGGGCCACGGCCCCCAGGGCCAGTACGCCGCCCCTGGAGCCGGTCAGGGCGATGCCGGCGATGGAAAGCCCGGCCATGCCCCAGGCTGCGTAGCGGAACACGCCTGCGGCCGACAGCGCTTCAGCTATGGTCAGCGGGAGAAAGGTTACGAAAAACAGGGCGATGTCGTTGGGGTCGTAAGTAGAACTTACGTGATGTCGGCCGGTGCCCGCGCTCACCACCATGAGTATGGCCAGCATACCCACAGTGACAACCACTGCCCGGCACAGAGTATCGCCGTGCTTGTTCCCGACCAGGGCGCACAAGATAAAAAATGTGCACAACTCCTTAAGGTAGTTGATCAGCGACTCAAAGGCGCCGCCGCGCCAGACGCTGAATGGCAGGCCGAGGACGGCCGCAGCCAGGATCACGACAATCCAGGGCGTTATGGGGTTGCGCCACAAGCCGCGCCAGACCTCGGATCTGGTCGTGAGGCAGACAAAGAGCAGGGCGCCGCCCAGAACGACCTTGCCGAGATGCAGAAAGGCCAGTTCCGGAAAAAAGTCCAGAGCTCTGCCCAGGCAGATCAGCACAACGGCGTATATGAAAGCTTTGCCGGCCACTAACCCCACACTCCCGGCAGAGCGTCGCCCCGCTCGCCGCACAGCTTTTTTTTGCATTGGCCAAGACCCCAGGCCAGAAAAGGCAGGGGGTCGCGCGGGTCCCAGTCGTCATAGGCCGCGACCTTGCCGTTTGCCTGCAAGGTCCCAGCCGGAAAGCGCAGTTTTTTGTCCGACTCCCACCAGCCCAGAAAGGCCCGCAGCAGGTTGCCGCCGAGCCAGACGGTACGCACGCCGGGGGTGCTTTCGCGCACTGCCGGCAGTTCGCCTCCCAGGGCAAGAAGATAGTAGTAATAGGGGTAGTCCAGGCCGGCCGCGATGTTCTGCGCCAGGGAGCCCCAGAAGCGCGGGTTGACGTCCAGGAGGTGGGCCCGGCCGCTTGCCCGCTCCACAAGGAAGTCCGCCTCGCAGACCCCGTTCCAGGCCAGGTGATCCAGCAGGGCGCGCAAGAGCTCCAGGGCCTGCCCGCCACGCACGCTTTCCCTGACCGTGGCCTGGCCGTAGGGCTGGGGATGGGTCCGCAGGGTCCGGTAGGCGTCGCCGGCCAGATACCTGCCGTTGTGGTAGATGGCGCAGGCGCAGACGGTCTCGCCCGCGATCTCCTCCTGGACGATGAAGCGCTCGGGCGAAAGGCCTTCCCGACGCAGGACCTCGGGCAGGGCTTCGGGGTTCGGCAGGCGGCACATGGCCCAGCCCCCGCCGCCCTGTTTGGGCTTGAGCAGGGCCGGAAAGTGGAAGTCCCGCAGCAGCTCCGGCTGTTGCAGCACGGCAGAGGCCTCGTGAGAGCGCGGCATGGGGATGCCCAGCGAGGCCGCCAGCCGGGCCAGATTCCCTTTGTCGTGCACGGCCGTCACGCCGGCATAATCGGGCAGCAGGCTGCGGACTCTGGCCGGCAGGTGGTCCTTGTGCCTGGCCAGGCAGTATGTTTCTTCCAGAGCGGGAATGATCACCTCAATGTCATGCCTGCGGCAGCGGTCGGCGATGTCGGCCAGAAAGCGCTCTTCCTCCAGAAAGGGCGAGGCGTAGCGGAACGAACCGGCGCAATGGCGGGACACGGCAGTCATGGGCAGGCCGGAACTGTCCCCGGCAAAGACACGGCATCCGCGTTTCGCCAGGGCTTTGCAGATGGTGTAGGCAACCCGCGTGCCGGCCGAAGTGACAAGGACGTTCTTCATTCCCGCCGCCCCCTTGGGGCCCAGATCACAAAGCGTTCGCCCCGCATCAGGCGGTAGAGCCCGAGCATGCCGGCCGTGCCCTGCAGCACGAAGAGCCGGGCCGCGCGGCCGAGGCGTCCGGCCCGGCCCCTGGCCCCGCAGAAGGCCAAAACGGCGAGCAGGAGCAGGCCGCACAGGGTGGCCGAGGCCCAGAAACCGGAAGTTACCAGGGCGCCGAGGCCGGCCAGGATCAGCAGGGGCAGGGCCGACCAGCGTAAAACTTTGTGCGAGAAGAACTGCCAGAGAAAACCCTTGCAGCCGCCCCGGGCCAGAAGACGCCAATGGCGGAAAAAGACCAGCCAGGACTGGGCCATGATCCGGGTCTGGCGGGCAAGCTCGTCGTCCGAGGTCGCGCCGGGCTCCAGCACCAGGGCTTCGGGCGCGGCCACGGCCTGCCTGCCTTCCATGACCACCTGGATGGGATGGAGCAGATCGTTGATGTATTCCGGGGCCAGGGGCCGGTAGAGCTCGGCCCGCATGGCGTAGACCGCGCCGTCCGCGCCGACGATGCCGTAGAGTTTGCCTTCGCGCTCCTTGAGCCATTCTTCGTGCCGGCGGTACAGGCTGCCCACGGTTTCCCGGCCCTGGGCGTCCAGATACAGGCTGCGCCCACCCACCAGGCCCACGCCCGGATCGGCAAAGGGGCGGACCAGCCGGCGCAGGCAGTCCGGCCGGAGCCGGCTGTCGGCGTCGGTGAAAAACAGGATCTCGCCCTTGGCCTCGGCCGCGGCCAGATTCAGGGCGCTGGTCTTGCCCAGCCGGCCTTCCTGCTGGAGCAGGCGGATGCGCGGGTCTTCCCGTTGCGCGCTCACTGTCAGTTCGTCGGTCTTGTCGGTGCTGCCGTCGGAGATTACCAGCAATTCCAGGCGCTCGGCCGGATACTCCAGGGCCTGGAAGTTGCGGATTTTTTCTGCGATGACCGCTTCCTCGTTATAGACCGAGAGCAGCATCGAGACGGTGGGCGGCTCGGCCTCGGCCGGGGGCACGCCGGTTTCGCGCCGGGCCGCGCCGAGGGCCAGGAGCAGGGGATAGAGCGTAAAGGCGTAAAAGAGCAGAAACAGGCAGAGGTACAGCAACAGGCTCATGCGTGGCCCTCCGTTGCGCCCGTCCAGGCGCGGTCCAGGTGGGCCAGAACGGCCCTGCAGTCGGCCGTGGTCACTTGATCGTGAGTGGGCAGGGTAATCAGGTTTCGGGCCAGGAATTCCGCGCCGGGATAAGTTTGACCGGTGTTGTCCAGATAGGGCGACAGAGGCGGCAGGGCCTGCAGGGGCAGGGGGAACCCCGGGCTGATGCCCAGGCGCCGGCCTTCGGCGTTCAGAAGCCGCGTCCGTTTGCCGGCGTCCTCGGCCGCGGGCAAAACCGGAAAGCGCAGAAAAATGGGGCAGGCTCCCTCCTGGGGGCGGACCAGCCGGACCTGGGGATGCCGGCGCAGAGCGGCTGTGTACAGGGCGGCTTTGCCGCGCCGTCCCTGGTTGACGGCCGACAGGCCGGCCAGGCCGTGGGCGGCCAGGCCGGCCTGCGCCGGGCCAAAGGGCGGGTCGGTGAACTCCGGTTCAAAAACCGAGGCTCCCAGGCCGAGCCGGGGCAGGGAGGCGGGCAGGCGATAGATCTCGGGCCGGCGCAGCAGGGCCAGACCCAGGGCTTTGAGCAGCAGGAGCGGGTCCGAGCCCGGTCCGGTCTGTTTGAGTCGCAGACTGTGGGCCAACAGTTCGGCCAGGCCGGCGTCGGCCGTGAGCAGCACCCCGCCGGCCACGGCGGTCAGGGGCTTGGTCCGGCTGTGGCTGAACAGGCCCACGTCGCCCAGGCAACCCGCCCGTCTGCCGTTGACTGTGGCGCCCATGGCCTGGGCCGCGTCGTCCACCAGCACGGCCCCGGCGGCCCGGCACAGAGGCTCAAAAGGGGCCGGGTCAAAGGGATAGCCGAACTGATGGCAGGCGATCACGGCCAGGGTCTTGTCCGACAGGGCCTGCCCCAGGCTTTCCGGGCGCGGAGCCAGGGTTTCGGGCTCAAGGTCGTACAGGCTCACCCGGCAGCCGGCTTTGACCACGGCCGAGGGCACGGAAAAGGACACGTAGGCGGGCACAAGCACCTGATCGCGCTGCGGGCTTTTGCGCCGCAGGGCCATGAACAGGGCGGCCAGCGCGGCCTTGCCGGAGCCGGCGAAAAAGACATACGGCACGCCGAAGTCGTGGACTATCGCGGCCCGGTAGGCCTCCAGGGCCTGTTCGCCCAGACGCAACGCGGCCACGCCCCGGCGCAGCGCGGCCGGGGGCAAGGGCGCCCCGCCGGGGGGCAGCATGCGCCAGGTTTTCAGGGAATGCATCGGACGATCCTTGGGCCGAGAACCTTGGTCAGGCCCAGCGGCAGCCGCTTCCAGACCTCGATTGCCAGGCGGTAGCGCGGGTTCTGCACCGTGAGATCCGGCAGGCCGTTGCCGGGAGCGAGCAGGTATTCCCAGACCAGGGGCAGCTCGCGCGCGCCCCACTGGATCTTGAAGCGCCAGGGACCGCTCTCCGGGCTGGAGCGGCCGAAATCAAAGCGGGCAAAACCCTGGGCGCAGGCCGTGCGGATAGCCTCCCAGTAAAGCAGGTTGTTGGCGCACAAGTTGCGGTAGCGCGGCAGAGAAGAGGCCCAGGGCATTTCCAGACCCCAGGGCGAGGCCGTGGTCAGGCCGGCGGCCAGGCATTTGCCCCTTTGGTGCACACTGATGATCCGGGCTTTGTCCTCCAAGCCGCGCAGCACGGCGGTGAAAAACTCCCGGCCGTAGACCGGCGTGCCCAGGGCGCGCATGTTGACGCAGAACACGGCATAGAACTCGTCGAGCAATTCCTCCCCGCCCTGCACGGCCACAAGACCGCTTTTTTGGGCCTTGCGCACCTGGTTGCGCACCTTGTCCTTAAAGCCGCGCCACTGGACCTCCGGGTCGGCGTCCAGATCCAGGATCATGCTTACCTTGTGTCCGCGCCCGGGCAGGTCGAGGCCCGATGGCGCGGCCAGGCGCAGTTCCAGGCTGCGCGCCCCGGTTTCGTCCAGCAGGGTTCCGGCCCCGGCCTGCAGAGCCCGGGCGGCTTCGGCGTCGTCGGCAAGTGGGCCCCCGTAATTGACAAAGGGCATGGAGACCAGAAACCTGCCGAAGAGCCCGCCGGCCACCAGAACCAGGGGCAGAACGCCGCACAAGGACTCCCCTCGGAAGGCGGCCAGAGCGAACACGGGGTGGCCGAAGGCCTCCCGGATGATCCGCAGCCAGACCATGTACTGATACCCGCCCACCGGCGCCTTGCCGTCGACGTAGGCATCCCAGTCCCGGCTTTCCGCTTCGGAATCCGGGGACAGACGGCGCACGACGACTTCAGGCATATTGCGCCAGTCCCGTTGCCGGCGCTTCAGCCGGCTCCGCGCCCGTGGCTTCCGCTCCGGCCGGAACCAGACCCGCCAGGACCGCGCTCATGGAGACGAAGCTGTGGGTGGTGAACAGGTGGCGCAGCTTGGCTTCGGTGGTTTCGAGGTTCAGGTAGTGGCGCAGGCGCGACTTGAACGGGGCCTTGATGCGGGGCTGCTGCGGGTCGATTTCCCAGGGGTGGAAATAGAGCATGCAGGGCCGGCCCTGGCCGTTGAGCCTGCGGAAGGCCGCCGAGATCCATTTGGCGGGCAGCAGGCGCAAGTAGCCGCCGCCGGCCACGGGCAGGTTGATCTGCCTGCCGGAGAGCTTGAGCGACAGGGTCGTGGGCGGAAACTCCATGATCGAGCCTTTTTCCCGCATGATGGTGTGGGGGAAGCGCTTGGCTCCGGGCATGCCGTAGATGTCGTGCTGGATGGGGAAGATGCTTGAGTCGTAAGTGAAGCCCGCGTCGATCAGCTTGTCCAGGGCCCAGAGGGTCTTGCCCGTGATGGTGTAGCTGGGGGCGCGGTAGCCGTTGACCGGCTGGCCGGAAAGATCCTGCAGCAGCTTGCGGGCTTTGGTCACATCGCGCTCGAAGGTCTCGGGTGTCATGGTGGTGATGCGCTGGTGCGAGTAACCGTGGCAGGCCACTTCATGTCCGGCGGCGGCGATGCGCCGCACCAGTCCGGGGTGGCGTTTGGCCACCCAGCCCAGGATAAAGAAAGTGCCGCGCAGACCCCAGTACTCCAGAATGGCCAGCACCCGGTCGGTGTTGCGCAGGGCTCGCTGCGGCAGGTGTTCCCATTGGGTGCGCTCGATGCTGCGTTCAAAAGCGCTGACATGGAAATAATCTTCGACATCAATAGTCAGAGCGTTGCGCATGGTCTCCCCCCCTTTTCTAGAACAAAGTGGAAAATTCAAGGATGACCCGGTTCACGCTGTAGTCGGCGTTGTCTTCCGAGTCGCTTTGTTTATATCTGTAAGTCAGACTTACCTGGGAATCTTCAGAAAGTTCGTAACGCAGGCCGGCGTTGCCGTAATACCAGTTGTTGCCGTCGGGATAATCGGTGGACAGGCTCAGGGTCGTGCCCGCAATCAGGCGCAGGCGTTCGGTCAGCTCGTAGGTGTAGTGCGCCCCGATGCGGTAGGACTTGTCGTCGCTGTTGTCGGTGCCGATGCGCCTGGTGTCCTGATCGCGATCATAGCTGTTGTAGGCCACGTCGACGGTCAGGTGGGAGCGGTCAAAGTTCTTGTTCCACCAACCCTTGTAGCTGGTGCGCCGAGTGCTGATGCCGGTGGCCGGGTCGTCGGTGTAGTCCATGGAGGCGGCCAGGCCGAATTCGCTGCGGCCCACGGTCCAGATGGCGTCTCCCATGAGATAGGGCCAGAGTTTGTTGTCGCCGCCCTGCTTGGGGATGGTGTAGCTGGGGCCGACCCTCAGGCTGACCACCAGATCCTCGGAGATTTCGTACCGCCCGCCCACATAGGCCTGGTAGCGGGTAAAGCTCGGGTCGGTGCCGTCCTGGTTTTTCTCGCCGTCCCAGCGCACGGCGTCGACCCCGGTATAGGCGGTGAAGCGGTCGGTCGCCTCGTGGCTGGCATCCATGAAGACCCGGTGCTGCCGGCTGGTGTTGGTGTCAAAATTGTAATCGTTGTTGAAGTCGGGCAAAAAAGAACTGCCCGAGGCCCGCTCGCTCTCGCTGTAGCGCAGGTCCGAAAAGCCGTAGCCAAAGGAAAGGTTGGTGCGATCCGTGGGCCACAGGGAAAAATAGGGGGAAACCTCGAAACGGTTGCGGTTGACCATGTCCAGGGTGGTGTCGCCTTCGACCACATCGCCCCGGCTTGCCGTGCCGTAAACCGGCGTCAGGCTTTCGTCGATTCGCAGGTAGAAGAGGTTTTCGATCACCTCGCCCAGGAGTCCGGCCTTGAGGTAGTGGGAATATTCGTCCGTTTCCTTGCCCATGACATGAAACCGGTAGTTGCCGCGGTAGTCCAGATTGCCGGATATCCTGCCGCCGGTGTAGTCAAGCGTGATCTTCGGCTTGACGTGGTTGATGAAGTCCGTTTTTTTGTTGCGCGATGTTTCGCCCACGTTGTCGTTGTACTCCGAGCCCAGGCCGAGGCCGGTCTGCAGTTCCAGCTCCCCGGCCGGGGCTGCGGGGGCTCCCGACAGGAGCCAGAGCAGGGTCCACAGCAGGGCAAAAGGCAGACGTGGTGCGAGCGGGCGGTTCATGCGTCTGTTCCGTCCATTTTGCCGGGGCCGCGCCGGGGCAGGCAGCGCGTCGTCCCCTGGGGTTTCGGGCCGTTGTCCCGGCCCGTTCCGGAGCCTGCCGCGGCCCGGGCCATGCAATGCCGCTCCGGCTCGGCCGGGCCGGCAAGCCGATCCAAAAGTTCGCGCAGCAGCAGCGTGGCCGAGGCCATATCTTCGCAAAGGCGCATCTGGCCCAAAGCCAGGGCGTCGACCTGCTCTTCCTGCCGGCGCAGGCGGAGCGGCAGATCTTCGGCGGCCGCGTCGAGCCCCTTGCTTCCGTCGGTCTCCAGGTCCGTGAGCCGGCGGGAAATGCCGGCCACGGCCGTGGTCAGGGTTTCGAGCCGATCGGCCTCGATCCGCCGCGCTTTGCCGTTGCCGGCCGGGCCGGCCTTTGGAATTGCGCCCTCCGGCCCGGCCTCGGGCCAGAACTGGGCTTCAAAATCGAGCTGCCGCAGCAGTTCGGCCAGGTGCTCGGGAGCGATTTCGCGGCGGTCGGCGGAAAAGGCGTCAAGCAGTAGATAATCGCAGAGGATGTTGATCAGCCGGGGAATGCCCCGGGCGGCGGCATGCACGCCCGCCAGGGTGCCGGGCAGCCAGAGCGCGGCCTCTCTGTTGCCCGCGCACTCCAGGCGGTGCAGGATGTAGTCGGCCGTTTCAGCCTCGCTCAGGGGCGGCAGGTGGCAGTGCACCAGGATGCGCTGGCGCAACTGCACCAGGTCCGGCGAGCTCAGGCGGTCGCGCAGTTCCGGCTGACCGGCCAGAATGATCTGCAACAGCTTGGCCCGGGAGGTTTCCAGGTTGGAGAGCAGGCGGATTTCCTCCAACTGCTCGGGCCCCAGGTTCTGGCCCTCGTCGATGATCAGCACGCAACGCCGTCCGGCCGCGTATTCTTCGATCAGAAAGTCGTTGAACAGACGCAGCAGCTCGGCCTTGTCCACGTCCGGCGACTGCAGGCCGAAGTCGTCGAGGATCATCCGCAAGAGCTGGTTGGTGTCCACCTGGGTGTTGAACAGGGTGGCGATGGTGGTTCGGGCCGGTTCCCGGTCCAGCAGACTGCGGATCAGGGTGGTCTTGCCCGCGCCCACTTCGCCGGTGAGCAGGATGAACCCGGAATGCTCTTGCAGGCCGTAATTCAGGTAGGCCAGGGCCTTCCGGTGCGAGGAACTGGGGAACAGGAACTCCGGGTTGGGCAGGAGTTCAAAGGGCTTGTCCCTCAATTCGAAAAATTCCAGGTACATGGTCCGCTCTCAGGGGTCGCTCAATAGGTGTAGGAGAGTTCGAAAATATCCTTGTCCGTGCCGTATCCGGCCACGTCGTTGTAGACGAGGCCGAGCAGCGGGCTGCCTTCCAGGGTGCGCAGGGCCGTTTCCAGGTGGGCCTTGAGGGTGACGTTTTCACGGGCAACCAGCAGCACGCCGTCCACAACCCGGCTGAGCGCGCGGGTTTCGGAAAAGGGCAGCAGCGGGGCGGTGTCGATGAGGATCAGGCGGTCCGGGTAGCGGTGTTTGATCTCGTAAAGCAGATCGCGCATCATGTTGGAGGAGAACAGCTCGGCAGGGTTGGACAACGGCCTGCCCGCGGCCAGGAAAGAAAGCTTGCCCACGTCGGTGTGGATCAGCGCCTCCCAGAACTTGGTCCCGTCCAGCAGGCACTCGGCCAGGCCCACGGGCCGGGGGATGCCGAGCATGCGGTGGCACTTGGAGGCGCGCAGGTCGGCGTCGATCAGCAGCACCGTGTGGTCGAACTCGTGGGCCAGGCTCATGGCCAGGTTGCACGAAACCAGGGTTTTGCCCTCGTTGCGCATGGGGCTGGTGACCATGAACAGGTTCATGCGCTTTTCGCGGCTGAGGGAAAGCAGGCGTTCCTTGAGCAGACGGTATTCCTCGCCGCGCATGATGTTGTTGGGGTCGGCCGTGACCAGGGTCGAGGCCGGCCGCAGGCTTATCTTGCGGTCAAGGCCCGCCTGGCCGTCGTTTTCAACGCCGGTCGCGGTCTGCACGCCTGCCCCGGTCTGGGGCTGGGGCGCGTTTTTGGGGCCGGCCGGGGCCGCCTGCCCGGTATTTTGCCGAGCCTTTTTCAGGGCCTGTTCGATGATGCTCATGACATGCCGCCTGTGACCGTTCTGCCGATGGAGGCAATGGCCGACTCGATGTAGGGAAGATGCAGAAACTCCAGAACCGCCACCGCGCAGACCAGGAGCAGGACGATTGCCGTACAGGCCAGGATGTTCCGGCGCCGGCGCCGCCGGCGAAAGCTTTCGGGCGGATAGAGGCGGGGCAGCTTGGCCAGCACTTCGCAGTCGCAGCCGCGCAGATCTGCCGAGGAGCGGATCTTGCTGCGCAAGAGGTCGTGGGCCGCCAGACCGCCCACGGCCAGGGCGAAGCCCGCGAAGATGCTGCCCAGAATGATCAGGTGGCGCAGGGGGAAGATGTACTGGGTGGGCAGCACTGCGGCTTCGATGACCCGAAAGACCACGGATTTGTCTTGCAACTCCATCTGCTTGGAGACTTCCGACTGTCCGAAGCGGGCCACCAGTTGTTCGTAAATGAGCGTTTCGCGTTTTTTGCTTTGCTCCAGGGCTGCCAGTTCGGTGCGGATGGCGGGCAGTTCCTGCAGGTCGTGGATGTTCTTCTGCAGATCCTCGCGGGTGGTGGCCTCGACCTGGTCCAGGGACTGCAATTCGACGGTCAGTTTCTGGTATTCCAGGTCGGTCTTGTCGACGCGGTTGCCGCCCGGATCGGCCTCTTCGGCTTCGACCGAGGCCCGCAGGTTCTTGACGCTTTCCTTGGTCCGGATCACGGCCGGGTGCTTTTCGGTATAGCCGGCCATGAGGTTTTGCAGTTCCAACTCGCGCTTTTCCAGCTCATCGCGCAGGGGCGAACGTTTTTCCAGCAACTGCAGCTTGGCCAGGCGCTCGTTTTTCTGCACCCGCAGGTTTTCCAGGCGTTGCTCCTGATCTTTGATCTGCTCGCGCAGCAACTGCTCGTTCAGCCCCAGGTACATGCCTTTTTCCGCCTTGTAGGCGTCGATGACCAGCTGGGCCTGGTCGATGCGCTTCTGGTACATCTGGATCTGATCACCGAGGAACGAGGTGGCCTCGAAGGATTCCTTGCGTTTGGAGGCGGTGCTTTCCTCTATGTAGCGGCGGGTGATGGTATTGACGAAGTCACGGGCCAGCGCCGGGTTGGAATCGGTATAGCTGATGAAGAAGAGCCCCTTTTTCTCGTTGTAGCGGATGTCCACCTTGGCGCGCATGGATTCGAGCAGACGTTCCTGCTCGGCCGGGGTGCGGGCCTTCAAATCCATGTCCAGCTCGTCGGCCACGCCCAGGAGCATGTCGCGGCTGAGCAGCGAGACTTCGAGAATGCGCAGCTTGCTTTCAACGGACGGGGTGATGGCGATGCCCTTGATCAGGTCGCTGATCACGTTCTGCTCGACCGAGACCGTTGAGGTGGCCGCGTATTTTTTGGGCAGGGCATAGCTGAGCACCAGCCCGCACAAGGTCACGGCCAGCACGATGCCGCAGACCAGCGGAGCGTTGGCCTGGACCAGGCTGAGCCAGCGCTGCAGATTGAGCGTGCCTTCGGCCTGGGGCTGAGGGCTGTGTCCCGTGCGGGCCATTTAGAACCATCCCTTTTTGACCAGAACCATGTCGCCGGCCTGGAGCAGGACGTTCTGGCTCATGTCGCCCTTTTCCAGCAGGTCGCAGCCGCGCACGGTGATGTTTTCCGAGCCGGCCCCGCGCTTGCGCACGATGACGGTTTCGTTGCGATCGGCGAACTTGGTGTAGCCGCCGGCCAAGTGCAGGGCCTCCAGCAGGCTCATGCCTTCGTAGAAGGGCAAGGTCACGGGCTTGGCCACGGCGCCGTCCACAAAGACGAAGCGTTCCGGGCGCAGGGGGATGAAGACGCGATCGCCGGGCAGAATCTGGATGTTGCCCGTGGTGTCGCCCTTTTCGTAAACCCCGCGAAAGCCCGTAAGCACGATGACCTCGCCCCGCGAGACATAGGCCTTGTCGAGATCGGCGTTGTGGTCGGGCGAAAGCTGCGAGAGCAACTGGAGCAGGGTGGTCTTGCCGGTGAGCAGGACCACGCCCGCCTTGACCCCCGGGCCGTGGACGATGACCAGGTCGTTGCTTGAGGAGTGCACCATGACCGTGACCATGGGCTCGTTGACCAGCTCCTTCAGCCGGCCCGCGATGCGCCCCTGCAGTTGCACCGGGGTCAGGCCGTCGGCCTGAATGTCGCCCACTCCGGGCATGGAGATTTTCCCGTCGGAGCGCACCTTCACGTCCGTGCTCAGGGCGTCTTCGCCCCAGACCCGGATGGACAGGATATCGCCGATGCCGATGGTATATTCGACCGCCCCGGCGATTCCCGCCGAAAGGGCCACCCAGGCAAACAACACGACCGTAAAAAGTGCTTTTTTCATTTTACCGTGCTCCACTTCCTAAGAGGACGACGCCGATTGTCCGCAGGACAATTTCCATATCCAACAGAAACGATTGATTCTTGATGTAGTAGAGGTCGTAGCGCAGCTTTTCCAGAGCGTCTTCGACGCTGGCCCCATAGGGGTAGCGCACCTGGGCCCAGCCGGTGACTCCTGGCTTGACGCAGTGGCGCTCGGAATAAAAGGGAATCTGCTTTTCCAGCTTGCGGATGAACTCCGGCCGCTCCGGTCGGGGGCCGATCAGGCTCATGTCGCCGCGCAGCACGTTGTAGAGCTGGGGCAGTTCGTCCAGACGGGTCTTGCGCAAAAAGCGGCCCAGGCGGGTGATCCGCGGGTCGTTTTGGCCGGCCCAGACCGCGCCGTTTCTTTCCGCGTCCAGGCGCATGGAGCGCAGCTTGAAAACCGTAAAGGGGCGGCCGCCCAGGCCGGTGCGGATTTGCCGGAAAAACACCGGACCGGGCGAATCCAGGCGAATGGCCAGGGCCAGGCCGGGCAGGAAGCAGGCGAACAGGCCAAGGCCCAGAGCCGCGAAAAGCAGATCGGACAGGCGCTTGATCGCCCGGCGGATGCGCGAGAGGCAGAAGCCGGAAGAAAAGATGAACCAACTCGGGGTGATGGTCTCGATGTACAGCTTGCGGGTGACGTCTTCGTACAGGCCGGGCAGGTCCATGACCGTGATGCCGCGCATGCGGCAACGCATGATTCCGGTCAGCGGCATGGTGCCGCGCCGCTCGCGGAAGGTGACCACAATGCGGCCGACCCCGGCCCGGCAGGCCGCCTCGGCCAGGGCGTCGGGGTCGTCGCCCCCGGCGTGGTCGGCCTCGCGGGTCTCGACCAGGCGGTAGCGGCCCCGGCTTGAGGTCACGAGTTCCTTGGCGGTTTCGGCCGCCGGGCCGCTGCCGAGCACCAGCACGCCGGTGCTCAGCCAGGCGGGGTAGCGCAGGCCGTCGGCCTCCAGCAGGGGCAGGCAGCGCAGCAGGACAAACAGAATGAGCACGGCCGGAACAAACGGCGTGTGCAGCACGAACAGCCCCGGGTAGAGCGAGAGCACGAACAGGGTGGCGGCCGTGAAGGCCAGGGCGGCTAGACCCTGCTTCAGGTGCGAGGGCGCGGTGGTCTCGTTGCGACCCAACGATTCCACCAGCACGGTTCCGCACAGGGTGACCAGGGCGGGCAGGGCGATTTCGGCAGGGCCGAAGCCCGGCGAGAAGCCGAAAACAGCGGCCGTGGGCACGAGGCAGCAGATCAGGGCCAGTGAAAACCAGATGCCGTTGCGGATGACGCTGGTGGCCAGAAATTGCGACATACATCCTCCCCCTTGATCTTGCTCAAGCCTTTTCCTGACGAGGGCCCGCCCGCCTTCCGGCGGCCCTGTCCCCCAGGCGCTTCCGGAGGCGGGCGGGAGACGGCGGGGCCTGCCCGCCGCCGGGATCAATTTCATTGGGCAATTGCTCCATGGAACCATGCTTTTCCCCGCTAATTCTTGACTTTTTGCAGCAGGGTCTTGGCCTCTTCGATGGCGGCGAAATTGCCCAGAGCCACGGACTTTTCCAGGGCCGCCCCGGCTTCGTCCCGGTTGCCGGCCTGCAGCAGGGCCGTGCCCAGGCGGTATTGCAGCAGGCCCGAGCCCGGGTACATGGTCACGGACCGGCGCAGAAACTCCACCGCTTCGGACGTGCGCTTGTTCACCAGCAGGGCGTGGCCCATGGTGTCCAGGATGTTCATGTTCTGCGGCCGGGCGGCAAAGGCCAGGGTGGCCGCCTGCAGGGCGCGCTCGGGCTCGCGCCCGCTTTCGATGCAGGCCACGGCCAGGTTGTTGCATACCTCGGCGTTGCCCGGGGCCAGGCGCAGGGCCTGCTCGTAGAGTTGGACGGCGTCGTCGTACTTCTTGCGCGACAGGGCGATGAAGGCCAGGCCGTTGACCGCCTCCAGGCTGTTCTCATCGGCCAGCCGGGCCGAGCGGAAGAAGGTTTCAGCCTTGTCCAGGTTCTTTTGGCGCATGTGCACCTGGGCCATGGCCACCAGCAGCGGCTGCTTGCGGGTGGCCTGGTAGGCCTTGTCGAGCACGTCCAGGGCTTCATCGATGCGGCCGAGGTGCTCCAGGGCGTCGGCGGTGCACACGGCCCCAAGGACCGAGGAGGGGTCGGCGGCCTGCAGCCGCTTGGCCTGCTCCAGGGCCTCCTGATGTTTGCCCGCGGCCGAAAGCAGACGAAATTTGCCCAGGGCCGCCTCGTTGGGGGCGACCTTTTCCTGGGCGTCGTACAGGGTCCAAGCGGCCTCAAAGTCGCCGGCGCCCAGCAGGAAGGAGGCGTAGAAGTCGCGCAGGCTCCGACCGGGTTTGGCTTCGTAAGCGTCTTGCAACAGCTTTTTGGCCGCTTCGGGCCGGCCGGCTTCCACCTCGCGCTGGACCATGATGGTGAGTACGCTCTGTTCGCCCAGGGCATAGGCCTTTTGCAGCCTGGCCGTGGCCTCGTCACGGCGGCCGGCCATGTCCAGCAGGGCCGCGCTGGTGACCAACCGCTCCAGGTTGTCCGGATGCCGTTCCAGAAAGCCCTCGCAGGCGGCCAGGGCCTTGTCGATTTTGCCGGCCTGGGTATGCAGGCGTATTTCCAGGGTCAGGGCCGACGGCAGATCCGGGTCGGCGGTTCGGGCCCGCTCCAGGACGGCCAGAGCATCGTCGGTCTTGTTTTGCGCGGCCAGGGCCGAAGCCTTCATGGTCAGGAGTTCGGCGTTGTCCGGCTGCTTTTGCAGGCCTTCCTCGGCCACGCGCATGGCCTCGTCAAAGTCGCGCCGGCCCAGGTAAAAGCTGAACAGGGCGACGCGGGCGGCGATGTTGTCGACATTTTGCTCCACAGCCTTGGCCAGACCGTCGCGGGCTTCCTGGTACTTGCCCTCGGCCAAAAGGATGGAACTGCGCCGCAGGGCGGCCTCGGACATGGCCGGGTCAAGCTCCGAGGCCTTTTCCAGCAGGGCCAGGGCCTCCTTGTTGTTGCCCATGGCCGTGAGCACGGTGCCCTGCAGGTAGTGGCCCATGGCGTTCTGCGGATAATATTCGGTCAGGCGTTTGGCCGTTTCCAGGGCGTCGTCCAGGCGCCCCTGGGCCGTCAAGATGGTGCAGGTCAGGTGCAGGGCCTGGCCGTGCCGGGGCACGACGTCCAGCACCCGGCGCAGGGCGCTCAGGGCGGATTCATAGTTGTCCAGGCGCGACAGGGCCACGCCCAGGCGGTAATACCCTTCCACCGTGGGAGCGGCGGCGACGCTTGCCTGGAAGGCCGCGGTCGCGCCTTCAAAATCGCCGGCCTCATAGGCCAGCAGGCCATCAAGCATGAGCACCTGGGCGGAATCTTTGAAGTCGGCGCGCATGGCGTCGCGCACGGCCTTGGCTTCGGCCGCGCGGCCCTGCTCCAGCAGGAGGACGGCAAGCATGTAGCGCGAGCCTTGGTCGTTGGGATTGCTCTTGGCCAAGGTCTGGCGGCATTCAATGGCCTTGGGAATGTCGCCGGCCCGGACGGCCAGTTCCGCGCGCAGCGACAGGACATCCGCGCTTTGCGGGTTGCCCGCGAGCAGACCGTCGACAATGGCCAGGGCCTTGGCGGGATCGCGCAGGGCCAAGTGGGCTCGGGCAAGCCCCAGAGAGGCGCTTTCCCGTTTGGGTTCCAGGGCCAGGGCCTGTTCGTAGGCGGCCTGGGCGGCCTCAAAATTTTCCAGCATGGCCTGGGCCAGCCCCCGCAGCTCGCGGCTTTCTGCCGTGGGCGCCATGTTCTTTTCCGCCTTGTCCAGAAACTCCAGAACCTTTTGCGGCTCGTTCATGATCAGGGCCAGTCTGGCCAGTTCAAAGTGCAGGGCCGGGTCGTCGGGCCGCTGGCGCAGACACTTTTGGAATTCCGGATCGGCCTGCTGCGGCTTGCCGAGCTGCATGTAAGCCCGGCCGAGATCCAGGCGGGTCTCGAAATTGGTCTGGTCTTTTTCCAGGGCGTTTTTGAAGAGAATTACCGCGCCGTTGGCGTTGCCTTCGGCCATGAGTTTGCGCCCCTCGGCCCGGAAGTCGGAGCCGGAGTCGGAGGAGCAGGCCGAGCCGAGCAGCAAAAAGACGCCTGCCAGGAGGCAGGCGAGAAAAAAGCCGCAGGTGCGGACAAGAGCCCGTTGCGGACGGGCTGCGGTGTGTTTTTCAGAAACCGAGTCGTGTGAAAAGAAGCGTGCAACCATAGAGCCCCCCTGGCCTGCATGGAAGTTGACGGAGCCCTGCGGCGTGGAATGTGCGCTCCGGAAAGTATGCGCCGGAAATTATCTAAAACATGGTGACATAAGACATATGTGCAAACATTTCCGACAGTGTCCGGACCGGACGGACCGGCGGCCTCGGGGTTGTCGAAACGCTTTACACGTTGTTATAGCGAGAAGTATGCCGTTATATTATTTTTATAAATATTACACTGTATTAATGCGTATGGTCGCCATTTTGGCAGGCGGAAAAAAGTGAATCGGCCGGCTGTTTTTTCTCGGACAGCCGGGGGAGTCGATGTGTAAAAAACTCCGACGCTCTGTTAGACTTAGAAAATAGTGAGTCTATAAAAATCAGAAATGTATTATTTTATCAGACTTGAAAAACAATACAAAAATAGGCCGACCAATGTGTTTATTTTTTCGTTCTCCTGTGGCCAATCTGTCGCCAATGCACCGAATTTGTGCACAAACCGAAAGGAGCAAAGGGGGTGTCCGGGCCGGCGGGAAAGCCCAGGTATAAAAGAGGGGATTATTCCGGAATATGCCGGAAAGACAGATGAAAAGGCGTGAGAGGGAAAATCGGAGCAACTCGGCCAAAAGCTCCTCGGAAAGCGCCTGACCGCCGGTCAGGCGGCCGGTTATCCGGCCTTCGGCGCAGATCAGGATTTGTCGGCCCAGCCGGCGGGCCTGGGTCAGGCTGTGCGAAACCATGATCACCGGGCGGGTTGTGGCGATGCCCAGAAGCAGTTCCTCCACCATTTCGGCGGCGTGCACGTCCAGGGAGGCCGTGGGTTCGTCCAAAAGCAGCGCGGCCGGCTCCAGGGCCAGGGTCCGGGCCAGGCAGAGGCGTTGCTGCCGGCCGCCCGAAAGGCGCTCGGCCGGCATGTCCAGCCGGCCCTCCAGGTCTTTCCGCAGGCCAACGGCCTCTAGGGCGGCCCGGACTCTTTCGGGCGGTTCCTTTTTCGGCGCGGCCGCCACCAACCGCAGGGGCAGCGCCAGGTTGCGCCAAATGGTCAGCCTACAGCGATTCCAGGAATCGCCGGACCAGATTCCCGGCAATGGCCTTGCGGTAGGCCGGGGATTTTCTCGGGTCGAGCTCCTCGCGGATGGTTTGCACGGCCAGGGCCGTGGTTTCCGGGCCCAGGTTCCTGCCGCTCAGGGCGGCTTCGAGCCGGGGCAGGCGCACGGGCGTGGGCGACATGCTGCCCGCGCCGGCCCGGCAGGCAATGATCCGGCCGTTGTCGCGCTCGACGTACAGGGCCACGGAGACCCGCGACAGGGTCAGGGCCGCGCGCGAGCCGCGCTTGTAGAAGGCCTGGGCCGAGCCGGCCGGGGGCACGGGCAGCAGGATTTCCGCCAGGATCTCGCCGGGCTGCAGATCCGGCTTGCGGTAGCCCTTGATGAACTCGTGGGCCGGGACGATGCGTTCCCGCCCTTGGGACCGCAGGCACAGGGACGCGCCCAGGGCCAGCAGGGCCACGGGCAGGTCGGCCGCGCCCGAGGCGCTGCAGAGGTTGCCGCCGATGGAGGCCCGGTTGCGCACGGCCGGGGCGGCGCACTCGGCCGCGGCCCGGTACAGGGCCGGGAAGAGCTCGCGCACCAGGGGGCTTTCCATGAGTTCGCTGTCGGTGACGCAGGCGCCGATGCGCAGCATCTCGTCGGCCCGGCGCTCCAGCACGCGCAGCTCGGGTAGGTTGGAGATGTCCACGACGCCTTTGGGGCGCAGCCGGCCGGCCTTCATGTCCGGGCCGATGTCCGTGCCGCCGCCGAGCAGGGTCAGGTGCGGCCGGACGGCCAGGATGTCCAGGGCCTCGTCCAGGCTCTCGGGGCAGAAAAAGTGCTCTTGTTCCTTTGGGTCGAACTCCGGGGCCAGGCGTCGGCCCCGGCCCGAGGGCGCGGGTTGGTAGCCGTCGGTCGCGGCCTTGTTCACGGCCGCGAAAATCCGGTTGTAGCCGGTGCAGCGGCAAAGGTTGCCCGAAAGGGCCGTCTTGGTCTGCCCCAAGGACGGCGCCGGCACCTGTTCCAACAGGGCTCGGGCCGCCAGGATCATCCCGGGGGTGCAAAAGCCGCAATGCACCGCGCCTTCTTCGACAAAGGCCCGCTGCAGCGGGTCCGGGTTGCTTTCACCCCCCAGGCCTTCGATGGTAAGGATCTCGGCCCCGCCGGCCTGCATGGCCGGGACCATGCAGGCGTTGACCAGCCGGCCGTTCATGATCACCGCGCAGACCCCGCATTCGCCCTCGCCGCAGCCTTCTTTGCAGCCTTTCAGCTCCAGGCCGTCGCGCAACAGATCCAGCAGCCGGGTCAGGGGCCGCGTTTCCACCGTGCGTTCGTCTCCGTTGACCGTGAAGGTGATCTTCATTTCGCCGCCTCCCCGTCGCGCCGGGCTCGTTCAGAAGTCGGTGGGGTGATTTCATGGACAGGTTCGCTCTGGAGTTGCTCCAGAAGGGTGAACAGGCGTTCGCCGGTCAGGGGCGCCTCGCAGGCAAAGGCCCCGCAAGCGTTCTGCACCGCGGCCGCGACGGCCGGGGCGCCGCCGTCCATGGACAGCTCGCCGATGCCCTTGGCCCCGAAGGCCCCGTATGGGCTGGGCACCTCAAAGACCTTGAGCTCGAACTCGGGCGCGTCCAGGGAGGTGGGGATCATGTATTCGCTCAGGCGCGAGGCGCTGTAGCGGCCGTCCGGGCGCAGGGTCAGATCCTCCAGATAGGCGGTGCCGTAGGATTGCAGCACCCCGCCTTCCATCTGGCCGGTGACCTGCACCGGGTTCACGGCCCGGCCGACCTCGGTGGAGATCCAGGCGCGCAGGGGGCGGATCTCGTAGGTGTCGAGGTCCACTTCGACCTCCACGGCCTGGGCCAGCCAGGAGTAGTCCTTGTAGGCCGTGCCCCGGTAATTGGCCTCGTCCCAGGCCAGGTTCGGGTCGGGCCGGAACACGGCCCGGCCCTTGATCGGGCCGTTTCGGGCCAGGAAGGCCTCGGCCGCCTCGTCCAGGCTTGCCACGGCTCCGCCTTCCAGATGGAAGGCTCCGTGTGCGAACTCCGGCCGGGCCGGGCCGCGCGAGGCGGCCAGAAAGTCCGCGAGTTTGGCGATTAGGTTCAGACAGGCGTCATGCAGCACCTTGCCCACGAACATGGTGGTGCGCGAGGCCACGGTGGGGCCGCTGTTGGGCACCCGGGCCGTGTCCGGCAGGGGCCGGAGCACGCGATCCAGGGGCAGGCCCAGGGCTTCGGCCGCGATCATCGGCAGCACCGTGTCCGCGCCCTGGCCCATGTCGGTGCTGCTCGAAAGCACCTCCAGGCGGCCGTCGGGCAGGTATTCCACCTCAACCGTGGTGCCCATGTTGTCCTCGCCCGCGCCGGTAAAGCCGCCGCCGTGCATGCACAGAGACAGGCCGATGCCCTTGCGCACCCGGCCCTTTTGCCCGGTGTATTCGCGGCGTTTGCGCTCGTAATCCGAACGCTCGGCCGCGTCGTGCAGGACCAGCGAGGCGCAGGCGTTGTCGCCGAGCGCCTGGCCGAAGGGGAAGGCGTCGCCGGGCTGCAACGCGTTTTTCAGGCGGATGGCATAGGGGCTCAAGCCCAGGGTCTCGGCCGCCAGATCCAGGTGGCGCTCCACGGCATAGAGGGCCTGGGGCGCGCCGAAGCCGCGAAAGGCCCCGTTGGGCGGGCTGTTGGTGGCCAGGGATCTGGCCCGGACGCGGGCGTTGGGGATCTTGTAGCCGCCGGTGACGTGCAGGCAGGCCCGGGCCAACACCACCTTGGTCATGGTGGTGTTGGCCCCGCCGTCCAGAAACAGGTCCACGTCCACGGCGGTGATCCGGCCGTCCTTTTTCAGACCCATCTTGTAGACCGTCTTCGAGGGGTGGCGCTTGGGCGTGTTCAGGAGGTCGACCTCGCGGTCATAGAACAGGCGCACGGTTTGCCCGGTGGCCCGGGCCAGCAGGCCCACCCAGACGGCCAGCACCGAGGGGTAGTCCTCTTTGCCGCCAAAGGCGCCGCCGGTGACTATCTGGCGCACGCTCAAATCTTTGTCCGCCAGGTGCAGGGCCTTGGCCAGGGCCTTGTGCAGATAGTAGGGGCACTGCAGGGAGCCGAAGACCTCCAGGCCCTCGCCCCTGGGTCGGGCGACCATGCCCTGGTTTTCCAGATAAAGTTGCTCGTGCAGGCCGGTGCGGTAGGTCTGCTCAAGAATCAGCTCGGCCTCGGCAAAGCCCTGGTCGATGTCGCCGCAGGCCACCCGGTACTCGTCCATGACGTTGTCTTCGCCCCAGACGCGAGAAACCCCGGCCAGGGCGTCTTCAATGCACAGGGCCGGGGTTGTCGGTTCAATCTCCGGAGTCAGGGCGGCCAGGGCCTCGGCCAGAAGCGCCTCATCGGGCGCGGCCAGCAGGGCCAGGGCCTGGCCGGTGTAGGTGATCTTTTCCTGGACCAGAATCTCGTAGTCGTCGCGGACCATCGCCACCACGTTGGGGCCGGGCAGGTCGGCGGCGGTGATCAGGCAGACCCGGCTCCAGTCAAAGGCCGGGTTTTTGTGGATGCCCTTGAGCCGCCCGGCCGGCACGGGCGAGCGCAGCACCCCGGCAATCCAGGCGCCGGGCAGGTCCAGATCGGCGACGTAGCGGGCCGTGCCGGCCGCCTTGGGCAGGGCGTCGGGCCTGACCGGCGAGGTGCCGATAATTTTGAACTCCGAAGACATATACGAGCTCCTTCGGTTGGCTGGATTATTGAGGAATCGGCGTTTGACGCGGTCCAGGGGGCAAAAGACGCTATTTGGAGCCGACCACACGCCGTTCGTGGACCAGTTCGCCTCCTGAGTACACGGCCCGCACGGCCCGATCATCGCCCAGGATCATCAGGGCGAACAGGATGTCCTGCGGGCTTTCGGCCCGGCGCAGGCGGCGCTCCAGAAGGGGTGTGGCCCTGAGATCGAGCACGGCGAGATCCGCCTCCAGGCCGGGCTCGATGGAGCCGATTGTGTGGGCCAGCCCCAAGCTTTCGGCCGAACCCCGGGTCGCCAGATAAAAGGCCCTGGCCGCCGAGAGGGAGACGCCGTTCAGGCGGGCGACCTTATAGGCCTCGTTCATGGTCTGGAGCATGGAAAAGCTCGTGCCCCCGCCCACGTCGGTGCCCAGGCCGAGGCGCAACGGCCGGGCCGGGGCCTTGGCCGCCTCAACGTTGAAGCAGCCCGAGCCCAGAAAGAGGTTGGAGGTCGGGCAGTGGACCACCGCCGCGCCGCGCTCGTGGAACAGGGCGATTTCGCGCTCGTTCAGGTGCACGCCATGGCCGTAAACCGCCCGTGGCCGGAGCAGACCGAAGGCGTCGTAAACGTCGGCATAGTCACGGCATTCCGGGAACAGCTCCCTGACCCAGGCCACCTCGTCGCGGTTTTCCGAAATGTGTGACTGCACGGCCAGATCCGGGAACTCCTCGGCCAAGGCGCCCAAGGCTTCCAGCTGCTCGGACGAAGAGGTCGGGGCGAAGCGCGGGGTGATCACGTACTCGGCCCGGCCCTTGCCGTGGTGTTTGGCGATCAGGGCCTTTGAGTCGTCATAAGCCTGTTGCGGCGTGTCCCGCAGCCATTCCGGGGCGTTGCGGTCCATGCAGACCTTGCCGGCCAGCAAACGCACCCCGCGCCTGCCGGCTTCGGCGAACAGGGCGTCCACAGACTGAGGGAAGACCGTGCAAAAGGCGCAGCAGGTGGTGGTGCCGTTGTGCAGCAACTCGTCCAGAAAGGCCCCGGCCACATCGGCCGCGTGGGCCGGGTCGGCAAAGGCCCGTTCGGCCGGGAAGGTGTAGGTGCTCAGCCAGTCGAGCAACTGCAGGCCGTAGGCCCCGATGATCTCGGTCTGGCCGTAGTGCAGGTGGCCGTCAATGAAGCCGGGCACAATCAGGGCGTCGCTGTGACGGACGGCTTCGGCCCTGTCGCGGGCCTCGGCCGGCAGAGCGGCCAGGGTGGGCCCGGCGTCGCCGGCGGCCAGGATCTTGCCGTCCTCGACCACCACGACGCCGTCGGCCTCATAGCGCAGGCACTCGGCCTCGCTGCGCAGAAAGGGGTCGGCCGTGAAGGTCAGCAGGCTTCCACGGATGATCCGCATGGGCTGTTCTCCTCGAGCATTTTTTACGGTGCCCTTCCTGGAGGGTGGCTCTTAATGCAAGCGCAGGACAAAGTTGACGATGAAAGCCAGGCTGATCAGGCCCATGACCCAGTTGACGTCCTTGAACTTGCCCGCGCAGATCTTCAGCAGCACATAGCTGGTGAAGCCGAAGGCAAAGCCGTTGGCGATGCTGTAGGTCAGGGGCATCATCACGATGGTCAGAAAGGCGGGCAGGGCTTCGGTCATGTCGCCGAACTTCACATGCACCACTTCGGACATCATCAGCGCGCCCACGATGATCAGCGCGGGCGCCGTGGCAAAGCCGGGCACCAGGCCGACCAGGGGGGCGAAGAGCAGGGCGACCACAAACAAGGCGGCCACGGTCACGGCGGTCAAGCCGGTGCGCCCGCCTTCGGCCACGCCGGCCGCGCTTTCCACATAGCTGGTCACGGTCGAGGTGCCGAGCATGGCGCTGGCCATGGTGCCGATGGCGTCGGAGGTCAGGGCTCGGTCGAGGTTCTCAATGCTGCCGTCTTCTTTCATCAGCCCGGCCTTGCGGGTCAGGCCGATGAGCGTGCCCATGTTGTCGAAGAGCTCGACCACGGTGAAGGTGAAGATGATCGCCACAATGCCGTAGGACAGGGCGGCTTTGATGTCCATGGCCATGAAGGTCTGGGTCAGGCTGGGCACCTTGGTGCTGATGATGTCGGAAATGCCCGTGGGATAGGGGGTGGCCCCGCAGATCATCCCGAGCACCGTGGTGAAGAGAATGCCGAGCAGCAGGGCGCATCTCACGTTCCGCGCCATCATGGCCCCGGTGGCGATCAGGCCGATCATGGTCAGCAGGGGAGCGGGTTGCCCGACTTCAAAGTGGAAGTTGGCCACGTGCCCGGCGGCCACCAGAGTGGCCGGGTTTTCCACGACGATGCCCGCGCCTTTCAGGCCGACAAAGGCGATGAAGATGCCTATGCCCACGCCGATGGCGTATTTCAGGTTCATGGGCACGGCCCTGATGATGGCCTGGCGGATGCCGCCCAGGGTCAGCAGCAGAAAGACGATGCCCGAGATGAACACCGCGCCCAGGGCGGTCTGCCAGGGCAGGCCCATGCCGAGGACCACGGTGTAGGTGAAAAAGGCGTTCAGGCCCATGCCGGGGGCCACGGCAATGGGGAAGTTGGCCCACAGGCCCATGAGCAGGGTTGAAAAAACCGCCGACCAGATGGTGGCGGCAATGGCGGCGTCTTTGGGAATGCCGGCTTCAGCCAGGATGTTGGGGTTGACGAAGAGGATGTACCCCATGGCCACGAAGGTGGTCAGGCCGGCCAGGGCCTCGGTTTTCACCGTGGTGTTTTTGGCCCGGAGCTTGAAGAATTTGTCCAGGAACCCGGAGGGGGCGGGAGAGTCAAGAGCCATACAGCACCTCGTCTGCAGGGTTGCGCCGACGGGGTGGGGCCGCCGGCCGTGCCGGAGAAGGAAAACGCCTGAACTGGAGCCGGTTGACGTAGTAAATGTTCATCCGCTCCAAATGAAAGATTTCGTTCAAAGACAAGGAAAGCAGCCCCTTTCGCGCAGGGAGTGGACTCTCATGCTCCTCGACCGAAGAGAAAGGGCTGCTTGACGCAGTATTTGGACGAAAGATTCATTTGGGGTCCGCTTCAAGGGGGGTGAGGGCAAAGCTCTCCACATCCATCAGACCGCCGGCGGTCAGCTTCAGGCTGGGGATCACCGCCAGGCTCATGAAGGCCAGGGTCATGAAGGGCTCGATGCCCTCGGCCGTGCCCAGCCCGCGGGCGGCCGCGTGCAGCTCGTGCTGGGCGGCCCGGACCTCGGCCGCCGGGGCCTCGCCGAACAGCCCGGCCAGGGGCAGGGGCAGCAGGGCCAGAACCTTGCCGTCCAGGCAGGCGGCCTGCCCGCCGCCGGCCTCGCGCAGGGTCCGCGCGGCCAGGAGCATGTCCGCGTCGTTCATGCCCATGACGATCAGGTTGTGCGAATCGTGGGCCACGGTGGAGGCCATGGCCCCGCGCCGCAGGCCCATGCCCTTGACAAAGCCGAGGCCGACGTTTCCCGTGCCGTGGTGGCGCTCGAACACGGCCAGCTTGGCGATATCCCGGGCCGGGTCGGCCTGGAGCAGGCCGTCGCGCCCGGGCAGGCGGGCCTGAAGCTTCTCGGTGATGATCTGTCGCGGCACCGCGCCCATGACCTTGACCGCCTTGCCCGGGTCGGGAATTTCCAGACTGCGCGGGCCAAAGGACGGGGCCAGACGCACGCTGTCGCGCAGGGCTTCGGCCGGGGCCTTGGCGGCCGGGCGCAGGCAGCGGCCGTTTTCAGCCACCAGCCGGCCGGCGTTCCAGACCATTTTCGGTCGCCAGGCTGTTTTGTCGGCATAGAGGGCGAAGTCGGCCCGCATGCCCGGGGCCACGGCCCCGAGTTCGCGCAGGTTGAAATGCCGGGCCGCGTTCCAGGAGGCCATGCGCAGGATCTCCGGCAAGGAAAGCCGGCCGTCGGCGCAGAGCAGGCGCACCAGATGGTTGATGCTGCCCTGTTCCATGAGGTCGGCCACGTGGCGGTCGTCGGTGCAGAGCATGCAGAGCGGGACGGTGTGCGGGGTCACGGCCGGAACCAGGTCGAGCAGGTTCTTGACGCTGCTGCCCTGGCGCAGCATCAGGCCCATGCCGGCCCCAAGGCGCTCGCGCGCTTCGACCACGGTGGAGGCCTCGTGATCCGAGGAAATGCCGGCCGCCGCATAGGCCTGGAGATCCCGGCCCGCCACCAGGGGAGCGTGTCCGTCCAGGGACAGGCCCGAGAGCGGCCCGAATTTTTCTTCATTGCGCCGGCGCAGCAGTTCGAGCTTGGCCATGACCTCCGGATCGCCGCCGAGCACGCCGGGGTAGTTCATCATTTCGCCCAGGCCGAGCACCCGGGGGCGGTCCAGGCGGGTTGCCAGGTCCCCGGCCGTGAGGGTGTGGGCGGCCTGTTCCGGGCCGCCTGCGGGCACGCAGGAGGGCAGCATGAGCCAGACCGTGGTCGGGGCGTCTTCCGTGGCCGCGAGCATGTAGTCCAGGCCGGCCAGGCCCATGACGTTGCACACCTCGTGCGGGTCGGCCACCACCGAGGTCACGCCGGCGGCGGCCGTGAGGGCGGTGAATTCTTCGGGACAGAGGTGGCTGCTCTCGATATGCACGTGGGCATCGATGAAGCCGGGGGTCAGGGTCAGGCCGGCGGCCTCGACCTCGTCGCGGGCCTTGGGGCCTTTGTCCGTGCCCGCCGGCAGCACGGCCGCCACCCGGCCGTCGGCCACCAGCACGTCGGCCGTGGCAAACTCGCCGCTGAAGACGTTGAAGACCTCGGCTCCGCGCACGGCCAGATCGGCCGGCCGCAGGCCACGGGCCACGGCAATCAGGTGTTCCACAGGCGGCATCGGCCCTCCGGGGGTTGTGGTCTGTATTTTCTCAACGCAGTTGGCTGTCCTTGCCCGCTTTGCGGTTGTAGGCGCTACGGGCGACGGCTTCTTTATCACGCTCTTCCCGGCAGGGCAGGCACAGGCGCACGCCGGGCAGGGCTTGGCGCCGTGCCTCGGGAATGGGCTCGCCGCATTCCTCGCATTCCTTCAGGCTCCGCCCTTTGGGCAGCAGGCTGCGCGCCCGCGAAACTTCATCGGCTATGAAATCGGCGATCTGATCATTGATCGCGTCGTCGTTGGTCCAGCCGCCGGCCATAGCTCCTCCCCGACACTCCAAAAGTGTCGCGTGTTTTCGAGAATGACCCTGAAGTCGCTCCGCGTCAAGGGTTAGAAGCAACAAACCGGCCTTCCTGCGCAAGGACGCGAACCCTGATGGTCCTCGCCCGGAGCAGGAAGGCCCGCTTGACGCAGCCTTTGGTCAAAAGACGTACTGTGAACCGACCCCTACCCCTTGTCCACTTTAATGGTTCTCCCGGCCGGCAACGCTTCCTTTTTACGCGGCAAGATGATGCGCAAAACGCCGGATTTGTGCTCGGCCGTGATCTTGTCCGGGTCCACGTCGTCGGGCAGGCTGAGGGTGCGCCGGAAAGAGCCGTAGCTGCGCTCCATACGGTGGAAATTCTCACCCTTTTCTTCGTGCTCGTTCTTTTTCTCGCCCCGGATGATCAGGTTGTCGCCGCGCAGTTCCACCTCGACGTCTTTTTCCTCAACGCCGGGCAGTTCGATGGAAATAAGATAGGCGTCGTCCGTGCCGGTGATGTCCAGCTTGGGCCGCAAGAATGCCGCCGCCTCCGTCAGGCCGGAGCGGGCGGGCAGGGCAAGGCCCCCGCCCAGAAAGCCGTCGAACATCCGGTCGATTTCCGAATGCAGCCTGTTCAGGCGGCTCAGGCCGTGAGCGGTTTCTTCGGAACGCAGGTCGGCCGCCCGCTCCTCTTCTTTGCGGAACCAGTTCCAGGGATTCATCTTGGCGATTTTCATGGCTTTCCTCCTGTATCTTTTCGCCAGAGCATTTCACATTTGAAATGCTCGCAAGGATTTGTCGGCAAATCCTTGCCGCCAAATAGGCGTAGGCGGGCTTTGCCCGCCGTTAAGCGACTATTTAAAGCGCAAACTGCTCTAAAAAGATAAATTCGTCCTCAAGAGGGTCAAGAGCCGAAAAAGGGCAAGGGCCACGGACGGTATGCCCGCGGCCCTCGGAAAAGGGCACCCGGCGGCCGGGTCGGCCCCTTCCCGACAGGGAAGGAGCGAGGTCGGCGCGTCAGGCCTCCATAATCGCGGCCACCTTCTCCATGGTTTCGGAGATGGGCAGGCGTTGCGGGCATTTCTCCTCGCATTCTCCGCAGTGCAGACATTTGGAGGCGCGCTCGTCTTCGTCCAGCCGGTATTTGTACTTCATTTTGGCCGCTGCGCGCACCGCTTCCGCGTCCAGCAAAAAGTAATCGTTGTAGGCGGCAAAGGCCGTGGGAATTTTCACTCCGTTCGGGCAGGGCAGGCAATAGCCGCAGGCGGTGCAGTTGACGGGCAGCCGGGCCAGCAGGCGGATCCGCACCTCGTCGGCGGCGGCGAAATCAGCCTCGGACAGCCGCTCGGGGTTTGCGGCAAGGGCCAGGTTTTCTTCCATTTGTTGCATGGTGCTCATGCCGCTGAGCACCAGATCCACTTCCGGCCGGCTCCACAGCCAGCGCAGCCCCCAGTCGGCCAGGCTCCGGCCCGGCCGTGCCTTGGCCAGAACGGCGCGCAGATCGTCCGGGATGTGGTCGGTCAAGAAGCCGCCGCGCAACGGCTCCATGACCACCAGCCCCAGGCCGCGCTCCTTGGCCAGAAGAGCCCCCTGGCTGCCCGCCTGGTAGTCGAGGTCCAGGTAGTTGTACTGGATTTGCGCGAACTCCCAATCGTAGCCTTTCACGATGTCCGCAAAAACGGGCAGGATGTCGTGGAAAGAAAAGCCCACGTGTCCGATGCGCCCGTCCTTGCGGGCCTCTTCCAGAAATTCAAGCATGCCCGCCCGCAGCATGTTCTCCCAGACGCCGGATTTCAGGGCATGGGCCAGGTAAAAATCTATGTGCCCGGTCTGCAGGCGCTCCAACTGGCTGTCCAGAACGGCGTGCATTTCTTTCTTGGTAGTGACCATCCAGGTGGGCAGCTTGGTGGCCAGCTTGACCTTTTCACGGTAGCCGCCGGCCAGGGCCCGGCCGAGAAAGATCTCGCTTTGGCCCGGGACGCCGATGCCGGCCGGGCTGTGGTAGGGGTAGGCGGTGTCGAGGTAATTCACCCCGTTGTCTACGGCCTTCCGCAACATGGCCGTGGCCAGGGGAAAGTCGATGTCCGAGGCCTTGGGGCCGCACAGGGGCAACCGCATACAGCCGAAGCCGAGAATGGAAACCTCTTCGCCGGTTTTGCCCAGAACGGTCTTTTGCATGACGCCTCCCGCAAATGTGGTGTGGTTTTGGGTATACCGCCCTCGGCGCGGGTTTGTCGAGCCGGACCGGCGCAGTATCACGCCAAACCACCCCACTCCCGCTGGGCAAGGCAAGGCCTTTCTGTTAGATTGGAGTCGCGGAGGTGCTTATGCAGGAACGCATCCTTGTGGCCGGGGCCACCGGCTACGTGGGCGGACGTCTGGTGCCCCTGTTGCTGAAGAAGGGGCACTTGGTACGCGCCCTGTCGCGCAGTGTGGAAAAGGTGCGCTCCCGTCCTTGGGGCGGGCACGAGAGCCTGGAAGTCGTCCAGGGCGACATGCACGACCTGGAGAGCGTGCGCCGGGCAGTGCAGGACCGCGACGTCATCTACTATCTGGTGCACAGCATGGAGGACCGCCACGCCAGCTTCAGCCTGGCCGACCGGCAGGCCGCCTACAACATGGTCCGGGCTCTCAAGGGCGCCTCGGTGCGCCGGCTGATTTACCTTTCCGGGCTGTTGCCCGACGACCCCAATCTCAGCCAACATTTGCGTTCGCGCGGCGAGGTGGCGGAAATCCTTTCCCTGGCCGACACGCCCGTGACCACCCTGCGCGCGGCCCAGCTTATCGGCGCGGGCTCGGCCTCGTTCGAGATGATCCGCTGGCTGGCCGAGCGGCTGCCGATCATGGTCACGCCCAAGTGGACCCGCGTGCTCACCCAGCCCATTTCCATTTCCGACACTCTGGGCTATCTGGTGGGCGTGCTCGAGCGCCCGGAAACCGCGGGTGAAACCTACGACATCGGCGGCCCGGACATTTTGAGCTACAAGGATCTTTTCCAGGTTTACGCCGAGGCCGCCGGGTTGCGCCGGCGCCTGATCATCCCCATTCCCTGGCTGCCCCTGGGCTTCTCGGCCGCCTGGGTCAGCCTGATCACGCCCATTCCCGGAGCCCTGGCCCGGCCGCTGATCAAGGGCATGCGCAACGAGGTGGTCTGCTCCGAAACCCGCATCCGGCAGGTTATTCCCCAGGATCTCACGCCCATCCGCACGGCCATGGAACGGGCCGTGGGCCATTTGCGCAGGCAGTCGGTCAAGAGCAGCTGGTTCGACGCCGGCCTGCCCGCCGTGCCCGAATGGGTGCAGCGCGGCGACGCCGGCTATGCCGGGGCCGGGGCCTACAGCGACTGCTACAGCATCCGCCTGGCCGCGAGTCCTGCCGAGGCCTGGCGGCCGATCATCCACATCGGCGGCGCCACCGGCTGGTACGGCAAAAACCTGCTCTGGCGGTTGCGCGGACTCATGGACAAGATGGTCGGCGGCCCGGGCGCGCACCGCGGCCGGCGCAGCATGGAAAACCTCTACGTGGGCGACGGCCTGGATTTCTGGCGGGTGATGGACATTCAGAAAGAAAAACGTCTGCTCCTGTTCACGGAAATGCGCCTGCCCGGCGAGGGCCTGCTGGACCTGCGCGTCGATCCGGTCGTCGGGGCGGAAGAGGAGGGCGGGCCGGTCACCGATCTGGTGCTTTGCCTGTTCTTCCGGCCGCGCGGCCTGCCCGGCCGAGCCTATTGGTACGCGGTCATGCCCTTTCACCGCCTGGTCTTCATGTCCATGCTCAAGGTCGTGGCCGACCGCATCGAGAGGCCGGTGTTGCGCGGGGCAAAACGCATAGTACTCCCAACCCAATAAAGGACCCCTGAGAAATCCCATGGAGACCATCCGCTTTCGGCCGGTGACGCCGGCCGACGCGCCGGTTTTGTTGCGCATCTATGCGCCCTATGTCGAGCACACCGTCATTTCCTTTGAAGCAGAGGTGCCGACGCAAAAGGAGTTTGCCCGGCGCGTTGTCGAGATCTCGGCCCGTTGGCCCTATTTGATCTGCGAGGTCGACGGCGAAACAGTCGGCTATTCGTATGCTTCGCCCTTGAGAGAACGCGCCGCCTACCAATGGGACGTGGAGCTTTCGGGCTATTTTCGGCAGGGCGCCACCGGCCGCGGCCTCGGCGCGGCCGCGCTCGCGGCCCTGCTTGAGGTGCTGCGCCTGCAGAACATCTGCAACGCTTACGGCTGCGTGGTCGTGCCCAACCCGTCCAGCGAGGCGGTGTTGCAGCGCTTCGGCTTCATCCCGGCCGGCGTCTGGACGAAAACCGGTTGGAAGCACGGGCGCTGGCTTGATGTGGCCTGGTTTCAGAAGCGCCTGATTGCGGGCGACGCCCCTCCGGCCCCGCTCAAAGGCATTGCCGAGGTTGACCCGGCGGCGGTGGCCGCGATTTTGAAACGACACGGCGTCGTCAAATAGAGCATCTTCCCTTTGAGCCTGGTGCCCGCGGGCGGGCATCGCGCGGCAAGGATTTGCCGGCAAATCATTCTCTTGCCCCGGAGTGTGTTGGCGCCAGGATACGGCGTCGGCATGCCCCGGGGCAAAATAGAGCAGTTTACGCTTCAAATAGTCGCTTAACGGCGGGCAAAGCCCGCCTACGCCTATTTGGCGGCAAGGATTTGCCGACAAATCCTTGCGAGCATTTCAAGTGTGAAATGCTCTAGTGTGAGATGCTCTGCAAAGACAGATTTATATTGTATACTTTCAAAATGCTTATGTGTAATATATATATCAGGTGAAATAATAATATTTCACAATATGGTTTAATCATCAATAAACATGATTTGAATATATTTTAACGTTATACATATATATAAATTTATATATATGTATTCCATAATACAACCAAGATAAAATCCATAAAATAATGGTGAACGCAGTGAATGATGGAATTTACCCTTATTTAAATCTGGAAAAAAGACGGAAATTCCATTTTAAAAGACTTTCCAAAGAGGCTGCGGGCGCTTTTTGCGTCTGCCTGCTGTTTGGCCTGATCGTTGCCGGCATCTTTCTCGAACACAGATGCAAGCTGGAACGGGCGGAAATGGAGTGTCTGATCATTGAAAAAAGTATCGCCATCCAGGAGACCGTCTCCAGGCTTCTGTACAAAACCCAGGGCCTGGCCGCGCTGGTCATCGACACCCGGGGGCATGTGGCCAATTTTGAGCGCGTGGCCGCGAGCCTCGTCGACGACCCGGATATTCTCAACGTCCTTCTGGCGCCCGACGGGGTGGTTGCCGACGTATACCCGCGCGCGGGCAACGAAGCGCTTCTCGGCTACGACCTGTTCGGCCAAGGGCCGGGCAATAAGGAGGCCGTGCTGGCCAAAGAGCGCGGCAGCATGGTCTTTGGCGGGCCTTTTCCCCTGCTGCAGGGCGGCTGGGGCCTGGTGGGCCGGCTGCCGGTCCGGGTCGAGGACTCGGAGGGCATATACCGTTTTTGGGGGCTGGTCTCGGTCACCCTGCGCTTTCCCCAGGTCATGGACGGCCTGGGACTGAATACGCTGGAACGCCTGGGCTACGCCTATGAGATCCGGCGCTTCAACCCCGATACTGAAGAAAAACAGATCATCGCTTCCGGCGGGGCAAGCAGCGACCGGGGCGATCTGGTGGAAAAGCGCATCAGGATTCTGAACTCCGACTGGCTGTTCCGTCTGGCGCCGCTGCAGCACCACTTTCTTCGTCCGGAAAAGCTGCTGATGCTCGGCCTGGTCGTCAGCCTCAGCCTGCTCATCGGTCTGATTGTGCAGCGCAACGCCGACCTGCGTGCCGCCCGGGACGGGCTGGAGCGCATGGTCAAAACCGACCCCTTGACCGGCCTGCTCAACCGCAAGGGCCTGTTCCCAATCCTGGAAAATCTGTTGCGCCGGCGGGAAACGTTCCATCTCTGGTATATCGACCTGAACCACTTCAAGCAGGTCAACGACACCTTCGGGCACAACGTCGGCGATGTGGTGCTGCGCGAGTTCGGCGCTCGGTTGAGCCGGCTTTTGGGCTCGGAGCATATTTTCGCCCGGATCGGCGGCGACGAATTCGTTTTGCTGCACCTGGGCGGGCCGGCCGGCCCCGAAGACACGGCCGCCTTCTGGGCCGAGGCCGAGCGGCAGGTGGGCGAGGAGCCGATCATGGCCAACGGCCGGAGCATTTTTCTGACCTTCAGCAAGGGCGTGGCCGCCTGCCCCGAGGATGGGGAAACCCCCGACGCCCTGATCGCCTGCGCCGACCGGCGCATGTACGACAAGAAGAACGAGCGCCTGGCTGCGGAGCGGAAGCGGAGGGCCGGCGACCGTGCCGACAACCGCTTCTGAGGAGTGGGCGTGATGCTTTGACAGTGTGCGTCTGCCCGCCGTCGCGCCTCGCTTCTCTGGGTGAAAGAAAAGCCGCCCCACCCGGGGCGGCTTTTCTGTTGAGCGGTTGTTGCCGAGTGCTTGGTCGGCCGCATCAGCCGCCGATGTTGGTCAGCATCTGCTGGAGCAGGGCCGCCTTGGCGGCGTCATCGCTGGGACTGTCGGCGTGCGCATGGCTCAGGGCCTGGAGCTGGTCGTTGTTCAGGTGCGAATCCGCCAGGGTGATTTCCACCGTCTGGCAACCGACCTTCACGGTCAAGTGCTCCGCTGTCGAGGCCGTTACGTCGATCTTTCCGCCCTGCACCGCATCGAGAACATCCGCGAAGGAAATGTTCTTCTGCTCGGTGGTGCCGAACAGGTCGGTGAAGCTCAGGCGGTCTTCGCGCAGTGTGAAGTCCATGACCTTATCAATGCTCGCGGTGTCGCCGGCGCACTCGCCGGCAGCCCAGGCGAAGGTATCCGCGCCGGAACCGCCGTACATCACATCCGCGCCGAGGCCGCCATAGATGAGGTCGTTGCCGGCGCCGCTGTGGATGGTGTCGTTGCCGTCGCCGCCGAAGATGGTGTCGTTGCCCGAGCCGCCGTGGATCAGGTCGTGGCCCGTACCGCCGTCGATCAGGTTGTGACCGCCGCCGCTGTGGATGGTGTCGTTGCCGTCACCGCCGAAGATGGTGTCGTTGCCCGTACCACCGTGGATGACGTCGTTGCCGGCGCCGCCGTGCAGCACGTTGTCGCCGTTGCCGCCGTAAATCACGTCGTTGCCGGAACCGCCATGGATGGTGTCGTTGCCCTCATGGCCGACGATGACGTTGTTGTGGCTGTCGGTCGAGAGGTCAAGCTTGCCGTTCACATCGTGCACATATTCGTCGGAACGGATGTACACGAAGGAAGAGGAAGCGTCGCTCGAGCCCGGTTCCTTGATGGTGTATTCAATGTTGATGTTGTCGAAACTGCCGTTGTGGGTCTGATACCAGTACTCGCCGGTGGAGTTGACGGTCAGCCGGCCGCCTGCCACCTCCCCGGAGAAGCAGTTGTCGGCGTCCAAAGGATAGGCCGTGCCGTTGACCACAATGCTGCCGTGGAGCACCGCGCGGTCGCCCGGGGTGTCGCGTTCGCCCATGGGGTTGTGGTCTTCGATCATGTTGCCGTGGTATACCTGCTCGCCCAGGCTCAGATCGGGCCGGTAAACAAGTTGATCCACGTACAGGACGGGCATCTTGCCGGTATCGCCCGCGTCGGAGCAGCCGATGATCAGGGTGTACTTGCCGGGGCCGCTCACCGGGATGGAGCACACGCCCTTGTCCCAGTCGCCGTCGGCCGTCGTGTCCAGCTTGCCGGCCCAGAAGATCTTGCCGTGGGCGTCCAGCAGGACGGCGAAGGCGTGTTCCTTGGCGCCGTTGGTGCCGTTGATGTCGCCCCGGTCCAGCAGGTAGTTGAACTTCAGGGTGCCGGCCGTGTTCATCTCGAAGGACTTCTCGATGTAGGCGCCGGCCGAGGGCGCGCCCAAGCCGAGGTTGTTGCCGTTGACGTCTGTGAGATCGGAAGCTTTCAGGCCGGTGATGTCGCGGACGGACTCGTCAAAACTCACCCCGCTGCCGCCCTTTCGGGCCGAGATCTGCACGAAGGTGTCGGCGGCGGTCGCGTTTCTGGTCGTTCCGTCAATGGTCATCATGCTGGTGCCGGCGGCAACCTTGGCCCCATGGGTGAAGGAGGTGAAGCTGTTGCCGGATTTGGCGCTGTAAGAGGCGTCCCACTTGCCGGAGGCGTTGTCGAAGTTGTCCAGAACGATGAACGAACCGGTGCCGTTGGGGCTGCCGTCCACATACTGGCGAACGTGTTCGGCCAGGCTGTCGAAGGCTTCGGGCTTGGCGTCCTGGATGATCAGGTTCACGGTGGTCGTGCTGCTGTCGCCGTCGCGGTCGGTGATGGTCACCCGCAGCTTGTAGAGCACGTCGGCGTCCACGCCCTTGGAGGATTCCAGGGTATAAGTGCCGTCGGCCTTCACGGTCAGGAACACGCCCCTGTCGATCTCGGTCCGTTCGCCGATCTTGACTTCCTGATCGCCGAACATGACCTTGGCCACTTGGGTGAAGTCGGCCGACCGGATGTCGTTGTTGTCCGTGGAGGCATCGCCCAGCAGGTTGCCCGTGGCCGAGCCGGCCTTGACCACGGCGGTCAGGGACTCGGCAAGCACGCCGTAGTCTTTGACCTTGATGGCGTGGTCGTCGCCGTCGCCGGTAACGCCCTTCAGGACCTCAAAGCTGCTGTCGTTGGTAATGGCGTTGCCTACGCCGAAGGCATACACTTCCACCCGCTCGTTGCCGGCGTCGGCGCCGTGCGACTTGATGAAGTTGCGCCAGGATGTGTAGTTCTGGTCCAGACCGCAGTTGGGCTCGCCGTCGGAGATGAAGTAGACCTTCTGGTTGTAACCGCGCAGGCTGCCGTCCTGCTGGGCCGCTTCCACCAGCCGCTGGGTCGCGTCCAGCGGGCCGTCGTAGTTGGTGCTGGTGTTGTCCTGGCCGAGTCGCGCCCAGGTGTTGATGGAAGTGGTCCCGTTGTAGTTGGTCACCGCAGTGCCGGCGGCGTTGTACGTCGGCGTGCCGCCGACGTACAGCACGTCGCCCAGAAGCTTGAGCATGGCCGTGGTGTCGAGATGGTCGGCCTTGAGCACCGCGTCCGCCGAGAAGTCGACCAGGGTGAATTTGGCTTCGATGCCCTTGGCCTCGTATTCCTTGACCAGCTTGTACAGGGCCTCGATGCCGTTGCGCAGGCCGACGGAGGAGGCGTTGGTGATGCTGCCCGACACGTCCATGACCAGATAGACGTCTTCCGGAGAGATGACGCTTTCGGTCACGGCCAGGGACATTTCACGCGCGCTGGGGGCGTCGTCCACGATGGCCACGGCCACGGCGTTGTCCAGGACCAGGGTCTTGGGAGCGCCGTTGTCGTCCACGCCTTCATACTCGGCCTTGAAGTCCAGGTACAGGCCCTGGGCGTTGTACGGCTGCCCGTCACCGCCGGAGGCGTGCCGGATCGGGTGGTGCAGTTCCACCTCAAAGTCGGCCACGTGGTTGCCGGTGGGCTCGCCGTGTGAACCCAACTCCGGCGTGGTGGCCGCGCCGGGCTTTACGGTCAGCACGGGCTCGCCGTCCACGGAACCCACCAGGTTGCCGTCGCCGTCCACGTCCCAGGTCACGGGCTTGTATTCGCCCGAGCCGCCCACGTCGGCCTTGATCTGGTTCAGCGGGTTGCTGGAGATGGCCTCCAGGTTCCAGGTGACGTTGTCGGTGCCTTCCGGCAGGTACACGTTGAAGTGCTGCGCGGCATCATAGTAGCCGGTGTGGTGGCTGCCCGCGCCGGTGATGCCGGCTTCGTCCACATAGGAGGTGCCGGCGGGCACGTCGTGATCCATGTACACCGTGATGGGCTGCCGGGCCGTATCGTTGTCGCCGTCCTTCACCCCGAAGGTGATGGTTTCCGTATCGTTCTGCAGGCCATGCTTGGCCTGGTAGGTGTAGCTGATGGAGCCGCCGGTGTTCTTGGAGAATTCGATGACGCCCAGACCGGTATAGATGGGCCCGGACTTGCCGTCGGCGCCGAATTCCACCTTGACGGTCTGGTCAAAGCTGTCCACCACCGTTTTGACGCCGTTGATCCAGGCGTGGCGCACGCCGGAGAAGGACACTTCCACATAGTCGGCCGTGGTGTCGCCGTAGGTGGCGCCCTTGGCGTAGTCGGCGCCGTAGGCGGGCGTGATGCTGCCGGTGGTCATGTAGGTGTTGCCCAGGTGGATGTTGCCGTCTTCCACAAAGGAACCCTGGCCGTTGGTGTAGCCGGTATCGGCATGGCTGATGCCCAGTTGGGGGCCGTCGTCGTGGATGTCGATGGACAGGTTCCGCGGCGCGGAGCTCATGCCCTGCTTGTCGGTCACGACGACCTCAAAGGTCGGCATGGCCGCCTGGGCCGCGGCATCGCCGTCGGACAACCGCTCATGGCTGTCGGCCGTGTCGGCATGCGCCCGGCTGGCCTGATTCAGGGTGTAGGTGAAGGTGACTTCGTATTTTTCGGTGGCGGCGTTGTAGAAGATCTTGTCGATCTGCATGGTGCCGTTGTCCACATTCCAGGGGCCGGCGTTGCTCAGGTTGGTGCCGTCCCAGCCCACCACGTGGCCGCCCACGGAGATGGAGGCCAGGCCGTATTCGGCTTCGACCAGAATCACACCCGTTTGGGCCAGGGGGTGATCCACAGTCTGGCCGGCGTGGGTGCCGTGGCTCAGGGCGTCTTCGTGCACGGCCAGGTTTTGCGGAATAAGGGCGATGGCCGGGGCCGGCGGTTGGCCCGCGTGCAGGTGCAACTGGGTGACCACGGAGTCGCCGTCGTTGTCCGTGACCATATAGTCGTAACAGGCTTCGCTGTAAGAAACCGACTGGTACCCGGCCTGGATGCCGCTGATGCGGAAGTCGGAAGCGGTGTCGCCCGCGTGGATGACCACCTTGCCGAAGGTGGCGCCGTTATCCAGAGAGATGGTTACGGTGGCGTTGCCGTTGGTGGAGACGTCGTTGCTGTTGAATACACCTTCCCCGACTTTGTTTCCGGCCGCGTCGTAGGCAATCCAGCGGGCGGTTTCCGGACCTTCCGCGCCGTCATGGGAGTCGGTGCCGAAGTGGACCAGATCCACCTTGAGCGCGGACACCGGGGTAGCGCACTCGACGAGCACGCCTTCCAGGTCCGTGCCGTTGTCGGCCAGGCCTATTTCGGTCTTGTCGAAACCGCCGGGGCCGCCTTTGATGCCCATGGGGCCGGCGCCGCCTTCAATGTCGAAGGTGGCGGTGCTGTTGTCTACCTGACCGGCGGCGTTCACGGTCACGGCCGTGAAGGTGATGCCCTTGTTGTCAAAGGAGTGGACGGAGTCAATCTTGTTGTCCACGCCCGAGCCGGTGCCGTAAGCCGGGTCGAAGTTGACGGTTTTGGTCGGGGTATATTCGTAGTAGCCGTCGGCGTAGATGGTCAGCCCGCCGACCGCGACGCTGTAACCGCCGTGGGCCTGGCCCAGGGCGCTCGTGTCTTCCGTCAATACATGCCACGTTCCGTCGCCGTCGTGGCTGTGCGTGGGGTCGTTGTCGGCCGGATGCGTGCCGCCCTTCTCATCCGTATGGACGCGCACCTGGGTGAGCCTGCCGCCGTCCGCGCCCATCTTGTCGGCCGCGCCGCCGGCGGAGCCGTCTTCGGCCGCACCGCCCCAGTCGGAGCCGTCGGCCTTGTGGCCGTAAAGGCCGTCCACCACGTTGCCGTAGACCTTCTGCCCGTCGATGGTCGCCCAGTCGGACTGCAGCGTGGGCACGTCGTCCACGATGGTCACGTTGATCGGGAAGCCGGCCGTGTCGCCGTCAAGGTCCGTCACGATTACTTTGAAGGAGTCGGCGATGTCCTTGCCGTCGGCAAGTTTTGTGTTGGTGCCGTCGCCGGATTCGTGGGACACATTGTCGTTCAGGTGGTAGCGGTATTCCACCGTGTTCGTCGCCGGGTTGAGCCGCGCTTCCAGGTCGCCGTGCGTGCCGCCGGGGATGGAAGTCCAGCCTGGGCCGTTGCCCACAATAATGTCGTTGATGGTCACGCCGGCAAGACCGTCCGGCGCCGAGAACATGAACGAGTTGCCCACCCAGGTCTTTTCGCCGTCGGCCGCGCCGCCGTCGTGCGTCGAGCCGTCCTTGTCGTGGTCAAGGTGCTTTTCATACGCCGCCAGGCCCAGGCCCGAGGCTTCGGGATGCGAAGGAGCGTTCGGGTCCAGCGGCTTTTCCGGGTCTTCCGGATTCACAATGATCACCGGGCTGTCGGTGATCTTCAGGGTCAGGGTGCTGGAGGCCTTGTCGCCGTCGCCGTCTTCGATGGTGTAGGCGATGACGATTTGGCCCTCGAAGTTTTCCGGGCCGGGCTTGGTGTAGGTGTAGGAACCATCGGGATGCAGCTCCAGCGTACCGTAGTTTTTGCCGTCGCTGCCGGTGAGCGCGTGGGTATCCGCGCTCCGGGACAAAGTGATTTTTTCGCCGTTGTCCAGGGTCACCGACATGGCCGGGTCGCCGTCGGCGTCCACCCACCGCAGGGGCGTGGCGGCGTAATGGTCGGCGCCGGAGGAGTCGGCGGCGCCGTCGACGGCTTCGCCGTTCACGGTGCCGAGAACGACGTTGCCTTCGATGGAGGCGGCTTCGGAGCCCAGGGCGGCCTCGTCGGCGCGGGCAATGGGAATGTCGTCGATGACGTCGATGTGGATGACGGCCGGGGCGCTGGTCACGCCGCTGTTGCCGATGGCGGAGAACTCGTAGCTGCCGACCTCGTCGGTTTCGACGCCCTGCTCGCCATGCCCCTGGTAGTTGGTGTCCAGGGTATACTCGATGTCCAGGCGGTAGACGCCGGGGCCTTCCACAGTGACGTCGCCGCCGCTCAGGTGGCCGACGCCGCTCTGGTCTTTCAGGTCGGCCACGTTCAGGGTGAAGTGATTGGGGTCACTCGGATCCGGAACAAGATCGTAGCGCACGCCGTCGATGACCACGGCCACCAGGCCGTCATTGGTTTCGATGCGCAGGGAAATGGTGTTGTGCGGGTTGGCTTCCCCATCCTGGTGCCGGTGGGCCGTGCCGTCGTGCAGCACACTTTCGGCCATGCGCAGACGGTCGCCCGCCAGGTTCAGGCCGGGGTGGAAGGGATTGTTGGGGCTGTCGGGGTCGGACGGATCCCCCGGATAGTTGGGATCGTTGGGACCGCCCGGAAATTCGGGGTTGTACGGCGTGATGCCGATCACGGGCATGAAGGCCGGCCCGGCCGGGCCGCCGTCGTCGGCCAAAAGGCCCCGGATGGTTTCGGGCGCTTCGGTGGCGCGGTCCCAGAACACGGTGCCCAGGGAGCCGAGCTTGTCGATGCCGCCGAGCAGGGCGCCGGGGTCGTCGGCGTAGGAGCCTTCACCGCCGGAGCCCGGCGCCCCCGCGCCGGGACCGGCCGCGGTGGTCAGGTCCATGTTCGGGTTCTGGGCGGCCAGAAAGTCGGCCGAGGCCACTTCGGTGCCGTCG
>JAVBLS010000067.1:0-10577 GCA_031553235.1 Desulfovibrio sp.
TCTTTTCCGTCAGCGGCGAAGTGGACTTATGCCCCAAACCACCCCACCCGTCAACAGGTTTTTTTCGAGAATTTTCAGTTTCCCTCAAAATCCTTGCCGCGGAAAGATATTTTCTTACCTTCAATTCCCTCGGGCAGGCCCTCCACCGCGGTCCTTAGACCTGAATCGGTCAGAGCAATAACCCGGTGCGCGACCAGCACCTCCACAACCTCCGCAAGCGGCAGGCCGACCACGTTGGTCCAGGAGCCGTGGATGCCGCGCACCAGCCGGGCGCCCACACCCTGCACGGCATAGGCCCCGGCTTTGTCTGAGGGCTCATTCGTGGCCGCATAGGCCCGGGCCGTGTCGCGATCAAAGGAGGTAAATACGACGCCGGAGCGCACCGCAAAGTCCTCACGAAGGCCGGGACCGCGCAGGGCGCAGGCGGTGATCACCTCATGTTCGCGGCCGGAAAGCTTCAGGAGCATTTCCACGGCATGCTCCCGGTTGCGTGGTTTGCCGAGAATTGCGCCGGCCAAGTGGACCACGGTGTCGGCGGCCAAAACCACTGCACCGGCCTGATCGGCGGGCAAGGCGGCCAGGGCGCCCTCCACTTTGACCCGGGCCGAGCGCAAAGCATAGGCGCCGGCCGGCTCGCCGGGCAGGGGGGAAGGCTCAAGGCCGGAAAAGGGCGAGACCTGCGGAAAAAGGCCAAGGCCCTGCAGCAGTTCAAGGCGGCGGGGCGAGGCCGAAGCAAGGATCAGGGGAAGAAGCGCAGAGTAAATGGCGAATGGATCCTGTCTATACAGCTATGTTATCGTTTGCCCAAGGGGCTGTTTCCGATGGGGCAGCCCCCAGAGCAGTTTACGCTTCAGATAGTCGCTTAACGGCGGGCAAAGCCCGCCTACGCCTATTTGGCGGCAAGGATTTGCCGACAAATCCTTGCGAGCATTTCAAGTGTGAAATGCTCTAGCCAATGGATTTGGCCAGGGCGCCCTCGTCGGCCAGAAGCTTGGCGGCGATATTTTTGCTGTCCACCGTATATTGGCCGGAAACAACCTTTTCTTTGATCGCGTCGACTTTTTCGCGGCGCACGTCCGGGGCCTGGGTTACGGCCGAATGGGCGGCCGTGCGCAACAGCGCCTCGGGCGACAGGCTGATGCGGTCGCCCGCCGCCGGAGCGGCCTTGGCCGTCTCTTTGCGGGCGTCCTTTTCGTTGCCTTCAATACGCGCCTGGGCATAAGGGTCCACAACGCGGGCGAGGGTGTTCTTGATTTCCATGATCGTCTCCTCAGTCTTTCCTGCCGACCGACCTACAACATGGTAGCGTCAACCGTGCGCAAAGTCACGTCCCACAAACGGGCCATCAGGGCCTGCCTGTCGCCGGGGCCGAGTTCTTCTTCCGCACCCTCGGGGGTGACGCGGAAGACCTGCATGTCCAGCCCTCCCGGAGGGTAGCGGAAAATGTGCTCCGAGCCGGTTTCCCGATTCAGGGTTTCCTGCACCTCGCGCACCACCGGGTTGTCGCTGCCGGAAAAGATCAGGTTCTCCATAATCTCACGGGCGATACGCTCCACCATGGCCCGCCGCTGGACCGCGGCCTCTTCGGGCCCGACGGTCTGACGGCCGATCATCTGCTCGTAGCGCGCCAAGCGACGCGCCGCGACCAGTTGACGTCCATACTGGAGCAGCATTTGCCGCGTATAAAAAGATTGCGTGTCCATAATCCATCCCGTACGCCGCTTATCGGACGACGAATAAAGGGCTTTAGGGCAAAACGGAATCTTTTATGGAAAATAATTTTTGTTAATAGTATCTTATACATTAGAAAGCAGTTTCCAGCCCAAAAACCGCGGACCCGCCCGGATAATCGGCGCCCCGGGCCTCAGGCGCCCCTCCCCGCCCAAGCATCGGTCGCCGCCGGGCCGTGGGGCGCGTCCTCCCGCCAACGCAGCGGTTGCCGCCGGCCCGGTTCTATGTCAGTATATCGGCCAACTTCCGCAGCGAGGACATCATGACCATATTGGAAACCGGCATTCCCGGCCTGTTGCTGCTCGAACCCGTTTGCAAACGTGATTCGCGCGGCTTTTTCATGGAAACCTGGCGCGAAGAGTGGCGGGAGCAGCTCGGCATCATCCCATCTTTCATTCAGGACAACCACGTCCGCTCCGAAACCCCCGGCGTGTTGCGCGGGCTGCACTTTCAGACGCCGCCCCACGCCCAGGGCAAGCTGATCTGGGTGGTGCGCGGCGCGGTCTTCGACGTGGCCGTGGACCTGCGCAAGGGTTCGCCCACCTACGGCCGGGCCTTCAGCAAAGTGCTGCATACGGAAAACGCCCTGCGGCTTTATGTGCCCCGCGGCTTTGCCCACGGCTACCAGACCATGGAACCGGGCACCGAGGTCTGCTACAAGGTCGATGCCTATTATGCCCCCCAGGCCGAAGGCGGCCTGCTCTGGAACGATCCCGACCTGGGCCTTTCCTGGCCTGTTGCCGAGCCGCTGCTCTCCGCCAAGGACACGCAGTTGCCCTTGCTGCGGGATCTGCAATCCCCCTTCAGCTTCTAGCCTGTGCCCCATGAAAGCACTCCGGCATGTTCCTCGATTATAAGACGACCATCGTCATATGGTTTTTGCCGAAAATACCCCTGAACAACCGCAAGGCGGGACGCTCGAAAGTGCCGTATGTCGCCGTTTTCGCACATTTCACCTTGACAGGACGGAAAGTCGTTTTGTACTAGAGATGACGCGCCTAGCGCACTGAAGCGCTTTTACACTCGACGCCGGGCCGGACCACCCGGCGGCCGGACGCGCGGGTTCCGTTTTTCACCGTCCAACACTGAGAGGCTAAGGTATGGAGGAAAACAAACACTGTGCAGACGGCTCGACCGGTCGTCGGAAATGTTCCTGCGGCGCCGTCCCATTTCTGGCGGGGCTCATTGTGGCGCTGGCCTTCGGCTGGTGGGTCTTCCCCGGCCAGGTATTCAGCGAAAAGCCACAACCCTTCTTTTTCAGCCACCAGGCGCATCTTGATGCGGGCAAAACCTGCGCCGACTGTCACAGTTTCCGCAAAGACGGCTCCTTTCAGGGCTTTCCCAAGTTGGAAACCTGCATGGAATGCCACGCGGATGCCGAAACCTTCATGACCCCCGAGCCGGACGCCAAATCCGCGCCGGCAGAGCGCGCCGCCTATGAAGCGGAAAAAACCTTCCTGACCCAATACGTCGCCACCGGCCGTGAAGTGCCCTGGCATGCCTACCAGAAGCAGCCGGACAACGTCTTCTTCAGCCACGCCGCGCACTTTCAGAAGTGCTTTACCTGCCACTCGGGCATGGACGGCAAGCTGATGTTCTCGGAAGACGATCCGCAGAATCTCTGCAACACCTGTCACCCCTCGGTGAAGGAGCTGGACTCGGGCCTCGTCTACAAGGAAAATGCGCTGACCAAGTATTCCGAGCGCACCATGAAGATGTGGGAATGTGAGAAGTGCCACGCCAATCCCGAACATTACTACGATGACGGGAACGGGCCCACGGCCGCCGGCAACGCCTGCTATACCTGCCACAAGTAAAGGGGTGCGACCATGGTACTTGACAGAAGAACCTTCTTGAAATTCGGGGCCGGCGCCACAGCCGGCATTCTGGCCACCCCCCTGGTGTGGAAAGGCCTGGACGACATCAGCATCTGGAGCCAGAACTGGCCCTGGATTCCGGCCAACGAAAAGGGCGAGAACACCTTTGCCCTGACCACCAGCAAATACACCGGCGAACCCGTTGCCGTGCGTCTGGTCGGCAAACGCCCGGTGCGCGTGCTGCCCTCGCCGCAGCACCCCCTGGGCGGCGGCGTCAGCCCCCTGGCCGCTGCCGAAGCCGAAATGCTCTACAGCCCCGGCCGGGTCAAGCGTCCTCTGCTGCGCGGCAGTGACGGCGCCCACGTCGAAGCCGACTGGAGCGCGGTGCACGGACGCCTGAAGGCGGAAATGGTCAAAGCGGGCGCCGACATCGCCTTTCTTTCCGGCGACGAAAACAGCGTCATCAACGAAGCCATCTCGGCCCTGGCCGGCAAAATGGGATCTTCGGCCGTGTACCTGATGCCCTCCGAAGGCCGCAGCGCCGCCTTGGCCGCCGACCTCATGGGCCTGAAGGCCCAGCTCGGCTACGACCTGGAAAACAGCGACTACGTGCTGGCCGTGGGTGCCAACGTGCTCGATACATGGGGCACGGTGATCCGCAACCGCCGCCTCTTCGGGCACGGCCGGCCCCACCCGGGCGAGGGCAAACCCACCCTGACCCTTTCCTACGCCGGGCCGTTGCAGGACGGCACCGCCGCGGTGGCCAAGCCCTGGGTGCCCATTGCCCCGGGCACGGAAACAGCCTTTCTGCTCTGCCTGGCCGCGGCCCTGATCGACAAGGGCCGGCGCGCCCCGGCCGACAACTTCGATGCCTTTGCCGCTCTGGCCAAAAACTTCACGCCCGAAGCCACGGCCAAAATCTGCGGCACCTCCGCCAAGGCCATTGCCGATGTGGTCGCCGCCCTGACCTCGGCCAAAGCCCCCCTGGTCATCGCCGGCGGCGACTGCTGGGGCGGGGCCGGGGCCGCGCCGGTCATGGCCGCCTTTGCCCTCAACGCCCTGCTCGGCAACATCAACAAGAAGGGCGGGGTCAAGCTGCTGCCCTTCGTGCCCACGGCCATTCGCGGGGCCAAAGGCCGCGAGCAGTTGTACAAAAATGACTTCGCGGCCATGCTCAAGGGCGACAAGCGGCCGGCCATGCTCTTCATCCACGAAGCCAACCCGCTCTATGCCCTGCCCGGCGGCGACAAGTTGCGCAAGGCCTTTGCCGAAATCCCCTTCAAGGTTTCGTTCTCGACCTTCTTCGACGAAACCGCGGCGGCCTGCGACATGGTCATTCCCATCGGCATGGGCCTGGAACGCGCCGACGACCTCTCCAGCCCCTACGGCTGCGGCGCAAACATCTATGTCCTGGGCGGCGCGGCCATTGAGCCGGTGGCCGACGTGCGCAACACCGGCGACGCCCTGCTGCTGCTGGCCAAGGAATTGGGCTGGGATCTCGGCTACGCCAAGTATACCGATCTGCTCAAGGCCAAGGCCGACGCCGTGGGTGCCAACTTCGATCTGCTCCTGCAGGGGCAACCGGCCGAAAACGACGCCGAGGCCTACTTCAGCCTCTTCACCCTGAACACGAACCTGCTGCAAGACGCGGCCGGTTTCACGCCCGGCCAGGGCAAACTCGGCCTGGCCGTGTACGGCCGGCTGGCCCTGGGCACGCCCAAGACGGGCATTCCGCCCTTCAACACCAAAACCATTCGCGCCGGCGAGATGCACGGCACCGAGATGTACGTGCTGGTCAACGGCGCCACGGCCGGCTCCCTCGGCCTGAAGCAGGACGACAAAGTGCTGCTGCGCGCCGGCGACCGGTCCATCCCGGCCATACTGCGCGTCTATGAAGGCGTGACCGGCGGAGCCGTGGCCGTCTGCCTCGGCTACGGCCATACCGCGCTGGACGAGTTCAGCCGAAACAAAGGCGCCAACGTGTTCGAGATTCTGAGCGCCTCGGCCGAACCCGAGAGCGGGCTCTCCGTCTGGTCCCGGACGGGTGTTGAAGTCGTCAAAGCCTAGGGGAAAACAGCATGTCTGAAATAAAACAATTCAATATCAAGTGGGGCATGGCCATCGACCTGGACAAGTGCACCGGCTGCGGCGCGTGCATGGTGGCCTGCCAGGCGGAAAACAACGTCGCCCCCGTGGCCGACGCCTCCAACAAGCTGCGCTCGATGAACTGGCTGACCGTGTTCGAGATGTCCAACGGCAAGCCCTTTCCGGATCATGAAACCGCCTACCTGCCCCGGCCCTGCCAGCAGTGCGCGGCGCAGCCCTGCGCCACGGTCTGCCCGGTCATCGCCACCGAGCGCAACGAGGAAGGCGGCATCGTCAGCCAGATCTACCCGCGCTGCATCGGCTGCCGGTACTGTATGGCGGCCTGTCCTTACCACGCCCGCTACTTCAACTGGTTCGACCCCATCTGGCCCAAGGGCATGGAAAAGACCCTGACCCCGGATGTCTCGGTGCGGCCGCGCGGCGTGGTGGAAAAATGCAGCTTCTGCCACCATCGCTACATGCAGGCCAAAGACCTTTTGCGAGTCGCCGGCGAAGACATCTTCACCACCGGCAAAGACGGCAAGGCCCACAGCGCCATCCCCGAGGACGGCTACGTGACCTCGTGCGCCCAGGCCTGCCCCAACGGGGCCATCGTCTTCGGCGATCTGAACAACCCCGAGCACCGGGTGTACAAGCTGACCCACGACAACCCCAACGCCTTCCGGCTGTTGGAGCGTCTCGGCACCGACACGGCCGTGCACTATCTCTCGGCCCGGCGCTGGGTGCGCGAGCTCGGCGACAACTACCTGGCCTCGGAAAAGGCCCAGGAAGATCTGAAGCCCCTGCGCGTTCTGCCCAAAGCGCACGGCGAACAACACTAGGGGGTAGGAAACCATGGAAAAGAACTACAATCTTCCCATTGACGCCGCCCTCTTTCCCGAAGGCTGCACCCGCTGCTCCTTCACGCAGTTCTCCATCTGGATGGGCCTGGTCACGCTGGTCTTCCTCTGGGGCCTGTACGCCGCCTACCGGGTGCTGAGCAACGGCCTGGGCGTCACGGCCCTGGACGACTACTTCGGCTTCGGCCTGTGGATCACCTTCGACCTGGCGGTCATCGCCCTGGGCGCCGGGGCCTTTTTCACCGGCCTGTTGCGCTACATCCTGAACATCGACCCGCTCAAGAACATCATCAACCTCACGGTCATCGTGGGCTTTATCTGCTACTCCGGGGCCATGCTCATCCTGGTGCTGGACATCGGCCAGCCGTTGCGGGCCTGGTTCGGCTACTGGCACGCCAACGTCCACTCCATGCTGACCGAAGTCATTTTCTGCATCACCTGTTACTGCATCGTGCTGATCATCGAGTACGTGCCGCTGGTGCTCGAGCAGAAGCAGATCAACCGCGTGCCCGTGCTGCGCCACGTCGCCCACAACCTGCACGTGATGATGCCGCTGTTCGCGGGCATCGGCGCCTTCCTCTCCACCTTCCACCAGGGCTCACTGGGCGGCATGTACGGCGTGCTTTTCGGCCGGCCCTACGCCTTTCGCGAAGGCTTCTTCATCTGGCCCTGGAGCTTTTTCCTGTTCATCCTCTCGGCCGTGGCCTCCGGCCCGGTGTTCACGGTGCTGATCTGCACCGTCATGGAGAAGATGACCGGCAAAAAGCTGGTCACCTGGGAAATCAAGTCCCTGATGGGCAAGATCGCCGGCACCATGCTCCTGGTCTACCTGGTTTTCAAGTACATGGACACGGCCGCCTGGATCATGGATCTGATCCCGCGCGAAGGCCTGACCTTTGAGCAGTTCTTCCACGGCAGCATCTACGGGCAGTGGCTCCTCTACACCGAACTGCTGGTCTGCGGCGCCCTGCCCTGCGTCATTCTGCTCGTGCCGGGCCTGCGCAACACCCCGGCCCTGTTCTATCTGGCCGCCCTGCTGGACTGCGCGGGCGTGACCATCAACCGCTACGTGATGACCGTCCAGACCCTGGCCTTCCCCTCCCTGCCCTTTGACTCGTGGCAGACCTACGCCCCGAACTGGGTGGAATGGGCCGCCAGCGCCCTGGTCCTGGCCTATGGCGCCATGCTCTTGAGCATCTCCTACCGCTACCTGCCGATCTTCCCGCAAGAGGTCAAGCTCAACGGCGGCAAGGTCGCGACGCATCATTAAAAATCGGTAGAACGGAAAAGCCGGACAAGGAATCCGCAAGGGCCTGAAGCCCTTGCGGATTCCTTGTCCCTTTATAATTGGACAACCCAACCTACCCCGCTAAAATACCGCTAAGTTCGGAGGCGTTTATGGTCGACAACGATTTTCCTTTGCGCAGGCTCGAGACGGTGCTGGCATTGACCCTCGTTCTGCTGCTTATTTTTATCGCCGGCGGGCAAGGCTGGGCTCTGTATGCGGCCATGGCCGTGCTGGCGGCCGGCATGACCGTGCCGCGCCTGTTCGGCCCGGCGGCGCGCTGCTGGTTCGGCTTCTCCCATATCCTGGGTGCGGTCATGTCCCGCCTGCTCATGGGGGTTCTGTTCTTTGTGCTGATTACGCCCATCGGCCTGTTCCGGCGGCTCTGCGGTAAAGACATCCTGCAGTTGCGCGGCTGGAGAAAAGGAAGTGATTCCGTTTTTCAGGTCCGCGAGCACCGCTATACCGAGCGGGATCTGCAACGACCATACTAATTATAGGAATTCACCATGCATTTTCTTGCCGATCTCTGGGGTTTTCTGCGCGAACGCAAAAAATTCTGGCTGCTGCCGCTGATTCTGAGCCTGATTCTTTTCGGCGGCATTCTCATTCTGGCTTCCGGCACGGCCATAGCGCCGTTTATCTATACATTATTCTAGGACGCCTCATGCATTCGGAACTCATTCTCGGTATTTCCGCCTACTACCACGACAGCGCGGCCGTGCTTCTGGAAGACGGCCGCCTTGTCGCGGCCGCGCAGGAAGAACGCTTTTCACGCAAAAAGCATGATGAAGGCTTTCCCTTCGGGGCGGTGGAATTTGTCTTGAAAGAAGGCGGCCGCCCGCTGGACGAAGTCGCTGCCGTGGCCTTCTACGACAAGCCGTTCCTCAAGTTTGAACGGCTCTTGGAAACTTACCACGCCTTTGCTCCCCGAGGCTTGAAAAGCTTTATCGCGGCCATGCCTGTCTGGATTCACGAAAAACTTTTTATGCGCGGGGAACTGCTCAAGGCCCTGGGCCGGTTTTCTTCCGGGCGGATCCCGCCGCTGCTCTTTCCGGAACACCACCTTTCACACGCCGCCTCGGCCTTTTACCCCTCCCCCTTTGATGAGGCCGCGGTCCTGACCATCGACGGCGTGGGCGAATGGGCCACCACGAGCATCTGCCGGGGCTCGGGCAAAAACTTGGAAGTGCTGCGGCAGTTGAATTTTCCCCATTCCCTCGGGCTGCTGTACTCAGCCTTTACCGGCTTCTGCGGCTTCAAAGTCAACAGCGGCGAATACAAGCTCATGGGCCTGGCCCCCTATGGCAATCCGGACTCGGAGCGCACCCGGCGCTTTCGTGAGAGCATTCTGGAACGCATGGTCGACCTGCGCCCGGACGGCTCCTTTTTGCTGAACATGCGCTACTTTGATTATGCCACCGGCCTGACCATGTACAACGAGGCCCGCTGGCGGGATCTCTTCGGCCTGCCGCCACGCGCGGCTGAAGAAGGACAACTTGAAGCCGCCTACATGGATCTGGCCCTGGCCATACAGCAGGTCACCGAGATCATTGTGGTCAGGCTGGCCGATACGGCTCTATCCCTGACCGGCTGCTCCAACCTTTGCTTGGCCGGGGGCGTGGCTCTGAACTGCGTGGCCAACGGCAAACTGCTGCGCTCGGGAAAAATCAAAGGACTGTGGACCCAACCAGCGGCCGGGGATGCGGGCGGCGCCCTGGGCGCGGCCCTGGCCGTGCATCACATTCATACCGGCGCGGTGCGGCCGGCCGCCTCCGGCCGGGACGGCATGGCCGGCGCTTACCACGGACCGGCGTTTTCAGAGCAGGAATGCGCGGCCACCTGCCTGAGCCTTGGGGCGCCCTTCCGGCACTTTGAGGATACGGCGGAGCTTTGCCGGACGGTGGCGGAAAAAATCGCCCAGGGCAACGTGGTCGGCTGGTTTCAGGGGCGCATGGAGTACGGCCCCCGCGCTCTCGGCAACCGCAGCATTCTCGGTGACCCCCGCAACCCGGACATGCAAAAGCACCTCAACCTGAAAATCAAGTACCGCGAGGGCTTTCGCCCCTTCGCGCCCTCGGTGCTCGAGGAACGCGCCGCCGAGTGGTTCGACCTGGACGAGCCGTCGCCCTATATGCTCCTGGTGGCCCCGGTGCGCGAGGACAAACGCCTGCCGCTGCCCCGGGGCTATGCCGACCTCCCCCTGTGGGACAAACTCTATGTGCAGCGTTCCGCAGTGCCGGCCGTCACCCATGTGGACTATTCCGCCCGGGTCCAGAGCGTAAGCCGCGAGACCAATCCCCGCTATCACGCCTTGATTTCCGCCTTCGCGGAGCTGACCGGCGTGCCCATGCTGGTCAACACCAGCTTCAACGTCCGGGGCGAGCCCATCGTCCGCACCCCGACGGACGCGTACAACTGCTTCATCAACACGGAAATGGACCTGCTGGTTCTCGGCAACCTGCTGCTGGACAAAAAAGACCAGCCGGCCCGCCGCGAGGCGGACCCGCGCGGACGCTTTGAAGCCGATTGATTCCCCGGCCGGAACACGCCTGCCCTGATGTTTGATTAGAGCATTTCACACTTGAAGTGCTCGCAAGGACTTGTCGGCAAATCCTTGCCGCCAAATAGGCGTAGGCGGGCTTTGCCCGCCGTTAAGCGACCAGTTAAAGCGTAAACGGCTCTAGACAGGTACGCAAAAATCGCTCACTCCGCAAAAAAGCCCGCGCTTGCGGGCTTTTTTGCGTATAACAAGCACAACCGCCTAACTGTTCAGTTTGGCACGGGTGGCCGCCAAGG
>JAVBLS010000028.1:0-22279 GCA_031553235.1 Desulfovibrio sp.
ACAGCAGCTTTTCCAGCTCATCCAGGTCAACCTGCTTGGCGCAGCTTCTCTGGAAGAACTCCTGAATCCGCGACGACGAAAAAATGAAAATCCCTACTACCTCAGCTTGTTAGACTTGGAGGCTTAGCCGGACAGCAATGAGTTCAAGTGTGAAATGCTCTATCCTCGACCACCCGGAGAGAGGCACGCGTCCGCATAGGCAGGCGGCGTGTGACCCCTGCCTGCGCCTACAGGGCAGGAACGGAGCGTCGTCGCGAGACCGGCCGTGGCCGGCTTGCCGCCGTTGGGAGATCCGGGACCGTCGAGAGACCGGTCGCAGCCGACTTACTGCCCATTGCCGGGAGTTTTGCCGTAGGCGCGGATGAACTCGGTGCACTCGTCCGGGGGCAGGGCCGTGGCGAAGAAGTGCCCCTGGAAGGTGCTGAAGTTGAGCTCGAGCAGGGTGTCGAGCTGTTCGCGCCGCTCGACGTGTTCGGCCGTGGTCTTGATACGCAGGTCGCGGCAGAGTTCCTGGATGGCCCCGAGCACGTCCTGGCAGGTTTTGTTCTCGGTGACGTCGCGCACCAGGGCCTTGTCCACCTGAAGCTCGGAAATGGGCAGGCGCTTGAGCTGGGACAGGGCCTGGTAGCCCCGGCCGAAGTCGTCCACGCAGATGCGCACGCCCAGGCGGTGCAGCGATTCCAGGGCGGGCAGGCTGCCCGCGTTGGGGTCGAGGGCCAGGGTCTCGGGCACTTCGAGCATCAGTCGGCCCGGCGCCACGGTACCGGCGGCCAGGCGTTCGGCCAGGCGTTCGGGAAAGCGCCTGTCGATGAGCTGTCGGGGCGAGAGGTTGATGGAAACGACCATGTCGAACTCGCGCCAGGCTTCAAGTCGCTGCATGGCCAGGTCCATGACCAGGTCGTCCAGGCGGTCGACGAGGTCGGCGTCTTCGGCCACGGCCAGGAGCAGCGGGGTGGGGATCAGCCCGTATTCCCGATGGCGCCAGCGCAGCAGGGCCTCGGCGGCTGTCACGGACTTGCGCACCATGTCGATGCGCGGCTGGTAGTACAGGCAGATGTCGCCGTCGTTGCGGTCCAGGGCCAGGATCAGGTCGTTGGCCAGGGAGCGGGCCAGGGCGCCGACGGCGCCGGGGCGATCCATGCAGCGCTTGCCGGTGGGGCCGCGGGTGTCGCTTTCGGTCAAGGCGACCAGGTCGGCAAAGGCCAGCCTGCGCGAGCGCTGCTTGCCCGCATCGGCGATGCGCACAAAGGGGATGTACAGCATGGTGCCCACGGCCAGGTTGAAGAGCTGCAGCCCGGCCCCGCGCCACGAGCCGGTGGCCAGCCAGCCGTTGATGATCGGCGGGGTGGTCCAGTGGATGTTGTACAGTGGCGGCGGCACCAGGCCGAGCTGCACGGCCGCGTAGGTGATCGGCAGCAGGATCAGGGGCACGAAGATGAAGGGCAGCAGGTAGATCGGGTTGAAGACTATAGGCAGGCCGAAGATCAGCAGTTCGTTGATGTTGAACAGGGCCGGCACAAGCGAGATGGCCGCGATACGCCGGCTGCCGGAATCTTTGGACTGCAGGCGTAGGGCCAGGATCAGGGCCAGTCCCACGCCCGAGCCGCCCATGTACAAAAAGACATCGAACAGGGCCTTCGTCAGCACGTAGGGCGCGGGCAGACCGCTGTTCACGGCCATGGCGTTGGCCTCCTGGGCCGCGGCAAAGATGTCGTGGGTGATCGGGTCGAGCAGGTCCGGCCCGTGAATGCCGAAAAACCAGCAGACATGCACCAGGAAGGTGAACAGGGCGCCCATGCCCAGGTTGTTTTCCCGGCCCACAAAGGGCTCGCGCACCAAGTTGTACAGGGCGTGGTGCAGGCTTTCGATGCCGCAGGCGGTCAGGGCGTAGCGCAAGGCCAGAAACGCGGTCAGGGTGAGCATGGCCGGGACCAGCGTGTCGAAAATCTGCGGCAGGATGGGGTCAGCGTCTTCGGAGTGGAACTGCAGGCGCAGGGCCCGGATGCGGGCCAGGCGCAAAAACAGGGAAGCGGCCGGGATGACCACGATGAAGGTACCGAACAGGCCCTTGAGCCCGGCCCAGGGCACGGCCAGGGCGGCCTCGGAAATATGCGGGCCGGTCATTTCGGCCAGGCCGGGCCCGATGATGATGAACAGACACGAAAAACAGACAAGCACGCCCACGGCCGGGTTGACCGCCTGGTCCGGCCGCTTTTCGTTGTGCAGGCTAAACAGGCTGTCGCTGAGCGAAAAGGCCACGGCCAGGGCCAGGATGTTGATGGTACAGTTGAAGACCAGTTCGCCCGGCTTTTTCCAGTTGGGCCCAAAAGCGTGTCCCATGAATTCCTGATAGGCTTCCAGGGGAAAGTTGTTGATCAGAATGACCACGGCCGCGGCCAGAAACAGCGGCATGGCCAGCATGACGCCATAGCGCAGGGCGCGCAGGAGCAGGGAATCGGACAGGGCCAGAAACAGGGAGAAGGCCGGGCTGTCGGTTTTGCCCGGTAAAGAAGCGGCATCTGCTGTCGTGGGCTGGGTCATGGGCTGGGGATCTCGCACGCTGAAAAAAACATCGGCTTGAATATGCCGATCCTGAAAAGGATTACAGGAAAACGTCTGTTCTGGCAATGGAGAGAATGCAAGTGGGGGTTTGTTTCAGCAGAAAGGCAGCATGACGCTGCCGGCTGCCAGAAAGAAGGCTGCGGCCGCGTTGCCGCGCCCGGTCGAGAGGGCCGGCCAGGCCTCGGGCTCATCCAGGTCGCGCACTGCCGCGGCCGTGGCCAGGGCGTCCAGGCGCAAGGCCGGCAGGCGGAAGATCTGGGGCAGGGCGATTTTCCACCAGGCCGGGCCGCGATCCGGCAGCCCCCTGGCCCGGGCGGCCAGGCGGGCGTCGCCCACGGCGGCAAAGATTTCCGGCAGGCAGCGGGCCATGAAGGCCAGGGCCATGGCCGGCTGCAGGCACCAGCGGCGCAGGGGAGGGGGCGTAAGATGGAGCAGGGCAGCGCCCAGGGCCGGGGCCGAGAGCAGGCTGGCCAGGCCCAGGCCGAGCAGGAGCAGCAGGAACAGGCGCAGACCCAGAATGCCGGCCGCCAGGGCGATGCCGGGCAAGGCCCCGGCCGGGACAAGGGAGAGCCCGTCCGGGGAAAGGACCACGGCGTCCAGGGCGATCTTGATTGCAATCCAGAACAGGGCGAAGCGCAGGGCGCGACCCGGGCCGCCCACGGGCAGAACCGGTCGGCCGGCCCGGAGGCGGAAGAGCCCGAACAGCCCGGCGCAGGCCGCCAGACCGGGGGGCGCGACCTTCCAGAGCACCAGGCTGTACAACACGGCCAGGACCAGGAGCAGGCGCGGGTCGGGCCGAAAGGCTTGGCTGTCCGTTCCGGCAGGGCGCAGGGCCGGCCGGGGGGGCCGGCCGCTCGTTCCGGCAGGGCTCAACGAACGCGAACCCGGCCGGAAAGTCAGGTCGCTCATTCCGGCAGACCGTGATGGATGAAAAAGGCCATGTCAGTCTTGTGGCAGACGGAACAGGTCTTGTTCGCGCCCATGGGTCCGTCGCCCCTGAGGTAGCGCGCGGCCTGGAAGTTGTCCCGGTTGTCGCCGGTCAGATCCTGGGCCGGGTACATGACGTGCGGCGCGCCGTGGCAGGTGGGGCAGCGCAACTTGCCGGTGTCGTCAAAGCGCCGGGAAAAACGCTCGTCGGCGCTCTTGGTCCACTTGTTGAAAGCCGAGGCTTCGCCTGGTATCGGGGGGGTCTTGTGGTCGTGGCAGCCCATGCAGTCCGGCAGGTTTTCGCCCGGTTTGCGCGGGTTGATGGCCGCGAGGCTAAGCCCCTCGGTCGGTTGGATCTCGGCCATGCGTTTGGCCGCGGCCGGCTTGCCCGGAGCCTCGGCTTTGAGCAAGGCCAGGGCGTGGTCGCGCAGAGCCCCGTGGCAACTGGTGCAGCCGAGGCCCATGCCCGCGTGCAGATCGCGCTGGAACAGGGAGTTGCCCTGAGCGTCCGCCGGGTGGCAGGAGTTGCAGGCCCGCTCGTCGTCCGGCAGGCCCACCAGGGCGTGCACCCCGTGGATGGCGGCCGAGAGGTTGGGCAGGGACGGATCGTTGTCGTGGCATGAGGCGCAGTCCACGCCGCCGCCCGACTCGAAGTCGGCCAGGAGCTCGGTGCGGTTCAGCCGGTCGTGGGCCTTAAAGATGTTGGCCCAGGCCTTGGGCGACGGGCCGGAGCGGTCGGAACGCCCGGGCTCGCGACCGTGGCATTTACCGCAGCCCCAGGCCGGGGAAGCGGCCAGGACCACGGCGGTCTCGGCCTTCAGACCTGCGCCTTCGGCATGCACCCGGACCAGCGGAAACTCATAGGCTTCTCCGGCCGGCGGCGTATCCGCCACGGGTGCGGTGAACTCCACTCCCTCGGTGAGCACCTCCGGGGGGTCTCCCCGGCGGATCAACTGGGCTGCGAAATTGGGGGAGGAATCACCCAGGCTCATGCCCGTCTTATCCTGGCGGGCAAACAGACTCCGACTCGGAAAGGCCAGAAGCACGGCATCGGCCTTTTTCGGGTCAAAGGCCGGCAGTTCCGGCGCCGGGGCGGGAGAGACCAGGGGAACGGTAAAGCCCGGCCCGGTGTCGGCCACAGTTTTAGGCTGAGGCGGCGCGGCCGTGAGCTTGGCGTAGCTTGCCGCACCCAAGCCGAGAAAAGTGGCCAGACAGAGGAACCAGGCCAGGCTGGGCAGATGGAGTTTGCCTTGGCTCATGGGTGGGGCCCTCCTTCAGCGCTGAGCAACTTCGCAGCGTTGCCTTGCTCTTGTCCTGCTGCCAGGCCGACCAGATACTCGGCCAGGATGTGGCGTTCCTCGGGCAGGCCGAAGAACGGCGGCATGTACCAGGCGAGCTTGCCCTGCCCGGCGATGATCGCCTCCACCCCGGCCGGGGGCAGGCCCGCGACACGCTTGGTGATGGTGAGCATGGGCCCGTCTTCGCCGTGGCAGGCCGAGCACTGCATGGCGAACAGGTAGCCGGCAAAGGCCGTCTTCTGTTCCGGGGTCAGTTTTTCCAGATTCAGCGGGGTCTTGGTCTCGGCCCCGGCCGCGCGCAGGCCGGCCCAGCCGGAAACGGCCAGAACACCCTTGGCGTCAAGCTCTTGGCCGAGCTCTTTGGTGATGCCGTTGGAATACATGTAGCCGTGGATTACCCAGGGCCGGCGGGCCGCTTCGCGTATAAACTCGAAGGAGCCGGCGGTGAGCAGGGCCAGAATGGTCAGCACCGGCACGGCTGCGACCAGGGTCTTTTTCGGCAAACGGATGAACAGCAGGATGCCCGCCAGAAGCAGCACCGGCAGGGAATCCATGAAGGCGCGCAAGAACGGCTTGATGTCGGCCGTGTACCGCAGGATGTTCGCCTGGATCTCGGCCGGTAGGGCTTCGTAGTACCACCAGGCCGCCGGGATCAGCAGGAGTGCGGGCAGGCAGAGCCAGCCGGCGCAACGCTGCACGGCCCGCTGCCGGTCGTCGGCCTCGCGGATGCGCCAGGCCGTGAACAGGCCGAACACCCCGGCCAGGGCCAGACAGAGCAGAAAGCGGAAAACCAGGGCCGGCCAGAAAGTCGGGTTGAACAGGCCGTCCCAGAAGTTCTGGGTGACGAGCCATTGGCCCGGGGTGAGCATAAAAGAAACGATGCCGTTGATCACGAAAAGCGAGAGAAAGGCAAAGGCGGCATAGGCCTTGCCGAAGACTTTGTGGGTGGCATGGTCCATGGCCCCGGAGCGGACCTTGGCGAAACCGGCCACGTAGAAGAGCAGGGCGATGATTTCGCCTGCAAAGAAGCACCATTCCGTAGCCCAGGCAAAGAGGAAGTGGCGCACCAGAACAGAGGTGGCCGCCGGGGCCGTAAGCGAGATGACCACCCAGATGGCCACCCCGCTCAGGCCGCCGAAGACCATGGTCAGGAGCTGGAAAAACTTGGCGTGGCGCTCGGTCCAGTCCATCAGGGCCACGGAACGCTCGCGCTCGGCCAGGTTCTCGGCCGCGACCAGAAAAAAGCCCCCGCCCACGGCAAACTGGGCCACGAACACATGGATGACCGAGATGGCGGCGATCAGAAAACCGCCGCTGACTCCGTGCAGTTCCCAAGAGGGAAAGATCATACGGACTCCTCGCTGTGGGCTTTGCGGTAGAGCAGACACAGGCGGTAGACCACGATGCCGGTGACCAGGGCCGAGCCCAGGAAAAGCCAGATGGGTCCGCCGTGGCCCGAGAACGTGCCGCCCGGGCCGTAGGGCTCAAGCAGCGAAGCGCGCAGCAGGCTGCGCAGACCGGCCATGCAGACCACCGTGCCCACGGTCAGGCCGACGGTCAGGCCGATCATCCGGCGCGCGGCCGTGATCAGGCCGGCTCCGGCGCAGGTCAGGGCGGCGATCAGCAAGCCCGAAGCCGGGGCCGAGCCGCCCATGAAAAGCAGGCGTTGCGGCGCCGGCAGGCTGAACAAGAACCACAGGCCCACGGGAATCTGGCACAAGGTGGCGCCGATATACCAGCGGTAGCCTTCCTGCATCCGGTCCAGCCAGACCTGCTGCTTGGGCAGGGGCGCGTCGGAGCGGGCCAGGTTGCGCAGCTTGATCCAAGCAGGCAAAGCAAAGCACAGCCCGCCCACAGCAAAGCAGGAAATGATCACGTGCAGCCAGCGCGGCCAGATTTCCGGGTCCGAGAGGTTCAGCAGTGTGCCGCCCGCCTCTCTGGCATAGGCGGTCCAGGCCCCGGGCGACTGGATCAGGGTGGCGTTGTTCACGAACAAAAAGGCGTTGCCGAGCAGGAGCACGGCCGCGGTTGCCAGGGCGGTGCGGCGGATGCCCTCGCGGACTTCTCCGTGCGAAGTGTAAATATACAGGCCATAGTAGGCGAACATGACCACAAAGGGCACGCCGAGCCAAAAGAAGGCCGATAGCTGTGAAGCGCTGTAAAAGTAGGAACCGCGCAACGCCTGGATGAACAGCAGCGGCGGTATGCCCAGGTTGACCACCAGGGCCATGCCTTTGGGCAGCGGCGCCGCGTAGCGGCGGCCGCTTTCGGCCTCACCGGGCTTGCGGATCAGGTTGACCAGGGTGATCAGGGTGCCCCCGACCACCGCGTTCATCAGCAACAGGTGCAGCACAAAGGTTACGAACAACAGAGCCGCCATCCGTCCCGGCGGGCCGGGGATGTCCGGAATCTGCGGCACAAGCGCGGCGATCTCGGCTGTCATGAGAGCTCCTGGATGTGCTTGGGGGGGCTGGGTCTTCCAAATTACACCGTAATCACTTTATAAAGCATCTGCGCGGCCACGGCATAGAGGAACAGGGCGAAAAAGCGCTTCAACCGTTCCACCGGCAGGGCATTGGCCATTTTCACGCCCAGGGGCGCGGTGCAGATGCTGGCCCCGGCAATACCGAGCAGGGCCGGACCGTAAACAAAGCCAAAGGACCATTCGGGCAGCCCGTCCACTCTCCAGCCGGCGGTCAGGCTGCCGGCCGCCCCGGCCAGGGCGATGAAAAAACCCACGGCCGAGGAGGTGCCGATGGCCTTGAGCATGGGCACATTGCACCATGTCAGGTAGGGCACGGTCAGGCTGCCGCCGCCGATGCCCACCAGGCTGGAGACAAAACCGATGACCAGACCTACCCCGCTGTTGGCCGCGACACCGGGCAGACTGCGCGAAGCCTTTGGTTTCATACTTAAGAACATTTGCGTGCCCATGTAAATGAGAAATATGATGAAGAAGATTTGCAGGTAGCGGCCGTCCACTCCCTTGGTCAGCTGCACGCCGCCGAAGGTGCCGACAACCACCCCGGCGCTGAGCAGAAAGACCACCGGCCAGAGGACCGAGCCGCGCCGGTTGTGGGCCATGAAGCTGGAGACCGAGGTGAAGATGATCGTGGCCAGGGAGGTGCCGAGAGCGATGTGGTGATTGTATTCCGTATGGATGCCCTGTACACTCAACGCAAAATTGATCATCGGTACGATGATCAGGCCGCCGCCGATGCCGAGCAGGCCGGCCAGAACGCCGGCCACAACGCCGAGGGCCACATACAGGGCCAGAGCTGTGAGCATGAAAAAAACCTCCGGGTGTGAATCAGCTGTTTCTATTATGCCTGTGACTCCTTCCCGGCAAGGACCAACCCCACAACCGGCCTTTGCGGGCCGTTTTTTCGGACAAGCGCATGCGCATCTATATCGCCGCTTCCTGGAAACACCAGCACGCCGTGGAAATGCTCACCGACCGCTTGGAAACACTGGGCCACGAAGTGCTTTCCTGGATCCGCCAGGGCCGGCCCGAAGAGGCCTTTCTCTCCAAACGCGAACTGGCCCACTTCATCGCCTCCAAAGACGGCCGCCGGGTCTTTGACTTCTGCGCCGGATCGGCTGTGGGCGCGGACCTGGTCATATACCTGGGGCCCTCGGGCTGCGACGCCTGGGCCGAAGTCGGCGCGGGCTACGGCCGGGGAGTGCCGATCTTGGGCCTGTTGGCGAAATCGGAAGAAGTGGGGCTGATGCGCCACATGGTCAGGAAATGGTGCTCCTCGGTGGAGGAGTTGTTGGGGGAGGTGGCCGACGTGGGGGCGGTGATCAGGCAGTAGGAGCTGTTTTCCAACAAATCTTTTGTCCAATATCTTCGTCGATAACGTAAGGATTTTTCGTACATTCACAATTAATCTGCGAATTCACAATGTTACAGAGCCTTCAAAGCCTCCTCGGCCATATAGCTGCTGCGTACCAGAGGGGCGGAGAACACGTGCCCCAGGCCTATGGAGCGGCCGTAGACGGCATATTCCTCGAACGCGTCGGGATGGACGTAGCGCTGCACCGGCAGGTGTTCGCGCGAGGGGCGCATATACTGGCCCACTGTGGCGATGCGGCAGCCGGCGGCCTTGAGGTCGCGCAGCACTTCTTTGACTTCCTCGTCGCTCTCGCCGATGCCGACCATGAAGCCGCTTTTGGCGATGCGTCCGGAAGCGGCGACCCGGCGCAGCAGTTCCAGGCTCTGGGCATAGTCGGCCTGGGGCCGCACCATGGGATAGAGGCGGGGGTGGGTTTCCACGTTGTGGTTGAACACCATGGGCTCGGTATCCATGACGACCTGCAGGGCGGCCGCGTCGCCCCGGAAATCCGGGATGAGCACCTCCACCGTGGTTTCGGGCATGGCTTTGCGCACCGCCCGCACTGTGGCGGCAAAGTGGGCCGCGCCGCCGTCGGGCAGGTCGTCGCGGGTGACCGAAGTGATCACCACGTGGCGCAGACCCAGTTCTTTGGTTGCTTTGGCCACGCGTTCGGGCTCGTCGGGCGCAAGCGGGGCCGGGCGCTCGTGCCCGATGTTGCAGAAGCGGCAGTTGCGCGTGCAGGTGGGACCCATAATCAGGAAAGTGGCCGTGCCCTGGCTGAAACATTCGTGCATGTTCGGGCATTTGGCGCCCTTGCATACGGTGTGCAGATGCAGGCCGTCCAAAAGGCCGCGGGTGTCGGCAAAGGTCCGGACCGTGGGCAGGGGCCGGCGCAGCCAGGAGGGAATGCGCAGGTGTTGTTCGGGTTGCTGGTTCATACGGGGTGCTCGGGTTCGGGAAAAAGCCGGAGAAATTCCCGGCTGAAAATATCTTTAACCTCGGCCATGGCCACGGGCCGGCCAAGTTCTCTTTCCATGGATGTGGCCGTGACCCCGGGCAGGCCGCAGGGCGTGACCTCATCGAACAGGGAAAGATCCGCGCCCACGTTCAGGGCCAGACCGTGGCTGGTGATCCAGCGGCGCACGGCAATGCCGATGGAGCAGAGCTTGCGGTTGCCGAGCCAGACTCCCGGCCTGCCCTCGCTACGCTCGGCCGCGATGCCGAAGGCCATCAGGGTGCGGATGACCGCTTCTTCCAGATCATGGAAAAAGCCCTTGAGGCCGCCGGGCCGTTTGTCCACCTTGAGAACGGGGTAGGCCACCAACTGGCCGGGAAAGTGGCAGGTGATGTTGCCGCCCCGGCTGCTCTGCATCAGGGCCACGCCCTTGGCTTCAAAATATCCTGCCGGCAGGGGGAGGTTTTCTTGGCCGCCGTTGCGACCAAAAGTGATTGTCGGCGGGTGCTCCAGCAGGAACAACCTGCCCTGCCCCCCGGCAAGCACTTCGGCCACAGCCGCATCTTGGCGCTCAAGGCCTTGGGCGTAGGGGACCAGCCCCAGATCCAGCACTTCCATCCCTGCCTCCATTGCGAACTATACGCCCTTGAACGGCACTTGTCATCAAAGGGCGGGACAAGAGAAATGACAACGTTTTCATTTTTCACTTTTACAGTCAATTTTTGAGAGCTAAACCATATGTTTATGTTACATATCTTTGGATGAAATAATCAGGTGCATCTCGTGAAGAAATGGTGTAAGCTTCCGACGTTTGTCCCGATAGGAACATGTAAGGGGGCCAACCCCATTTCCTTATTCACCGCAACCAGCGCAAGGCCGCGCGCCTGTGCGCCGAGGAGTCAGCCATGGCGAAACACATGAAGACCATGGACGGCAACACCGCCGCCGCTTACATAGCTTATGCGATGAGCGACACGGCCGCCATTTACCCGATCACCCCTTCCTCCACCATGGCGGAAGAGGCCGAAGAATGGGCCGCTCAAGGGCGTAAAAACATTTTCGGCCAGACCGTGCAGGTCCGGCAGCTCCAGTCCGAGGCCGGCGCGGCCGGCGCGGTGCACGGCTCCTTGTCCGGCGGCGCCCTGACCACCACCTTCACGGCCTCTCAGGGCCTGCTGCTGATGATTCCGAACATGTACAAGATCGCCGGCGAACTGCTGCCCGGCGTCTTCCATGTCTCGGCCCGGGCCGTGGCCGCCCACGCCCTGTCCATTTTCGGCGACCACCAGGACGTCATGGCCGCCCGCCAAACCGGCTTCGCCTTCCTGGCTTCCTCCTCGGTGCAGGAGGCCCACGATCTGGCCATCGTCGCCCACCTGGCCGCCATTGAGGCCTCCGTGCCTTTCTGTCACTTCTTCGACGGTTTCCGCACCTCGCACGAGGTCTCCAAGATCGAAATCGTCGACTATGAAGACGTCGCCGGCTTGGTGAACTGGGAAAAGATTGAAGAGTTCCGCGCCTCCTCCATGCATCCCGAACATCCGGAGCAGCGCGGCACGGCCCAGAACCCGGACATCTATTTCCAGAACCGCGAAGCGGCCAACCCCTTCTACGAGGCCGTGACCGGCATCGTGGTGCAGCAGATGAAAAAGGTTTCCGCCCTGACCGGGCGTTCCTATAAGCCCTTTGATTACGTGGGCCACCCGGAAGCCGAGCACGTGGTCATCGCCATGGGCAGCGCCTGCGAAACCCTGGGTGAAGTGGTCGATTACCTGAACGCCCAAGGCCGGCGCGTGGGCCTGATCAAGGTGCGCCTGTATAGGCCCTTCAGCGCCGAGCATCTGCTGCGGGTCATTCCGGCCACGGCCGAGACAATCACCGTGCTCGACCGGACCAAAGAGCCGGGCGCCATGGGCGAGCCCCTGTATACCGACGTCTGCACCGCCTTCATGGAACAGGGCCAGATGCCGACCATCGTGGGCGGCCGCTACGGCTTGGGCTCCAAAGAATTCAACCCGGCCATGGCCAAGGCCGTGTACGACAACATGCTCGGCTCTTTGCCCAAGAACCACTTCACCGTGGGCATCGAAGACGACGTGACCTTCACCTCCCTGGATTTGGAAGACGACGTCAACACCGTGGCCGAAGGCACGGTGCAGTGCAAGTTCTTCGGCCTGGGCGCGGACGGCACCGTGGGCGCCAACAAGCAGGCCATCAAGATCATCGGCGACAACACCGACATGTACGCCCAGGGCTACTTTGCCTACGACTCCAAAAAGTCCGGCGGCTTTACCGTGTCGCACCTGCGCTTCGGCAAAAAGCCCATCACCGCCACCTACCTGGTGAACAAGGCCGATTACATCGCCTGCCACAAGTCCGCCTACGTCAACCAGTACGACATCCTGGAAGGCATCAAGGAAGGCGGCGTGTTTGTGCTCAACTCCCACTGGTCCGTCAAGGACATGGAAAAAGAGCTGCCTGCCGCCATGCGCCGCGTCATCGCCCGCAAAAAGCTGAAATTCTACAACGTGGACGCCGTGAAGGTGGCCGGCGACGTGGGCCTGGGCGGACGCATCAACATGGTCATGCAGACGGCCTTTTTCAAGCTGGCCAACGTGCTGCCCTTTGAACAGGCCATGGCCCTACTCAAGGACTCCATCAAAAAGACTTACGGTTCCAAGGGCGACAAGATCGTCGACATGAACATCAAGGCCGTGGACAAGGCCGGCGATGCCGTGAAGGAAGTGAAATACCCCGCTTCCTGGGCCGATGCCAAAGACGACGTGAAGTCCTGCTGCGGCGTGGCCTCCCAGGCCGGCTGCTCCTGCGATTCCGAGCCGGCCTTCATCTCCGATTTCGTACGGCCCATCCTGGCCCAGAAGGGTGACAATCTGCCGGTTTCCGCGTTCAACCCGGCCGGCATCGTGCCGCTCGGCACCTCGGCCTTTGAAAAGCGCGGCGTGGCCATCAACGTGCCACACTGGATTCCGGAAAACTGCATCCAGTGCAACCAGTGCTCGTTCGTCTGTCCGCACGCGGCCATCCGTCCCTACCTGGCCACCAAGGAAGAGCTGGCCGGCGCGCCCAAAAGCTTTGCAACCATTGAAGCCCGGGGCAAAGAGCTGGCCGGCATGTCTTATCGCATACAGGTCTACTCCCAGGACTGCCAAGGTTGCGGTTCGTGCGCCGAAACCTGCCCGGCCAAGGAAAAGGCCCTGGTCATGAAGCCCATTGAAGAGGAACTGCCCGAGCAGGTGCCCAATCTGGCCTTTGCTCAAGAAAATATTTCCATCAAGGACGACCTGATCGCCCGTGACACCCTAGCCGGTTCTCAGTTCCAGCAGCCTCTGATGGAGTTCTCCGGCGCCTGCGCCGGCTGCGGCGAAACCCCCTACATCAAGCTGATCACCCAACTCTTCGGCGAGCGCATGATCATCGCCAACGCCACGGGCTGCACCTCGATCTGGGGCGGCTCGGCTCCGGCCACGCCGTACTGCGTGAACAAGGAGGGCTTCGGCCCGGCCTGGGGCAACTCGCTCTTTGAGGACGCGGCCGAATTCGGCTACGGCATCAATATGGCCGTGGAGCAGCGCCGCGCCAAGCTGGGCGATCTGGTGCTCGAGGCCCTCAAAGGCGAATTGCCCAAGGATCTCAAAACGGCCCTGGAAAACTGGGCCGGCAGTGCCGACGACGCGGTCCTTTCGCGCCAACACGGCGAAGCGGTCATGGAAGCCATGACCGTGGACGCGGCAGCGGCCAACCCGGTGCTTTATGAGATCGCCCAGATGAGCGACATGTTCACCAAGAAGTCTGTCTGGATCTTCGGCGGCGACGGCTGGGCCTACGACATCGGCTACGGCGGCCTGGACCATGTTCTGGCCTCCGGCGCGGACGTCAACGTTCTGGTGGTGGATACCGAAGTGTATTCCAACACCGGCGGTCAGGCCTCCAAAGCCACGCCCATCGGCTCCATCGCCAAGTTCGCGGCTTCGGGCAAGAAGGTCGGCAAGAAAGACCTGGGCCGCATGGCCATGACCTACGGCTATGTGTACGTGGCCTCCGTGGCCATGGGCGCCAACAAAAACCAGCTGCTCAAGGCCCTTAAGGAAGCCGAAGCCCACAAGGGGCCCTCCCTGATCATCGCCTACGCTCCCTGCATCAACCAGGGACTGCGCAAGGGCATGGGTAAGAGCATGGAAGAGTCCAAGCAAGCCGTGGAATCCGGTTACTGGCCGCTCTACCGTTACAACCCGGGCCTGGCCGCCGAAGGAAAGAACCCCCTGGTGCTGGAAAGCAAGGAACCCAACGGCACCTTGCAGGAGTTCCTCTCCGGCGAAAACCGCTACGCGGCCCTGGAAAAGATGCTGCCGGAAGAGTCCAAGCGCCTGCGCCACGCCATCGAGAAGCAGTGCCTGGAGCGCTATGCTCTGCTCAAGCAGCTTTCCGAACTGCCCCCCATCGTGGTGGACCTGCCCGGACCCAAGACGGGCGGCGGCAAGAATGGCGGCAAGGACGCCTGCGAACTGACCGACACGGCCGAACACGCCAAACGCAAGGGCGGCGAGGCCTGCGACGACGGCCGGGCCTCGAAGTAAGACCGGGGCTTGCCCCCTACCCCATAATCCGGCGGGTCGGCACTGCGTGTGCCGGCCCGCCGGATTTTTTAGAGCAGATGAACATTGAGAATGTCCATCCGCTCTGGCGAACGTGTGAGCGGATGCCCGCTTGCGGGCTCGTTCGGAAGTCCGTCGGCAATATGGTTTCATGGCAATTTTAAAGTGAAATTGTTCTTGGATGAGAAATTGGCGCACCGCCGAGAGCCTTGCCGGCCGGCACGGGAACCCCTATACTTCGTCAAATCAATTTCACATGTTCCCAATTCATACCGACAGGAGACCGTCATGGCCAAGTTGCCGGGAGACAGATACACAACCTTCGTGGTGCTGGGAGCATGCGTGCACGCCGCCCTGCTCTTTTTCGGCTATACCTTCCTGGGCCCGGCCTATACCACCATCATCGCGGCCGGCTGGGGCGTTTGCTGGATGCTGTATTGCGGCGCGGCCGAAGAGAAATGGGCTGCCGACGCCAAAGATTACAGCGCCGGAGTGTCCATTCCGGCCCTGGCCCTGATCGGCGGGCCCCTGTGTTGGTTGCTTTGCCCCCAGGCCCTGAGCCCGGCACACCAGCGCCGGCGGGCCGGCTTTTCCGCCTTGTGGACGGCAGCCGTGGTGCTGCTGCATTCGTTGCGCGGTTCGGTGCTGAAGATTATGAAATGGCTGCACGGTTGGAGCGTGCAGGAGTTTCCTGCCGAAATGGGCACGGGCGCGGCCGGTCCGGAGGAGCCCAAATGATCCTGCGCAGGATTGCTTTGATCTTTTTCCTGATTCCGGCAATCGCCGGTAGCTTGGTACTGCATTATGTTCTGCCGCGCTATGCCATTATCCAGATTACCGGCCTGGAGACCAAGCGGGCCGAGAACCCCGCCGCCCGCATGCCCGAGGGAGCGGCCGACGCCCGGGACCAGTATCTGATTTTCGCCAAGAACGAGAGCGAAAGTGATTTGGTTTTCCGCAACGAGGACACGGGCTGGGGTCTGCCACCCTATTTTAAGTTCGACGCGGCCGAAATTCAGGCCGAGGCCGGCAGTCTGCAGCATGCCCCGGCCCTGATCAAGTTTTACGGCCGCAGGCTCAAGCTCTTCCGGCTTTTCCCCAATATCCTCTCCGTGCAGGCGGTTCCGGCCGATCCCTCGCTGACTTCCTATACCCGTCTGGGGATCTTTTCAGTCTGGGGCCTGTTTCTGGTCTGGCTCTTCCCGCGTTGGTACGGGTTGTTTTTGCGCAGAGGAGCAAGGCCCTGAGGCTTCCCGACAAAGGACATAAAAAAAAGCCGGAGCAATCACATTGATATGCTCCGGCTTTTTTGCGCACCCGTCGGCGGCGTTCAGACACTGTCTAGAGCAGTTTACGCTTCAAATAGTCGTTTAACGGCGGGCAAAGCCCGCCTACGCCTATTTGGCGGCAAGGATTTGCCGACAAATCCTTGCGAGCATTTCACACTTGAAATGCTCTAGAATTTGTAGCCGATGGACAGGGACAACACGTGGGTGCTCGACTCCTCGGCATGGGAATCCAGCACGTGGGTCTCGGGGTTGGCGTCGTAGCTCCGGCCCGTAGCGTCGACATAGGCGTAAGCCAGGTCGAAGGTCCAGTCCTGCCAGCACAGGCCGACGCCGCCGCTGTAGATGCTCCGGCCGTCGGTGGGGATCAGGTAGTCGGCGTATTCCTCGGTCATGGGCGACTGGTCCCAGACATAGCCGGCCCGCAGGGTCAGCCAGTCCAGGGCCTCCCACTCGGCCCCGAAGTTGAAGCGCCAGGAGTCGCGCCAGTGCTTGGGGTTGTATGAAACCTGGTCGTCGGGCAAATGGATGTTCAGGCCCCGAAAGGTGCTCCAGCGGGTCCAGACCGTGCCGGCTTCGAGCGAAAGTTCGGGAATGGGCGAGTAGGACAGGCCGGCCGCGATGGAGTCGGGCAGGACCACCGTGGCGTGGGCGCCGCCGTCGTGGAAGCGGCTGTTGTAAATATTTTGAGCTGTACTCCCCAAACCGCTGGGACCGTTGTAACCCATGTAGGTCCACTCCTCGTCGCCATGGGCCTTGACCTGAACCTGGCTGCGGTAGAGCAGCCCCAAGGCCCACTGATCGTCGAACTGGTAGTGCCCGGCCAGGTTGAAGCCGAAACCCGCGTCATTGGCGTCCTGGATGTTGCTGTCGACCTCAAACGAGTCGGCCGGCGTAAGATTGACTTGCGCCCGCTTCTTCAGATCCAGGTTGACATAGAGCATTTCCACACCGGCCGCCAACGAAAGCTTGTCGGTGGCTTTCCAGGCAATGTTCGGGTTGAGCGAGGCCGAAGTCAGGGACACTTCATAAATATTGAATCGACCGGGCCAGTCGTGCGGGTATTCAAAGCCCAGCCCGAAACGCGAAAATTCCCCGATGCCGAAGTACCAGCGGTCGTTGATTTGCTGGGTGTAGTACAGGTGCGGCACCACCCAGGTGGAGGGCTTGAGCGAGGTGGTTTCCTTGGTGCCAGCCGCATCGGTGGTGCGCATTTCCCCGGCCGGAGTGATGCTGCTGGCACCGCCCATAACGTGGATGCCTTTGAGTTGGGTCAGCAGGGCCGGGTTGGAGGCCACGGCCGAAGGGTCGGCCTTGCGGGCCACGGTGGCGCCGCCCAGGGCGATGCCGCGGGCGCTCCACTCGTAGAGCGCAAAGCCCTCGGCCAAAGCCGGGGAAGCGCTTGTGCAGACAAGCCCGGCGGCGGCCAGAAAGCAGCGCAATCTTTTCATTCTCGTTCCTTTTTCTTGGAGAGAACATTTTATTACAAGCGATTTACATGATTATTTTATTGCAGGCAAGCGGGAAAGAGGTTCCGATCGGATAAAAAATACGTAGGTAAATATACATGTTGCGACACATCATATAATGAGCCGGAAGATGAGACGAATCGAGAAGGGATTCGTGAAAAATATACCGGCGGCATTTACAGTTATATTTCTGATATGATATTTTATCTAGTGATCAGATTTTTTCGTTATCACTTCTGCGACGCGAGGGCACCATGCGCATTAAAACCAAGCTGCTTTTGTTCCTGATTCCGGCCATTTTTATTGTTCTCGGCCTGCTGGTGGGCATGAACTTTTATTTTGCCGCCGGTGCCGCCAGGGAGCAGGCCCTGAAACTGGCCGAGGCCGTGGCCCATGAATCGGCCGCCATGATGACCGGCAAGCTGGAAAAGGCCAAAGCAGAAGCCGAGGCTCTGGCCTCTGCGGTGCAACGCTTCCGCCGCATGGGCGACGACGCCCGCAAGGTGCTGTCGGAAACCACGGCCGGCTTCGCGGCGGTCGACCCGGGCACCTTCGGCGTTTGGGTGCTCTTCGCTGCCAACGGCTTTGACGGCCGCGACGCCGAGTTTGCGGACAATACCGAATACGGCAACGCCGAGGGCCGGGCCAATGCCTATTGGTATTGGGATAACGGCAAGCTGGCCACGGAGGCCTCGGAAAATTACGATCACGAGAACTATTATGTGCCTTCCATGGAAGGCCGGCGCACGGCCATCGTCGAGCCCTACCGCGACATGGACACGGAAGACAAGGTGCTGATGACCTCGGTGACCGCGCCGGTTATGGACAACGGCCGGGCCGTCGGGGTGGTGGGCATCGATCTGGGCCTTGAAGAACTCAGCGAAGCCATCGCCAAGATGAAACCCATGAACACCGGGCATGCCCTGTTCCTCAGCGGCACCGGGTTGGTGGTGGCTTCGCCGGACGCCAAGGTTGCCGGGCAAAGCCTGAATGATGTGTACAAAGAACGCGCGGGCGAGATTCTGGCCCGCACGTCGGCGGGCAAATCTTTCCACCTGAGCGGGAAAAGCCCCTTCACCGGGGAAGAAGTGCTGGAAATGTATCTCCCCCTCAACCTGCCCTCGCTCTCCGGCCCCTGGTACTTCATGGTCGCCCTGCCCGAGGACGGTGTCATGGCCGAGGCTCACAACCGTCTTCACTCCTCGTTGATTTTTGGGGCTTGTGCCCTGTTGGTGCTGGTTGTTCTGGTGGTGATCACGGCCGGCAGCATTTCTCGGCCGCTGAACACGGTGTGCGCCTTTGCCTCTCGGGTGGCCGGGGGTGACACCGCCGCGCAACTCGACCCCTCGGGCTTCGGCGGCGAGTTGCGCGAGTTGGCTGCGGCCCTGCGTTCCATGCTGGAGAAACTCCTGGCCGGAATGAACGAGGCGCGTGAAAAACAGGCTCTGGCCGCGGGTGAGGCCGAGCGGGCCCACACGGCCGTGGCCGAGGCCGAGACTGCCCGGGCCGCGGCCGAAGACGGCCGTCGAGCCTCGGCCGCTGTGGCCGTCAAGGTGGAGGATGTGGGCCGTCGGCTGCGGGCCACGGCCGGCGCCCTGGCCGACGATATGGCCCAGGCCGGTCGGCGGTTGGCCGAGCAGTCCGCTCTGATGCGCGACACGGTTGAAGCGGTCAACCTCATCGAGCGGGCCACGGCCGGGGCGGCCGGCCGGGCCGAAGACGCGGCCGAGTTCGCCGGCCGGACCGGAGAAAAGGCCCGTTCCGGCGCAGCCATAGTCACCGAAGCCATTGAGAGCGTGAACTTCATCGAGAGCGAGACCAAGGCCATCGGCACCCAGATGGCCGACTTGAGTGAGCGCACGGCCGGCATCGGCGAGATTCTGGGAGTGATCAACGATATTGCCGATCAGACCAACCTGCTGGCCCTGAACGCGGCCATCGAGGCGGCCCGGGCCGGCGAGGCCGGACGCGGCTTTGCCGTAGTGGCCGACGAAGTGCGCAAGCTGGCGGAAAAAACCGTTCTGGCCACCAAGCAGGTGGACGCCGCCGTGGCGGGTATCCGCGCCAGCATGGGCCAGGGTGCGGAAGGTGTGGAACGGGCCGCGCGCACCGTGGCCCGCACTGTGGAATTGAGCACCACCGCCGGCAGCGCCCTTTCGGACATCGTCGGCCTGGTGGACTCGGTCTCGGCCCAGATGCAGGAAGTGTCCGCCCTGTGCCGTGAACAGTCTTTCGGCGCCTCGCAGGTGGCCGAAGTGGTCAAACGTTTGGACGAACTCAACGATCAGGTGGAAAAAGACATGGCCCGCAGCAACTCCGGTATCGCCGAGCTGACCCCGCAATCGGACGAACTGGTGGGATTGGTGGGGCAGTTATCAAGGTGATATGAGTTATTCTTGATACTTGTAGCCGACGCCGTAGACCGAGGCGATGGGGTCGGTGTCGGGCGCGGCATCGCGCAGTTTACGGCGCAGGTTTTTGATGTGGGTGTCGATGCTGCGGTCGGTGACCACGCGGTCGTCTTCGTAGGCGCCGCGCAGCAGTTGGTCGCGCGAAAAGACCCGACCGGGGGAAGAGGCGAACAGGCGCAATAGGCGGAATTCCGCCGGAGTGAGATCCAAGGCCCGGCCATGGAAACCTGCCTGGAACCCGGCTTCGTCGATTTTCAGTCCGGTGGCCGGACCGGCCGGACGCGCCGGCCCGAGGCGACGCAACACGGCCTTGACTCGGGCGATCATTTCTCTCAAACTGTATGGTTTGCAGATGTAATCGTCGGCCCCGAGTTCCAGGCCGAGCAGGCGGTCTATTTCTTCCACCCTGGCCGTGACCATGATGATCGGCAGAGAGGAAAAAGCGCGGATTTCTCGGCAGATGTCCAGGCCGTTCTTGCCGGGGAGCATCAAATCAAGCAACAGCAGATTGGGCGGGTTGCGGCGCACCCGCTTCACCACATCCTCGCCGCTCGCGGCCGTTTCAGCGAGAAAACCGGCGGCCGTGAGGTAGTCCGCAGCCAGCGAGGCGAGCTTGGGCTCGTCTTCCACTATAAGGATGCGGTCGCTCATAGGCTTGCCCCAGCGCCTTCCGCCGGCAGGGAAAGGCGCAGCCACAGGCCGCCCAGGGGCGAGGGCAGGGCACGCACCGTGCCGCCGTGGGCCTCGACGATTGTGCGGCAGATGGAAAGTCCCAGGCCCGAACCGCCGGCCGCCCGGCAGCGGGCCGGGTTCTGGGTCTGAAAGCGTTCGAAAAGCCGGGGCAGATCTTTTTCAGGCACACTCGGCGCGGAATCAAGGATGTCCAGAACGGCCAGTCCCTGCTCTTCGCGGCAATGCACCTGCACCGTGCCGCCGGGGTTGGTGTAGCGCAGGGAGTTTTCCAAAATGTTGCGCATGGCCTGCCCCAGGCGTCCGGCGTCGGCAAATACCGGCAGGACCATGTCCGGCAGGCTGTGGGAAAGGGCCAGGCCGCGGCCGGCAAAGCGCTCGGTAAAGGCGTTCAGGGTTTCCCGTACCAGGCAAACCAGGTCGAGGGGGCGACGATCATAGGCCAGGGAGCCGAGGTCGGCCAGGGCCAGGGTGTGAATGTCGTCCACCAGGCCGGAAAGCAGGGCGATTTCAGCCTGCAGCGAATCAAGGGACTGGGGCGTCAGGGGGCGGATGCCGTCCTGCACGGCCTCGATCTCGCCACGCAGCACCGCCAGGGGTGTGCGCAAATCGTGGGAAATTTCCGCCATGAAGATACGCCGGGCGTTTTCGTTGCGGGCCAGGGTATCGGCCAGGGAACTGAGTTGGTCGGCAAAAACCCGCAACTGCCCCCGGCCGGCTGCCGGGGCTCGGGCCGTGTAATCCCCTTTGGCCAGGGCGGCGAGCACCCCGCCGAGGCTTTGCAGCGGCGCGTTGAGCAGCCGGGCCGCCCACGCGGAAATGAGCGCGGCCACGACCAGGGCGGCCAGGGAGATGACCATGCCGGCCCGTAGTTGATGCTCGGCAAAGCGCTGGTCCGCCGCTTCGGGAAAGTCGGCCAGGGGTTCGCGGGTGAGATAGCCCACAGTTGTCCCTTCGACGGTAATGGCCAGCCGGAAGGCGTCCGGACCGGGAGGCACGCCGACTATTTTGGTTTTGCCGTCGGCGCCGAGCACTCCCAGCCCGGAACGCAGGTAAGCGGTTTCCCACTGTCGACGGGCCTTTTCGGCGGCATCGTCGGTTTCACCCTTGCCGGCCGGCTCGCGCCGGATGATTCGGCCCACCAGCCGGCGAAAGGCGCGTTCATTGCCGTGCAGGGCATGCCAGCCGGAATCTTTGCGGTATTCGTCGCTCAGGGTATCGGCCAAAAGAGACAGACGTTCCTGCCGGCTTTCATCCAGGTAGTCGCTGAAACCGGCCTGAAAGCTCAGGCGCAGGGCCAAAAGCATGCCGCCCACCAAAAGGACGCAGCCGGCCAAAACAGCCAGAAAAAGTTTGCCGGCCGGGCCGGGCGCGCGAAAGACCCTAGACATCAATGGTACCGGTCATCAACGGGTAAGCTCCTGGAGGATGTCCTTGGCTTCCTGCCCGATGCTTTCATCGCGCTTTTGCGGCTTGGGCGGCACGGGCACACCGGTTTGGTCCGCCACGATCAATCGATGTACTTTGCCAAGATCGTTGCCCTCGGGGAAGTAGAACTCCACGGGCCTGCCGGCGTCTTCAAGAAGTTTCAGGGCGGTCTCCCCGCTGCGGGCCGCTTCGGCGCCGGCCGAGGTATAGCCGCGCAGGTGAATGGTCCCCTCAAAGGGTTTGCTAAAAGACAGATAAACGGAAAGCTTCAGGGGATTGCCGGGGTCCACTTCAGCCCAACCAGAGGTCACGCCTTGGTTTTTCAAGGTGGAGGTGACCGTGACGGGGATTTCCCGGCCTTTATGAGGCGCTTCGGTTGTGGCCGCCAAAACGGTTGTGTCGGAAAAGGACAGGGCGGCAAGAATGGCGAATCCAACAAGGCGCAGGCTTTGGAAACGGCGCATACAAGGCTCCTTTGCCCAAAACGGGCGAGGTCGTGTGCGGGGCCGCCGCACAGGCCGAACGCTTTCTTGTACCTTGAACATCTAGGCTTTGGAACACCGACTGTCAATGTGGTCGGCCTGCCGCTTGCGGAGGTTGTGGAGGTGCTGGTCGCGCACCGGGTTATTGCTCTGCCGATTCAGGTCTAAGGACCGCGGTGGGGGGCCTGCCCGAGGGAATTGAAGGTAAGAAAATATCTTTCCGCGGCAAGGATTTTGAGGGAAACTGAAAATTCTCGAAAAAAACCTGTTGACGGGTGGGGTGGTTTGGGGCATAAGTCCACTTCGCCGCTGACGGAAAAGA
>JAVBLS010000003.1:0-37568 GCA_031553235.1 Desulfovibrio sp.
GAGCTTCGATGCCCTTTTTCCGATAGAGTTTCAGCCACTGGCTCACGGCCCCGCGAGTCACTCCCAAAGCCTCCGCTATGCGAATAGATCGCCAGCCCTGTTCATAAAGCTCCACGGCCCGAAGTCGCCTGAACTCGCGTACGTCTTGACTGGTCTTGCTGAGCGTTTTCATGTCTCATGACATACCAGAGTTTCTAGAAAATGTTTAGTGAAAAATGCGGATATCATAGAACCTCCCGCCCAGCGGGAGATTTTCTACATACAAAAAAGAACGCCCCGTGCCGAGACACGGAGCGTTCGTCAAAAACAAAGCGCAGACACTTATTGCGGCACAGTGGCGTTGCCGCCGGCAGGCGGCACTTGGACCGGAGGCTCCGGCGCGTCGATGGGCACATTAACCACGATATCTTCGGCCTTATGCCGATCTCGGGAGCTGATCACGTTGTAGCTCAAAGAGGTAACCAAAAAGATCACCGCCATAAAGGCCGTCAGCTTGGCCAGCATGCCGCCGGCGCCGGTACTGCCGAACAGCGACGAAGAGCCGCCGCCGAAAATCACGCCCATGCCTTCCTTGCCCGATTGCAGCAAGACCAGGACCATGAGCAACAGGCAGATCACAATATGCAGGATAAGGATCAGGTTTTCCAAGCGATTCCTCCAAAGCGGGCGGACGTTCGGCCTTAAGCCGTGATGATGCGGGCGAAACTTTCCACCTGCAAAGAAGCACCGCCTATCAGGAGACCATTCACATTGTCAAGGGATATTATTTGCGCCGCATTCTCGGGCTTGACGCTTCCGCCATACAGAATGCGCATTTTCTCGGCTTTTTGGCCGAAACGGCAGACAAGCCGCGCGCGCACCAGACAGTGGGCTTCGACTATCTCTTCCGGCCCGGCGACTTTTCCCGTGCCGATGGCCCAGACCGGTTCGTAGGCCACGCTTAGACGCTCGGGCCTAAAGTCGCTCGGCACGTCGGCCAGGCCGGCCTCCAATTGACGATCCAGCACGGCCTCCAGGGCACCCAGTTCACGCTGCTCCAAGGTCTCGCCCACACACAGGATCACATCCAGACCGCAGGCCAGGGCAAAAGTGGTTTTCTCACCTACCAATTCGCTGCTTTCCCCCAGAATGGCCCGGCGTTCGGAATGCCCGGTCAAAACCAGCGAGCAGCCGCAATCGTGCAGCATGGCCGGAGAAATTTCGCCGGTAAAAGCACCGTGGTCTTCTTTCCAGCAGTTCTGGCCGCCCAGACGGATGCGCGGGGCCTTTTCTCCGGCCTCGGCGCAGGCGGCCAGACAGGTGTAAGGCGCGAACACGGCGACTTCGCGGTCTTCGGGGGCATCCTTCAGACGCACGGCCAAGTCGCGAATAAAGCCGGCGGCTTCGGCGCGGTTCTTGTGCATTTTCCAGTTGGCGGCCATGAGAAACTGCATACGGGACCTCCGGGGATCAAAACGTGAACTCGCGGCAGAGCACCAAGGCGTCTTCGCCGGTATCGGCGTAATAGCCCTTGCGTCGGCCGCAGGGAAAAAGGCCAAGGGAAGCGTACAATTTGCGGGCGGGCAGGTTGCCGACGCGCACTTCAAGCACTGCCCGGGTGACGCCACAGGCTTCGGCAAGGGCCAGAACACCCGCCAGAAGCCGTTTACCCAAGCCATTCTGCCGCAAATCAGGCCGAACGGCAATATTGTAAATCTCCACTTCGTCCAGACTGACGTGGACCACCGCAAAGGCCGCCAAAGCGCCGTTCGCCTCCTTGAGGCCGAAGGCGGAAAAATTCGCCAGACCGGGACCGACGGGCCGGGCTGCGGCAAAAAGCTGCCTGTAGCGCTCCGCCCCCCAGGAGGTGGAAAAACAGGCGGCCTCAAGCCCGGCCAAGGCGGCCGCATCTTCCCCGTCGAGGCGGATGATGCTAAAAGAATTTGGATGCGTCACAACCCTACCCTAAAGACTCTGCGCGGCCGCTCCGCGCCCGCGAGGCCGGATGAACCGGCCGGTTCCGTATCCGTCGAAATCCTCGATGAACAGAGCCTGCCCCTGATGATCATGCCCGTGGCCCAGGCCGTCAAGCGTGGCCTGTGCTTTCGCAAGGCGGTCACGGCCTTGTATGCCGAAGATCGGATCTTCCTGCGCAAAACCGCTCTGCTGCCGGCGGGACGACGGGAAGCGCTCGATTTGTTTTCAACCCCGGTGCCGGCCGATCTAAGCCCGGAAGACGCGGCGGGCGTGGGACTCGGCGACGCTCTGGGCTGGGAACCTGCCGTGCGCTTCGTTGCCGAACTGCCGCCCGGGCCGGGGGCGCCGGAGCGCCTGCACCTGTTCCGCTGCGTCTTACCCAAAGGCGCGGCGGCCCTGCCCGCCGGCCGGGGCCTCTCGCCCTTTGACGCCGATGAGCTTTCCGGCATCGCGACCCAGAGCCCGGAACTGTTCTCGCAGGATCTTCTCAGGGCGTTGGCCGCCGGCCTGCTGTTCCCCTGAGGAAGCGCTGATGAATGAGAATTTTTGCCCGCCGCCTGAAGGCGCTTGGGAGTCCGCAGCCGTATGCAAATGCGGAGAGCACGGCCAAGGCCAAGGAAAACGGCTTTTTTTGCGACGGGAGTGTACTCTTATGGTACTCGACCAGAGCAAAAAAAGCCGTTTGACGCAGACATTGCCCGTGAATACCCACATTTGTGGGCGGGCTTACTCGACCGGGGGCGTGAAATGCTCCGACCAATACATCAGCCGGCGGCAGTTGGGGCAGGAAAGAATCTGCGTCCCCTTCTGCAGCTCGATGAAACTCTGCGGCGGAATGGAAATGTTGCAGCCCGTGCAGACCCCGCCGGACACCGGCACGATGACCGGGTGACGCAGGCGCTCGCGGATGAACTCGTAGCGGGCGAACACCGGCGCGGGCACTTCCACGGCGGTTTTGGAGCGTTCGGCGTTGAGCTTGTCCAGCACTTCCCCGGCGACGGCCATGCGGCTTTCCAGCCCGGCTTCGCAGGCTTCCAGTTCCTGGCGCACTTTTTCGTATTCTTCGGTGATCTCGACACTCTGGGTCTTCTGGCGCTCCACTTCCTCGACCAGGGCAACCTTTTCTTCCTCGCGGTTGCGGTTCACCCGCTCCAACGAGTCCATTTCCCGGACCATTGCGTGGTATTCCCTGGAGTTGCCCACCTGCATGAGCTTGCTCTTGCTCTTCTTCAGGCGTGCGGAATCGTCCTCCAGCTCGGTGCCCAGACGTTTTTCCTGCTCGCGCAGATGGGCCATCTTGTCTTCCTGACGCAGACGGCGGGCATCCGCCTCGGCAAAGCGCTCACGCAACGCTTCCAACTCTTTGGGGGCGCTTTCCAGCTCCTGTTTGATGCCGTGAATCTCGGCATCGACTTTCTGCAGCGAGATCAGTTGCTCGATTTGTTTCAGATACAGGCTCAAAGGCTCATCCTCCTAGATAATGCTCGTCCGGTCCGGCGCTCTCGAAAGCCAACGGGTCGCTGCCGGGGTAAAAGGTGACGGGAACAGGCAGCACGGACTCAAGGCGCGCCGCGAAGCGACGCATCATCTCTTCCTCAAGGCAGAAATGCCCTACATCCAAAATGCGGATACCGGTCTCCAGGGCGACGTGGTACTTGACGTCGCCGGTAATCAGCAGATCCGCGCCGGCCGCCAGGGCAAGGCCGGCAAGGCCGGAACCCGAGCCGGGGCAGCAGGCGATTCGAGAAACCCACGCGGGCCTGGGCCCGCAACTTTGCCAGGCCGAGCGGCCGAGAGCCCCGGCCAGACGGCGACAAAATTCTTCATAGGCGCACGGCCCGGGCAGATCACCCACAACGCCGAAGCCGGCGGTCGCGCCCTCTTCTTCAGCCGTGGGCTCCAGCACTTCGACCCGGGCAAGGTCCAGGTCTTCGGCAAGCCAGTCGGCCGTGCCGTGAGGGGAGGTGTCGAGCGAGGTATGGGCGCTGTAAAGCCAGACATCATGCGACAACAACAGGCGCAGAACGGTCAGATAAGCATCGGCCTTATCCGGAAAAACCGGCTGCATGGACAGGGGGTGATGGGCAACTATGAACTCGGCCCCGTCTTGCACAGCCCGGGCAATGCCGGCCGGGGTGGGATCGAGCATGACGGCCGCGCGACCTACTTCGCTACGAAAAGCGGCCACCTGCACTCCGCTGCGGTCCCAGGGGGCGGCCAGACGCGGCGGTGCGATTTTTTCAACAGCCTGAATAATTTCAATCGGTTGCATCATGCTACCCCCTCAATGGCAAAGGTGCTTTCACAGTGGTCCACCGTGAAAGCACCTTTGGCTTTATGCTATGTTCCGGGTTGGCCCCCGGAATGGGAGTTTCCTGCACTTTGTTCTCGCTGCCGCGTTTTTGGGGTCCGTACCGTATTGGCTTGCCCCTTTATGGGACGTATTCCTTTACTCCTCGCCACATATGAAGTCAAGGAAATCCCGCTCCAGCCGGCTTGTATTTTCAGCGACGCCGGCATACAACCAAGGCCGCTTTGGAAACGCCCCGGCTCCGGCCACAATCCGCGGGAGAGAACACCCTTGCCGACCGATTCACCCGAGCTTCAATCATTGCTTGAAGTCGCCGGGAAAAAATACGCTCTGGAATTCGAGCCCCTCAACGTGGGCGGCCAGACCTTGGAAATCCTTCAGATCGCCGACATGCGCGAGCGTCTGGACAAGCTGATCCGCGAAGGCGCCCTGGAACACGCCCTGACCTCCTTGCCCCTGTGGGCCAAGGTCTGGCCGGCTTCTCTGGCCCTGGGGCATGCCCTGGCCAAATGGGGGCTTAAAGGCGCACTTCTGGAAATAGGGGCCGGCTGCGGCGTGGTCGGTCTGGCGGCGGCGGCCTGCGGCTGGGAACGGGTGGTGGTTTCGGACATCGACGAAGACGCCCTGCTCTTCGCCCGAATCAATGTTCTGAAAAACAACCTGGCCCACCGCGTGGAAGTGCGCCGCCTGGATCTGCGCGACCAGCAGCCGCCCACGGGCTTCGATCTGGTGGCCGGCTCGGAAATTCTCTACCTGGAAGCTCTCTACCGCCCCCTGGTGAAATTCCTCGGTCGGGTCAAGGCCCCGGAAACCCTGCTGGCCTCGGACCACCGACGCGAACCCAAACGCTTTTTCAAATTGGCCGAAAAGGAATTTCGCCTTGAACACCGGCATATCGGCCTGCGGGCCGGCGGGCCGGGCGAGACGGAAAAGCACTTGATCGCCCTGCACCGTCTGACCCCCATAGCTTCCCAATGATCCAACTCTCCCCCTGCCCCAAAGCCTACTCCCTGGACCAGGACAAGGCCGTGCCCCCGACCGAGACCCTGCGCCGCGTGAAAGAACGTCTGGCCGCCCTGAACCTGGATATCGTCGCGGAAACCAAGCGCATCGACTCCGGCCGTCTGGGCATTCCCGTATATATTTCCCGTTGCGGCGCCGACGCCCGCGCGGTCATGCCCACGCGCAAGCAGATGGGCAAAGGCGCAAGCCCGGAGCAGGCCGAAGCCTCGGCCCTGATGGAACTGATGGAGCGCTACGGCTTTTTCACCTTCTGGCAAAACCCGCCCGAGGCCGAGCGCCTGACCTGGGCCGAAGCCGAACAACGCTACGTCCCCGGCCTGATGCCCGCGGAAGAAGTGGCCAGAGCCTGCGGCGCGCCCGTGCCGGCGGGCACGGCCCGCGCCTTACTCGGCTTGCGGCCGTGGCTTTTTATGCCCGCCCTGCGCATCCACGATGAGGCCGTCGTACGCCTGCCCCTGGATCTGCTCCGGCAATTGGGGGAATTCAACGGCTCCTCGGCCGGCAATACCGACGTGGAATCAATTCTCCAGGGCGCCTGCGAACTGGTGGAACGCCACGTTTGCGCCCTGATCGACCGCGACCGCCCCGAACTGCCGACCATCGACCCGGCCACGGCCGACGACCCGGTGCTGCGCGATTTGCTCGACAAATTCGAGCGCGCCGGGGTGCGCGTGCTGCTCAAAGACTTCTCCTTGGGCCTGCCGGTGCCCACGGTAGGCGTGCTGGCTCACGACCCGGTCTCCTTCCCGGCAAGCTCTGAGATCGTCTTCACAGCCGGCACGGCCGTCTCCCCCACCAAGGCGGCCATTCGGGCACTGACGGAAATCGCCCAGCTCGGCGGCGACTTTCATACCTCTTCCTGCTACGAGGCCTCGGGCCTGCCCAAGTTCGACTCCTTGGCTCAAGCCGACTTTCTCTCGACCGGGCCGCGCGTTGCCCTGGATACCTTGCCCGACCTGGAAGCGGACGACATTCTCGACGAGTTGCGTTCCCTGGCTGCCGGCCTGCGCCGCAAGGGCTTCAGCCTCTATTCCGTGGCCACCACCAACCCGGACACGGGTGTGCCCACGCACTGCAGCTTTGTGCCGGGCTTTGCCTTCCGCGAACGGGACAAAAACGCCTCCATCGGGCTCTTTGTGGGCCGGGTGATTTCCGAAGAGGCCGACCCGGCCGAAGCCTGGGCCGCGCTGGACACCATGGAACAACTGCTGCCCAAGGCCCACTGGCTGTTGTTTTTCCGGGGCATGGTCGCCCTGCGGGCCGGCAACAACGGGCTTGCCCGGCAATGCTTTGCCCTGGCCGAGCCGCTGCAGCCGGAAGAAGACTCGCGCGCCCTGGCGGCCTTTTATGGAGCCTATGCCCTCACCCTGGACGGCGACTGGGAAGCGGCCCGGCCCGGCCTGACCCTGGCCGCCGGGCTCTGTCCGGACATGAAGGAATACCACAACCTGCTCGGGGTCTGCCTCTTCAAACTAGGCCGGCATGCCGAGGCGGCCGACTGCTTTGCCTACATCCTCAACCGCCTGGACAAGGGCTCGGCCATGGACGTGCAGAACCTCGGCCTGTGCCGCAAGTTTCTGGGCGACTTCGAGGCGGCCCGGCACTATCTGGCCGCCGCCCTGGAACTGGACCCGACCCTGGAGGCGGCCCGGACCCATCTGGCCGAACTCGAAGGACAATGATCACGTTGCCCCCGGGCCTTGCACAGGCTATAATCGTCGGCGTATGATTTCTCTGCTCGATCTCTTTTCCGGCTGCGGCGGCATGAGCCTGGGTTTTTGCGACCCCCGCCTGGGTGGCGGCTTTCGCGGCGTCTTTGCCCTGGACAACGACGTTGCCGCCGTGGAGAGCTACAGCCGCAACTTCGGCCCCCACGCCCACCGGGGCGACGTTGAAGACTGGGCTTCGGGCAAGAAGCCCGTGCCCCGGGCCGAAGTGGTCATCGGCGGCCCGCCCTGCCAGGGCTTCAGCCTGCTGAACAGGGGCCGGCGCGGTGATGCCCGGCGCGCCCTGTGGGAACCCTACATGGACATCGTTGCTGCCTGCGGGGCCAAGGCTTTTATCATCGAAAACGTGCGCTGGCTGCTGCATTCGCCGGAACACGCGGCCATTCTCCGCCGGGCCGAAGCGCTCGGTTTTTCCGTGTCCTCTGCCCTGCTCAACGCCGCTGATTACGGCGTGCCGCAAACCCGCCTGCGCGCTTTTTTGCTGGGCATCAAGGGGCACGTTCCACCGCCTTTTCCGCCTGTTCCCAGCCATTTTCCGCCGGCCGACGGGCAAAAACCCGCATGGCGCACCGTGCGCGAGGCCATTGCGGATCTGCCTCCACCCGCCGGGGTGGACGTCAACGCCGCGCCGGCGCCCCTGGACCTGCACTTCGGTCGCCAACCCACGCCCAAAAGCCTGGCCCGCTATCAGGCCGTGCCGCCGGGCGGCAACCGCTTCGACCTGCAACGAAACTCCCCGGACCTGACTCCGGCCTGCTGGGTGCGCAAAACCTCGGGTGGCACGGATCTCTTCGGCCGGCTCTGGTGGGACCGCCCGGCCGTGACCATCCGCACCGAGTTCTTCAAACCGGAAAAAGGCCGCTACCTGCACCCGGAGGCCCATCGGCCGATCACCCACCGCGAGGCCGCCCGGCTCATGGGTTTTCCCGACGACTTCCGCTTTGCCGGCTCCAAGGGCGATATGGCCCGACTCATCGGCAACGCCGTGCCGCCGCCCCTGGCCGGGGCCGTGGCCAATCACCTGCGCGCCCTGTTGGAAAACACCTGAGACAAAAAAACAGTGGGGAAAAGGCGGCTTCTCTCGCGTCCCACCGGCGAAAGAAACACCCTTTCCCCCACGCCTCTCCTTGCGGAGGTTCTCAGAGCATTTGCGCTTTTTTCAAAGTGCAAATGCTCCAGTCGATGCCTCAATGCGGCGCCGGTCCTTACAACAATCCCAGGCTCGTCAAAACCGCATCCATACGCCGTTTCATGGGGTCCTCGGGCTCCAGCAGGGGTCGCCGCGGCAGGCCGTAATCATTGCCCAGAGCCTTCATGGCGTACTTGGTCAACTGGATGTACAGCCCCGACTCGAACAGGGAAAACATGGGCAGGAGCTTGAAATAAAGCTGCTTGGCCTTGGCCGTGTCCTTCACGCTCACGCAAAGATCATACAGCTCCTGCAGCAGGCCGGGAATGAAGTTGCCGCAGGGGGTGATCCAGCCCGTCGCGCCCATGAGAAACTGCTCCATGGCCAGGGGGTCGCAGCCCACCAGGAATTTCACTTTTCCGCCGCACAGGCGCTCCACGGCCGCCAGCCGAGTCATATCGCCGGAAGTGGTCTTTTTATGGGTGATCTGGCCGAATTCGGCGATCCTGGCCACAAGCTCCGGCTTCACATCCACGCCGGTGCTGTGCGGGGTGTTGTACAAAACCACCTTCAGGCCGCTCTCGCCCGCCAGGACGCGAAAGTGCTCAAGCAGTTCCCGCTCGTCGGGGTGCACGTACCAGGGCGGCGCCACCATGGCCCCGTCCGCGCCGGTCTTTTCGGCAAACTGCATTCGGCGCGCGGTATTGCGGGTGGTTGCGTCGCTGCAGCCGGCAATCACCGGCACCCGGCCGTCGGTTGCCTCGACCACGGCCCGAACGGTCAGCTCCCATTCGGCTTCGGAAAGTAAAACCGCCTCGCCGCTGCCGCCGCAGGGCACCAGACCGCCCACGGCCCCGGTGCGCACCAGCGCGTCGGCGTGCTTTTTCAGTTTGGCCTCATCCACGTTGCCCTTGTCATCAAAAGGAGTGGTCAAAGCGACAAGGACGCCTTTCCAGTCTTCACTCATATTGTTTCTCCGGCGCGGACGTTCCGCCGTCCATACAATGAGGGTTTGTTTTCCCGACTCCCGACAGAAGCGTGGCCTCATCCCAAATTACGAACATCGGACGCAGGATGTCGCAACCTGGGATGCACAGCAGATGCCGCGCCGACGGAGGCAAAACGGGGCCACGCTCCCGCCGTGGTCGCGCCTGCAAGACGACAAGCCGCTTTGCAGGCAAATTACGATCAGACAATCTTGCCCGGCCCCCAGACGTCGGTGAGCGAAAAGCCCAAGGGGTACGGGTCGGTGGGGTCCACTCCCCAGGTCTCCATGGAAAAGACCCAGGCCCGGCCGGAAATACGCGGCAGAATGGCCGGCCGGCCGCCAATCTCCGTGGTGCCCATGATCTCCGTCTCGAAGCAGCTGTCAATGGCCGAGCGCATCTGCACCTTCTGGCCGACCTGCAATTGTCCACGGGCATGCATCACGGCCATGCGGGCCGAAGAGCCCGTGCCGCAGGGAGAGCGGTCCAACCGGCCCGGCGGCACCACGGTGCTGTTGCGGTAGATGTGCTTGGCCGCATCAACCACCTGGGTGAAGATAATGTAATCGACCTTGTTGATTGCCGGGATGGTCGGGTGCTGCATGGTGATCTGCGCATCCACGGCCTCTTTGATCAACTGGCCGTATTCCGCCAGAGCGCGGGCGCTGTCCCGGTTGATCTCAAGGCCGAGCTTGGCCGATTCGACCACGGCGTAATAGCAGCCGCCAAAGGCGATATCCACGGTGATCTCCCCAAAGCCTTCCAGACGCAGGGGATGGTCCAGGTGCTCGACAAAGCTTGCGCAGTTCTCAATGTTGCAACGCGTCACCCGGCCGTTCTCGCAATCGCAGAGCACCGTGACCAAGCCCGCGGCCGTTTCGAGCACCACTTTGGATACCGGATTTTTCATGGGCAGCAGGCCGGTTTCCAAAAGCGTGGTGACCACGCACATGGTGTTGGAGCCGGACATGGCGTAGGCGCCTTCGGGCTGCAGAATAAAGAAGGCCACGTCCGCCTCGGGCACGCTCGGCGGGAACAGGATGTTCGTCGAACCGGCCGGTGTGCCCCTGGGCTCAAACACCAGGAACCGGCGCAGACTGTCGTCCACATTGTTCACATAGAGCAGCTTTTCCAAAATGTTCTTGCCGGGGATGTCGAACACCCCGCCGACCACAACTCGTCCCGGCTCGCCTTCGCAGTGGGCGCCATATAATTGGATGACCTTCGACCAGCGCATAAAACGCCTCCTTTCGCTACAAATTGAAATTGCCGGCTGCAAACGACTCCACGCCGTGTGTGCACCGGAGCAAGGTTCGCGCCGGCAAAACGTTTTTTCTATAATAAGTTGAAATATGAATAGATTATTCTTAATTCAAAAGAAGAACAGACAATGTATAGATAAAATTGTCTCGTTTCGATACGCTACAGTGGATCAACTGAAGCGATTTGCTTCAGTCAAATTGTGAGAAAGGAAGGATTTTCGCAGATGAACCACAGACCGGTCGAGAAAATTCCCGGCCGGTCTGTGGTTGTCGCCGCAATATTCTGTCGTGCTCATCCCCGGCAGGACCACCGGGGCCCGCCGCCTCAGGCTGCGCTCATGCGACCCTTCTGCACGTAACCTTCCCACTGGGCCCGGGGCACCAGGTTGCCGCCCGTGGCCCAGACGATGTGCACGGCCTTTTCCGGATCGCCGGGCAGCAAATCGTGCTCCAGCGTATGCAGCAGGCCGGGCACGCCGGCCAGGGCCGAAGGCTCCAGCTTCAGACCCTCGCAGTCGGCGGCCAGGGCCAGATAGGTGAAAAGATCCCGGTCCTCCAGAGTATACAGGCCGTCAAGCAACGGCTCCATCATTTCGCAGACCAGAGCCGAGGGAGCGCCCACAGCCAAGCCGTCGGCGGCCGTCTGCAGGGGAATGCCGAAGGCCGTGGACGAGGCTTTTTCGTGCAACCCGGTATACAGGCCCAAAAGCATGGCCGGGGCGTTGACCGGCTCGGCAAAGAAGCAGCGGACCGCATCGCCGAAGGCCAGCTTCAGGCCGAAGGCCACCCCGCCGGGGCCGCCGCCCACGCCACAGGGCAGGTGCACATACAAGGGCCGTCCAGCCTCGGGCCGGCCATTCAGGCCGGCCAGTTGCGCACCCAGGCGCAACCCGGCGACGGCATAACCCAAAAAGAGGTGACGCGAGGCCTCGTCATCCACAAAGTGGCAGGCCGGGTCGGCCTCGGCCTCTTTGCGGCCCTGGGCCACGGCAAAGCTGTAATCGTCGGCATATTCACGGACGATGACCCCGTTGGCCCGTAGCAGATCCTTTTTCCAAACCTGGGCGTCGGCCGACATATGCACGGTGACGGAAAAGCCCAGGGCCGCGCCCATGATGCCCACGGACAACCCCAGGTTGCCGGTGGAACCCACGGCCAGCTTGAAGCCGGAAAAGAATTTGCGAAAACGCGGTTCGGCCAGCATGGAGTAGTTGTCGCCCGGGGCGAGCATGCTGTGCCGAAAGGCCAGATCTTCGGCCACGGCCAAGACCTCGTAGATGCCGCCGCGGGCCTTGATGGAGCCGGAAATGGGCAGGGCCGCGTCCATCTTCACCAGCATCCGGCCGGGAATGCGTTTTTTCCACAGGGATTCCAACGCGGCCTTGAGCTTGGACGTTTCCACCAGGGGCGACTCGATCAGCCCGCCGGCCCCGGCGGTTTCGGGAAATTTCACAGCAATAAAGGGCGCGAAGCGGGCCAGGCGGGCCAGAGCCTCCTCGGCCTCCTCGCGCCCCACGGGCAAACGTTTCTCCACCTCGGCAAAAGACCGGCGCGAGGGGTTGGGCCAAAAAACGGGCCGACAGGCCAAAATATCCGCCAACAGGGGAAACTCGGCCGTCCAGGCTGCACTGCTGCGTCCGGCGATCAGGGTCATGAGAACCTCCTCTTGATGTAGTTATGGAAGCATTGAACACTTCGTCATTTGCAGCTTTGCCGGAACAGCCCGGTGACCTTTTGAACGGCCTTGAAGGACGCGGCTCTAAGAAGAGGTATTTTTGTGCCAGATGTCGCTTAGCGTATAGCCTATCGGGAACGGGTCCGTCCGGTCTAAAATATATTGGTAGAAGCCGGTCAGCCAAGCCTGCCCGAAAATGCTGGGGCGAATGCCGGGCAGGGTATCGGTGATCATAAGTTCTTCTTCTATTCTGCCTGTGAATTCGCTGCCGATTATGGACTCATGAATGAATGTTTCGCCAATGGCAATTTGCTTCCGGGCGTACATTGCGGCAAGCCGGGCGCTGGTCCCTGTTCCACACGGGCAACGGTCCAGTCTTCCCGGTGAAACAATGACGCCGTTGCGAGAACGCTTGCCGGCGGGAGTATTGATGATTGGTCCGGCAAACAGTGCCTGGTTGATGGTGTGGATCTCCGGGAGAAGGGGGTGTACGGCCGAAAACTGTTCCGCCGCAGCCGCCTTTATTTTTTCTCCCATAACGACCATATCGCGAGCCTCGTCGGGGGCAATGGCAAAACCGAGTGCTTGGGCGTCCACCATGACATAGATCATGCCGCCGTATGTAATGTCGGTCTTCAGGGTGCCAACGCCGCGAACTTCGATCATTTTGTCCAGGCCAAAAACAAAGCAGGGAACGTTTGCAAATTTTACCCCCAGGCATTTGCCATCCCGGCATGTGGCTACAACTTCAACGAGCCCTCCCGGAGCTTCAAGCGTAATCCTGGTCACGGCTCCTGCATGGGAACCATACCCGTCTCCAAAAGAGCCGTAACCGTGCAGATTGTGTTGCTGCCCGACATGGCCGGGTATGATTCCGACTCCATAATTACAAAACCGATATCCGCCTTGGGATCATTGGAGCCGACAACAAGGTTCACGCACTCCGTGACGGTTCCCCGTGGTTCATGAAGAATGAATTTACGTAAATCATCAGCCTGGTCCCTCAGATAAAGCATTTTCTGCATGACGGTTTCACCGGGGACATCACAGACTCCTCCAGTGATTACATCGTTTCTTTCACCCCCGACATGGACGCCGACAACATTGATCATCCTTTTGAGATTCATGCCTCTCTCCATAAGTGTGTTGATTGCCGGTTGTATGCATAAAAAGCCTTCTGATGGTTTAGCAAGAGGGGTGCCACTCACGTAAATAAATTATATCTATCCAATATAATTATCTTATTTTCATTTGCGTCTGGAAGCGTAGAAATTTATGTATCATAATGAAGCATTACAGGTGCGACACCAGTCATTATGCGACACTTCGGCGGCGACGAGGTTCACCGGGCGCCGGCCACAATGGGGGCCACCTCTCTGGAGGGAGCGTCGCTCAACCATATCACCGCACCAGATCCTGCAGGCGGACAATCTTGACCTTCGGGTTGCGCATCCGTTCCCATTCTTTCAGGGCGCCCAGGGTTTCCGGGTACGGGTGGCCGATGGCCACGGCCCGACCGGTGATCAGGGCGGTTTCCTCGGCCCGGCGCAGGGAAGCCAGAATGGCCTGCCGGGAAATGGTGTTGTCCAGAAAAACATCGCGGCGGAGGGCGGTCAGGCCCATACGCCGAGCCTCGTCATAAAATACGCTGCGCGGGTGCGTCAGACTGTCGAGCATGAACATCCTTTTGGCCTGCAATTCTTCAAGCACCACACGCACATTGGCGCGACCGCGGGTGAAACGCGAGCCCATGTGATTGTTCAGACCCACGGCATAGGGCACGGCCTCAATGCCACGGTCCGTGAGCCGACGGATCTCCTCGGCCGAAGCATTGCGCAGCAACACGCCCGGGCCGGGCTTGACCTTGGGGTAACCCTCGGGCTCCATGGGCAGGTGCACAAGAATCTCCTTCCCGCCGGCATGGGCCGCGATTGCGCCTTCGCGCGCATGGGCGGCGTGGGGCCAGAAGGCAAAGGTCACGGGGTAGTCCAGGGCCAGCAACCGGCGCACCGGTCCCATGCCGGCGCCAAGGTCATCGATAACGATGACCAGGCGCGGCTCCTCGCCGGGCAGGCGCAGGCGCTCCGGGGCCAGGGGGCGGGCTTCCGGCGTGGGCGACGGCGGGCGAAGGCCGGAGTCTGCAGTCTGGGGAACCGGAGCAGTCTGGGTAACCGGAGCGGTTTCCGGTGGAGGCCCGGCATCCGCGTAGAGGCGCAAGACGTGGGTAGGCAGGCCGTTGACCGAGATGCGCAGCAAATCCCTGGCCCCGTGCTCCAGACGAGCGTTCTCGGCCCACCAGTGCAGGTTCCTGCCCAGCTCACGCTCAAAAACAGCCAAGGCCGCACCGGCGTGCACATCCACGGTTTTCAGGGCATAGGGCTCACCATGGTGGATCCGCTCGGACGTGGCCGTAACCAGCAGGGCGTTTTCGGACAAATCCAGAACGCGCATGGTCTGCAGCAGGGCGTAGTCGATACGACCCACCAGTTCGGCAGTCGAGGGCGTGAGGGGCTCTTCAAAAGGCAGAGCACGCAACTCGGCCAGGGCCTGCTGTACGGCCTGGTCTGAAGACGGCGATTCATCCGCTTCCTCAGGGGCTTGGGGGGCCGAAGGCGCAACCGGTGAGGACGGTGCGGCTCCTTTGCGTCCGGCCGGTACCTTGGGCGCTTTGCTCGGAGCCTGAGGTTCGGTCGTGGCCACGGCCGGACGGCGCACGGCGCCGGAACGCGGCGACTCGCCCAGAAGGCCGTAAAGGGTATAGCCGGCGGCCGCCAGCAACAAAGCCAGGACCAAGCCGGCCGCAAAAGCGAACCAGACCCGCCGGTCGGCCTTGGCTTTACGGGATCGGCGGGCCGGACGGCCGCGCTTTTTACCCGCTCCGGTCTTGGCGGTCTTTTTTGTTGCCGGACGGCCTGTGGGTTTCGCGCTCATAGTTCAATATAGAAAAGGGGGACCGGCAGCCGGCCCCCCTTTTTCTGAAGCAGAGGGCTGCGCCCGGAGAACCGGGATCAGCGGGAGTGGATCTCGCTGATCTTGGGCAGGCCGCGCACCAGTTGCAGACCCATGCGCAGTTGGTTGTCCTGGGCCAGAATCTTGGCCGTTTCGTCTTCCACCAGCTTGGGCTTGTCCTTGGCGTCGTCCTTCTTGTCTCGGTTCACTTCCAGATGGCGGGAAAGATCCTTTTCGCGCGGAATGGTGAAGCGTGGCTCTTCGCCTTCGCGCGGCACCTCGAAAGGAACCACGATGTCGGGCACGATGCCTTCGGCCTGAATGGAGCGGCCGCTGGGGGTATAGTACAGGGCGATGGTCAGCTTGACCGCCGTGCCGTCTTCCAGGGGAATGATGTTCTGCACCGATCCCTTGCCGAAGGTGCGTTCGCCCACAATCACGGCCCGGTTATGGTCCTGCAGGGCGCCGGCCACGATTTCCGAGGCCGAAGCGGTGCCGGAGTTGACCAGAACGGCCATAGGCACGGTCACATCCTTGGGGCTGGGAGTGGCGTCGAAACTCTTGAGCACCTCGTCGCCCCGGCCGCGCATGCTCACAATCACGCCCCGGCGCAGGAACACGTCGGCCACGGAAGCGCTCTGATCCAGGAGGCCGCCGGGGTTGTTGCGCAGGTCAAGCACGATGCCCTGGATCGGGGCTTTCTTGCCCATGGCGTCCAGAGCGTCCAGCAACTCTTCGGTGGTGCGCTCGCTGAAGCGGGTCAGGCGCACCCAGAGAACGCCGTCCTCATCAATGAAGCGGGCTTTGACGCTGATCAGCGGAATGGCGTCGCGCACAATTTTCACAGACACCGGCGTTTTCTCGTTCTTGTGCAGCAGCAGCAGTTCCACCTCGGTGCCCTTGGCGCCGCGAATTTTCGAAACCGCCTCCTGCATGGTCATATCCTGGGTGGGTTGGCCGTCCACGGCCAGAATGGCGTCGCCGGCCTTGACCCCCGCCTTGTAGGCCGGAGTGTCCTCAATGGGCGAAACCACGATGATTTGGTTGCTGTCGGTGGAAATCTCTATGCCCACCCCGTAGAACTTGCCGGAGGTGGTTTCCTGCATGTCTTTGAATTCATCCTTGTCCATGAACGTAGAATGGGGGTCGAGACCCTGGAGCATTCCCTTGATGGCCGAGGAGATCAGGGTTTCAAGGGGCACCTCGTGCACGTAGGAACTACGGATCAGATCCAGGGTCTTGCCGAAGCGTTTCAAGTAGTCGTATTTGGCCGCGTCCGACTGCGGTGTCGCGGCATACGCGGGCAGACAGAGGGCCAGTATAAGGGCGGCGGCGAACGCCGAGGTGCGTAGCTTGCGCATGAATGTGTTCCTCCGGGGAATTCCTAACCTGAACGGCTTGGCATAAAGCCGCGGAGGGACGCGAGGCGCGCGGCCCGCCGGACGTTCGGCGCCGGCTCCTTATGAGCCGAACCAAGGCAAAGGATTAATGGCTTTTTGCTTAAAACGCAATTCAAAATACAATCCGGGACCGGAAATAGCAGGATACCAGCCCACAGTGCCGATGGCGGCGCCGGCCGCGACATTACTGCCCACGGCCAAGGGACTGTTGCCGAGAAATGCATACAGGCTGTAATAATTGTTGCCGTGCTGCAAAATGAGCACTGTGCCGAAACCGCGCAAAATGTCGTTATGCACCACCTTGCCGGCAGCCACGGCCATCACCCGCTGCCCGTCCGAAGCGGCAAAGCCCAGCCCGCGCCGTGGCGGATCGGCCCCGGGGGCATAGCTCAGACGGACGGTGCCGGGCACCGGTCGGGGCAGACGGCCCTTCATGTTTTCGATCTTGCCCTGTCCGGCCTTTTCCAACTGCAGGTTCAGGCTGCCCACCAGCTTGAGAATGTCGCGCAGTTCTTCTTCCGTATCCTTCTTGCGGTCGCGCACGTCTTCCAGCTTGCGGGAATAGCTCAAGCGCTCCTTGAGCAGGTTCTCTTTCTCTCCGGCAACCTGAACCAGACTCTGCTCCACGGTCTCAGAAATCTTCCGCCGCCTGCCGAGCACCTCGGCCAGACGGGCCTCGCGGTCGTCCAGGGTGGTACGATATTCTTCCAGACGACCGTAGAGTTCTTTGGACCAGATATATTCACGGTCGGCCACGTCCCAGTCGGACATTTCCCGACCGCCCACGCTGATGCGCTTGCCCGTGGTCTCCCAGAGCAACCCCAGCAGTTCGGCCTGGGCTTTTTCGGTACGGGTGATGTCGGCCAGCAGGGCCTCGTATTCCGCCTTGGCCCCGGCGTCGCTCTTGGCCAGTTCTTCCAGCCGGTTCTGCTGCTCGGCAATTCCGCGCTCCAGTTCCAGAATGCGCCGCTCGGCCGCGGCCAAACCGGCATTGACCCGGCGCTCCTCGTCGGTCAGCCGCTGCAGGCTTTGCCGGCGTTGGGCCGCGTTGTTCTGCTCGTCGCGCAACCGGGCCTTGAGGGAATCGACATCCACCTCGGCGGCCGCGCAAAAAGCCGCGGACAGCAGGGCCAGAAGCACGGCGGCGCAAACAACTAAAAGTCTACGCTCGGCCATAAACAGTCTCTGAAAGGGGCCCCAAGGGGCACTCGGCACACAGGGGGGCGTTCTTTTTGCACCATTCCTTGCCCGTACGCACGATCAGGGCGTGATACTCGTTATACAAGGCCACATCGGCCGGGAGCCGGCTCATGAAGTATTCCCGTATGGTTTCGTAAGAAGCGTCGGCAGGCAGCAAGCCATGTCGGCTGAAAATCCGCCGGGTATAGGCGTCGGCCGTGAAGCTCGGGCGCCCCAGGGCATACAGCAGAACGGCATCTGCCGTTTCCGGCCCGATGCCGGTGACCGCCAGCAGGGCGGCGCGTAGGGGCGCGTCATCCAGGCTCTGCAAAAATTCCAGCCGGATATCGTCCGGCGGCTCAGTCGAACCGGCCAAGCAAGCGAAGCAGGCCAAAAGATTGCGCAGGCGCTTGGTCTTTTGTCGAAAAAAAACCGAGGGCCGGAGCGCCTCTTCCAGTTCCTCGATCGGCATGCGCCACAGGGCGAGCGGACTCAGGGCTCCGGCCGCCCGCAGGCGGGCCAGGGCCTTTTCCACATTGCTCCAGGCGGTATTCTGGGTGAGCACCGCGCCCACGGCCACCTCAAAGGGAGAATCGCCGGGCCACCAGCGGCTCGGGCCAAGCCTCTCCAGCATGGCGCGGTAACAGCGCATCAGTTCCTCGGCCACGCTCAAGCTCCGAAGGCCGCTCCGGCGCCGAAAACCAAAGCCGTCCACTCGCCTCTGGGGCGCCGGATGGGCTCGGGCAGGCCTTGGGCCTTGTAGGCTGCGGCCACGGTATCAGCCTGACTGGTCAAAATGCCGGAAAGCACCAGCACAAAGGGCTTGCTCCCGCCCAGGCGGACTATCCGAGGGGCCATGTCGCACAGCGGGGCAGCCAGAATGTTGGCCAGCACCAGGCCATAGGGCCCGCCGGCCGCATCCACCCCACCCCGGGAGACCTGAAAAGCTTCGGCCGGAATACCGTTCAAGTCCCGGTTGGCCAGGGCGTTGTCTACGGCCACGGGGTCGATGTCCAATCCTTGGCCGCGCAGGCCGAGCCCGGCCGCGGCAATGCCCAGAATGCCCGAACCGGTGCCGAGATCCAGGAACGGCCGCTCCTGGTCCAGGCAACCCGTGTCGGCCAGATCCGACAGGGCAGCCAGACACAGGGCCGTGCTTTCATGGTGCCCGGTGCCGAAGGCCGTGCCGGGATCGATAACAATGACCAGACGGTCTGTCGCGGCTTTTTCCTGTTGCATCCAGGGGGCCAGGACCAAAAACCGCCGGCCGCAGGGCACCGGCGTAAAGTATTCCTTCCAGGCTTCCACCCAGTCGGTCTCTTCCACTTCTTCCCGCTCAACCGTGATGCCGGGCAATTGTTCCCGGGCCAAGGCCTCAAGTTCGTCGCAAAAAGCTTTGTGCCCGGAGTGCACCACGCAACGCGCCTCACCGGAGGCCAGGGGAATTTCCTCCCAACCGTGAGGCACATGCAAGGACAGGAAGGCCGGGAGCAGTTCCGCCCGCTCGGCGGAAAGGGTGAGAATCAGACGGGTGAGCAAGGGGACCTCCAAAAAAACGCGTCAGGACCATGGAGCAATGAACGTTTACAGAGCCGTTCAACTTTTCTGAAGTTGAACGGCTCCAGCCGCCGCGCCGCACGGGACCGACCGTCAGCCGCGGGAAGAACCGCTGCCGGAGCAACCGGAGCAGGGACCGCAAGCCCCGGCATCCAGGGGACGGCCGGCGTTCACGGAAAAACCGTTATGCGATAAATCAATTACAAGATCTCCGGCCAGGTCCAGCAACTTGTTGTCGATGCGGAACACGTAGCCGGAGGCCTCAAATACCGTGTCGTTGTTGCCCGGCTCACCCGGAGCCAAAGCCAGACGCCGGCCGGAGCAACCGCCGGACGCGGCGTAGATGCGCAAAAACAACGGCTCGCGGCCCGCGAAGTAGGCATCCAACTCTTCACGGGCCGCCGCGGAAAGGGTCAACTTTCGTTCCATCAGGCCTGCGAAGGGCAACCGCCGCCGCTGCCGCAAGAGGTGCAGCCACCGCCGCTGCCCACGGGAACGGCCGAATCAACGGAAAAACCCATATAGCTGTAGTCGACGGTGATGGTCGACGTCTTTTCGATCAGTTCCTTGTTCACGCAGAACTTGTAGCCACCGGCTTCATACGAAGCGTCATCCGGGCTGGACTCATCCAGAGCCAACATCAGGCGCGGACCGCTTCACCCGCCGGAAGCAAGATACACCCGAATGGTGCCGGGATCTTTGCCGTCAAAATAAGCGTCCAGCTCTTTCCGGGCGCGTTCGGTTACCTCGACCATAAAATCCTCCAAAGAAGTTTCTCACAGAGGTAAAGTGCCCAACCCGGTTTGTCAATACAGATAGCGGTCGGGAGCACATGCTGTGCTCCACTCCCTCTCGCGGCGGGAGGCTGTATTGGACGCGCCGCCCGCCGGGGAACGTGGTCCCCGGCAAGATTGCCCCAGACTCGCCGGCACCTTTTTTGCTAACTTCAGCGACAGCACTATGTCGCGTTGGTTTTCCGACGCCCATGGCCGCGCAAAAACCGGCATACGTCGCCAAGGGGTTGCCATGCAAAGTATTTTCATTTTCCTGATCGCTCTTTTGCTCAGTGCCTGCACCTCGGCCACGGGCCGGGGCATTGACGAGCACGTGGACTTTCGCCCCAGCCTCAAGAGCACCGTCTACCGCGACCAATGGGTGCACCGCTCGCCGCCCGAGGTGCATGTACAGCCGGCCCATGAGGCCGGTGGCGGGCATACGGCGCTGTTCATCCCCTTCCGGGTCACCCAGCCTTCGTCCGATCCCAACATCATGGGCTACACCATCGCCCGGGTGGTCTGGCAGACCTGGCTTTCCATGCAGCTTTTCCCGGCCATGGAATTTTCCGGCGACCCCACGCCTTACCGCCGCGACATGGCCGTGGCCCTGGCCCGGCAACGCGGCGCCGACCTGGTGGTGGGCGGCTTTGTCACCCATCTGTACGCGGGCGGAACCGCAGGCGAATCGCAACTCTCCCTGCAGATCGAAATCCACGACGCCCGCTCCGGCCAACTCATCTGGTCCTTTGCCCAGGCGGGCCTGATGCCGGCATCCCAGACGCGCGATTACTTCCTGTTCGCCACCAAAACCAGGATGCCTTCCGATCCCATCCAGGCCATTGCCAGAGCCATTGCAAGCGATACCGGCAGCGTCATTCAAGACTGGATGGCCGCTCCGCCGCCGGCGACCAGAATGGAACAGCTCGACCGCGACACCCGCGATACCCTCTTTCCGCGGCCCGATCCTGTGCCGGCCCCGCGCACCGGGCAGGAGCAACTTAAAGATGATCGAGCCTTCTAGAGCAATTTAAGCTTCAAATAGTCGCTTAACGGCGGGCAAAGCCCGCCTACGCCTATTTGGCGGCAAGGATTTGCCGACAAATCCTTGCTAGCATTTCAAATGTGAAATGCTCTAAGGGCTATTTCCAAATGCGTCTTCAGGCCGAAACGTCTTTGTCACCGGCAATGTAGAGGCGTTGGCGCAGGGCCTGGATACGGTCGCGGAGTTCCGCGGCGCGTTCGAATTCGAGTTCTTTGGCGGCCTCGCGCATTTCGCGCTCAAGGCGTTGGATCAGCCGGGCCAGTTCGCGCGGGGAGCTGTAAGCGGCCGTGTCCTCGGGATCGGCCACGTGGGCCTGGGCGTCGCGGCCGCGCCGGCCGGCCGACCGGGGAGCGGAAAACAAGGAGTCAAAGGCGGTGTCCACGTCTTTAACGATGCTCCGGGGCACGATGCCGTTGAGCTGGTTGAAGGCCTCCTGCTTGTCCCGGCGGCGGGCGGTTTCGCCCATGGCCGCGCGCATGGAGGGGGTGACTGTGTCGGCATAAAGAATGACCCGGCCTTCGGCATTGCGGGCGGCCCGGCCAAAGGTCTGGATCAGGGAGCCGGTGGAGCGCAGAAAGCCTTCGCGGTCGGCGTCGAGAATGGCCACCAGGGAGACCTCGGGAATGTCCAGGCCTTCGCGCAGCAAGTTGATGCCCACAAGCACGTCAAACTCGCCCTTGCGCAGGGCGTGGATGATGCTCATGCGCTCAAGGGTATCGATATCTGAATGTAGATATTTGGCCCGCAGCCCCATAGAGTTCATGTATTCCGTGAGATCTTCGGCCATGCGCTTGGTCAGGGTGGTGACCAGAACGCGCTGCCGCTTCTCCATTCGGGCCCGGCACTCGCCCAGAAGATCCTCCATCTGGCCTTTGCTGGGGCGAATCTCAAGCTCGGGATCAAGCAGGCCGGTGGGCCGGATGATCTGTTCGGCCACAACGCCCTGGGAACGCTCAAGCTCCCAGGGACCAGGCGTGGCCGAAACGTAAACGGCCTGACCGATGCGTTCCAGAAATTCCTCAAAGCACAGGGGGCGGTTGTCCAGGGCCGAGGGCAGGCGAAAGCCGAAGCGCACCAGGGTATCCTTGCGCGAGCGGTCGCCTTTGAACATGCCGCCCACCTGGGGGATGGTGATGTGCGACTCGTCGACAAAGAGCAGAAAGTCGGACGGGAAATAGTCCAGCAGAGTGGCCGGGGCCGATCCGGCCGACCGGCCGTCCAGATGGCGGGAATAGTTCTCAATGCCGGTGCACCAGCCCATTTCCTCCATCATCTCCAAATCGAGCATGGTGCGCTGTTCCAGGCGCTGGGCCTCGACCAGGCGGTTCTCGGTCTTGAGCATGGCCAGATTTTCCTGCAGCTCGACGCGGATGTCCTGAGCGGCCCGGCGCAGGTTGTCGCGGTCGGAAACATAGTGGCTGGCCGGGAAGATCACGGTTTTGGCGATGCGGGCCAAGGTTTCGCCGGTGAGCGGGTCCACTTCGCTCATGCGTTCCAGCTCGTCGCCGAAAAACTCCAGGCGCAGGGCGCGCTCGTGCTGATAGGAGGGGATGACCTCCAACACATCGCCGCGCACCCGGAAGGTGGCCCGGTGAAAATCCATGTCGTTGCGGCTGTATTGAATGTCCACCAGGCGGGAGATGACCGAGTCCATGGACAGACGCTGCCCCACTTCCAGGGGAATGATCAACCGGGCGTAGTATTCCGGCGAGCCCAGGCCATAGATGCAGGAAACCGAGGCCACGATGACCACGTCGTGCCGGGTCAGCAGGGCGTGGGTGGCGGCGTGGCGCAGCTTGTCGATGTTGTCGTTGATGGAGGAATCTTTTTCGATGTAGGTGTCCGAGGCCGGCACGTAGGCCTCGGGCTGGTAGTAATCGTAATAGCTGACAAAGTATTCCACGGCGTTCTTCGGGAACAGGGCGCGAAATTCGTTGTAGAGTTGGGCGGCCAGGGTCTTGTTCGGGGCCAGAATCAGGGCGGGCCGGCCCACGGCCGCGATGGTCTGGGCCATGGTGAAGGTCTTGCCCGAACCGGTGACGCCCAGAAGCACCTGGTCGCGCACGCCCGCCTTCAGGTTGTCCACTAGGGTGCCGATGGCTTCGGGCTGATCGCCCTGGGGAATGAAGGCGGTTTCCAGTTGAAACTCGGCCCGGGGCAGGGCCGGCGAAAGGCTGCTCATGGTTGTAATCCGTACTTGAGGGCCTGGGTGAGAAGGTGGAGAAATTCCATTCGGGGCAAGGGTTCGGCCCCAAAGCGCAGCAAATTGTCGGTGACCTGCTGGCAGTCGATAAAAAGAAAGTCGCGTTCTTTCAGCGTGTTCACCAAAAAAGCCAGGGCCGCTTTGGAGGCCTCCGGCGCACGGTAAAACATGGATTCACCGAAAAAGGCCCGGCCAAGGGCCACGCCGTAGAGTCCGCCGACCAATTGTTTATTATGCCAAGCCTCAACGGAATGGGCAAAACCGAGCCGGTAAAGGCGCAGGTAGGCGGCATGCATTTCCCGGGTCAGCCAGGTGCCTTCCATGGCTCGTCGGCCGCCCGCGCAGCCGTCCATCACCTCGGCAAAGGCCCGGTTCATGGAGATTTCAAAGATGCCTCGGCGCAAGGTTCGGGCCAGGGAACGCGGCAGGTGAAATTTTTCCGGAAAAAGCAGACAACGCGGGTCCGGCGACCACCAGAGGATCGGGCCGCCTCCGGAATACCAGGGAAAAATGCCCCGCGCATAGGCGGCCACCAGCCGGCGCGGCGACAGATCGCCGCCCACGGCCAGCAGGCCGTCGGGCTCGGCCTCCGAGGGATCGGGGAAGCCGTGGGAGTGGGCGGCAAGGCGATATACGGGCATGGGGGGAACCTTTGGGCGCCGGAACGCCTGTGCACAAATAGCGCCGACCGAGCCCGGAGGCAAGGCCGGCCGGAGGAAAAAGCACCGTCGCAACCATGCGAAAACGCAGTCTCTTTTTTTATCGCGCGCCGACCGCCCTCCAGGGCAAGGTACTCCGGCGCACTTGACCTGCCGTCCCCGTCCGGCTAGACTTTGGGCGTTTATATAACAATTTTTGCGGATCGCGACCGACAGCAGCCGCTTCCGCCTCGGTGCAGGAGCATATCATGAAATTCCTCGTGGTCGACGACGATTTCGAAACCCGTCGTCTGGTGCAGCGTCTGCTGCGTCCTTACGGTGAAGTGGACGTGGCCATGGACGGAGAGGAAGGGGTCGAGGCCTTTGCCGGTGCCCTCAAAGACGGCGAACCTTACGATCTGATCACCATGGACATTCTGATGCCCAACATCGACGGGCAGCAGGCCCTGCGCGAAATCCGATCCATTGAAAAAGATCGCGGCATTCCACCCGAGAAACAGGTTCGGATCATCATGATCTCCGGCCTTGACGACACCGAAGAACTGCATGACGCCTTCTTTTTGGGTGATGCGGCAGGTTATATCGTCAAACCAATCAATCACAAGGCGCTGTTGCAGGAAATCGCCAAGCTCGGCGTGCAGCTGGAAGCCAACCCGAACTGAAGGTTCCGCGGCAGACGCCCATTCACCCCTTACTTTCAGGAGACCACATGTCCGTAAGACCCGATCTTTCCTACGCCCCGACCCATGAGTGGCTGCGCATTGAAGGCGACGAAGGGGTGGTGGGCATCACCCATTTCGCCCAGGACCAGTTGGGCGACATCACCTTTGTGGATTTGCCCAAAGTAGGACAAAAGCTGGCCAAAGGCCAGGAGTTTGGCGTGGTCGAGTCGGTCAAGGCCGCTTCCGACCTGTACAGCCCGGCGGCCGGCCAAGTTGTTGCGGTGAACGAGGCCCTGGCCGCCACTCCGGAACTGATCAACCAAGACCCCTACGAGAACGGCTGGATGCTCCGTCTGAAGCTCGACGGCAAGCCCGAAGGGCTGTTGGACAAGGCAGGCTACGAGGCCGTGATGGCGGCCGAAGCCCACTAATCTTGAGTCCCCTGCGGGGGACTTTTTGCTCCAACGGAGGTACCATGCCCTACATTCCCCATACGCCGGAAGACACCGCCGCCATGTTGGCCCGGATCGGCGCCAAAAGCATCGACGACCTCTTTGCCGACATCCCGGCCGACATGCGGCCCAAAAGCTTCAATCTGCCCGAGGGTATGAGCGAGCACCAGGCCCTGGAAGCCATGGGGCGCCTGTCCGGGAACAACCCGGCCGCCGATTGCGTCTCGTTCCTTGGCGGCGGCGTCTATTGCCATGCCATTCCCAAAGCCGTGGACGCCCTGGCCTCGCGCGGCGAGTTCTACACCGCCTACACCCCCTATCAGCCCGAAGCGGCCCAGGGCACCCTGCAAGCCATCTTCGAGTACCAGTCGGCCATGTGCCGGCTGCTGGACATGGACATTGCCAATGCCTCGGTCTACGACGGCGGCGCGGCCCTGTTTGAGGCGGCCATGATGAGCCTGCGGGCCACCAGGCGCCGGGTGCTTCTGCTGGACGAAGCGGTCAACCCGCTGTACCGGATCATGCTCGGCACGCTTACGGCCAATGTGGACGCGAAAATCCGCCTGATTCCCCAGTCCGGTGGGGCTTCGGACACGGCGGCCCTAAAGGCGGCCGTGAATGAAGAAACCGCGGCGGTAATCGTCCAGAACCCGACCTTCTTCGGCTCGGTCCACGACTACACCGACGTGTTTGCGGCCGTGAAGGCCAAGGGCGGCATTGGGATCATCGGGGTCAATCCTGTCATGGCCGCGATTCTGAGAACTCCTGGAGAAATGGGCGCCGACGTGGCCGTGGCCGAGGGCCAGAGCCTGGGGCTGCCGCCTTCCTTCGGCGGCCCCTACCTGGGCGTCATGGCCTGCACCAAAGACATGGTGCGCCAGTTGCCCGGCCGCATCGTGGGCCGGACCACCGACCTTGAGGGCCGCACCGGCTACGTGCTCACCCTCCAGGCCCGCGAGCAGCACATCCGCCGGGCCAAGGCCACCTCGAACATCTGCTCCAACCAGGCCCTGTGCGCCCTGCGCAGCCTGATCCACGTCTGCCTGCTCGGGCCCGAGGGCCTGACCCGCACGGCCGAGTTTTCTCTGCAGCGCGCCCGCGAGGCCGCCGCCGCCCTGACCGCCCTGCCCGGCGTGAAGCTGCTCGGCGACGCGCCCTTAGCCCACGAGTTCGCCGTGAGCCTGCCCAAGCCCGCCGCTCAGGTGGTCAAAGCCCTGGCCGCCAAGGGCGTGCTGGCCGGCATCCCCTTGGGACGCTGGTACAAGGGCCTGGACAACGCCTTGCTCGTTGCCTGCACCGAAACCACCACCCCCAACCATATTGCCGCGCTTGCCGCCGGCCTGCGAGGTGCCATATGAACACCGTTTTCGCCGCCTCGGTGCCCGGCCGCACCGCCGTTCTGCCGCAAAAACCCGAAAAATCGGCCGCCGACATGCTGCCCAAGGCCCTGCTGCGGGGCAAGCGGCCGGCCCTGCCCGAGCTTTCCGAGCTTGATGTGGTCCGCCACTTCTCCCTGCTTTCCCAGAAAAACTACTCCGTGGACACCAACTTCTACCCCCTGGGCTCCTGTACCATGAAGTACAACCCCAAGTTTACGGAATACGCCTCCGGTGCGCCGGGCTTCGTGAACGCCCACCCCATGACCGCCTTTGTCGAGGGCGGCGACGCCCTGATCCAGGGCTGTCTGGAAGCCGTATGGACCACCGAGCGGCTGCTTGAAGAAGTCACGGGCATGAAGGCCTTTACCATGCACCCCATGGCCGGGGCCCAGGGCGAACTGACCGGCATTCTGCTGATCGCCGCCTATCACCGGGCCAAAGGCAACAAGAAGGCCAAGATCATCTGCCCGGACGCGGCCCACGGCACCAACCCGGCCACTGCCGCCCTGGCGGGCTACGAGGTGGTCAACATCGCCTCCAAGGATGGCATGGTCGACCCCGGAGCCCTGGAAGCCGTCCTGGACGACTCCACGGCCGGCCTGATGATGACCTGCCCCAACACCCTGGGCCTGTTTGAAAAGCACCTGCCGCGCATCGTGGAAAAGCTGCGCGCCGTCGACGCCCTGCTCTATTACGACGGGGCCAACTTCAACGCGATCATGGGGCGCATGCGCACCGGCGACGTAGGCTTTGACGTGGTCCACCTGAACCTGCACAAAACCATGGCCACCCCCCACGGTGGTGGCGGCCCCGGCTCCGGCCCGGTGGGCGTTTCCGACAAGCTCGTGCCCTTTCTGCCCGGCCCCCGGGTGGTCAAAAATGCCGACGGCAGCTTTGGCCTGAACTCCGATCTGCCTCAGAGCATCGGCAATATGGCACCGTTTTTCGGCAACTTCGGCATCTATATACGCGCCCTGGCCTACATGCTGCGCCTGGGCAAGGGCGGCCTGAAACGAGCCTCGGATTACGCGGTGCTCAACGCCAACTATATGCTGGCCCGTCTGCGCGCCCATCTGCAGATTCCTTACGATCGCGTGTGCATGCACGAGTTCGTGGCCTCTGTCGTGCCGCCCTTGGTGGAAAACACCTCGGCCCTGGATATTGCCAAGGCCTTGCTGGACAAAGGCTACCATGCGCCGACCATCTACTTCCCGCTGATTGTCAAGGAATGCTTGATGTTCGAGCCCACGGAAACCGAAAGCAAGGAAACCCTGGACAAGTTTTGCGACGACCTGATCGCCATCGTCAACACGGCCAAAACCAATCCCCAGGCCCTGCGCGACGCCCCGCTCACCCTGCCGGTACGCCGGCTGGATGAGACCAGGGCCGCCCGAGAAATGATCTTACGGGATTAGCCCCGGCTCTGCGGTCGTTCCTGCGCCGCTTCGGAAACCCCGGAGCGGCGCTTTTTGCAAAATGACAATTTTGCAAAAGCTGTTGAAAAAATAACCCTCTAGGCAGAATCCGCGCCTTCGTCTATGCAGCGGAGGCACCTCACCCTCAACGCGGAAGCTCAGACCATGGACGACACACGTGATCTCAAGCGGGCATTGAAAAACCGACACGTCCAGCTCATCGCTCTGGGCGGGGCCATCGGTACCGGGCTTTTTCTCGGTTCGGCCGGAACCATCCAGATGGCCGGACCGGCGGTCATCCTCAGCTACGCCTTTGGCGGCTTCATCGCCTTTTTAATCATGCGCCAGCTCGGCGAAATGATGGCCCAAGAGCCCATTGCCGGCTCGTTCAGCAACCTGGCCCACAAGTACTGGGGCGATTTTCCCGGCCTGCTTTCCGGCTGGAACTACTGGATTCTGTACGTGCTCGTAGGCATGTCGGAATTGACCGCCGTGGCCGTCTATGTGCAGTACTGGTTCCCGGCCATCCAGCCCTGGCAGACCACGGCCGTGTTCTTTCTGCTGATCAACGTCATCAACCTGGCCCACGTCGGCGTGTTCGGCGAGATGGAGTTCTGGTTCGCTTCCATCAAGGTGGCGGCCATCATCGCCATGATCGTGCTGGGTTCTTTCCTGCTCTTCAGCGGGCATGCGGGCCCGCAGGCCGGTGTCGGCAACCTCTGGGTGCACGGCGGATTTTTTGCCAAAGGCTGGCACGGGGTATTCATCTCCCTGGCGGTTGTCTCGTTTTCTTTCGGCGGCCTGGAACTGGTCGGCATTGCCGCCGCCGAGACCGACAACCCGCAAAAGACCATCCCCAAGGCCGTGAACCAGGTCATCTACCGCATCCTGATTTTCTACGTCGGCGCTCTGGCGGTGCTGCTTTCCCTTTACCCCTGGAACGCGCTCGGCGCCTCGGTGGACAAAAGCCAATGGGCCCAGGCCATGTTCGCCAGCCCCTTTGTGCAGATCTTCGACCACATCGGCATTCCGGCCGCAGCCCACGTGCTCAACTTCGTGGTGCTCACGGCAGCCCTTTCGGTTTACAACAGTTGCGTGTACTGCAACAGCCGGATGCTTTACGGCCTGGCCCTACAAGGCAACGCCCCGAAGGTGCTGACCAAGGTCAGCTCCAGCGGCGTGCCGGTCTGGTCGCTGCTGATTTCTTCGAGCGCCACCTTGATCTGTGTCGGGCTCAATTACCTGATCCCCGCTTCGGCCTTGGGCGTGCTCATGTCGCTGGTGGTCGCCGCCCTGGTGATCAACTGGGCCATGATCAGTCTGACCCACATGAAATTCCGGGCCGAAAAGGTTCGCCTGGGCGAACGCCTGATCTTCAAAGCCTTCTGGTATCCCTGGACCAGTTGGCTCTGTCTGGCCTTCATGGTCGTTGTTCTCTACATTCTTGTTGATATTGGCGAAACCGTGGCCGTAATCCTGGCGCCCATCTGGATCGCCCTGGTCGCGCTCGGCTGGTGGCTGAAGAAAAGAGCCACGGCCGGCAAAACCCCGGCAACGGGAGCCTCCGCCAACGACTCGTAGCGGTGAACGACTTGAGCGTTCCGCCGGCAGCCCGGTTTGGCTTGCGCCAAACCGGGCTGCGTAATTGACAAGCAGCCCTTTACCGGGCCATTATATTCATTCCGACCATAAACTTTACCGCAAAGGAGCTCCTCATGTTCAGATCCTTGCTTTTAGCTCTGTGTCTTTTCTTGTGCGTCGGCGTCGCCTCGGCCAAAGAGCCGCTGTTGGTGGTCGCCCATGACGCCACTTGGCCGCCCATGGAATTCATGGACGAAAACCGCAACATCGTGGGCTATTCTGTGGATTACATCAACGCCGTGGCCAAAGAAGCCGGCTTTACGGTCGAGCACAAAAGCGTGGCCTGGGACGGCATTTTCTCCGGCCTGAAAAGCAAGAAATACGACGTGATCGCCTCGTCGGTGACCATCACCCCCGAGCGGGCCAAGATCATGGATTTTTCCGAGCCCTACTATGAAGTGAGGCAGGCCGTGGTCACGCCCAAGGCCGTCACCTTGAAGACCCTGGCCGACATGCAGGGTAAGACCCTGGGCGCGCAGATCGGCACCACCGGCTACATGGCCATCACCAAGGCCGCCGGCGTCAAGGCCAAGAGTTTCGACGAAATCGGCATGGCCATGGAAGCCTTGGCCGCCGGCCGTCTGGACGGCGTGGTCTGCGACGACCCCACGGCCACCAACTACATTCTGGCCAACAAAGATTACGCCGCCAAGATGCACGTGGCCGTCATCCTGCCGGCCGACGTGCCCGAATACTACGGCTTTGCCGTGGACAAAGGCAACACCAAGACCCTGGAAATGCTGAACAAGGGCATTGAAGTGGTCAAGGCCAAGGGCATCGACAAAGAATTGCGCAAAAAGTGGATGGGCGACGACTAAGCCCGCGCTGTTTCTTCCCATACATCAAAGCCGGCCCTTGGGCCGGCTTTGATCATTTGGCCGAAAGGCAAAAGCACCCGAAGGTCGGCACCGCCTAACGGCCGCCCGGCAGCAGCAGGCAAAACTCCGGCCGTTCGGTCAGCTCCAGAACCAGCACCGCGCCCAGCAGGTCGCTTTCGGCGTCCAGATAGGAGGTGATCGCGGCCCGAACCTCATGATCGCTGCCGGGAATACGCATGGCGCCGCGCAGTTCGGCCTGGGCACCGACTTCTCTGAACTGCGCTATGAAGCGTTCCAGCAGATCGGCCGCAGCGCCGGTCAAAATCGGCGGATCGCCCGGGCAGAGAAGGGGCAGCACAGAATCAAAGGCCCGGTTGCTCAAGATGACATTGCCTGCAACATCCACCACAGCCACGCCGTGGGCAATGGCATCGAGGGTGTTGCGCAACAGGTTGTGGGTCAGGCTGCGGGCGTCTTCGGCCCGTTTTCTGTCGGTGATGTTGACGACCACGCCCTCGTAATGGGCCAGCCGGCCTTCGGCATCAAAGCCGGGGGTGACGTGCTCGGCCACCCAAAGCCGGTCGCCGTCGCGGCCGTAGACCGGCGACTCGAAAAAGCGCACGGCCTCGCCCCGTTCCAGTTTTTGCAGCAGCGCCGCCCGAGGCTGCGGGGCGCCGTAGACCTGCTCGTCGATGGACTTGACCAGACGCAGCAACTCGGCCGGGCCGGCATAGCCGAGCATCTCGGCAAAGGCATGGTTGACGGAAAGGTAAAAACCGTCGGGGTGGCAGACGTAAATACCCACGGCCGCGTTGTCGAAAATGCTTCGGTGCAGCAGTTCGCCTGCCCGCAGCTTTTCCATGACCTCGTTCTGGTGCCTGGCCAGACGCAGGTTGACCCGCAGTTCTTCGGCTGAAACCGGCTTTTTGATGAAGCCCAGGGCACCGCTTTTGGCGATGGCCTCCATTGCTTCCCGGCTCTCCGTGCCGGAAATGACCACCACCGGCACCGGGACGCGCTCCAGCAAATCTTTGGTGGCCAATATGCCGCTGACCCCGTCGGCCAAGTGCACGTCCATAAGCACCACGTCGGGCTTCAAGGCCGCGGCCGCGGCGACCACCTCGGCCCCCCGGCCTACAGAACCGCAGACCACATGCCCCTCCTGAGCCACCAGGTCGGCCAGAAGCTCGGCGCTCACCGGCTCGTCTTCGGCTATGAGTACACGCAGTTGCGGCATGCGGATCAGTGCTGGTAGATGAACTCCGTGGCTTCGTCGTCGTCTTCCCTTGCCTGGCCGCCCGGCTGCTTCCCCGAAAAGGTGTCGCGCGGCGCGGCCGGCCCGGTCTCTTCCTGGAGCCGCCACATGGCTTCGATCAGAGTCTCCAAGCCTTCACCGGTTTTGGCGGAAATCGGGTAAAGGGTCAATCCCCGTTCCGTTGCCGTCCGGCAGAGGCGCTCCCGCTCGTCGGCCGAGATCAGATCGATCTTATTGAGCACCAGAAGCTGCGGCCGATGGGCCAGTTCGGCGTCAAACAGGGCCAGCTCTGTGTTGATCAGATCGAAGCCGGCAAAGGGATCGTCGCCGCCCGTATCGTCGGCGCTCAAGACATGCAACAGAAAGCGGTTGCGCTCCACATGGCGCAAAAAGCGAAGCCCCAGGCCGATGCCGGCGTGCGCCCCTTCCACCAGACCGGGAATGTCGGCAATGACCATGCGTCGGCCCGGGTTGGTCTCGTCGAGCATCACCCCAAGGTTGGGCTCCAGGGTGGTGAAGGGATAGGGCGCGATTTTCGGCCGGGCCGCCGAGACCCTGGAGATAAAGGTGGACTTGCCGGCATTGGGCAGGCCGAGCAGGCCGCAGTCGGCCAGAATTTTCAGCTCCAGGCCCAGGGTAATTTCTTCGCCCGGCTCACCAGGCTGGGCAAAACGCGGGGCGCGCATGGTGGAGCTTTTGAAGTGCTCGTTGCCCTTGCCGCCGCGCCCGCCGTGGGCCACGGCCTCGACCATGCCGTCTTCTGCCAGATCGCAGCGCAGCCTGCCGCGCCGGCCCGACTCCAGAACATAGACCTGGGTGCCTACGGGCAGATCCAAAATCAGGTCCGAGGCGTTTTTGCCGTGGCATTGCGAGCCGCCGCCGGGCTCGCCGTTTCGCGCCTCATAGAGCCGTTTAAGACGAAAGTCATAGAGTGAATGCAGGCGCGAACTCGCCCGCACCAGTACGCTGCCGCCATCGCCGCCGTTGCCGCCGTCCGGGCCCCCCTTGGGCATGAATTTTTCCCGACGAAACGACACGCAACCGTTGCCGCCCTTGCCCGAACGCACAGTAATCACGGCTTCGTCCACAAATCGCATAGGTCACCTTCCAAAAAATAAGGGGCAAAAGCGCAACGGCCTTTGCCCCAAAATAATGTACCCGCAAACGCCTATTCGGCCTTGGGCACCACGTGCACGCGGGTCTGCACCCGATTTTTGCGGGTGTACTTTTCAAACTTCACCACGCCGTCGCAGGTGGCGAAAAGCGTGTAGTCACGGCCCATGCCCACACCCACACCCGGATGCACCTTGGTGCCGAGCTGGCGCACAATGATGTTGCCGGCAATGACGTTTTGGCCGCCAAAACGCTTCACGCCCCGGCGCTGCCCCTGACTGTCGCGGCCGTTGCGCGAGCTGCCGCCTGCTTTTTTATGTGCCATGTCGCGGACTCCTTGGCAGATCAGGCGGAGATGCCGGTGATCTGGATGTCGGTATAATTCTGACGGTGCCCCAGCATACGACGCGAGTCGTTACGGCGCCACTTTTTGAACACGCGGATCTTGTCGCCGCGGCTGTGCTCCAGAACCTTGGCCGTCACTTTGGCGCCGGACACAAAGGGCGTGCCCGCGGCAAAGCTACCGCCGCCGAGCATCAGAACCTTGTCCAGAACGATTTCGGCGCCGGGTTCGACGGCGAGGGAATCGACGCGCAGCTTCGCGCCTTCTTCAACGCGGTATTGCTTGCCGCCGGTCTCGATAATTGCGTACATCGGGTCTCCTCCGAAAAATTGAGAAAAAGGCTTGTACCTCCGAGACAAACGGAAGTCAAGGACTTTCTCCCCGAAACCAGCATTTCGCGCGCGCGCGGCGCCGCGCCCACGCCTGCCCGGCACGTGAGACTGAACTGGTCCTAGAGCAGATGAACATTGAAAATGTTCATCTGCTTCGGCGGACGCGCAAGCGAACCGCGGCCCGCGACCACACGAAGTATACTCTCGATTCCCCGGCAGTGCCGCCGGCCCAGCGGCCTTCGCAGCCCTTATTTGCTTGCGGGCTCGTTCAAAAGTCCGGCGGCAATATGGTTTCATAGACAATTTCAATGTGAAATTGCTCTAGTGGTGCATGTGCTCGCCGCGCTTGATGCGCATGAGGGCGGCCCAGACGATGAATACGAAATAAAAGCCGATCAGGGAAACGCCCACCACGGCGTCGGGGGAGAAATTCAGGCGCGAGACAAAGATGTTCCACATAGCGGCGGCCTCCACTTCGGTTTCCGAGATAAGAACAATTTCAGAACACGGCAATTTTTTAAGGTTGCTTTGCTTTAATACGTTGTGCCGGGCTGATTTGTCAAGGACGCGGCCGGCCCGACAAAGGGGCCGGGCCGGCGGAAGGCGCGCAGGCCCGCTCCACGGCTTATGGCGCAAAGGATGTCGAGGAAATGATTGACGACCCCGACCGCTCATGTTAGACACGGAAAGCCTTTGTGAACAACAGCACAAGACCCGTTCCAGCCCAAGGCCGCGTAAAGTTTTTGTGCCCGGACGGTCCAATATGTTGTTGAAGAAACTGTTTAATATCACCGACCCCGAGTATTTGAGCGGCTTGTCCAAGGCGGGTAGCATTGGGCTGCACTTGGTCAGCGGCATTATAGTGGGTACGGCGATCGGGTATTTTCTGGACGAATGGCTCGGCACCCACCCCTGGCTGCTCATGCTGTTCATGATCCTCGGGATTGTGGCCGGGTTTAAAAACGTTTATGTCGACACCAAGCGCTTGGCCGATTCTCTGAAAGAAGAGGAAAACAGGCCGGGGACAAAGACCGACCCCGGCAAGAAAAAGCCCGATGATCACGACCCTGCGTCGAAAAATGGAAACGACCCTGCATAAACGCGGATTTGTTTCGCCGGAAATTCGCCGTCTTCTTGGCGCGCAGATTTTTATCGCCGGAGGCGCTTTGATTTTGGGCCTGCTGTGCTCGCCCCTGACGTTGTGGCCCCTGTATTTCGGCATTGGCGCTTTGCTTTCCGTGGGCAATTTCTGGCATCTGGCCCGTTTCGGGCAGGCCCACATCCGGCGGGAATTTACCATGGCTCTGGGATTGAAGCTGTACTGCAGCTTCCTCACAAAGCTGCTCATCACCGGCGCGACCCTTTTCGTGCTGCTCGGCCCTCTCGGCGCCTCTCCGGTGCCGCCCTTGGCCGGGCTGGCAACCGGCGTGCTGGTGACCCTCATCTGGGCTGTGGCGCGAACATTTCGGAAACCCGTTGAAGGAGGCTGACACATGGCGGCGGAAGGCATGCACCCGGTACTGATTTCCGATTTGCTTCACATCGGCGAGCCCATGAAGCACGTGTTCTACACGTGGGTGGCCATGGCCATCCTCTTCATTACAGGCTTGGTATTGCGCGGGCGCATGAAGATGGTCCCTGCGGGCCTTCAAAACGTTATGGAGGTCGTCATCGGCGGCCTGGAAGATTTTGCCGTGGGCATGGGCGGGGAAAAATCACGCAAGGTCGTGCCCGTTCTTGTCGGCATCTTCCTGTTTATTCTGGTTCAGAACCTGCTCGGCCTTGTGCCCGGCTGCGATGCGCCCACGGCCAACGTGAACACCAACGCGGCCATGGCCCTTTTCGTGTTCCTCTATTATAACTATGTGGGCCTGCGCTGCTGGGGCCCCCGCTACATCAAACACTTCATGGGCCCCATGCTGCCGCTGGCCCCGCTGATGCTGCCCATCGAGTTGATCAGCCACTGCGCCCGGCCGCTCTCTCTCACCCTTCGTCTTTTCGGCAACATTCGGGGTGAAGAAATCGTGCTCATGCTCTTCTTCTTCATGGCGCCCATTGCCGCCACCCTGCCCGCCTACTTCCTGTTCCTGATCGCCAAGGTGCTGCAGGCCTTCATCTTCTACATGCTGACCGCCATCTACCTGCAGGCGGCCATGGATCACGCGCATTAAGCGCATATGCTGTTGGGGAATGGTCGAAACGACCGCAACATATAACTGCAAGGAGATTTCCATGCGCAGACTTCTTACCGGCCTTCTGTCCCTGGTTGCCCTGTTCGCCTTCACCGGCGTGGCCTCCGCCGCCGGCATCTCCGACCCCGGCGCGCTTGGCACCACCTACATGGCCGCCGCCATCGGCATGGCCATTGCAGCCGCCGGCTGCGGCATCGGCCAGGGTCTCGGCCTGAAAGCCGCCTGCGAAGGCACCGCCCGCAACCCTGAAGCCGGCGGCAAGCTGATGGTCACCCTGATTCTGGGTCTGGCCTTCATTGAATCCCTGGCCATTTATGCCCTGGTTGTGAACCTGATTCTGCTCTTCACCAACCCGCTGGGCGCTTAATGCCGTAAACGGAACACCCGAGAGAGGCCGCGGCCGAGCCCTCGGCCTCTCTCCTTTTCAGAAGACATATTATGCCTGTAAAAAGCGAACACATCCCCCGCGCCACCATCCAGCGCCTGTCCGTGTACCTCCAAGTGCTGGAAAATCTGCAACGCGACGGCACCGAGGTTGTTTCTTCCGAGCCACTGGCCAAGGCCTGCAGCGTCAACGCCTCACAGATCCGCAAGGATCTCACTTATTTCGGCGAATTCGGCGTGCGCGGCGTGGGCTACAATGTAGCTGATCTCATCGCCTCCATCCGATCCTCTCTGGGCATCGACAAGGTCTGGAACTGCGTGCTCGTGGGCGTGGGCAACCTGGGCAAGGCCCTGCTCAGTCACCGGGAATTCTCCGAGCGCCGTTTCAACATCGTCGGCGCCTTTGATTGCGATCCCTTCAAGATCGGCGAAGAAGTCTCGGGCATCGAGGTGGTCTGCACCCGCCGGCTCAAAGAACGAGTTGCCGACCTCAGCGTGCACATCGGCATCATCACTACACCGCCGGAGCGCGCCCAGCGCGCGGCCAACTATCTGGTGGAAGCCGGCATCAGGGGCATTCTCAACTACGCGCCGTCCCGAATTTTCGTGCCCGAGGGCGTGCTGGTGGAATACGTGGACTTTTTCCACCACCTCTACTCCCTGGCCTTCAACATCAGCGAACGGTCCGAGCAATAAACCGGGCCGGCTCCGGTCCATGCCGCCGGAGGCGACGACATGCATGGCTCCGGCTTTTACTGCTCGGCCGTCGGCATGCCGTTATGCCTGCCCGGGCCTCGGCCGATTCCACCCGTTGGAACCGACTCTACTCCGGCAGCTTCCGACCTGCGGAAAACCCTCCGACACCTCCACTGCGCTGCTGCCGGCCGCTGCAAGACTTTTTTCGCCGTCACCCCCATTTTCCCTCTTGCCGGCCAGAAAGAATCCATATATATACGCTCTCGCCTGGGGATGTAGCTCAGCTGGGAGAGCGCCGCGTTCGCAATGCGGAGGCCAGGGGTTCAATCCCCCTCATCTCCACCAAGTCTTTGAATTTATTGAATTTATTCGATAAATTCACCCAAAATCCTCTTGTATGACACTCAGGTGTTACACAAGAGGATTCTTTTATGTCCTTAAGTCTGCATATTCAAAGGAGAAACGGCGGAGTTTATTACTTCCGCAAGCGTATTCCACAGGTGATGAGGTTACGCTATCAATATGCTTTGAAATATTCTGATGAGTTTGAAAGATATTCAGCTTTGATTCACCACCTGAAGCATTCCCTGCAAAAAGCCATGAACTGGCTAAAGCCGTGGCCGGAGGTGTCGTATATGGGGGGTTACCGCAGGGCTAAAAAGAGCTGGAGGAATTACCGGCAGCCCTCGGCCCTCAACTATCCCCTAAAAGTGTCGAGTAATCCCCCACTCTGCCGTGCATATGCCTGCAGGCCGAGTTGCCGCATGAGCCGGTCGCGGAAGCTTCCAGACTCCAGCCTGGCCGGTGCAAAATGCTCGGTTAGGTATGGTGTATAAGGTTTAAATCTGGGCTATACGGCGGCAAATACAAAAGTTCAGCGCCACATTTTTTGATATGTTCAGCAACATCGAGGTTTTTATGGGCCGACAAATTGTCCATGATCACTATATCGTTCGGACGTAGGTTTGGGCACAGCATTTGAACTATATATTCCGAAAACATAGCCTTATCCATCGCTCCATCAACCACGATGCACTCTGTGCTACCGTCAA
>JAVBLS010000068.1:0-42871 GCA_031553235.1 Desulfovibrio sp.
GCGACCAGTTAAAGCGTAAACGGCTCTAGACAGGTACGCAAAAATCGCTCACTCCGCAAAAAAGCCCGCGCTTGCGGGCTTTTTTGCGTATAACAAGCACAACCGCCTAACTGTTCAGTTTGGCACGGGTGGCCGCCAAGGCCTCCGCCTGCTCGTCAAAGGAGCTGAACCCGGCCTGGTGCAGGGCGTCCTCGACCAGTGCGTCCCAATCCCAGCAGGCGTAGATCACCGGCTTGTGGAAGGTGCGGCGGAAGCTGTTCAGCTCGTGGCGGTAGAACTTCTCCTTGGGTGTTTCCAGGCTCTCGCGCAGCAGTTCGTGCAGCCGGTTAAGCTCGCCTTCGTACCACTCCATCAGGTCTTCGGCCTTGCTGTACTTCTTCAGGATATGGCTGTAGCCGCCCTTGTCCATCAGGGCGCACAGGGCCTCATGGTGTCTGGTACGCAGCCAGGCGCCAAGCTGTGAGCTGGGGATGTTTTCCGCCTCCACCTTGGCCATGTCGAATTTGGTCTGGTAGTAAGTATCGGGCACCACCGAGGCCGAGCCGATGCCGGCGATGGCCACCAGGCCGCGCAAAATGGTGCTGTTGGACACGCCCTGGCCGCAGAAGCCCACTTTCTTGCTGTATTTCAGGCCGGTGAAGATGGTTACCAGAATGGCCCAGACCACGCCCGGGTCTTCTTCGTCGTAGATGTGCTGCAGACTGGCGTTGTCGCGGTCCGTGGCCAGAACCATCTGGGTCATGTCGTTGGAGCCGATGGAGAAGCCGTCGAACTCCGTGATGAATTGCTTGGCCAGGATGGCGTTGTTCGGGATTTCGGACATCAGGATCATCTTCAGCCCGTCCTGCCCGCTCTTCATCTTGTGCACCTGCTCCAGATAGCGGCGCATGCTGCGGGCTTCTTCAATGGTGCGCACGAAGGGCAGCATGATCTGCAGGTTGCGGCCGCCGTAGACGTCGCGAGCCAGCTTGAATGCCTCAAGCTCCCAGTCGTGCAGGTTGCGCGACACGCCCCGCCAGCCGAGCATGGGGTTGTCTTCATGCTGCTCGAAGAGCAGGCCGCCCAGCAGGTTGCGGTACTCGTTGGACTTGAAGTCGGTGGTCCGGTAAATGATGTCTTTGCCGTAGAAGGCCATGGAGAACAGGGCCAGGCCCTGGGCCAGGGTCTGCACGTAGTGCTCGCGCCCGGAACGGTAGCCCCGGCCGCGGACGATCTCGCGGATCTTCTCGGGAATGTTGCGCACGGCCTCGATCTGGGCCAGCATGCCGGTGCGCCGGGCCACGTCGTCGCGCATGTCTTTGATGTCGTCCAATACTTCCTGCACAAAGGGGATGCCCGCGGCCCGCTCGGCCATGGCCTTGGACTGGGCCTCGATCTCGCCCCGCCGGCGCACGGCCTCGGAATCGTTGCCGGTGAGCAGCGAGAGCTCTTCTTCAAAGCCCATGACGATGCGCACGTGGGTTTCGAGATCGAGCACGGTCTTGAGCCGATCCAGGCTGCGCGAAGCAAAGTTGACGTGCTCGTCCAGCCTGCGCTCCAGATCGCGAATCTGCCGGCGCACGGCCAGGGTTTCTTCTTCCTTGCCGCTGCTTTCCTTCTGGAGCATGGCGTCGATTTCGGCGCTGAGCCCGGTGAGGTGCCCCACATATTCGCGCAGGCGAATGTTCACGAAGATCAGCCCGGCGTTGAGTTGCCTGCGCAGGGTCTTACTCAGGTGGTCGTCCAGAATGCGCAGGTGCGAGGTGATGCACTGGGCCAGTTCGCCGTTGTCGTAGGCTTCCAGGGCCAGGGGGTGCACCCCGATGTTGCCGAGCATGAACTCGGCCCGCAACAGGCCCACTTCAAAGTCGGCAATGTTGCGCAGGCGCGAGAGAAACATGGCCTGGCCCACGTCGGCCAGAATCAGGCCCACGTGAGTCTTGGTCGCGGGCACCTGGGCCAGATCCATTTCGCCGCCCACGTCGTGCAGGGGCAGCAGGCCCCGGTACACCTTGCCGGTGGTGCCGTCCACGGTCACTTCCAGGCCGTCCAGGGCGCGCAGGGCCTCGACCCGCTGGATGCCGATGACCGCCGGAATGCCCAGCTCGCGCGAGGTAATCGCCGCATGTGAAGTGTCGCCGCCCACGTCGGCCAGAATGGCCGAGGCCACGCGCATGCCCGGTACCATATCCGGGTCGGTGCGCTCGGCGGCCAGCACGTCGCCCTTGCTGATCCGGTTCAGCTCCAGGGCGGAGCGCAAGAAGCGCACCGTGCCCTGGCCCGCGCCGCGCGAGGCGCCGTTGCCTTCCAGCAGCACTTCGGCGCCGGCCGCGGCCGCGGCATCCACCTCTTTGCGGCGCATGTAGATGATGTTCGGATGAAGCTCGAATTCCTCATTCCAGCGCGTTTCCGGCCGGGCCTGCACGAACCAGAGATCATCGTCGGCATCGATGCAGAACTCCGTGTCCATGATGATGCCGCCGTAGGCCTTGCTGATGGCACGCACGCCCCGGGCCACGCTTTCGGCGTGGGCGATGGACAGAGCCCAGCGCAGGGCCTCCACCTCGCCCACGGGCACTTTTTTGGTGCCGCCGCCTTCGTCGTAGACGATTTTGATGTCTTTGCAGCCCATCTGGCGGATGACCACTTCGTGGCCGTCGTCGCGCGAAAACACGTAGTATTTGTCCGGGGTGACCATGCCGCCGACCACGGCCTCGCCCAAGCCGTAAGAGGCGTCGATGGAGACCAGGTCGTTGCGCGAGGTGCCCCGACAGCCCGTGGCCGTGTCGGCGGCAAAGGCCGTGCCGGAAATAAGCGGGTTAATCATACGCATGATGCAGACCGACAAAGAGGTGTGCTCAATGGCCCATTCTTTCTTGGCCTGTTCGGCAATGCTCTCGTCGCCGCTTTCCTCGGCCAGGGCGATGGCATCGAGAATGGCCTCGCGGCGGTAGGTCATGGAGCGCAGGTTGTAGGCCGAGGCGCAGTCCCAATGGTAGGCCTGGGCCACCCGATCCTTACCGCTCATGTTCAGGTAGGTGTCCTGCAGACCGGCAAAGGCTTTTTTGCGCGAGTCTTCGCCGGCGGCCGATGAGCGCACGGCCACGGGCACCTCTTCGCCCCCGGCCTCGGCGCAGATGTCGGCGTAGCCCGACTTGACCGCGTCCTCAACGTCCTTGGGCAGTTCGACGGAAAGAATGGCCGCCTGCACCAGCACCGAGCGTTTGCGCAACTGGTCGATGCCTTCAGGCGACGTGGCGAAGCCTTCCACCACGGTATTGACGAAGGAACGCAGCTTGACCTGCCCGGTCTCGCCGGACTTGCCCTTGCTCTCGCTGCGCACGGTCCTACCGAGGTTGCGCACGAATTTTTGCAGAAATTCGGGGTCGCCGCTGATTTCCGGGTCGTTCCAGTCAATGCGTTTGTATTCCCGATCCACCACCGTGCGGGTCAGGGGCGCGTTGATCCGGGTCTCGTCCAGAAGCTTGTGAAAGGCCATGGCCGAAACTGCCCGAAACTGCGGCGCCCTGATGCCCTGCACCTGGCTGATGATGGCCGTGTTGTAGTTTTTACCGCCCACCAGAAGCTCGGCCTCTTCCCCCATGGCCACGATATCCGCGCCCGTAAGAATGTAGTTGCCGCGCGGATCTGCTCCGCCGGCCGGAGCCGCTTTGGAAGTTTTCGTAGGCTTCTCCTGCTGGGATTTCGCCATTGCACTGTCTCCTGACTCTGGTCGGATGGGGTGGACGGACAAACGGCCTTACGCCGTTGTCCAAATCTGCCGAAATTTACTTGCTGCCGGCGTTTCCGTCAATGCGGCGAAAAAACTTGCTCTCCGGCATGATACAGGTTATACAGACAAATTCCTCACAGATGGAATGATACTCGACTTTTTTCCGCACTTCCCAAATCTTGCCGTCAAGGCGTAAAGCATCCGTTGCGCATTCTCCTGCTCACTTCCTCCGGCAACAAGAGCGGCGGCTCGCGCCAGGCCCTGTACCTGGCCCAGGGGCTGGCCGGGCGGGGCCATGAGGTCCGTTTTTTCACTGTGCCCGACTCGCAGTTACGCCCTCTGGACCCCGAGGCGACCTTTTGGCGCGACCTGCGCCCCGGCGCCTGGGGCGCCTGCCTGGACGCCGAACTGCCCGCCTCCGGCGCCCCCTGCGTGCTGCACGCCTTTCATAACTTTGGTGTGAAATTCGCAGCCTGGTGGGGCCTGTTCCGTCACAAACGGGCAGCCGTGGCCGCGCACCGGGGCGTGCTCTACCGGCCCAAGAACCCTCTGCCCTACTGGTCGCCGGGCATCGACGGCTTTCTGGCCAACTCCAGGGCCTGCGCCTCGGTCCTCCGCTCCTGGGGGGTGAGCCGCGAGCGCCTTTTCGTGGTGCCCAACAGCGTGCCCGACGAGCGCATCACCCCCGCGCTCTCCCCGGCCGAGGCCCGGGCCTCCTTCGGCTTTTCCCCTTCAGATCTGGTCTTCGGCTGCGTGGCCGGCGACAACCCCAACAAAGGCGCGGAAGTACTGCTCCGGGCCTTTGCCAAGGCCTTCGGCAACGGGCCGGACGGGCCGAAGCTGCTGATCTCCGGCCTGGGCTACCGCGCGCCCTTTGACCTGCACCAGGAACTGGGCCTGGGCGACAAGGTCCGCCTGGAAGGCCCCACCGAGGCCGTGGCCGACCGCCTGGCCGCCATGGATGTTTTTATCCTGCCTTCTCTGTCCGAATCCATGCCCAACACCCTGCTCGAAGCCGTGCGCTTCGGCCTGCCGGGCATCGGCTCGGCCGTGGGCGCCGTGCCGGAAATTCTCGAAACCTGCGGCCTGATCGTGCCGCCCGGCGACGTGAACGCCCTGGCCGATGCCCTGCGCCGGCTCAACGACGCCCCCACCCTGCTCGCCCGCCTGTACACCGCGGCCGGACCTGCCGGCCAAACCTACGTCCCCGACTGCCGCCTGAATCTGGTCGAAAGCATCTATGCTGAGCTGCTGCGCCGCCGAAGGCTGACTTAGGGGTGTGGTCACACGGATCTTTTTGCCCTCGGGCTGCGTCAAACGGCTTTTTCCCTCGGATCGAGTACCGCAAGAGTACACTCCCCTCGTGAAAAAGCTGTTTTCCTTGGCAAAGAACAAAAATCCTCCGCATGACCACACCCCCTGGGAAGTTGCCGGTACGGCAGTGGGGAGATTTTTGCGCCGGGCGGGGAAGGCGGGTTTTTTACGATGGGGTTGGGCTCTTCGGCCCTACCCGAAGGGAAAAACAATGTCCGACGAAGCATCAGGCACAAACATCCTCACTGCCGTCATATTATTTTCTTCGTTGACTGTGGGACCTCATCATGGAAGAATCCCCTCCGGACACGCGGCATGGGCACGTTTTTGCCGCCGCGAAAAAGCCCCGGAGGAGAGTCATGCTGCAAGGCGCGTTTTCGGCACTGGTGACGCCGTTCAAGAACGGCACCGTGGATGAGGAGAAATACCGGGAATTTATCGAGTGGCAGATCCAGGAAGGGATCGACGGCCTGGTGCCTTGCGGCACCACGGGCGAATCCGCCACCCTTTCCCACGAGGAGCACGAAAAAGTCATCCGCATTTGCATCGACCAGGCCAAAAAACGCGTGCCGGTCATTGCCGGCGCCGGCTCCAACAACACCATTGAGGCCATTTCCCTGACGAGATTCGCCAAGAGCGCCGGCGCCGACGCCGTGTTGCACATCACTCCTTACTACAACAAGCCCACCCAGGAAGGGATCATCGCCCACTTCAAGGCCATTGCCAAAGAGGTCTCCATCCCGATGATCGTCTACAACGTGCCCGGCCGCACCGGCCTGAACGTGCTGCCCGCGACCATGGGCCGGCTGTACAAGGAAATTCCCGAAGTCGTGGGCTGCAAAGAGGCCACCGGCAACCTGACCCAGATTTCCGACATCTTCGAGTTGGTGGACGACAAATTCAGCCTGCTCTCGGGCGACGACTTCACCCTGCTGCCGACCATGGCCCTAGGCGGTTCGGGGGTCATCTCGGTGGCCTCGAATATCGTGCCCAAAAACTACCATGACCTCTGCGCGGCCATGCTCAAGGGCGATATGGCCGCGGCCCGGAAAATCCACTTCAAGGTCGCGGAGCTTTGCCGGGCCTGCTTTGTGGAAACCAACCCGGTGCCGGTGAAGACCGCCGTGTCCCTGATGGGCAAAATGGCCGCCGACGTGCGCCTGCCCCTGGTGCCCCTGCAGGCCAAGAGCGAGGAGACCTTGAAGCTGGCCCTGAAAAACCTCAAGCTCATCTAAATCGCTCTCGCCTCCCTGCCCCCCCCGATCCGGCCGGTTCGGGGGGGGGGTAAACAGTCACACACTCTATTTGTTGAATAGTACCGGGAACACCCCGGGGCCTGCTTTCACCCCAGGGCTTCCAGAAGGTTTTTCACCGCTTCCACCTCCATGGTCACGCGGGCCTCCAGGGCGTAAGACCCCACGTGCGGGGTGAGCAGCGTGTTGGGCAGGTCTTTCAGCGGTCCGTCGTAAGGTTCGCGGCCGAAGACGTCCAGGGCCGCACCACCGAGCCTGCCGGCCGCCAATTGCCGATACAGAGCCTCCTCGTCCACCAGCCCGCCCCGGGCGGCGTTGATCACAAAGGCACCGGGCCGCATCCGCTCCAGGCCGGCGGCGTCAATCACGGTGGCCCCGTCCTTGGGCTTGGCGCAGTGCAGGACAACAATGTCGGCCCGCTCCAGCAGAGTGGCCAATTCCAGGCGCTCGACACCGACCGGGGCCTCTTGCACAAAGGGATCGTAAAAAAGGACCTGGCAGCCCAGGCCGGAGAAAGCCGCGCCCACGGCCCGGCCGATGCGGCCGTAGCCCACAATGCCCACGCTCTTGCCGTAAATCAGATTGCCCATGCGCTTTTTCCAGGTGCCGGCCCGCAGTTCGCGGTCCATGCGCGAGATGCCGCGCACCAAATCCAGGGCAAAACCCACGGTCAGTTCCACCACGGCCCGTGTGGGAGCGTCCGGGGTGTTGCGCACGGCAATGCCGCGCGCCTGGGCCGCCGCGAGGTCCACGCTGTCCATGCCGGTGCCGCAACGGGAAATGACCCGCAAGTCCGGCAAGGCTTCCATGACCTTGGCCGTCAACGGCTCGGTGCCGGCCACAACCCCTGCGCAGCCGCGCAACAGTTCCGCGGCCTCTTCTTCGGTCAGGGCTCGACCGTGGGGGTTGAACACGGCCTCATGCCCGGCGGCGCGGAGCAGGTCCAACGGTTCTTGGCTATACTGGGCGAAGGTCGAGGTGGTCACGGCGATTTTCATGGGTTCCTCACGGCTTGGGGGTGCATTCAAGAGCATTTCCGCCCTTTCATAGCAAAACAGCTCAAGAAGGTGGATTCTTACAGGAAAAAACAGGGTACGCCAAGAGCTTGGGTACGTGTTCGGTTTGGGCGAAACTTGACCACGGACAAGCTTCATGTGAAAGTTCCACGCGTCATCATCACCCGGACCTCAGAGGAACCCATGGACAAACCCCGCATTCTCCTGCTCGGCGTCGGCAACATTCTGTACACGGACGAAGGCCTGGGCGTGCATGCCATGCGCCGGCTCGAACAGGGCTGGATCTTTTCCGACAACGTCGAGCTTATGGACGGCGGCACCATGGGCAAGCTGCTCATGGCCCCGATCATGGACTGCGACCGGCTGATCATTATGGACGCCGTACTCGGCGGACAAAAACCCGGATCAATCTACCGCCTGGAGGACGAAGGCCTGCGCAAAAGCCTGGGCTTTCACGATTCGCAGCACCAGGTGGACCTGGTGGACGTTCTGGTCAGTTGCGAGATGGTCGGGAACCGGCCCAAGGCCGTGGTTATGGGTGTGGAGCCCGAAGATTGGAAAACCATGGGCACGGAGGTGACCGCCACGGTGGAGGCCGTTCTGCCCCGCTATCTTGAGTTGGTCTTGCAAGAGCTTGAGAAAACCGGCGGCTCGGCCGAAGCAAAAACGCAGCCGTGAACATTCTGCTGATCAACCTGACCCGCTTCGGCGACCTGCTGCAAAGCCGCGCCCTGATCCACGATCTGGCCGCGGCCGGGCACCGGGTGGGGTTGGTCTGCCTGGAAAATTTCGCCCAGGCCGCCCGACTGCTGCCGGACGTGACCCACATCGCTCCTCTGCCCGGAGCAAGCCTGCTCCGCCCTCTGGCCGGCGACCCTGCAGGCTTGCCCCGGCAATGGCCCGCCGGCCTTGCCGCCCTTGGCGTCTGGAGCCAAGACCTGCAGCGCGTTTTCCCTTACGACGACGTGCGCAACCTCACGGCCACCCTGTCCGCCCGGCTGCTTTGCCGGCTTCTGGCCGAAGACCGTCCGGTCGTCGGCTTCGATCTGGATGAAGAGGGCTTTGCCCGCAACAGCAACCCCTGGTCGGCCTTCACCCTGGGCTCGACCGCCGAGCGCGGCAGCAGCCCCTTCAATCTCGTGGACCTGTTCCGGCGCATGGGCCAAAACCCGGACCAGGCCCGGGCTCTGCACGCTCCCGGCTCGGCCGCCCTTGCCCCGCCCCCTCCCCCGGCCCGTGAGGAAATTTTTGCCCTGCTGCAGGCCGAAGCCCCGGCCGGCTGCAGCGGCTTTGTCGGCTTCCAACTCGGGGCCAGCCGCGACGAGCGCCGCCTGCCCGGCGCAACCTTTGCCGACCTGGGCGACCGGCTCTGGGCCGAGCACCGGCTCTGCCCGGTGCTCTTGGGCGACAAAAACGAGATCGGCTTGGCGGTTCGTTACCGGGAGAAAGCCCGGCATCCCTTCATCTCCCTGTGTGGCCGTACGGATCTCGCCGGCTTGGCCGCCTGCCTGCCGAACCTGCGGCTTCTGGTCAGCAACGACACCGGCACCCTGCACCTGGCCGCCGGTCTGGGCCTGCCCGTGCTCGGGGTTTATCTGGCCACGGCCCAGCCATTCGACACCGGTCCCTACCGGGCCGGCGCCTGCACCCTTGAGCCGGATCTGCCCTGTCACCCCTGTCCCTTCGGCCGGCCCTGCCCGCACAATCTGCAGTGCCGCCAAGCCATCTCGGTGGAGGTTCTGTTTGCCCAGGCCGACGCCTATCTGCGCACCGGCGCCTGGAAAACAGGACCGGCCCCTGGGACGCGGGCCTGGCTTTCGGTCTTTGACGACCACGGCTTCATGGATCTGCGCTCCCTTTCCGGCCACGAAAACGATGATCGCACCCTCTGGCTCGGTCTGCAGCGCCGGCTCCTCCGCCAATTCCTTGACGAGGAGCCGGATCGTCCCTTTGCCCCCCAGGTCGCAGCCATGCCCTTTTCCAAGACCGGCCGCGCCCTGTTCTGCCCCACCCTGGGCAAAGCCGCCATGCTTTCGGAACTTCTGGCCGGCCAGGCCGAATTGCTGCGCCTGCGGCCCCTGCCGGCCGTGCGCGACAAGCTGCTCAAAACCCTGCGCCACATGCAGCGGCCCCTCGAAGAACAGCCGCCCCTGGCCGCCCTCAAACTGCTCTTTCTCCAATACGGCGACGCCCGCAACCCTCTGGACCTGCCCACTCCCCTGAAAAACTTCCACGCCCTGCTCAAGGCCCTGCACCAGAGTGTTTGTGACATTGGGGAGGCTCAAAACAGTGGCGCCAAAGTCGCACCGTAGCCATGCTTCGGGGTGAGAATAAGTAGAGCCCACTTTGCCGCGAGCGGCATCCCCAAGCCCCTCCGCCGGGGGACCGAGTCCCCCTGGTCGCCCCTGGCCCGTATTTTGCATTGAATTCGGCAGAATGCAAAAAATACCCCGCGGGGGGTGAAGGAGTTATGGACATGATCGTGATTGACGGCAGAGAGAGCAGCCTTTCGCTTTCCAATTACGCGAACCTGGAAGAGGTGCTCACCAAAATGGTGGAGGAAGAGGATCTGGGCAACCGCATTGTCACGGACGTGCTGGTGAACGACGAGGCGTTTTCCGAGTTGTACCCGCACCAGGCCGAGGACATTGAAACGACCGACGTGAGCCGCCTGGAGATCCGCACGATTTCCATGGAGCATATGGCCGCCGAAGTGGTGATCGAGCTGCCCAAGGTCATCGACATCATCGCCGGCGGCGGCCGGCGCGTGGCCGACCTGTTGCGCCGGGCGGAACTGGCCGAAGCTCTGGAAATGTTGCAGGACATTGTGGCCGTAAGCCGCGACTTCCTGACCACGGTGCAGGTGCTGCGCAACGCCTTTGGCGGTAAAAACGGCGACCTGGACGCCCTGGGCGATACCCTGGGCGGCCTGCTGGGCGAAATGACCGAAGCCATGGCCAACGAAGACTGGATGCTGGTGGCGGATCTGATGGAATTTGAATACCTGCCCGCCTGCGAAGGCTGGCGTGACGTCATCGAAAACCTGCGCCGCAGCGTTGCCGAAGCAGAGGCGGCGTAACATGCACCCCTGCGCCGCGCGTATTCAAGAGGTCAACAGCCTCATGGACCGGGAAGAGGCCGCCCTGGACACGGAAGACGGCGAGGGCCTGGACGTTGCTTCGGAGCGCCGCGCCGCGGTGCTGGCCATGGCCTGGGAACTGCGCGCGGGCTATGACGAATCGCTGCTGCGCCGGCAGCTGTCGGAAATTTGCGAGCGCCAGACCCGTCTGGAGACCAAGGCCCGGGCCGTGCAGGAACAGCTGCGCGCCGACATGGCCTCGAACAAAAAACAAAGCAACTACCTGGCCGGGGACCGCTACGAACGGGACCAACGAAAGAAGTCCTTCTACCTCAATCAGGTATCCTGAATCTCAGATGATCCCTTAGAGCAATTTCACGTTGAAATAGTCTATGAAACCATATTGCCGACGGACTTTTAAACGAGCCCGCAAGCGGGCATCCGCTTGCGCGTCCGCCGGAGCAGATGAACATTTTCAATGTCATCTGCTCCGGCCTTGGATAATCCCCCAAAAAGCCGAATCCCCCTTTCTCTAGAGCAGTTTACGCTTCAAATAGTCGCTTAACGGCGGGCAAAGCCCGCCTACGTCTATTTGGCTGCAAGGATTTGCCGACAAATCCTTGCAGCATCTCAAATGTGAAATGCTCTAAAAAGGAGGATTCGGCTTTTTTAGGGACTGCCTGCAAACAGCGTCAGGCTTTGGACAGGTCCGGGAGAGCCGAGGTAATCAGTCGGCTAAGATTTTGGGCGGCCCGGCCGGCCACGGCGATGACTTCATCCATGGAAGTGGCGGCCATGCAGTCGGGCAGGTTCTGGTTGGAGAGGCAAGAAATGCCGACCACGCGCAGACCCATGTGATTGGCTGCCAATGCTTCGAGGGCCGTGGACATGCCCACGGCGTCGGCCCCGAGCAGGCGGAAGGCCCGGGTCTCGGCCCGGGTTTCAAACTGCGGCCCGTGGGTGCAGAGGTATACGCCCTTTTCCAGGCGCAGGCCGAGGGCCAGGGCGGTGCGTTCCAAACAGGCGCCGAGAGCGGAATCGTAGAGGCTGGAAACATCGGGGAAGCGCGGCCCCCAGGCCTCGACATTGGGGCCGGTCAGGGCGCTGTGGCCGGAAAAATTGATCTGGTCCTCGATAAGCATCAGGCCGCCGGCCGGAAAGCGCGGGTTCAGGGAACCGGCCGCGTTGGTCAGAATGAGAATCTCGACGCCCAGCAGGGCCATGATCCGCACGCCCATGACCACTTCTTCGGGTCTGCGGCCTTCGTAGAGATGACAACGCCCCTCCTGGGCGAGCACGGGCAGGCCGGCCAGCAGGCCGGCCCGAAAGCGTCCGGCGTGGGAAGCCACCGTGGAAGGGGGAAAATCGGGCAAACGATTATAGGGAATCATATTTGCCTCGGTCATACTTTCGGCCAGAGCGCCCATACCGGTGCCGAGCACCAGACCGATTTTCGGCGAAAACCCGCCGGGCAGAAGGCTTTTCACTGCAACGGCGCAGTTCTGGACTTTTTCCTGGTTTTGCATAAAGTGTCTTTCCTGTCTTTGCGGCCGGGGCGATACTGCGCTACGGCCATACTCCAACCCAAGCCTTTGACGCAACAGGGAAATACCGTTGAGCACCCCGAAACACAAAGTACTTGTCGCCAACCGGGGCGAAATTGCCGTGCGCATCGTCCAGGCCTGCCGCAAGCTCGGCCTGGATTTCGTCTGCGTGCATACGGCCGAAGACGCGGCCTCCGGCCACGCGCGCCTGGCCCACGAACTGGGCGGCGAAAAAAGCCTGTACCGTACCGCATCGTACCACGACGCCAACGAACTGCTGGCGGTGGCCGACGATGCGGGGGCCACCGCCGTGCACCCGGGCTACGGCTTTTTCGCCGAAGACTACCGCTTCGCCCGCCGGGTCACCCGGCGCACCAACAAGATGATCTTTCTCGGCCCGTCCTGGACGGTTATCCGCGAACTCGGCGACAAAATCAACACCAAACGCTTGGCCCGCAGCCTGGGCGTACCCACGGTGCCGGGCTCGGACCGGCCCATCTATGACGAGATGGAAGCGGAAAGGGTCGCCCGCAGCCTCTACGACTTCCAACTCCAGCAGGGCATCGAAAGGCCGCTGGTGCTGGTCAAGGCTTCGGCCGGCGGCGGCGGCATGGGCATTGAAGAGGTCCACGACATCGACCTGTTCCGCTCGGTCTATCGACGCATCCGCAACTACGCGGCCCGCCAGTTCAAGGACGAGGGCGTGCTCATCGAGCAGCGCATCCGCGACTTCAACCACCTGGAAGTGCAGATCCTGGCCGACCGGGGTTGCAAAGAGGTTGTCCACTTCGGCACCCGCAACTGCTCCATCCAGAGCACCGGGCTTCAAAAGCGGGTTGAAGTGGCCCCGGGCTTCGACCCCTCGTCGATTTCCTACAAATTCGACGCCGACAAGGTCTTGCGCGACATCACCAACCACTCTCTGGCCATGGCCCGCGAGGTCAAATACGACAGCGTGGGCACCTGGGAATGGATCGTCACCCGCGAAGGCAACCCCTACCTGATGGAGGTCAACACCCGCATTCAGGTGGAAAACGGGGTTTCGGCCGCCATTGCCAGAGTCAAAGGTCAGAGCGGGGTGGACATCATCGCCGAGCAGATCCGCACCGGCCTGGGCGAACCCCTGGGCTATGAACAGAAAGACATCACCTTTGAGGGCGTGGGCATCGAGTACCGGATCATCGCCGAGGCTCCGGAAAACCGCTTCACCCCTTGGGTGGGCAAGATTTCCTCCTTCGGCTGGAAGCCCCACGACTGGCTCTCCATGCACACCCACGTGCCCACGGACGTGCCCTACGACATCCCCACGGAATTCGACCCCAACCTGGCGCTCGGCATTGTCTGGGGCAAAGATCTGTCCGAAACGCGTCGGCGCGGTCTGGAGTTTCTCGAAGAGCTGTCCCTGGACGGCGCCAATTCCTCGGGCGAGCCCCTGCAGTCCAACGTGGCCTTCCTGCGGGAAAAAACCGCGCAGATCCTTCTTTTTTAGCACCCCCAACCGGGCGACATGATGGAAACTGAAAAGAAAGTACAGCACCTCATCGAGAGGCTTTCCTATATCCAGGACATTTTCGGCGACCGGCCTAACGAAAACATCCGGCTGCTGGAAACCAAACTGGAAGACTACCACCACCGCGAGCGCAAGCTGTCGCAGGCCGAGCGCCGCGCCGCCGTGCTGACCCTCGAAGATCTCTTCGCCTTTGTGGAAAAGAAGCTCGAAGCCGAGCTCACGCCCATGGACAAGGTGCGCGTGGTGCGCCACCCGCAGCGCATCTGCCTGCGCGACATCCTGGAAAATGTCTACGACAACTATACGGAAATCGGCAGCAAAGACGAACATTCCATCGACCCGGCCATGGTCATCGCCCGGGCCTATATCTCGCGCCGCCAGGGCAAGAAAATCATCAACCAGTCGGTCATGGTCATCGGCCAGGAAAAGGGCCACGGCGAGGAATTCCGCAACGGCGGTTCGGTCAAGCCCTGGGGCAACGCCAAAGCGCTGCACTACATGAAGGTCGCCGAAACCGAGAACATTCCGGTGCACACCTACGTGTTCACGCCGGGTTCCTTTCCCATCGAAGACACCCCGGGCGCGGCCCAGCAGATCGCCTCGAACCTCTACGGCATGTCTTCCCTGAAAGTGCCGGTGGTGGCGGTCTTTTCCGAAGGCGGCTCGGGCGGGGCCGAGGCCGTCGGCCTGGCCGACCGGCGCCTGATGATGTCCCACGGCTATTACTCGGTCATTTCGCCCGAGGGCGCCGCGGCCATCGAAGGCCGGCTGCGCCGGGGCGAACGGGCCACGCCCGAACTGATCGAGGGCTGCGCCAAAAACATGTGCATCACCGCCCAGGACAACCTGCGCATGGGCTATATCGATCGGATTATCCAGGAACCGTCCCTGGGCGCCCGCTCGTTCCATTACGACTTTTTCCGCAGCCTGCGCCAGGAGATCCTCCGGGCCACAGACGAGGTCACCCTGGGCGTGCGCGGTTTCGCCCCCTTCCGGGCCCTGGCCCTGCGCAGCCGCAGAAAGCGCGCCCAAAAGGGTCTGGATTTTGAAAAGGCCTACGTACGCTGGAGCCTGTCTCAGGCCGCCGGGGTCCGGCTGGTCAACAAGCGGCACCGCAAATACCGCCGGCTTTCCCAGTGGGCCTACCTGGACAAGACCCCTTTTTCCCGCCGGGCTCGCGGCCTGTGGCATGAACTCTGGTGGAGCGTCTATTCGCACCTGAAGTACGACATGCTCAAGCGCCACCGCCGGCAGGTCACGGAATTCATGGATGAGGTCAAGTCCGAGTGGCAATTCTTTGTCGACCGAGTGACCGCGCCCTTCAAATCACTCTATATGCGCCTGGCCGGCGGCACGCCCCAGGTCAGCGCCGAGACCGCCCGCAAGCTCACCGAGCTTTCCGAGTGGGACGACAACCAGGAGCAGCGCGGCGGCAACTGGGTCTATGTGAGCGCCAAGGCCAAGGAAGACCGGGCTATCACCTGTCCCAACAGCTCCTCTCACGGCTGCCTGGATCTCTGGGCTCCGGACCTCTACGGCGAATTCGCCGGGGTCTGCACCAACTGCGGGCACCACTTCCCCATGGAATACCAGTGGTATCTGCACAACGTCTTTGACCAGGGCTCCATCCACGAGTTCGCGGCCGACGTGGAATCGACCAACCCCTTGGAAATGAAGAGCTTTGAGCCCAAGCTCAAGGAAGCCAAAGAAAAGACCGGGCGCAAGAGCGGCTGCATGGTCTTTGAGGCTTCCATCAACGAAACCAAGCTGGTCGTGGCCATGCTCATGGCCTCCTTCCGAGGCGGCACCGTGGGCGCGGCCGAGGGCGAAAAATTCATCCGCGCGGCCGAGCGCGCCCGGCGCAAGCGTTTCCCCTTCCTGGCCTATGTGCACGGCACGGCCGGCATCCGCATCCAGGAAGGCACCAACGGGGTCATCCAGATGCCCCGCTGCACCATGGCCGTGCGCCGCTACATCGACGCCGGGGGCCTCTACCTGGTCATGTACGACACCAACTCCTACGCCGGCCCGGTGGCCAGCTTCCTGGGCTGCTCGCCCTACCAGTTCGGCATCCGCTCGGCCAACGTCGGCTTTGCCGGCCCCGGGGTGATCACCGAAACCACCGGCATGGAAGTGCCGCCGCACTATCACAACGTCTACAAGGCCCTGGCCCGCGGGCACATCCAGGGCATCTGGGACCGGCGCGAGGTGCGCTTCAACCTGCACCAGGCCCTCCTGACCATGGGCGGCCGGAACTTGTATTATCGGTAATTCTTGGGGGCCCGGACAGCCCGTCAAGAACATGCCAAGGACAGCCAATGATTGACATCAGCGCCCTGCTTGAAGAAATAAAAGCCTCTCCCTACGAGGAAATGGTCGTACGCGCCCCGCACACCGGCGTGGTAGCCTTTCCCGAAGACCTCGCCCCTGGCCAAGCCGTGCTCGGCCCCACCGGCACCTGGAAAGAGCGCCCCGGTACCCTGTTGGCGAGCATCGAACGCGAACGCAACCAACAACCTCTCCATTGCCCCGAGCGGGGCGAAGTGGTGGCGGTGGCCCGCGATCTGCACGGTTCCTTCGTCCAGGCGGGCACCGAACTGGTGCACCTGCGCCACTTTCTCTCCCGCGAGGAGGTCACCCAGATCATCCTGAAGAAGGCCCTGCACCTGTTTCTGGCCCCGGAACGAGCCAAGTACTATTTCGTCCCGGCCGTGGACATCAAGATCAAGGTTTCCGGCCCCAAGGCCGTGACCGTGCACGACGGCGAAGAAATTTTCATCATGTCCCGGATGAAGCGTGAGGCGCCCCTGCGCTACAAGGGTCCGGAAGGGGTCATCTACGCCACCTATTTCACCCACAACCAGAACATTGAGGCGGACAAACCGCTGATCGGCGTCTGCCCGCCGGATCTGGTCGATCAGGTTGAAGAGGTCATCGCCCGGGTGCAGACCGAGTGGAAGGAGCGCGAATAGCATGGGCCGCAATCTGTTCATCAGGGTGAGCACGGCCACCTACAACGAAGACGCCGTGTTCAAGGACTGGCCGCGTCTTTGCGCCCTGGTCCGGCCCGACAATCCCTTTCCGGTTCTGCCCAAGGACACCGGGCCTTTTGGGGTCGTGGAACTGCTCCGCGAGCTGGCCGACAACGGCGCCTTTCTGCCCAAGGGCCCGGCCGCCGAGGCCCTGGCCCCTTTTCTACCCAAGCTTGCCCGATTGCGGCAAATGATGGATGATGCCTTGGGCGACCGGGATGTGAAAAAAGCCCACGCCCTGACCGACGAAATCGAAGACGCCCTGGACGAGGCGGAAAAAAGCCTGCCCTGAAACAATTCCATTTTGGGATTGCCCCGGACCGCCGGCAACCCCCGCCAAGCACTTTCACCGTGAAATTGCTCCAACCCCCAGCTTCCGCGCGAGGAGGCCCCTAATGCTGAACAAAGTCATGATCATCGGCCGGCTTGGCCGCGACCCGGAACTCAAGTACGCCTCCTCCGGCATGCCCATAGCCAACCTGCGCATCGCCACGGACGAATCCTACATGGACCGCGACGGCAACAAGGTGGAACGCACCGAGTGGCACTCTGTGGTGGTTTTCCAGCGGGCGGCCGAAAACTGCGCCAACTACCTTGCCAAGGGCAGCCTGGTCTTTGTCGAAGGCAGCCTGCAGACCCGCAAATGGCAGGACCAGGAAGGCAAAGACCGCTATACCACCGAGATCAAGGCCCAGCGCGTCCAGTTTCTGGACCGCAAAGGCGCCCGCGACGGCGATGCCCCCGCAGCCCAGAGCGGCGGCTATGAGCGCCAGGGGGGCGGCCAGGGCGGCGGTTACGAGCGCCAGGCCCAGTCGCGCAAGCCGCAGCAACAGCAACAACAACCGAGCGACGACCTCGGGCCGGCCTTCCCCTCCGAAGCCGGCGGCATGGACGACGTACCGTTCTAAAAAAAAATGGCGTTGCCAAGGGGAGGAACCGCCGGGGATTGCATCCTCCGTGGTTCCTCCCCCTCCTTCATATCCCCGACCGGAATGGCGACGGGGAGAGCATACCTTCCAACTCCGGATGAGTTCATGAAAAGAATCCTCTTCGCCGCTCTGCTCGCGCTCCTGTTGCCGTCCATCGCCCAAGCGGCCCAAAGCCTGCGCATCGGCACCCTGCCGGTGGTGGACTCGCTGCTTCTGCACGTGGCCAAAGAAGAGGGCTTTTTCCGCGATGCCGGGCTGGATGTGGAGATCGCCACCTTTCAGAGCGCCCTGGAAAAAGACGCCGCCGTCCAGGCCGGCACCCTGGACGCCTATCTGGGCGAAATTTCCGGCCCCATCCTGCAACGCTCGGCCGGACTGGATTACCTCATCGTGGCCACCACCTACTTTACCAACCGGCATTCGCGCATGTTCGGCCTGGTGACCTCCCCGGCCCTCAAGGCCGAATCTGTGGAGGATCTGCGCGGCAAGAGCGTCGCCATGTCCCGGGGCACGATCATCGACTATCTCCTGGACCCTTTCCTCAAAACCGGCGGCCTGCAAACCCGGGACGTCACCGAGCGGGACATCCGCAAAATCCCGGCGCGGGTGCAGATGCTCCTGGCCGGGCAGGTGGATGCCGCCCTGCTGCCCGAACCCCTGCTGAGCGTGGTTGAAACGGCCGGCGGCGAAGTGCTGCTGGACGACCGCCAATTCGACATGCCCATGGCAATCATCGCCTTTTCCCGGGCCAAGGCAGACCCGGCAACCGTGGCCGCCTTCCAGAAAGCCTTTGCCCGGGCCGCGGCCGAGGTCAACGGCGATCAGGCCAAGGCGCGCGAAGCGCTGCTGCGCCTCAAGCTGATTCCGGAATCCCTGGCCCGAACCTTCACTGTGCCCTACTTCGACCCCGAAAAAGTGCCCTACGGCCTGCCCGATCGGGCGGATTACGAAAGCTACGTCGCCTGGCTCGGCCGGCTCGGCATGCTGCCCAAGGGCAAGGACGGCCGGATCGAGGCCCCGACCTATGAAAGCGTTGTCTTCCAGGGGCAGAGGCAAGGACAGACGGGGCCGGCCGGCCGATGATCCAGGTACATGGGCTGGGCAAGCGCTACGGCTCCCGTGAAATTTTCGCAGACCTCAGCTTCACCGTGCCCGAGGGCGGCAGTCTGTGCCTGTTGGGACATTCCGGCTGCGGCAAAAGCACCCTGCTGCATATCCTGGCCGGCCTGGACCGTCTTTACAGCGGCGAGGCCGCGGTCTCGGCAGCCGCCGGCTTTTCTTACGTGCTGCAAAACTACGGGCTCTTCCCCTGGAAAAACGTGGCCGAAAACGTCGGCCTGCCCCTGCGGCTGCGCGGCGTTGCCCGCCCCGTCCGGCGCGAGGCCGTGGCCCGCATGCTGGCCGAATTGGGCCTGAACGGCCTGGAGCGCTCTTATCCTTCCAGGCTCTCGGGAGGGCAAAAACAGCGCGTAGCCATCGGCCGGGCCCTGATCACCGACCCGGACGTGCTGCTGCTGGACGAGCCGTTCTCCTCCCTGGACGCCATCACCCGCGAGCACCTGCAAAACCTGCTGCCCGCCTTGCGCCGGCACCGGCGTTTCACCACGGTGCTGGCCACCCACAGCATTGAGGAGGCCGTGTTTCTCGGCCGGAATATCCTGGTGCTCGGGGGCAGCCCCACCCACATTACCGCAGCCTTCGACAACCCCGGCTGCGGCACCCCGGACTATCGCTCAAGCGACGAATTTTTCCGCCTGAGCCGCGAGGTGCGCGCCGCTCTGCAGGCCTCGGCCCCGGCTTTTGAGGAGAACAGCCCATGCTGAACCGCTTGGCACGCTATGGCACGGCCTGCCTGATCCTCTTACTGACCTGGCAGGGCGGCGCCCTGTGCCTCGGGCCAGGCGTTCTGCCCCTGCCCGGCGCTGCCTTTGCCGCGCTGTTGCGCGAGGCGGGCACCACCGCCTTCTGGGACCACGCCCAAAGCAGTCTGCACCGCGTGCTCGCGGCCCTGGTGCTGGGCTTCGGCCTGGCCTTCCCCCTGGGCATTCTGCTGGGCGCGGCCCGGCGGCTGGACGCCTGGGTTGCCCCCCTGGTCTTTCTCACCTACCCCATCCCCAAGGTACTTTTTCTGCCGGTGTTCCTGGTTCTGTTCGGCCTGGGCGATATGCCCAAGGTGCTGCTCATCGCCCTGACCGTGGGCTATCAGATTCTCGTGGTCACACGCGACAGCGTGCGCAACCTGGACCGCCGCTACATCGACTCCTTCCGCAGCTTGAGCCGCAGCAAACTGTCGCTGCTGCGCCACGTGCTCGTGCCGGCCGCGCTGCCGGCCGCGCTTACCTCCCTGCGCATCGCCGGCGGCACGGCCGTGGCCGTGCTCTTTCTGGCCGAGTCCTTTGTCACCGACTCCGGCCTGGGCTACCTGATCATCGACGCCTGGGGCCGCATGGAACTGCCCCTGATGTTCGCCGGGATCATCGCCATGAGCCTGCTCGGCGTGCTGCTCTATGAAGCCTGCAACGTGCTGGAAAAAATCTTCTGCCGGGGCTGAGAAGCCTAATGAATGACGGAGTGCACTCAACGACCACACTTCTGCCCACTTTCCCCCAGAAGCGACGGCGCAGAACACCCGGTAATCAGACGAGCAAGGCGAGTTTTTTACGATGGGGGCTGGGCTCTTTCGCCCTGCCCCCATCGAAAAAAACGACGCCTGACGAAGCATCACACCAAACCGGCCCCGATTACCAAGGCGCCCGTTGGTCCGAGGACCAACGGGCGCCATTCTTTCAGTCAAGCATGAAGGATGCTTAGGCAAGCACCTTCTCGACCGGGGTGTGCTTCAGCTTGAAGGCTTCGGCCACGCCGGGATAGGTGCACAGGCCATTGGCCGTGTTGACGCCCAGGGTGAGAGCGCTGTTGTCTTTGCAGGCGGTTTTCCAGCCCTTGTTGGCCAGTTGCAGGGCGTAGGGCAGGGTGGCGTTGGTCAGGGCGAAGGTGGAGGTACGGGGCACGGCGCCGGGGATGTTCGGCACGGAGTAGTGCACCACGTCGTACTTCACGAAAGTGGGCTCGGCGTGACTGGTGGCATGGTCCACCGTTTCCACGGAGCCGCCCTGGTCGATGGCCACGTCCACGATGACGCTGCCGGGCTTCATATTTTTTACCATTTCGGTGGTCACGAGCTTCGGAGCCTTGGCACCGGGGATAAGCACAGAACCGATCACCAGATCGGCGTTGGCGGTCTCGTGGGCGATGTTCAGGGGGTTGGAGGCCATGGTCTGGATGCGGGCCCCGAAGATGTCGTCGAGGTAGCGCAGACGCTCCAGGTTGTTGTCGATGATGGTCACGTAAGCGCCCAGGCCGATGGCCATTTTGGCGGAGTGGGTACCCACGACGCCGCCGCCTACGACGACCACTTTGGCCGCATGCACGCCGGGCACGCCGCCCATGAGCACGCCCATGCCGCCGAAGGGCTTGGTCAGGGTCACGGCGCCCATTTGGGTGGCCATGCGACCGGCCACTTCAGACATGGGGGCCAGCAGCGGCAGGCTGCGGTTGGGCAGTTGCACGGTTTCGTAAGCGATGCCGATGACCTCTTTCTTCAGCATTTCCTTGGTCAGGTGCTCTTCCGCGGCCAAGTGCAGGTAGGTAAACAGGACCAAGTCCTTGCGGAAGTACTGGTATTCGGAATCCAGCGGCTCTTTCACCTTCATGACCATGTCGACGTCGCCCCACACATCGGCGGCTTTTTTCACCATGGTGGCGCCGGCGGCGGTGTATTCTTTATCGGTAATCATGCTGCCGACGCCCGCGCCGGCTTCGATGAAGACTTTGTGACCGGCTTCGCTCAGGGCCTTGACACCGGCCGGTGTAATGGCAACGCGGTTTTCATTGGCCTTGATTTCTTTCAGAACGCCTACTTTCATTGTTGGTCTCCCAAGGGTTTAGTGATGTAACCGTTTGCACTCTTTGGATAAAAAAAGTGCACCCTATGTCACTCGACGCCTGTTGCCGTCCGTCCTAGTGCATCCCGGCGCCGCTAGAATGTCATGGAGCAGCTATACACCCGGCCGACGGCAAGGGCAAGGATATTCCACCCTGTATTTGTAAAGGATTGAGCGAAACCGAAAAAGCGAAAAAACAGCCGGCCGGCTTCCGAACGATCCCCAAGCGGATGTCGGAGCAAATAAGCTTTGCAGAAATTCACCTGTCCACACCGGGCCGGACCGTGCCGTTGCCTCGGGGGGTATAGACCCAAATGCCGTCGTTGTTCAGGGCAAAACGCGGCACGTACATATTTTTATAGGCATCAGGGGGCATGATCAGATAGGCCGGGCTGCTCAAATTGTCGAGGATGAACCGGCGCTCTCCCACCTGCGCCAGGAGCACGGCGTGGTCGGCTTTCCGGCCCACATCCGTGACCAAGACAAGCCACAGGGCGTCGGCCTTGGCCCCGAGGTCGCGCAACGCCCGGTATTTGATCAGGGCGTAGTCCTCGCAATCGCCGCCGCCGTGTTGCAAAAATTCCCGGGTAGCGGCCCAATACTCCTTGCGCCCGTATGTCTCCATATCGTCCAACCCGCTCCAGCGGTTGAAAAAGCCGTTGATCGTCCGCAACTGCTCCTCGGCCGACATTTTGGGGAAAAGATGCTTGACGTTGTCCCACTGCTTCTGGGTGGGGCCGGGCATCTGCCCGCTCTCCTCGCCCAGGCCGTCGGGCGCGCTCTCCTCACGCGCCCGCAAATCACGCCACATGGCCGCTATGGCCGCGTGCTCGGGGTTGTGCGCGACATCAACGGGCGTGGGCAGCACCCCCCAAAGGGCCGGCGGCTCGACCGGAGCCGCCGCGCACCAGGCCGGAAGCAGCCAGAGCAGACCCGCAAGCAAGACCGAAAGGCCAAGACAAGGGAAACGGCGCGGCATACGGTTCTCCAAAATGAGAGCATGAGAAGTACTGCAATCGAGCATTATTTATACACACTCCGTTGCAGAAGCAAGATCCGTCGCAATAAATCCGCCCGACGAAGGCTCGCGCCGGATCAACCCGCTTCAATGTGCGCTCTCGGGGAGCGGAGATTGACCTTGGCGCTTCAGCCGCGTAATGAGAACACATGGCGCAACCACGCACGATCACGAAAGAATCCGCCGGAGTTCCGGCCCTGCCCCCCCTGGTGGACGCCCACCTGGAACATCTGCTGGTGGAAAAGGGTCTGGCGGAAAATACCCTGCGCGCCTATGCTTCGGATCTGGCCGACTTCTGTACCTTTCTCAAGGAGCGGGCCGCCCGCCCTGAAGAGGTTGACGACCACACGCTTTTTCTTTACGTGGTCTATGCCCGCAAACACGGCCTGTCGGGCCGCAGCCTGTCGCGGCGCCTGGCGACCCTGCGCGGCTTTTTTGCCTTTGCCCTGGAACGCGGAGCCATTGCCGCCGACCCGGCCCGTTTTCTGCAGAACCCCAAGTTGCTGCGCACCTTGCCGGAAGTTTTGAGCCGGTCCGAAATGGAGGCCCTGCTCGCCGCCCCGGATCTGTCCGACAAACTGGGCTTTCGCGATCGCACCATGCTTGAGCTGCTCTACGCCGCCGGCCTGCGGGTGAGCGAGCTGTGCGGCCTGAAGGTCTCGGACTTCGACCCGCAAACCGACCTGGTGCGGGTCTTCGGCAAGGGCGCGCGGGAACGCCTGGTGCCGGTGCATGCCGAGGCGGCGCGCTTTCTGCGCGATTACCGGAGCCTCTGGCGGCCGCAGTTCGGCCCCAAAGAGCCGCTGCTCTTTCTCAACCGATCGGGCCGGGGCCTGTCGCGCGTGGGCGTGTGGAAACTGGTCAAACGCTACGCGCTCGAAGCCGGGGTGCATACGGCCATTTCGCCGCACACCTTCCGGCATTCCTTTGCCACCCACCTGCTTGAGGGCGGGGCCGACCTGCGTTCGGTGCAACTGCTGCTCGGGCATCTGGACATTGCAGCCACGGAAATTTACACCCACGTGCAGGAAGAACGCCTGGCCGCCGTGCACCGGGAACGGCACCCCAGGGCGCGGGGAGCGGCTTAGGCCATGCCGGAACTCTTGCACCCCAAAACCGTGATCACCGGCCACGCCCAGGCGGACTACGATGCCCTGGCGGCCATGGTCGCGGCCCGCAAGCTTTACCCCGATGCCGTTCTGGTGGCCCCGACCATGCTTGAGCGGCGCGGCTCGCACATCTTTTCCGACAGTATCGCCTACCTCTTTGACCTGAAAAATCATAAAGACTGCGACTTTTCCGCGGTCGAGCTGTTGGTGGTGGTCGACACCCACCAGACCTCGCGCATCCCCCAGGTGGCCGAACTGCTTAAAAAACCGGGCCTGGAGATCCATGTCTACGACCACCATCCCGACTCTCCCGACGATCTTCCGGCCACGCTAAGCGTGATCAAACCTTACGGCTCCACAGCCACAATCATCACGGAAATCATCCGCGAACGCGGCCTGGCTCTGGAGCCGGACGAGGCCACCATGCTCGGCTTGGGCATTTATGAAGACACCGGGGCCTTTACCTTTCCCTCGACCACGGAACACGACCTTCTGGCCGCTGCCTTTCTTCTCCCGCGCGGCATGGACCTGACCACCATCGCCGAGCTCACCGGCGACGACCTGACCCGTGAGCAGGTGCATTACCTGGACATTCTGCTCAAAAACGCCATCACCCACATGTTCCACGGCGTGCCCGTGACCGTGACGGAAATCAGTCTGGAAAATTTCGAGGGCGACTTTGCCTCCCTGGCCACCCGACTCATGGAGATGGAAGGCCTGAAAGTCATTTTCATGCTCGCGGCCATGGGCGATAGAGTGCACATGATCGCCCGCAGCAAGAACCCCGAGGTGGACGTGGGCCGCATTTGCGCCTCATTCGGAGGCGGCGGGCACAGCTTCGCGGCCTCGGCCGGGATCAAGGACAAGCCCTTGGCCGAGATCAAAGCCTCGCTTTTGGCTTTGCTGGTGGCCGGCAGTACCCCGCAGATGACCGTGGGCCGGCACATGACTTCACCGGCCGTGAGCATTGCCGTCGATCATACCCTGGGCCAGGCCGAGGACGTGATGATTCGTTACGGCCTGAAAGCCGCGCCCATTGTGGAAAAAGGCAACAAACGCTGCGTCGGCATGCTTGAGTTGCAGACCGCCTCGCGGGCCGTGGTGCACAAGCTCGGCAACCAACCTCTGTCCGAGTATATGCACCGCCAGGTGCGCACCCTGACGCCGGACGCGGATCTTTACAAGGCCGTGGAAATCATTCTCGGCGACCGGCAACGGCTTATCCCCATTGAAGAGAACGGACAGTTGGTGGGGGTGCTCACCCGCAGCGACATCATGCGCCTGCTCATCGACGATTCTCTGCACATTCCCGAGGGCACGCCACTGGACCGCGCCCACCGGGAGCGCAACATCACCTCGGTGCTGCACGAGCAGTTGCCCGAGGCCGTGGTGGAGGTGCTCAAAAAGGCAGGCCGGCTGGGCGACGAGTTGCATTGCTCGGTCTATGCCGTGGGCGGCTTTGTGCGCGATCTGATCATGAAGCGTCCGAACCTGGACATAGACCTGAGCGTGGAAGGCGACGGCATTGCCTATGCCGAGACCCTGGCCGAGGGCCTCGGCGGCCGGGTGCGCACCCACAAAAAATTCCGCACGGCCATCGTCTTCTATACCGATGACGAAGGCCTTGAACAGCACCTGGATGTGGCCACGGCCCGGCTGGAGTATTACGAATACCCGGCCGCCCTGCCCACGGTGGAGCTTTCTTCCATCAAGATGGATCTCTACCGCCGCGACTTCACAATCAACGCCCTGGCCGTGCAACTCAATGCCCAGCGCTTCGGCATACTGATCGACCCATTTGAGGCCCAGCGCGACATCCGTGAGCGCAGCATCTCGGTGCTGCACTCCTTGAGTTTTGTGGAAGACCCCACGCGCATTCTGCGGGCCGTGCGCTTTGAACGGCGCTACGACTTCCAGATCGGCAAGCAGACCGAGCGATTGATCAAAAACGCCCTGTCTCTGAAGATGATTGACCGCCTGTCCGGGCCGCGCCTGTTCAACGAACTGGTGCACGTATTTGAAGAAAAAGAGGCCCCGGCCTGCATCCGGCGCATCGAGGGCTGGCATATCTGGAAGAACATCCACCCGGCCCTGCGCCTGACCCCGGCCAAGGATATCCTCATTGCCGGCCTGGAAGAGGTTCTGGCTTGGTATCGCCTGCTCTACAAGCACCCCGCGCCGCGCGGCTGGGCGCTCTATCTGCTCGGGCTGCTGGTCGGCGCCAAGTACCCGGACGTGGCCGCCGTGCTCGACCGTCTGGGCTTTATCGAGCGGGCCAGAAACGATTTTCTCATCCTGCGCGAGAACACCCGCCGCGCGGCCAACAACCTGATCGAAGCCCACAGCCGTGACGACGGCCGCTTGAGCGCCCTGCACGAAATCCTCAGTCCCCTGGAGGTGGAAGGCCTGCTCTATCTCATGGCCAGGCACGGCCAGGAGCACAACATCGGCAAAGACGTCTCGCTCTTTCTCACCCGCCTGCGCGAGGAAAAAATCGACATCAGCGGCGAAGATCTGCGCGCCCTGGGTGAACAGCCCGGTCCGCTCTTCGGCCTGGCCCTGAAAAACACCCTGCGGGCCAAGATCGACGGTCTGGTCAAAACCAGGGCGGAACAGCTCGCCTGGGCCGGACGCTTTCTGGTTCAAGCCCGGGAAGGCGACCTGGCCGCGCTGAATATTACCGAAGTGATGAAGGGCCGACTTTAGGTCGGGTACTGCATCAAAAAGGAAACAACCCCGGCAATGCCGCCGGCCGCGCCCGCGCCCAAAAGGATGGGATCGCGCAGGGTTTTGGCGATCCACAGGGTGATCAGGGCGGCCACGACCAGAACCCCGGCCCAGATGTGCGGGGACAGACCCAGCACGCCGAGCAGGCCCGGCTTGCCGGCCGCCGGCAGCCAGATCCCGGCCAGAACGTAGATACAGCTTACGGCCGTATGCACCGGTTCCATGTCCTCCCACAGGGTCCGCCAGCGCTTGCTGAAGGACATGGCGAAAATCAGCGCCGCCAGACCCAGGAACCAGAGCGGATCTTCCGGAAAGACGAAAACGATGCCCGAAGAAAAGGGCAGCAACACCCAAAGCTTCTGGCAGAAATAGCCCAGGCCGGGTGTGGCCAGGCCGGCCACCCAGAGCACCGGCGAACGCAACCGGGCCCCGAGAATCACCAGCACGAGCGAAAGCAGCAGCGGGAAGAGGTCGGCCGGCTCTTCGAGCCCATGCGGCCCGAACACAAAAATGAGCATGGAGACGGCATAGACCAGGGCTTGGGTGGCCAGAAAAAAACAGATATTGTCGACCAGCGATTCAGGCCTGCGCCTGCGCACGACAAAACCGACAACCAGGGAGCAGACTGCGAAAACGGCGAGGCAGGCGGGCACGAACAGGCTGAGGGCGGGAGAGGTAGGCTGCGCCGGATTCACGGGCATTCCTCCTTGATCAATTTCACTGTTGTTCTGCTCTTGCTTGCAGGTCCGGATCGGGGAAAGCCACGCCGGACGCCACCATCATCCCCCTTTTATGTTGAGAGATCAAGTCATGCCCCGGGTAGTGGGGATGGTTTGGCCAAACCGTCCCCACTACCCGGCAACTCATATTAATCAGGAAGAGAGGAAGGACTCGATCCGGTCCACGAAGGCGTCCAGGCCGGAGGCGATGCCCGGCGGGACGCTTATGGGCGCGGGCAGCGGCGCGACCAGGGCGTCACGGATGCCTTGGGCCAAAAGATTCGGGTCTCCGGGGTCGGCCAGAAGCTGGTCCGGCGCGAGAAAACGCGAGGAGCCGTTGAAAGGGGTGCTGAGCACCCGGATGCCGGTGGCCGCGGCTTCGAGCACGGCGTTGGAACAGGCGTCGTAAAAGGTCGGCAGAACAAACACGTCCAAGGCCTTGTAAAAGGCGGGCATGTCGTCCACCCGGCCGAGAAAGCGGACCCGCTCCCGGACGCCCAGGCTCGCGGCCAATTGCAGATATTCGGCCTCACCCCGCCCCCCGGCCACGAATAGGCGATGGTCGGCAGGCAGCAGAGCCAGGGAACGGATCAGCGGATCGACGCCCTTGAGCCGAAAGTTGGTCGAGGCCGTGCCTATGAGCACGCCCTCGGGCGTGCCCAGAGCGGCCCTGGCCGCCTGGCGCTCTTCCGGGGTCGGCCGGGAGAAACGGGAGAAATCCGGCAGGTTGTAGATCACTTCCAAACGGGCCGGATCAAGCCCCGGGTGCTCGCGGTCGATCCATTGGGCCACCAGCTCCGAAACGGCCAGCACCTTGCCGGTTTCGGCATATTGCCGGCGCTCCACCAACAGGGTCAACCAATCATCCGGCGAGAGCAGCCGGCGCAGGCGCTTGCCCAGGCGAGCCGAGCCGGCGGGCCAGGCCTTCTCAGACAATTTCCAGTAGTTGCGCAGAGGCCCGCCGCCCACGCGCAGCACATCCTGGTTCCAGGATTTGCCCAGGCCGATGGAAAGATCGTAGCGGCCTTTTTTGCGCAGGCGTTCCGCCTGAAGCAAAAACCAGAACATTTTGAGCGCGCGCGGCCCGGCCGGCCGGCCCACGGCCAACACCCGCACCCCGGTCGGCGGCTCGGCCTCTTGCCTGGCGCAGATGAAGTCCACGGCATGGCCGCGCGCGGCCAGGGCTCCGGCCAGACGGAAGCCGAACTGCTCAACCCCGCCGTAGCGAGAGAACTTGGGCAGCATGATGCAAAGGCGCGCGGGCTTGGCCATCGTATTTTAGAGTCCGTAAATGGAGCGGGGCCGCAACCTGCCCGCCAGGCCGGAGGCCAGCAGGCAAACGAATAAGAGCCCCGGCAAGAGGTCGTAGGCGCCGGACATTTCGGCAATCATAAACGCGGACATGATCGGCGCATGGGTGGTGGCGGCCAGAAAACCGGCCATGCCGCACAGGGTGAACAGGGCTGTGGGGCCGGAAAACGCCGGCAGCAGGGAAAAACCGTGCCCCAGCAGCAGCCCGAAGGCCGCGCCGACAAACAGCGTGGGCGTGAGCACCCCGCCGGGAGCACCGCCGCCCGTGCTGGCCAACATGGCTAAAAACTTGGCGATGAGAATGGCCGCGACCACGGCCGCCAGGGGCGGCGCGTGGACAAAAACGCGCACCGTGCTTGCGCCGTTGCCCCAAACTTCAGGATACCACAGGGAAAGCAGGCCCACAAGCAGGCCGCCCACGCCGAGTTGGACGGCTACGGGCAGGCCGAGGCTTTTGCACGTGCCGACGAACAGATCCCGCGTTCCGTCGAGAGCGATCAGAAATCCCGCGCCGCAAACGCCGCAGAACACGGCCAGAATACAAAGCGGAACATACATGCCCACAGAAGGCGGATCCAAAACCGGGGCCATATAGAGAGGAGAAAAACCGCTCAGGCCGCCGGTGAGCAGGCGTGAACAGAAAGCGGCCAGGGCCACGGGACCGAGAAAGCGCAACGAAAGCGCGCCGCCCGCCAGAACCTCGGCCGTGAAAAACACTCCGGCCACCGGGGCGTGATAGGCCGCGGCCATGCCGGCCGCGGCGCCGCAGGCCACCAGGATGCGCCGTTTCTCCTCCAGCGTGCCCGCGCGGGTCGGGTCCGCCCCATCGGTGTTGCCGAAATTTTCCGGCAGCAGGCCGCCGATCATGGAGCCCAACAACGCGGCCAGCAGGATCATCGCGCCCTCGCGCCCCACGGCCAGACCGCAGGAGACCACGAAGAGCGAAGCCAGACATTTGATCAGCGCACCGGTCGTATACAGCCGGCCGTGTCCCGCGGTGAAGGCTTCGATGTAATCGGTGGGCGGCCGCGGGCCGTCGTCCCGGTGCCTGCGCTGAAAAAACTGCAGCACCAGACCGGCGGCCAAGGCGCCGAGCAGGGGAGTGAGCAGCCGACGCCAGGACGGCAGGGCCCGGGCGGCCGCCACCAGACCGTTGTCCGACCCCAGAAACAAGGTTTCCAGAATGCCGAAAGCATGGCGGAAGGCCCAGACGGCCAGAGCCCCGCTTAAGCCCGCCAGAATGATAATGGCCGGGAAAGCGACGATTTCAATCAGGGACTGCCGATCGGAATTGTTGCGCATGCGCGCGGCACCTCTCGGAATGTCGGCTTCAATCAGGGGCTGCCAATCGGTAGTGTTGCTCATGGATTCGGCATCTCGCGGAATGCGGGAGGCCGGTCGCCTTCGGAGCGCTCCGACGCGGATTGCGCCGAGTCGGGCCGAAGGCGGCCGGCCGACAAACCTCAGTGTACCAATTCCATCGTTGGGGCAATGATAACCCGGACGGAGGGCTATTCCCCATTTTCCTCCAGGGTCTCGGCCCGGCGCAGCAGTTCTTCCAACTGAATATCCGCGCCGATGATTCCGGTGATTTCGTCGTTCTCGTCGGTCACCGGGGCGGACACGGTCAGAATCAGCTTGTCCGTGAAGTTCGACTGATATATGTCCGTGACGTGCAGCTTGCCGGTCTTCATGGGCTCGCGGAACCACTCGCGGCCGGAAAAGTCAAAACCGATGGGCAGCCTCTCGTAACGCGGCTTGTACACCGGATCGATGATCGCGTTGCCGAGCATCCGGCCTGCGGTGTCCGTGAGGTTGATATACTGAATAAAGGGGTATTGCTTAAGGAAGCTGTCCATCCAGGGGTAGTGCTCGTTGCCGGCGCCCTTGACCGTGCATTCGCGGCAGAGCTTGTCGATGACCCCGGCGGCCAGCCTGCGGGCAATGTCTCGCAGGCGCTCCATTTCCGAGGGAAAGAGCTCGGGCATGTAGCGCTTGGCCAGGGCGGTCATTTCCTTGTTGGAGAACGAGGTATTGCGCCCGGACTCGTAGGCTTGGAGGATGCGGTTGTAGATCATGCCCACGGCCGGGTTGGTCTTGCTCACCCGGGCCTCGCCTTCCAGGCCGAGGTTGTTGTTCAGCCAATAAGCCACGCCGGCCCGGCCGGACTTGTCGGTGATGATGATCGGCACCTCGCGGCCGAGAATGGCCTTGGTGTCGAAGATATTGTAGATTTCCTCGTTCTTGGCCAGACCGTCCACATGGATGCCCGCGCTGGTGGCGTTGAAATCCCGGCCCACGAAGGGATAGTTGTCGGGAATGCGGTATTCCAGCTCGCTTTCAAAATAGCGGGCGATCTTGCCGATAACCTGAGTGCGGGCGGCGTCGTCCTCGCCGGTCAGGGCTATGTATTCAATGACCATGGCTTCAAGGGGCGTGTTGCCGGTACGCTCGCCAAAGCCCAGCAGGGTGCAGTTGACCCCGGAGCAGCCGTAAAGCCAGGCCGTGACCCCGTTGACCAGCACCTTGTGAAAATCGTTGTGGCCGTGCCACTCCAGTTGCGAACCCGGCACCCCGGCGGCGTCGGTAAAGGCCCGGATCAGCCGCGGCACCGAGCGCGGCAGGGCTGCGCCGGGATAGGTCACGCCATAGCCCATGGTATCGCAGAGGCGAATTTTCACCGGCAGCCCGGCCTCTTTGGAAAGCTCCATGAGCTTGGCCGCCAGCGGTAGACAGAAGCCGTAGATGTCCGCCCGGGTGATGTCCTCAAAGTGGCAGCGCGGCACGATGCCCCACTCCAGGGCTTGGGCGGCCATTTTCACATAGTTGTCAAAGGCCTTTTGGCGGTCCCAGCCGAGCTTCAGAAAGATATGGTAGTCCGACACGCTGGTCAGCATGCCCACTTCCTTGAACTCCATTTCCCTGGCCAGGCGCAGGTCATCGGCAGTGGCCCGGATCCAGGCGGTGATCTGCGGAAACCTGTAGCCGCGCGCCCGGCAGGCTTCCACCGCCTTTTTATCCTTGTCGGAATAAATAAAAAATTCGCTGGCCCGAATCAGCCCGCCGCGCCCGCCAAGCTCGTGCAACAGGTCGAAAATGTCCACAATCTGCTGCACAGTATACGGCGGCCGGGCCTGCTGCCCGTCGCGAAAGGTGGTGTCGGTGATGCACATGGGCTCGGCCGGACGCGGGTCGACAAAAACACCGTCGAAAACCACCCGGGATACGGACGTGTAGGGGAACATCTCCCGGAACAGTTCGGGTTTGTCCACTTCGCGCAAATGCTTGAAAGACGGCGATACGCCGGGATGCAAAAGAGACATGGCGACCTCATTCGGCGCTCGGCGCCGCGCCGCGCCGGGCCGGGCCCGGGACTGCGCCGTGTTGCAATTCTGCGGCCAGGGTAAGAGCGGCCGCGCTTTGGGGGTTGACCGCCAGGGCCCGCTCTGCCGCGGCCCCGGCTTCCACCGGCCGGGCGCTTTCCAGCAACGCCCGCCCGGCCTCGATATACAGGCGTTCCGGCTCGCTGCCGTAAACGGCGGCCAGAAGCTCCTGCCGATCTTTCTGAAACACCGAACGGATCAACGTCTGCCGCTCGTACAACAACCGGGCCAGCGGGCGATGATCCGCACGGCCTTTAAAATACAGGCAAAAGAGCCTGCAGGTCAAGCGGAAGAGGCGCATCAACCGGGCCGCTTCCCGGCGCATGCTCTCCCGCGTCTGCCCCTGAATCTCCGCCAGTTCACGCAGCAACTCCGCCGCCGCGTCCGGCATGGCCCGTCCCCGAAAGTCCCCCAAGGTCGAGCCGTAAAACTGCCGCTGGTGCGCGTCTTCCATCAGCTTGAAGGTTTCGTGAAAGATATAGCCCAGGGTCCAGTCCAGCAGCAGACCCGCCGGGTTGCCGCCGTCGTCGCTGCGAAACAGAAGGTGCGCCTTGTCCTTCAGGCGCCACAGCAACCCCTTGTTCATGGGCTCGCCCACCAGCTCCCTCAAAATGGCGAACGATACCCGGCCGCCCTCCTCTTCCAGCCGCGCGAACTGCTCAGCCAAACGCTCCGCACCAAGACAGAAATCCAGCAGCACGTCGCGCTCAAACGCAGGCCGATTCGTCTCGATCCATTCGTTCACGGCACTCTCCTTATGCACCGGCCGTCATAGGGCGCAGGTTTCGCCGCAGCAGGTTTTGAGAAAGCCGGTGTAGGCGTGGAGAATGCGGCTTTCGCGGTTTCGGGCTTCGGCGGTTGGAGGAGCGGCGGGATGCGCGGCCGCGAGGGTTTCGAGGGCATCGGGGTCGGGCAGGGCGTCGAGCCCCTGGAGCAGAACGGCGCCGTCGCAAACGGCCAGGAGTTCGGCCGAATGGGTGTCGGTGACCGCAATCAGCGGCGCCGGGTCGGGCCTGGCCAAGCGGGCCAGAGCCAGGGCTTCACGGGCATAGGTGTGGGGTTGGCCGGGACAGAAAAGCACGAACAAAAGCAGCCGGCCGGCTGTGTCGAACACGGCGAGATCGACTTCGCGCTCAAGGGTTTGGTCGTCGATTTCGTAGGCTACGGGCAGGCGCGGGGTGAGGCGGGAGCGGGCAAAGCCTTTCTCTTCCACCAGGAAGCGGGCCAGGGCCTGGCGCAGATCCTCGTAGGTGGTGCGGTCACGGGCTTCGCCGGTCAGATGGTCGGCCAGGGTGCCGCCCAGGCTCACCTCGTGCATGGCCTCACCGCCTCTGGCGTTCGGCGTCTTTGAGCAGGGCGCGGGCCACGTTGACGTCGTACAGGGTCAGGGGGTCGGAAGCGCCCTGGCGCTCCTTGTACATGTTCGCGGCCGAGGCGATCACCGAATAGGCCAGCCAGTCGTGGCGCTCCCAGATTTCCGGGCGTTCGGCGTGCCAGAGGCGAAACTCCGGTCCGAAGTCGCCCGCGCGCACATAGACCCGGGTGCGGGTGTCGGTGGGATCGGGAAGGTAATAGAGGCCTTTATCGTCTTTCATGCTGTTTCCTTTACGGCCGGGGTACGGCGCTCATTTCTTAGTGTCGGGAAAAGCCCCTCGCGTCAACCGTATTCAGCGCTTAGAACGGCCCGGCCCGGAGTAACGTCAAACAACTATCATTTCTTAGACTGCGAGGCGCCGCAGGCGTTTCCGGGCCTGGGCGGACGGCGGGGCCTTGACAAAAGCGGCGTTTGCTTTTAGTCGGATACGGAGAACGTGAGAAAAATTTCCCAAAGTCTGGGGCATTTCACGCAACATGCGAAGACGGCAGACCTGTGCGGCCTAGAGTCGGCACAGGGCGCAACGTACAACCCTAGTGGAGGTGAAGCAATGGCGAAACATGCAACTCCCAAGTTGGACCAGCTTGAGTCCGGGCCTTGGCCCAGCTTCGTGTCCGACATCAAGCAGGAAGCCGACTATCGGGCGAAAAACCCCAAGGGCCTGGACTACCAGATTCCCGTGGAGTGCCCCGAAGACCTGCTGGGCGTGCTGGAGCTTTCTTATAACGATAAAGAAACTCACTGGAAGCACGGCGGTATCGTCGGCGTGTTCGGATACGGCGGCGGTGTCATCGGTCGTTATTGCGACCAGCCGGAAAAATTTCCCGGCGTTGCCCACTTCCACACCGTTCGCGTGAACCAGCCCGCGGCCAAATACTATAGCTCCAAGTTCCTGCGTGACATCTGCGATCTGTGGGATCTGCGCGGTTCCGGCATCACCAACATGCACGGCTCCACCGGCGACATCGTGCTTCTGGGCACCCAGACGCCGCAGCTTGAAGAACTTTTCTACGAGTTGACCCATAAAATGAACACTGACCTGGGCGGCTCCGGTTCGAACCTGCGTACCCCCGAAGCCTGCCTCGGCCCCTCACGTTGCGAATACGCCTGCTTCGACTCCCAGGACATCTGCTACCAACTCACCATGGACTACCAGGACGAGTTGCACCGCCCGGCCTTCCCCTACAAGTTCAAGTTCAAGTTTGACGCCTGCCCCAACGGTTGTGTGGCGGCCATCGCCCGTTCCGACTTCGCCCTCATCGGCACCTGGAAAGACGACATCAAGATCGACCATTCGGCCGTGAAAGCCTATGTCGGCGGCGAACTGAAGCCCAACGCCGGCGCCCACGCGGGCCGCGACTGGGGCATGTTCGACATCCAGGCCGAAATCGTGGACCGCTGCCCCACCAAGTGCATGAAGTGGGACGGCTCCAAGCTTTCCATCGACAATAAAGAATGTACCCGTTGCATGCACTGCATCAACGCCATGCCCCGCGCCCTGAAGATCGGCAACGAGCGCGGCGCCTCCATTCTGGTCGGCGCCAAGGCCCCGGTGCTTGACGGCGCGCAGATGGGCTCCCTGCTGGTTCCTTTCATCGAAGTGAGGCCGCCGTACGACGAAGTCAAGGCCGTCATCGAGAGCATCTGGGACTGGTGGATGGAAGACGGCAAGAACCGCGAACGTCTGGGCGAGACCATTCGTCGTCTCTCCTTCCAGCGCCTGCTCGAGGTCACCGGCATCGAGGCGCAGCCCGTGCACGTCAAGGAACCCCGCCACAACCCGTACATCTTCTTCAAAGAAGAGGAAGTGCCCGGCGGCTGGACCCGCGACCTTGCCGAATTCCGTCAAAGACACCAGAGATAAGCAAAGGGGAAAACAGAGATGGCATTCATATCTTCCGGGTACAATCCCGAAAAGCCGATGGAGAACCGGATCACCGATATCGGTCCCCGCAAATACGACGAGTTCTACCCGCCCTTCATCGCCAAAAACAAGGGCAAATGGCTGTACCATGAAATTCTCGAGCCCGGCGTGCTGGTGCACGTGGCCGAGAGCGGCGACAAGGTCTACACCGTGCGTTGCGGCACCGCCCGCCTGATGTCCATCAGCCACATCCGCGAGATGTGCGACCTTGCCGACAAATACTGCGGCGGCTATCTGCGCTTCACCACCCGCAGCAACGTGGAGTTCATGACCGACAATGAAGAGACCCTGAAGGCCCTGAAAGCCGACCTGGCCTCGCGCAAGTTTGCCGGCGGCTCCTTCAAGTTCCCCATCGGCGGAACCGGCGCAGGCATCACCAACATCATCCACACCCAGGGTTGGGTGCACTGCCACACCCCGGCCACCGACGCCTCCGGCCCGGTCAAGGCGGTCATGGACGAGCTCTTCACCGACTTCCAGAGCATGCGCCTGCCTGCCCCGTTGCGCGTTTCTCTGGCCTGCTGCATCAACATGTGCGGCGCGGTGCACTGCTCCGACATCGGCCTGGTGGGCATCCACAGAAAGCCCCCGATGGTCGACCACGAGTGGGCCGACAAGCTCTGCGAAATCCCCCTGGCCGTGGCCGCCTGCCCCACCGCGGCGGTGCGCCCCTCCAAGGTCGACTACAAGGGCGACAAAGTCAACTCCATTGCCATCAAAGATGACCGCTGTATGTACTGCGGCAACTGCTACACCATGTGCCCGGCCCTGCCCATCTCCGACCACCAGGGCGACGGCGTGGCCATAATGGTTGGCGGCAAGGTTTCCAACCGTATCAGCATGCCCAAGTTCTCCAAAGTGGTCGTGGCTTACATTCCCAACGAGCCGCCCCGCTGGCCGAGCCTGACCAAGACCGTGAAGCACATCGTCGAAGTTTACGCCGCCAACGCCCGCAAATACGAGCGTCTGGGCGAGTGGGCCGAGCGCATCGGCTGGGAGCGTTTCTTCAGCCTGACCGGCCTGAAGTTCACCCATCACCTCATCGACGACTTCCGCGAGCCCGCTTACTACACCTGGCGTCAAAGCACCCAGTTCAAATTCTAGGCGCGCTCGGAACCTCGCTCCCGGGCGCTTCGGGCGCCCGGGAGCACAAAAGCCCCAAGGGGAATACAGATGAACGAAGACCAGCAAAAAGTTGTCGACTTTCTGAAAGAAAAGAAAGGTAAGAGCAAATTCTACTTCAACGACTTTCTGGAAGTGTTCCCCGACAGAGGACCCCGGGACGTCAAGAAAGTGCTCACCTCCATGGTGAACGCGGAAATTCTGGAGTTCTGGTCCTCGGGCAGCACCACCATGTACGGCCTGAAAGGCGCCGGCAAACAGGGCCACGCCGAGGGTGAAGAGTAATTTTTTCGGACCCGGTCCGGACCAACGGGCGCAAGGATCCGTCTTGGCCGTTTCCACGGCCGGCAAAGTGATCCCTGCGCCTTCTTCTTTGGAATTTTCTTAGGCGCGGCCACGGCTCGCCCGTTCACGGGCGACTCCGCCGTCAACGATACACCTCAAATTTCCGGGAGGCGGCCATGCGGCGCAAAGAACGCGAAATCACCGACCGGGCCGAGCAGGAGGCCGTGCTGGACCGCGGCGGCCTGCTCCACCTGGCCATGACTTCCGAGGGCGCGCCCTACATCGTGCCCATGAACTACGGCCGCGCCGGCGCCTGCGTCTATCTGCACTGCGCGAACAAAGGCAAAAAGCTTGAGGCTTTGGATGCCGACAACCGCGTGGCCCTGAACGTGGTCGGCTTCCACCGGGTGTCTTCCCTGGAAAAAGCCAAGAAAGCCTGCGACCTGACCACGTATTTCGAGAGCGTCACGGTGTTCGGCCGGGCCTTTCGGGTCACCGACCCGGACGAGCGCCTGCGCGGCTTCACCGCCATTCTGCGCCATCACGCCGCGGAGCATCTGCCCCTTGAGGATCTGCCCGGTGTGGTCATTTTGCGGGTGGAGATCGAGCAGATGACCGGCAAACATAACACCCCTCCGGCCGACGAGGCCGGCCCGCTGCTCGCTCATGGCTGATCTGCCCCGCCTGATCATCTCCGGTCTCTCCGGGGGCGCGGGCAAGACCATGGTCGCCCTGGGCCTGGCCCGGGCCTTCAGCCGCAGGGGCCTGCGGGTGAAAACCTTCAAAAAGGGCCCGGACTACATCGACGCCGCCTGGCTGGCCTTGGCCGCGCGTTCGCCCCAGGCCAACCTGGACCCCTTTTTTTGCTCGCCGGATCTGCTGCGTTCCCTCTGCCTTCACGGCGCGGCCGGGTATGATCTCTGCCTGATTGAGGGCAACAGGGGGCTGTTCGACGGCCTGGATATCTCCGGCTCCTGCTCCACGGCCGAACTGGCCCGTATCCTGGGCGCTCCGGTGGTCCTGGTCATGGACTGCACCAAAATGACCCGTACCGCCGCCGCCCTGGCGGCCGGCTGTCGGGCCTTTGAGCCGGATCTCCCTCTGGTGGGCGCCATTCTTAACCGCACCGGCACCAAGCGCCACGCCGGATTGGTACGCCGGGCCGTGGAAGGACTGGCCGGCCTGCCGGTCTTCGGCGTGCTGCCCCGGCGCCGGGCTCCGCTCATTGCCGAGCGCCATATGGGCTTGGCCGGGCTTGATGAGCACAGCCGGGCCGAAACCCTGCTGGACGATCTGGCCGCCTTCCTGGAAGATCATCTGAATCTCGAAGACCTGTACCGAGCGGCCAAGGCCGCGCCGGATCTTTCGGCCGCGCCCTTTGCGCACCGGCCGGCGGCGCCCGGCCGGCCGGTGCGCCTGGGCGTGGTGCGCGACGCGGCCTTCTGGTTCTATTACGAGGAAAACCTGGAAGCCCTGCGCGCGGCCGGAGCGGAACTCGTGCCTCTTTCCCTGCTGGATGCCGCCTCCTGGCCGAAAATTGACGGCCTGTACATCGGCGGCGGCCTGCCGGAACTACATCTGCCCGCCTTGAGCGCCAATACGGCCCGGCGGGCCGAAGTGCGCGCCCTGGCCGCCTCTGGACTGCCCATCTATGCCGAATGCGGCGGCCTCATGTATCTCGCCGAGGCCGTGCGCCTGGACGGCACAGACCATCCCATGGCCGGGGTCTTGCCGTTGACCGTGGAAATGTGCCCCCGGCCCCAGGGGCTGGGCTATGTGGAGGCCCGGGTTGTGGCGGAAAACCCCTACCATCCCCGAGGCCCCCTGCTGCGCGGCCATGAGTTCCATTTTTCCCGCGCCCTGGCCGCTCCCGGCCTGTCCCTGGTTCTGGAGCTTACCCGCGGCAAGGGTCTGGCAGATAATCATGACGGCCTGCTTGCGGGCAACCTCTTTGCCGGCTATATACATATTTATGCTCCGGCCGCCCCGCATTGGGCTCCGGCCCTTGTCGCCCGTTGTCGCAACGCGCCCCTTTAATCAGGTTCCCCATCATGCGTCGCTTTTTTCTTGTCTTGTTCTGCCTTTTGGCTTTTACCGACAATTTGCGCGCCGCTGCAATTGGGCACGACACCGACTTGTCCTCCGCTCAATCTTTCCCGACGATTGCGGCAAACGCGCCGGCCGCCTGGCCGGCCGAGGCAGACGCGCTCGCACCCGCCTCCGATTTTCCCCCCTCCGAAGCGCCTGTCGGGCCGGCCGGCTTCCTCGACGCGCCCGCTAAAGCCGGCGCAGACATGCTTGAAGCCGAAGCCACCGGGCATGACGACCCCTCGCTGTCTTCCGAAGTGACCGTCAGAACAGAGGGCGACCTCGCGGAGCCCACTCCCCGGCCTGCGGCCAACGGCACCACCACGGCGCCTGCGGCCAACGGCACCACCACGGCGCCTGCGGCCGGCGACGAGCACGCCGAAACCGGCGCGCACACAGTCGGAGAATCCGCCCCGCCGGCCGGCCTGGACCCGATCTGGGATCCGCTGATCTCCCGCCTGGCCAAAGACGGCTTCGGCCAAGCGGCCATGCAGAAGCTCTATGCCCGGCTTGGTCCCGATTCCTTTTCCTCCGGTTATATGGCCGCCAAAATCCTAGAACTGTATGGCGTACCCGGCGTCGGCATCAAGCGGGAGGGACAGGCCGCTCCGGAGTTGCCGGCCCACCGGCCGATCCCGCCGGAACGCCTGGACATCGGCGCCTGCAGAGCCATGGTGGCCGCGCACGCAGCAGCATTCAAGGACATTCAGGAAAGGTACGGCGTACCGCCCTCGGATATCCTGGCCATCCTCCTGGTGGAGACCGGCCTGGGCGGAGATCTCGGCGACGACACGGCTCTGCGCGCCCTGTCCTCCATGGCCATGACCGACTCGCCGGCCAAGCTCGCTCTGTGCGGTAATTCCCGTCAAGTGGCCCGGCTGAACAAAAAAACACTCCAGGTCACCCTGACGGAAAAGTCCGAATGGGCCTATAACGAAGTAAAAAGCCTGATCGTTTATGCGGACAAACTCGGCATCGATGCGGCCGGAATCCCGGCTTCCATGTATGGGGCCATTGGTCTCTGCCAGTTCATGCCCTCCAACATCAAGCCCTACGGTTTTGACGGCAACGGCGACGGCAAAATCGATCTCTTCACCTTGCCCGACGTCTTTTACAGCGTGGCTCGTTACCTTGATGCGGCAGGCAGGCGTGAGGCCAAAACGCCCAAAGAGCTGCACTCGGTGTTTTACGCCTACAACCACGACAACCTCTACGCCGACCGCGTGCTCACCGCCTCGCAGCGCATTGCCAAAGGCCTGGCGGGCAAGCTGGGCGACGGCGCCGACCCCCTGGCCGGACTCTCCTTTGCAAGCGCCCGGGTGCTGGATCCCTCCCTGCGCGGCCAAGCCCGCTTTGTTCCCCTCAGGGCGCGGATCGAAAAGCTGGGCAGTTATGACAGTTTGCTCACGCCCGCCGATTAACAGCCTTTTTACCCGCCGTTAGATTGTTATATCCCGCCTCCGAAAGACGCCGCCGAACGCTTGCATCCCTGTGCCGGAAACGGCATCATAGCAAGGTCATGGCGCATATCAAAAGACATGTACAGGCGACCGACCGCAGACAATGGCGCTACTGGGCTTTCTGCCTGCTGTGTCTCGGGTTGCTGGCCGCCGCGGCCGTTCATGGCGCCATGTCCTCCGGTTACAACTGGCAGTGGGACCGGGCCTGGCCCTATTTTCTCGAATGCGGTCCGGCCGGCTGCCGGCCGGGGGTGTTGCTGCGCCAGGGGCTGATGGGCACCATCCGGATCAGCGTTCTGGCTCTGGGCATCGCCCTTTCGGCCGGGCTGTTCGCGGCCGTGGCCCGGCTGGCCGGGGGCGGCGCGGCCAGGACCGCGGCCCTGGGCTATGTGGAACTGGTGCGCAACACCCCGCTGATGGTCCAACTGGTGGCCGTGTATGCCCTGGTGCCGCCCTCCTGGGGGCTGTCGGCCGAAGGCACGGCCGTGCTTGTGCTCGGGCTGTTTGAAGGCGCCTACATGGCGGAAATTTTCCGTGCCGGGATCATCGACGTGCCGCGCGGGCAATGGGAAGCGGCCCGCAGCCTGGGCCTGTCGGCCCTGACCACCTGGGTGCGGGTCATCCTGCCCCAGGCCCTGCGCCGCAGCCTGCCGCCCCTGGTGAGCCAGTGCGTTTCCCTGGTCAAAGACAGCTCCCTGGCCGGGCTGATCGCAGTCCCCGAACTGGCGCAGCGCAGTGCCCTGGCGGTGTCCGACACTTTTCTGAGCTTTGAGATTTGGCTGCCCACGGCAGGCATCTACCTTTGCCTGGCCCTGGCCCTGTCGAGTCTGGCCGCGCTGCTGCAGGCGCGGCTCAACAAAGAACAGGCCGCGCCCTGCGGCCGAATCCATGCCTGAAGGAGCCGATCATGAAAAAACTTTTCCTTCTCTTCCTTCTCAGCACTCTGGCCCTGCCCGCGGCCTCGACGGCCCTGGCCGCAGATACCGGCCCCCTCAAGGTCGGGGTTTCGACCTTCGTGCCCTGGGCCATGCAGGACAAAGACGGCAAATACATCGGCTTTGAAGTCGACGTGGCCGAAGCCCTGGGCAAAGATCTCGGCCGCAAGGTGGAGCTTGTGCCGACCAAGTGGAGCGGGATCATCCCCGGCCTGCTCACCGGCCAGTTCGACATCATCATCAGCGGCATGAGCATTACCCCGGAACGCGAGGAAAAAGTCGCCTTCTCCATCCCCTACGATTATTCCGGCATGGATCTGGTGGCCAATAAGCAGCGCGCGGCCGGGTTCTCCACTTTGGAGGACTTCAACAAGCCGGACGTGATTCTGGCCGCCCGCACCGGCGGCTCGGCCAAGTCGGCCATCGAGAAATACCTGCCCAAGGCCCAGGTGCGCTGGTTTGACGAAGAAACCCAGGCCCTGCAGGAGGCTGTTTCCGGCCGGGCCCACGCTTTTGTTTCCAGCGCTCCCCTGCCCGCCCTGGAGGCCTCGCGCCGGCCCGATGCGCTTTTCCGGCCGCTCAAGGATACCTTCACCAAAGAGCCCATCGGCATGGCCATGCGCAAGGACGACAAGCAGCTCAAGGCCACCGTCGACGCCTGGATCGCCAAGCGCGAGGCCGACGGCACTCTGGAAAAGCTGCGCCGATACTGGTTCCACGACATCAAGTGGGAAAGCCGGCTGAAATGAGCGGCTTTGACGCGCACATGCGGCCTTCGCGGGCCGTGCGCCTGGGCCTGGACGCCGTTGTTCTGGCCGGGTTCGCGGCCCTGCTCTGGCTGATTGTCCGGCAAACCGGGGCGGCGCCCACCGCGCCCTGGGAGCCGGAAGCCCTGTTGCGCGCCTTTTTCCGCGTCGAGGACGGCGCTCTGAGGCCCGGTCCATTGGGCACCGGGCTGATCAACACCCTGCGTTTGAGCTTCTGGTCTTTGCTCCCGGCAGGCTGTGTCGGTCTGTGCCTCGGCCTGCTGCGCGCCTCGCCGCAACGAGCCTACCGCTTCGCCGGGGGGCGGCTGGTGGAAATTTTCCGCAACCTGCCGCCCCTGGTGCTGGTTTTCATCGTCCACTACTTTCTCACCGGTGCCCTGGCCGCTTCGGTGGACTGGAGCCGGGTCACCGCTCTGCCCGTTCTTTCGCAGCTTCTGCCCGATACGGCCGGCATGCCCGCCTTTGTCTCGGCAGTGCTTACCCTGGGGGTCTACGAAGGGGCCTACGTGGCGGAAATCGTCCGGGCAGGCATTGCCGGGGTGCCGGCCGGGCAGTGGGAGGCGGCCGCCTCGCTCGGCTTTTCCCGGGCCTCGTCCTTGCGCCTGATCATCCTGCCTCAGGCCGTGGGCTTCATGATCCCGCCCCTGACCGGGCAGGCGGCCTCGTTGATCAAAGACTCGGCGATCATGTCGGTCATCTCCGTACGCGAACTGACCTTCCAGGGCTCGGAGTTTTCCGCCTCCGTCGGTCTGGTGGGAGAGGTCTGGCTCAGCGCAACCCTTTGCTACCTGTTGCTCTGCCTGGCCGTCTCCTGCATCGGCCGGCGTCTGGAACGACGCCTCGGCAGGTGAAATTATTGTATAAAATATTTTTTGAACAATTTTATACCAGCAGCAATACCAACTTTTTTTATCGATGGGGCTGGACGTTTTGAGACGACTTCACTCTTTTTTTACGGTTCTCACGCCCTCAAAGAATCAATTTGGTACAAAATCGAAGTTGTCAATGACGGTGTTGTTTATGAAAAAGCAGGAAAAGCGGTTGCGTAAACAATGCCCCCGAAGATGCCCAGGCAACAAAGGGCCAGACCTGCTTTCTCAAACCGGGTCAGTTCCGCTCTGGTACCGGCAGCCTGAACGGTTGCATCGACGAAATTAAATAAAACCAGCAAGAGCACCATGACTGAAACGCCGAGAATCCATACGGAAAAAAAGCCGAAAAGGCAGAGAAAGGCGAAGTAGCTGGTGCCAAGAGCCGCCAGAAAGGTCAGGTCAGGTATGGCTCGGCCTGCCAGCCGGAACAATAAATTACGGCT
>JAVBLS010000015.1:0-129832 GCA_031553235.1 Desulfovibrio sp.
CATCGCAAAAAATTCGTCCTCCTCGTCTGACGCCACGCCTGCCCCACTACAGGGCGAGCGCATCTAATTTCCTTTACTACTGCTGCTTTTCCGCCACGGCAGCCGCTAAAAAAGTTTGCTGAATGCGGTGCTGCGAAAAGCCGCATTATTGCGGCGCAACGGAATTAAGATGCGCTCGCCCTGTGCCCCACTACCAGCTTCTTGACCGCCTACGGAAATATCTATAAAGATAAAAGAATATCGTCCCTCTCGGCGATCTTTTCTTATCAGAGCAATTTCACTTTGAAATTGTTTCCGTTGATCTGCTCTCACAGGAGAACGGCGGGTGAAAACGGACAGCAAGATTTTCTTCATCGCCGGCGTCGCTTTTTCGCTGATCTCCTTCGCGGGCATCGGTTTTTTTTCTCTGCACCAGCTTTCGGACCAGCGCGGCCGTCTGGCCGACGAAATGAACGCCGCCCTGAGCAGCCAGGTGGCCGAAGCCATGAAGCTCTGGCTGGACGAACAGCTTGTCCAGGCGGCCACACTGGCCGCGGACCCGGCCGTGGTGGCCTGTGCCGGGTTACCCAACAGCAAGGTGTTGCGCGACGAGGTGGAAAGTCGCTTTCGCCGCACCCACGGTTTGAAACCCTACCTTTCTCTGATCAACCTGATGATCTACCGGGCCGGCACGGAACCGCCGGTTTCCGTGACTCTAAACGGCCAGGGTAAAACAATCGGCAACGGGCAGTCGTTGGTGGATTCCATCAACGGGCGTAGCGTCGGTGTGGGCGGCCTGGAAAATTTCAGCTATATCAAGGCGGTGGCCGACGGCAACGAGGCTTTCATCAGCGAGGTCAAGCCCAATGCCATACCCGGGCTGCCGCCGGTGTTCATGATCGCCGCGGCCGTGCGCGATGAAAACGGCCGGTTGCTGGGAGCCCTGGGCTACGGAGTGAAGATTGACTACTTCACCAATCTTTTCATAGCCGATTTCAGCATGGGCGAAAGCGGCCACATGGAGGTCTTGGACGACAGGGGGGTGTTCATTGCCGGCCGTGACCCGCGCCGGCTGTTCAGCCAGACCTCGAGCGAGATCGGGCGGAGCCTTCTACCCCACCTCAACCGGGCGGAAGCTACAGCCTTCAAAATGAAACTCGCAGGCCACGACGACGACTTCGCCGCCACGCCGGTCATTCCGGCGGCGCCTTCGGCCAACCGCTGGTGGGTGCTGTTTCACCGCTCGGATTCAGAACCGCGCGGCGAATTGGCGGGTTACCGCAATTGGTTGATCTTTTTTTGTTCCATCGGCGCTTTTGCGGGTGTGGGCCTGGTCCTGGCCGCCCACCGCTCGGCTTCGGCCCGCCTTTCCGCCGCCATGTCCCGGCGCAAGCAGGTGTATGTGGACAGCGCCCCTTACGGCACCCTCACGGTATATGCCGACGGGCGCATTCTTGACGCCAACCCGTCCGGCTGCGCCATATTCGGCTGCACCCGGGCCGAGATGCTCGAGCAGAACATCGCCTCCCTTATACCCGCGATCGGCGAATTTCTCGCCGAAAGTGAGGAGGCCCACTATGAAGATGTGCGCGGCAGACGCAAGGACGGCGCGGACCTGCTCCTTGTCTGCGACCTGCGTCGCCTGGAAGAGAGTGAGACCCTGCTTTTTCTGCGCGACGACACGGAACTGGCCGGGCACCGCAAGTCGGCCCGGCAGTTGTCGGAGAATCTGGCGGTCTCGCTCAGGGAATCCGAAAGCCTGCGCCGCGAGGCCGAACAGGGCAACATCGCCAAAAGTGAATTTCTGGCCAACATGAGCCACGAAATCCTCACGCCCATGAACGCGGTCGTCGGCCTCAGCCATCTGCTGGGCAAAACCAACCCGGACGAGCGCCAGGCCGACTATATCAACAAAATTCGGGCCGCGGCCGACTCTCTGCTGGAGATCTTCACCGACATTCTCGACTATGCCAAGATTGAAGCCGGCAAGATGAACATCGCGACCGTTGCCTTTGCCCCGGCCGCGATCGTGGCCGAACTGCGCGACACCTACGGTCGAGTTGCCGGAGAGAAGGGCCTGGCATTTAGCCTGCGCATCTCTCCCGACGTGCCGGAGCATGTGCTGGGCGACCCCCAGAATCTGCGCCGGGTGCTGGGCAACGTGCTGGGCAATGCCGTAAAATTTACGGAAACAGGTTCAATCGAACTCAGTTGCGATAGGATGGGACCGGCCCCCGGCGGCGGCGCCCTGCTGCGCTTCGTAATCCGTGATACCGGCATCGGCCTGAGCGTGAAGCTGCAAAACCGGCTGTTCAAGGCCTTTTCCCAGGCCGACGGATCCAGCACCCGACGCCACGGCGGCACCGGCCTTGGTCTGGCCATCACCCGCAGGCTGCTGCATCTCATGGGCGGGGAAATCTCCCTGGAAAGCACCCCCGGCCAAGGCACCGCGGCGACCATCCTCTGCCCCTTCGGGGCCGCGCGCTCCCCCGGTACTTGACAGAACCGGCTTACGCCCCTACCTACCCCGCATGGGCAAAAACGCCCCCTTTTTTATCCAACATCAGCCGGCAGGAGACATTCATGGCTTACGACATACGTATGGTTAAAATCGTCACCGGGGAAATGGTCCTCGGTAAATACAACGCCGAGACCGACGCCCTTGATGATCCGGCCGTCCTCCAAACCATTCCCACCCAGCAGGGCGTACAGATGATGCTCGTGCCCTACGGGTATCCTTTTGACAACGAATTTTCCGGGAACATCTCCTGCAAGCATGTACTCTTCGCCTACAAGAGCTGCCCCGAGGAGCTGAAGACCCGCTACATGGAAGCCTGCTCCAACCTGACCCTTTCCTCGGGCGGCCTGGGCGGCCTCAACCTCAAAGGCGCCAAGCCCGAAGCGGCCAAAACCCTGCTCATGGGCAAATAGCCCGGCGTCTCCCCGGATGCCCTCGGGCCGCCGGCGCGGTGCGCCGCGCGGCCCCGCACTTTTCTTCACGGAGCCGGAATGCGCGATCTCCTGACCATTCTCCCCAAGCCCAACCGCTATACCGGCAACGAGGAAGGGGCCGTGCACAAAGATCCGCAGGCCGTGGATCTGCGCGTAGCCCTGGCCTTTCCGGATATGTATGAGGTGGGCATGTCCTACCTTGGCCAGACAATCCTCCAACATATCGTCAATACGCGGCCGCGTTGGTGGGCCGAGCGGGTCTTCACTCCCTGCCGCGAGGCCGGAGCCATCCTGCGCGAGTACAAGGCCCCCCTCTGTTCTCTTGAATCCGATACCCCCCTGAACCGCTTTGACCTCGTCGGCTTCAGCATCACCCATGAACTCTGCTACACCAACGTCCTGTACATGCTCGATCTGGCCGGCATTCCTTTGCGGGCCGTCATACGCCGCTCCCCGCAGCCCGACGGCCGGCCCTGGCCGCTGGTCACGGCGGGCGGCGGTTGCGCTCTGGCGGCCGAGCCTCTGGCGCCGTTCATCGACATCATGTTCCAGGGCGAGGCCGAGGAATCCTTCCCGGAATTTCTGGAACTGTTGGAAACGTCCCGCCGCGAGGGCCGCTCGCGCGAGGAAATCCTCCAGGCCGCGAGCCGCATTCCCGGCGTCTACGTGCCGGAATTTTTCGAAGAAACGCCGGAGGGCCTGCGCCCGCTGCATGAGCACCACACCCGGCCGGTACGGCGCGTGGTCCCGGATATGAACGCCGCTCCCTACCCTGAAAGCCGCCCCGTAGCCTTTGGCGCGGTGCACAACCGCCTGGCTCTAGAAATCGGCCGGGGCTGCACTCGAGGCTGTCGTTTCTGCCAGGCCGGGGTGATTTACCGCCCGGCCCGCGAGCGCTCCACGGCCGAGCTTGAGCGCCTGCTGGAAACCTGCCTGGCCGGCACCGGCTTTGACGACGTCTCCTTTCTATCCTTGAGCAGCGGCGACTTTTCCGCCCTCAAGGAATTGTTCATGAACACCGTGGACCGCTGCGCGGCCGAGCAGATTTCCGTTTCCCTGCCCTCGTTGCGGGTGGGTTCCATCGACGACGCGATCATGGAGCGCATGGCGGGCATCCGCCGCACCGGTGCCACCCTGGCGCCGGAAGCGGGCACCGAACGCCTGCGCCGGGTGATCAACAAGGGCGTGACCGAAGAAGATCTGGTCCTGCACATCCAGAAGCTTTTCGAGCACGGTTGGCGGCAGGTCAAACTCTATTTCATGATCGGCCTGCCCGGCGAGACCGACGAAGACCTCATGGGCATCGTCGACCTCTGCCGCAAAGCCCGTGACGCGGCCGGGCCGGGCATCAAAAGCATGCAGATCACCGCTTCGGTTTCACCGTTCGTGCCCAAGCCGCACACCCCGTTCCAGTGGGAAGCGCAGATTCCCCTGCCGGAGATCCGCCGGCGCATCAGCCTGCTGCTGGATGCCTTCAAAAAAGAGAAGCGCCTGAAGCTCAAGTGGCACGAGCCGGACATGAGTCTGCTCGAAGGCGTGTTCTCGCGCGGCGACCGCAGGCTGGCCCCGGTGATCGAGCGGGCCTACGCCAAGGGCGCCGTCTTCGCGAGCTGGATGGACGGCTTCAACCTTGCCCCCTGGCTGGAGGCCCTGGATGAAGAAGGCTTGCGGCCCGAAGACTATACCGGCGAACGCGCCCTTGACGCGCCTCTGCCCTGGGATCACTTAAGCGCCGGGGTTTCGCGCGACTATTTGCTGCGCGAGCGCGAAAACGCCTTGAAGGAGAAAACCGTGCCGGACTGCCGCTACGGAGCCTGTTCGGCCTGCGGCATCTGCGACGGCAAACCCGGCCCCTCACTCCTGGAACGTCTGCCCGGCATGCCGGCCGAGCACAAGTACCGCAACATCCTGAACAAGCCGCAACGCGATCAGGAGTCGCACCGGGTGGACCTGGATCAATACGGCCGGGTGGTCATCCGCACCGAAGACAAAGACTCCTCCGGCTTTCCGCCCGCGCCGCCCGAGCACCTGACCCGCAAGGTCCAGCGCCTCCTGGTGACCTACGAGCGCAAAGGGCCGGCCGTGTTCCTCAGCCAGTTGGAAATCCAGCACATCTTCGACCGGGCCCTGCGCCGGGGCGGCTTGGCCCCGACCTTCAGCCAAGGCTTTCATCCCCTACCGTTGCTCTCTTTCGGCCGGGCTCTGTCCGTGGGTGTGGAGAGCGAGGCCGAGTGGTTCAGCATCGTCCTGCGCGAACGGGCCGACCTGGATACCGCCCTGGCCGGCCTGAACAAGGGCCTGCCCGGCGGCCTGCGGGTGGTGCGGCTGGAAGAAATCGCCGTGAACGCAAAAATCGCCGACCCGGAGCAAGAGGTTTACGAAGTCCGCTTCGTCGGGCCCGAAGAGCAGCGCCCGGGCTTTCTGCCGGCCTGGGAAAAGGCCCGGTCCGCCGAACATCTGCCCTTTGTGCGGGAGACCAAAAAAGGCCTGCGTTCTGTGGATCTGCGCCCCCTGCTGGCGGGCATCGAACCCCTCGGCGAGGCGACCGTGCGCCTGACCCTAGACTGGCGAACCGGCTATCTTTCCCCGCCGGTTCTCTGCCGGGCCGTTTTGGCCGAATCCGGAGCCGACCACGCGCCGCAACATCTTCTCATTGCCAAGAAAGACCCCCAGGGAGCATAACCATGGCTCACGTTCGCACAGGAGTATTGATATGCGACACAGCTTTTCCATATTCGCAGGAGCGGCGCTGATGCTTGCCGCGCTTTCGGTTCCGGCCCACGCCGCGGTCCAGGCCCCGGTGGTCACCAGGCTGCCCAACGGCCTGACCCTGCTGGTCAAACAAGACGATCGGTTTCCGCTGGTCTCCCTGCGCCTGTATGTGCACGCCGGCTCGGCCTATGAAACCCCGGATATTTCCGGCCTGAGTCATCTGCTTGAGCACATGGTCTTCAAAGGCACGGACAAATTCCCCAAAGGCGCCGTGGCCGAGACCGTGGAGCGCAGCGGCGGCTATCTGAACGCGGCCACCAGCTTCGATTACACCGTGTACCAGACGGACATGACCCAGGAACACTGGACCGAGGGCCTGACCGTGCTCAAGGAGCAGGCCTTTCATGCGACCATCGACCCCAAGGAGCTTGAGCCGGAAAAAGAAGTGGTCATCTCGGAACTCAAGCGCGGCGAAGACAACCCGCAGCAGCGCCTGTTCCGCCTGACCCAGGAAAAGGCCCTGGCCGGCACGCCCTATGAGCGGCCGATCATCGGCACCGAGCAGATTATCCACAGCATCACGGCCGACCGCATGCACGCCTATGTTGCGGAACATTACCAGCCGCAGTCCATGCTCCTGGTGGTGGTCGGCAAGGTCAAGCCCGACGAGGCCCTGGCACAGGCCGAAAAGGCCTTCGGCGACCTGAAGAACACCCGCAACATCGTGCCCGCCAAGCCGCTGCCCCTGCCCAAGCAGACCTATTTCAGCGTGGATGTTCACCCAGGTCCCTGGAACAAGGTCTACCTTTCCGTGGCCTTGCCCGTGCCCGGCTCGAGCGATGCCGACGCTCCCGGCCTGGACGTGCTGGCCCAGATTCTCGGCGGCGACGCTTCTTCGCGCTTCTATCGCGAGTTCAAATACGACAAGCGATTGGTCGATTCCATTTCGGTCGCCAACTACAGCTTTGAGCGCATCGGCCTTCTGTATATCCAGGCCGTGCTCGATGCGGACAAGCTTGAACCCTTCTGGAACGAATTCACCAAAACCCTGGCCGACCTGCCCAAGATGACCTTCACCAAGGCGGAATTCGACCGGGCCTCCCTGAATCTGGAAGACGACCTGCTGCGCTCCAAAGAAACCCTGTCCGGCGATGCCTCCAAGCTCGGCTGGTTCCAGTTCTTCGACAAGGGTGTCCAGGGCGAGACCGACTATCTGAAGCAAATCCGCGCGGCCGATCAGACTCAGATGAACAGGTTGATCCGCGAATACATCACCCCCGACAATCTGACCATCACCCTGCTCACGCCCAAGGACGCGACCGCGCCCAAGGGCTACGCCACCACGGCGGAATTCCTCTCCATGGACATGGTCAAGAACATGCAGGCCACCCCGGTGTTGCACACTCCGCCCGCCGAGGCCCCGGTCAAAGAGAACATGCAGGTGCTTGACGTCGACGGTTCCAAGGTCATCCTCATCCCGGACAAGACCTTGCCCTACGCCTCGGCCTCGCTGATCTTTTCCGGCGGCGACTCTCTGCTCTCGCCCAAGGAACAGGGCCTGGCCGCCTTCACGGCCTCGCTGCTGACCCACGGCGCGGGCGGCATGTCGGCCACGCAAATGGAAGACTTCCAGACCGACCGGGCCGCTTCGCTCACGGCCGCGGCCGGCCGGCAGAGCTTCAGCATCAGTGTGGACTCGCCCTCGCGCAACTTGGACGACATGCTCGGCCTGGTGCGAACCACGTTGGAAAAACCCGCCTTTGCCGAAACCGAGGCCACCCGGGTGCGTGAAAACCAGATAGCCGCCATTGAGCGCCGCGAAGAGTCGCCCACGGGCCTGGCCTTCCGGCGCATGTTCCCCTTCCTCTTCGGCGATCACCCCTACGGCTTCCTGGCCCAAGGCGACAAAGCCACGGTGGAGGGCTTCACCGGAGCCCAGGCCAAGGCCTTCTGGCAAAAGCAACTGGCCCAGCCCCATGCGCTGGTGCTGGCCGGCGACTTTAACCAAGCCGCGGCAATCGCCTTTGCCAAGTCGCTGCCCAAGGCCACGGCAACGGAAGCCCGCCCCGGCGCGCCCGGTTGGACCTCGAAAAAAGAACTCGACCTGCATCTGCCCGGCCGCAACCAGGCCCACCTGCTCATGGTCTTCCCCACCGTGGGTTACGGCGCGCCCGATGAACCCGGCCTGGATCTGCTCCAGAACATCCTGGCCGGCCAGAGCGGCCTGCTCTTTTCCCAGCTGCGCGACAAGGAAGGCCTGGGCTACACGGTCACGGCCTTCCCCTGGAAGGCCGACAAGACGGGGGCGCTGATCTTCTACATCGGCACCTCCCCCGACAAGCTCGACGCCGCCCGGGCCGGTTTTAAAAAAGTCATCGACGAACTGCACACCGATCTGGTGCCCACCACTCTGGTGGACGGGGCCAAGAGCAAGATGCTCGGCGACTACTATCGCGATCACCAGACCCTGGGCGCGCGCGGCAGCGAGGCCGCGGCCCTGGCCATACTCGGCAGGCCCCTGGATGCCGAGCGCACGCTGGTGGATGCAGCCCAGAAGGTCACCCCGGAACAGTTGCGGGATCTGGCCGTGAAGTATCTCCAACCCGCCAAGGCCCACGAGGTCGTCGTGCAGCCTTAGAGCATTTCAAGTGTGAAATGCTCGCAAGGATTTGTCGGCAAATCCTTGCCGCCAAATAGGCGTAGGCGGGCTTTGCCCGCCGTTAAGCGACTATTTGAAGCGTAAACTGCTCTAGGCAGCCGGTGCCCACAGGCACCGTGAACCACTACCGGAACGCCGGGCCGCCAAGGCCCGGCGTTCTTTCTTTTCGCTGCCGGACACTCCGCCGGAGAGCGGCTCCACAACGACCGATTGCCGACAAGCGTCCGCCACACGGCCGGCAAAGCGAATGACCTGAAAAATACCCACCTGTTCTATATTCAATAATGCAATCAGCATCGGCAAGTTAAACTTGTGTAATTTTTCATTTTTAATTACCTTTTATACAATGATGCGTTAAAAATTAAATGTTGCACCATTTCAGTATTGTTTCGAGGTAAATAGTATAAACTATAATATTGTGTAATCAAGTGATTTTTAGTTTGTGATTTTTTTATCTTACATTCCAATTACAATGTGTTAATTCTTTTTCATGCGAGTACAACATTCACACCGGCACGGAAATTCCCGTGCCGTCACCATTCAAGCGGGAGCTCAACAATGTGCAAGAGGTCCGTCTTCAGGGTGGGGTTTGCTCTTTTGCCACTCTTTTTCTGCCTGACGGCAACGGCCTTTGGAGCCGATGCCGCTCTGGACCCATCGGTCTCGTCCGGTCTGCCTTGGTGGGCCTGGCCGATTATCCTCTTATTTTTCTGCTTTGTTCTCGGCATCGTCGCGGTCCTGGCCGGCACGGGCGGCGGGGTGCTCTTTGTCCCCCTGGTCAGCGGTTTCTTTCCCTTCCACATCGACTACGTGCGCGGCGCCGGTCTGCTGGTGGCCCTGGCCGGCGCACTGGCGGCCGGGCCGGGCCTGCTGAAGCGCAACATGGCCTCGCTGCGGCTGGCCATGCCGGTGGCCCTGATCGCCTCGATATGCTCCATCGCCGGCGCGTTGATCGGCCTGAGCCTGCCCTCCAACATCATCCAGATCTGTCTCGGCGTGGTCACCATGGGCGTTGCCCTGCTGTTGCTGTTCTCTAAAAACGTCGACCGCCCGGTGGTCACGACGCAGGACGCCATCGGCCTGGCTCTCGGCATGCACGGCGCCTATATTGAGCCCTCAACCGGCGAGGCCATCGACTGGCGCACCCACCGTACCCTGCCCGGGATTCTGCTGTTCATTCTTATAGGGTTCATGGCGGGCATGTTCGGCTTGGGCGCGGGCTGGGCCAACGTACCGGCGCTCAACCTGTTCATGGGCGCGCCCCTGAAGTTGGCCGTGGGCACCAGCAAGTTCCTGCTTTCGATCACCGACACCTCGGCCGCCTGGGTCTACCTGAACCAGGGCTGCGTCCTGCCGCTCATCGCCATTCCCTCGGTTGTGGGGCTGATGAGCGGGTCGTTCGTGGGCGTGCGCCTGCTGGCCAAGGCCAAGCCCAAGTATGTCCGTTACATAGTCATCGCGGTGCTGCTGTTCGCAGGCTATAAGGCTTTGCAAAAGGGTTTCGGATTCTGAGCCGGAGTAATTTCATAAAGTTCATTTACTCCAAAGGAGTGAATCATGTCCGACAGCGTTTATCCCTCTCAGGAGCAGATCGACTATGCCAACGTGCTGTTTTACGGCAGCTGGCTGGGCTTGGTCATAATGGTGATTACCTACCTGCTGTACGTCACCGGCCTGCTGGCTCCGCATGTGCCCCTTAGCGACATACCCATGTATTGGAGCAAGCCCGTCGCCTTTTATGTGAAAAACGCCCAGGCTCCGCAGGGCTGGGCCTGGCTCGGCCTGCTCGGCAAGGGCGACTATCTGAATTACATCGGCATAGTGCTGCTCGCGGCCATGAGCATCATCTGCTATCTCCGAATTCTTCCCTCGCTGCTGCGCAAGGGCGACAAGCCCCTGATCGTCATCGCCATTCTCGAAGTGGTGGTCCTGGTCGTGGCGGCGTCGGGCGTTTTCGGCGCCATAGCGGGCTAAAAGGACCGTCATCATGAAAAAAATAAAGCTGCTCATCGTCGACGACGAACCCGACCTGTGCAAGGTGCTGATCGCGCGCCTCAACGTGCTCTACGGCATTACGCCCGTGGCCTGCCATACCGGCGTCGAAGCCCTTGAACTCTTGCGTAAGAACAAGTTCGACGTGGTCGTGCTGGATATCGAAATGCCCGGCCTGGACGGTATGGAAACCCTGCAACGGATCAAAGAACTCGACCCCAAAGTCCAGGTGGTCATGTTCACCGGGCACGGCTCCGAAGAACGACGCATCCTGGCCGAGACCCTCGGCGCCTTCAGTTACGTCGATAAAATCGACGGACTTGCCACACTCGCCCCCACGATCGAAGGCGCCTTCAAACTGCGCAAAGCTCTTGAAGACACTTACGCCGACATGGCCCTCAATGAGTACAGCCGATAAAGGGCCGAGGTTCGGAGCAAGGCTGCATCCTCTCTGGAGCCTCATCACGAGAAAAACCCGCACCGGTCGCGGGTTTTTCTCGTGATCTGCGCCTGGGGTTTCTCGTTCTCCCGCCGGGCCGCGCAGGCCGGCGCAGCCTGCCCGCACTCCAGGGGCATGCCCTGCGGTTGTCCAATTGCAAAGTAAAATTGCGCACAGTATAAAGCGGTCTTCAGAGACTACAAGCCGCTGCAGAGACTACAGAAGGCCACAGCATCTTTTTATATAATACGGTGTAATTATACAATTTTATGCTTATGATTTTTTTGCTTACTTTCTCTCTATGTTGTGATAAGCCTTTACCACCCACGCACAACACACACATCGGCACGGGAATGCTCGGTGCCGTCACCATGCAAGCGGGAGCTCAACCATGCGCAAGAGGTCCGTTTTAGGGGTGGGGTTTGCTCTTTTTCCAGTCTTTCTTTGCCTGACGGCCGGGGCCTTCGGGGCCGAGGCCGCCCTGAACCCGGCGGCCCCGGCCGGTCTGCCCTGGTGGGCTTGGCCGATTATCCTGCTTGTTTTCTGCTTCGTGCTTGGGATCATCGCGGTCATGGCCGGCGTGGGCGGCGGGGTGCTCTTTGTCCCCCTGGTCGGCGGCTTCTTTCCCTTCCACATCGACTTTGTCCGCGGCGCGGGTCTGCTGGTGGCTCTGGCCGGTGCCCTGGCGGCCGGCCCCGGCCTGCTCAAGCGTAATCTGGCCTCGTTGCGGCTGGCCCTGCCGGTGGCTTTGATCGCCTCATCATGCGCCATTGTCGGGGCCTTTCTCGGCCTGGCCCTGCCCGCCGACATCATCCAGCTCTGTCTGGGCGGCACCATCGTGTTCATTGCCCTGCTGCTGCTTTTCTCCAAAAACGTGGACCGCCCGGTGGTCACCAAGCAAGACGCCATCGGCCTGGCTCTGGGCATGCACGGCGCCCATCTCGAGCCCTCCACCGGCGAGGTGGTTGAATGGCGCACCCACCGCACCCTGCCGGGACTGTTGCTGTTCATCCTCATAGGGATCATGGCCGGCATGTTCGGCATGGGCGCCGGCTGGGCCAACGTGCCGGTGCTCAACATGTTCATGGGCGCGCCCCTGAAGGTGGCCGTGGGCACCAGCAAATTCCTGCTCTCGATCACCGACACCTCGGCGGCTTGGGTCTACCTGAACCAGGGCTGCGTCTTGCCACTCATCGCCATCCCTTCCATCGTGGGGCTGATGGGCGGCTCGTTCGTGGGCGTGCGCCTGCTGGCCAAAGCCAAGCCCAAGTTCATCCGCTACATGGTCATCGCGGTGCTTTTGTTCGCCGGCCTCAAGGCTTTGCAAAAAGGCCTGGGTATGTAAATGCAAGGAGAAAAGATCATGTCCGACAGCGTTTATCCCTCCCAGGAGCAGACCAATTACGCCAATCTGCTGTTCTACGGCTGCTGGATTGGCCTGGCCGTGATGCTGGTCACCTATCTGCTGTATGTCACCGAACTGCTTCCCCCCCATGTGCCCTTGAATGAGATCACCGTGTACTGGACCAAGCCGGTCGGCCATTATCTGGAAAACGCCCACGCCCCGCAGGGCTGGAGCTGGCTCAATCTGCTCGGCAAGGGCGACTATGTGAACTTCATCGGCATTGTACTGCTTGCGGGCATGAGCATCCTCTGTTACCTCCGAATCATTCCCGCGCTGCTGCGCAAGGGCGACAAGCCCATGGTGATCATCGCCGTGCTGGAAGTGCTGGTGCTGATCGTGGCGGCTTCAGGAATCGTCGGCGCGGGCGGACATTAACAGCAACTCACCCGGAGCAGGCATGGCCAATACAAAATACGCCTCCCTTCGCCGGAAGATTGTCCTGAACATGGCGCTCGCGGCCATCATTCCGCTGCTGCTCTTCGCGGTGATCAACTACGTGGAGTTCCAGTCGGCCTTCACCCGCGAGACCCAGGCGCCCTTCCGCTCCATGGTGGCCAAAACCCGCAACTCCTTCGAACTGTTTCTGACCGAACGCAGTTCCACGGTCAGTCTGGTGGCCTCGGTCTATTCCTATGAAGACCTGTCGGACCAGCGCACTCTGAACCGCATCTTCGCGGTCATGCAGAAGGAATTCACCGGGTTTACGGACCTGGCCCTGATCGACGAGCAGGGCATCCTGCGGGCCTATGCCGGCCCCCACACAAATCTGCTGGGCTCGGACTACTCGGGCCAGGACTGGTTCCAGCGGGTACGTCGCGACAGTCGCTACATCAGCGAGGTTTTTGAAGGTTTCCGCCGCCGGCCGCACCTGGTGGTGGCCGTGCGCCACACCACCGAAGACGGCCGCTCCTGGATTGTCCGGGCCACCCTGAACACCTCGCAGTTTTCCCGGCTGATCGCCTCCATGAACCTGGAACCCGAAGCGGACGCTTTTCTGGTCGACCATGCGGGAGTGCTGCAGACCGACTCCCGGACCTACGGCAAAGCCCTGACCAGGGCGCCAATCAAAGTGCCGGCGGCCAGCTACGAGGCCACGGTCGTGCCCACCCGTGACACCCAGGGGCGCAACATGCTCCTGGCCTACAGCTATATCGCGGATACCGACTTCGTGCTCATGGCCGTTAAGCCGGCCCAGGGCTATTTGTACAGTTGGCTGTTGGTGCGCACCGATCTGCTGCTGATTTTCATCGCCGGGGCCATCGGGGTCTATCTGGTGGCGGGTCGCAACGTGGGCCTGCTGATCCAGCGCCTGCGCGAAAGCGATGCCGAGCGTGAAGAGGCCCTGATGCAGATGGAGCATTCCCAGCGGCTGTCTTCCATCGGCCGCCTGGCCGCCGGCGTGGCCCACGAGATCAACAACCCGTTGGCGGTGATCAACGAAAAGGCCGGTCTGCTCAAAGACCTGATGGAGACCGGCGCCGATTTTCCGCGCAAGGACCGCTTCATCAAGCAACTGGACGATATTGCCGCGGCCGTGGCCAGGGGTCGCGGCATCACCCACCGCATGCTCGGCTTTGCCCGACGCATGGAAGTGACCGTGGAAGACCTCGACGTCAACGAGATGGTCGAAGAAACCCTGCTGTTTCTGGAAAAAGAAGCTATGTACCGCAAGGTTTCCATCGTGCGCGAGCTCGACCCGACCCTGCCGCCGGCCCGTTGCGACCGGGGCCAGTTGCAGCAGGTTTTTCTCAACGTCCTGAGCAACGCCCTGGCCGCCGTGTGCGAGGAAGGCCGGGTGGTGATCCGCTCCCATCGCAGGAACAACGGCTTTATTGCCATCGCCTTTGAAGACAACGGCTGCGGCATGACCGAAGAAATCAGAAAACATATCTTCGAGCCGTTCTTCACCACCAAGAAGGAAAAAGGCACGGGCCTGGGCATGTCGATCATCTACGGCATCGTCCAACGCCACGGCGGCGACATCGAAGTGGAAAGTGAGCCGGCCCGGGGCAGCACGGTGACCATTCTGCTGCCCGCGTGCCCCAACCGCAACGGAGAGCCCGCATGAGCGCGCCGCACCGCCTGCTGCTGGTCGACGACGAGACGGATTTCATCGCCGCCCTGGCCGAGCGACTGGAACTGCGCGGCTATGGGACCCTTACGGCCGACACCGGGCAACAGGCCCTGGACCTGCTTGCACACGAGGCCGTGGACGTGGTGGTCATAGACATGATGATGCCCGGGCTTTCCGGCCTGCAAACACTTGAGCGCATCCGCCAAACCTGGCCCTCCCTGCCGGTGCTGTTGCTCTCGGGCAATGCAAACCAGACGGATGCCGACGAAGTGCTGCGCCATGGAAAAACGGCCGTTCTGGTCAAACCGGTTGAACTGAAGGTTCTGCTTGAAGCCCTGCACACCCTGACCACTTAAAAAGTTACATTACTCGAGGTGAACCCATGCGCAATGCCCTGTTTATGGGCCTGATCACGGCCTCGATCACCCACGAGATGCAGAATGTCATGGCCATCATCCGCGAGTCCGGCGCCCTGGTGGGCGACGTCATGCGCTTGAACGGCCCGCCGCGTCTGAAGCACGGCGACAAGCTCCAGTCCTCCCTAGGCAACATTGAAGAACAGGTGCAGCGCGGCCGCGAGCTGATGCTCATGCTCAACGGCTTTGCCCATGCGGCCGAAGATTTCCCTGCCTCCTGCGACGCCGTGCGCTTTACCGCCCAGATCGCCCCTGCCCTGCAGCGTCTGGCCCGTCTGCGCGAGTGCGGCTTTATCTTTGAAAAAGGCGCCGCGCCGCTGTTCGTCAAAGGCAACGCCATGCTGCTCATGCAGGGCATCTATCTGGCCGCTTTGGCGGTGCTGGACGTCTGCGCCCCAGGCGACACCCTGGAGCTTGCGACCGAGCCCGGCCAAACCCCGACGGTGATCCTGCGCACCCGCCCGGACCGTGCCGTGCCCGAGCCCTCGCAAGATTTCCACGACGTCTGCACCGGCCTGCCCGCCGACGGCCGCACCGAGCCGGGGGCCTGTCTGATCGGGCTCACTCCGGCCCGGGCCGGGGAGGAGCGGGAGTTATGAACGAGCGGCCTTTCGATATCCTGTTGATCGACGACGAAGAGGATTACGCCCTGACCCTGGGCGAACGGCTGGAACTGCGCGATCTGGAAACCCGCGTGGCCCTTTCGGGCGAACAGGGACTCGAAATGCTGGCCGAGCGCCGGCCTTCGCTGGTGCTGCTCGACATGCGCATGCCCGGTCTTTCCGGGGTGGAAGTGCTGGAGCGCATCCGCCAAATCGCTCCGGACCAGACCGTGATCATCATCACCGGCTACTGCTCGGAAGGAGATTTTGTCCGAGCCCAGAGCCTGGGCGTGCAGGGCTACCTGACCAAGCCCTTGAATTTTGAGGAATTGTTGCAGGCCATTGAAAAGTGTCGGGAAGGCGGCTGCAGCGCTTTGCCCCTTGCGGCCGGCCCCATCTGCTGAAACCCCGGGAGCGTCCATGACCCCGCCGCCCGCTTCTTCCGCCCCCCGGCTGCTGCTGGTGGACGATGAACAGGCCTTTGTGGAGGCCCTGGCCTTTCGCCTGCGGACCAGGGGCATCGACTGCCTGTGCGCTCCGGGTGGGGCCGAGGCCCTGGAACTGCTCGCCGACCGCAACCTCGAGATCGTTCTTCTGGATTTAAACATGCCCGGCCTCTCCGGCCTGGAGGCCCTGGAGCGGATCAAGGCCATGCGGCCCGAGGTGGAGGTCATTCTGCTCACCGGCGAGGCCGACCTGAACGTGGCGGCCCGCTGCATGCGCCGCGGCGCGGGCGATTATCTGCTCAAGCCCGTGGAGTTCGACGCGCTTCTGACCTCCCTGGCCAAGGCCGAAACCCGCTCGCGCCGGCACCGCGACCGGCTGCGCGCGGCCGAGGCAGGCAAGCTCATGGCCCTGGGAGCCCTGGCCACCGGGGTGGGGCATGAAATCAACAACCCGCTGAACGTCATCGTACAGCGGGCCGAGTGGCTGTCCGAACTGCTCGACGATGCCGAGGCCGGCCGGCCGGACTTTCCGGAAATGCGCAAAACGGCCGAGCGTATCCTGCATCAGGCCCGCCGGGCCGGAGAGATCACCGCCCAGTTGCTCGAACTGGCCGGGAAGAGCCGGCGCGATCTGGCCGAAACCGACTTGAAAGCCCTGGCGGAAAAAGCCCTTGAGCGCCAAGCCGAACGAGCCGCCGGCCTGGGTGTGGCCATGAGCCTGGAATGCCCTGAAACGCCGCCGCTCCTGCCGTTCTCTCCCGTCGAGTTGGAGGCCGCCCTCTTCCATTTGCTGCGCAACGCCCTGGACGGCATTGAATACTCCGGCGGGCGCGGCGGGCAGATTCGCCTGCTGCTGGAAATTGCCGACGACACGGTTCGAATCCTGGTGGAAGACTCCGGCCAGGGAGTGGCTCCGGAACATGCCCCGCATATCTTCGAGCCCTTTTATTCCACCCGGCCCGTAGGCCGGGGTGCCGGCCTGGGCCTGACCGTGTGCCACAGCATTGCGGCGGGTCTGCGCGGCCGGCTCAGCCTTGAGCCCTCTTCCGGGCTGGGCGGCTCGGCCTTGCTCCTGGAATTGCCGCTCCACCAGGATTGATTATATATAAATAGATAAAAGGACGGTTGGCCATGAAGAAAATGAAACTGCTCATCGTCGACGACGAACCGGCCCTGTGCAAGGTGCTGGCCGAGCGCCTCAACGTGCTCTACGGGATCACGCCCGCGGCCTGCCATACCGGCACCGAAGCCCTTGAACTGCTGCAAAAGCACAAGTTCGACGTGGTCGTGCTGGATATCGAAATGCCCGGCATCGACGGCATGGAAACCCTGAAACGGATCAAAGAGATTGACCCGAAAATGCAGGTGGTCATGTTCACCGGGCATGGTTCCGAAGAACGGCGCATCCTGGCCGAAACCCTCGGCGCTTTCAATTATGTCGATAAAATCGACGGGCTTTCCAAACTCGCCCCGATGATCGAAGGCGCCTACAGACTGCGCAAAGCCCTTGAAGACACCTACGCCGACGTGGCCCTCAACGAGTACAGCCGGTAATAAAAATCAACTCAAAGCCCTGACGATGCCGTCGGCATATTCGTTGGGGCTGAGCAGCACCGGCAGGTTATGGGTCAGATCCATAATTGAACTGCTGCCCATAAAACCGCCGGGGTGTTCCGGGAACAGCGCCGTGTCGTTCATCGCGCCGTCGCCGGAAACCATCTTGACCAGGGCGATGTGCATCAGGCCGGGCGTGACCGATTCCCGCAGCTTGCGCTTGAAGGCGGAACGGTATTTATCCTGTTCGCGCAACACCCGGCGGATCTCCTCAACAGTGATGTCGGCGGCCAGATGGGCTCCGAGTATGCCCTCGCGGGTCACGCCGGCGCCTTCCTGCAACAACACATCGACATGAATGATGAAATCGTCGGGAGCCGGCGTGCCGCTTCTGCCGAAACAGACAATTTCATCCAGCCTGCCGTGAGCCGCTCCAAAGTTGATGGGCTGAAACCCCGCCTCGTCAACGGCGGTGAGCAGCAGCCGCACATTGTCGAGCAGATGGGTGGAACCGGCGCCGATCGCTCCCTCCGCCTTGACGGCAATGGGGGCGAAATCGAGAATGGAGTTGACCGACAGGCCGTGCTCTTCGGGCCTGATCACCTTAACGTTCACATCTTTGACCGGCCGCAGCAAATGCAGATTCTGCCGCAGCCAACCGTCGGCCCCACCCGGTTCCCGGCAGGCGGCCGCCCTTGCCGCCAATTCCCGCAGGTTCAGAGAAAGGCGCTCCCCTTCCAGGCCGGTGGTTTCGCCGGCCTGGATGTCGGCGACACGAAAGCCGCGTATTTCCAGGGTTCTGCCGCCGCGCGCAAGGCCGTAAGCCGGGTCGCAGGTGAATGAGCGCCCGGGGCTTCTCTTGCGGATGCGGTTTTTCAAAATGGCCAGGGCCTTGGCCGCATCCAGATCCACAATGGTGCTTTCGCCCATTATGCAGGTTTCCACCCCTTCGGCGTTCTTGTTCAGGTCGATGTGCCCGAGCATGTGCGGCGTCTCGACAATAAACCGGCCGATACTGCCCATGAAGCTCAGCCCGACGGCCGGGATGCCCAGGTCTCCGGCTGCCTCCACCACGGCGGCGAAGTCGATGTGCGGGTTGCCGAAAGCGCCCAGGCTGATCAGAAAGCCGTCCGGCCGCATGGCGTCAAGCATGGCGGCGGTACGGTTGCCCACAAAAATCTTGCTGTCATAACTATCTGAAGTTCCAGATACAATAACGCCGGAAAAATCCACCTCCGGGTCCGCTCTGAGCAATGCGGCCAACGGGTCACGGAAATGATGCAGGGTGGTTTCTTTGGTGCCGGGACTGGTTGCCATCGTTCGTCTCCAACGTGGTGTATGTTTTTCGGCCGCCACAACCAACGGAAAGATGCCGGTTTGCCGTTTTTATACCGCACAACGGCAAAAGACGTCTTGTCCCGAACCCTCGTTTTTTTGTCCCAATCGCCCGCGGACGGGAACGCTTGACGAATATTTGAAAAACAATGACGATCCAGGGCATGCGTGTAAGCTCACGGGAGCATGGCGACAAACCTGCACAGTATGCGCTCCCTGGAGGATGAATCGCGCCCGAAGGGTTTAGATATGGCGGTAAATATTGATTTTCTGACGTATCAAGGCGCCTTGAACGACGACTATCATGAGCACGTGCAAATTGTTCTGGTCCTGGACGGCGTTCTGGAACTTGAGGTCAACGGGCAGGCCGACCGCCTGGACACTTCCCTGGCGGCGTTTATCAAGCCCTGCACCCCACATTCGCAGTTCGCGCCGGGGCCGAACAGGGCGATCATCATCAACTGCGATCTCTGCGAAATTGACCTGCAGGCAGCCGAGCTGCTGGCCAAACGCGTTTTCGTGCCCATTTCGCCCGCGGCACGGCGCCTGCTTGAATTCGCCGACCTGAGCAATCGTCGGCAAACGGCACACAGCGAATTCTTTTCCCACTGGGTCCCCCTGCTGCTGGGCTCATTGCCGGCCCACTCTCCCCCTCCGTCCACACGTATTTCCATGCTGCAGAGCCTGTTCGAACACTCTCCGGCAACCTTGCCGAGCGTCGGAGAGATGGCCCGGCGGACCGGCTTGAGCACCGGCAGGCTGCACGCCCTTTTTATGTCCGAACTACGACAATCGCCGCAGAAATGGCTGGCGGAACAACGCGTCCGCAAAGCGCAGGAACTCTTGGCCCAGACCGACCTTTCCGTGGCCGAACTGGTCCAACAGGTGGGCTATTCCGACCAAAGCGCGCTGACCAAGGCCATGCGCCGCGTCACCGGCCACACCCCGGCTGCCTACCGCCGCCGACAGCGTGATACATAACGTCCCCCAGGGGGCCTTTTAGAGCATATTGCGCTTGATATTTTCGCTTAACGGCGGACAGAACCCGCCTGCGGAAATCTCGCGGACCTTGCTGCACTGTGTTTCACAAGGCCGGAGCATTTTGTCGGATAGAATAATTTCAATGCTAAAATGCCCTACCTGTCTACTTGACAGGGGGCGGACCAGCCCAGTGGTGGGAACAGTTCGGCGTCAGACAAGGAAGAGTGTACTTTCACGATGGGGATGGGCTCTTTGGCCCTTCCCCCGGAGGGAAAATATGCTCTGACGCAGTATCACGCCGAACCGTTCCCGCCACCATCACAATAGCGGCAGCTCCATGGACAGAATGGTCCCGCCGTGGTCGCCGGCCACGGCGCGAACGTAGCCGTGGTGGTCGCCGACAATGGAGCGGACGATGGTCAGGCCCAGGCCGGTGCCGCCTTTTTTACGTGAGAAATAGGGTTCAAACAGGCGGGAGCGTTCTTCTTCGGTGACGCCGGGCCCGTTGTCGCTCACATCGATGCGCACATGGTGCATGGCGGGCACGTGCACCGCGGCGATGCGCACGCAGGGGTCGGGCGTGGCCGCGGCGGTCAGGGCTTCGGCCGCGTTGGTGAAGATGTTCATGAACGCCCGGTGCAGGGCTTCCTCGTCCAGGGGCAGCTCGGGCAGAGGCTCGGGAATGTCCAGCGTCCAAATGATCTTGGAGTGGCTGTTGCGGAACACACCGGTGACGTCCTCCAGCAGGGGTTCAAGCCTGCCGGGCTTGGGCCGCACCTCGGGCAGCTTGGCAAAGGCGGAAAACTCCTGGACCATCTCCTGCAGATGTTCCACCTGGCGGACGATCAGCTGGGTGCTTTCCATAAACACCGGGCTGTCCACCTGGGAGCCGAATTTTCGGGCCAGACGCTGGGCCGAAAGCTTGATCGGGGTCAGGGGGTTCTTGATCTCGTGGGCGATGCGCCGGGCCACTTCGCGCCAGGCGGCCATGCGCTGCATGCGTTCAAGCTCGGTGATGTCCTCAAACACGACCACCGCCCCGCGGTAGACGCCTTCGGTGGAAAAACCGACCACGTTGATCAAAAAGCGGCGCTCCTCGCCCCGAATGGGCAGGGTCAGGCTGTGCTGCGAACGGCTTTCGGGTCGCAGGGCAAATCGCCGGCGGGCCGAGACGACTATCTCGCCGTGCTCGGGGAAAAGCTCTTCAATGCGTTTGCCCTGGAGTTCGCGCGGGTCCAGGGCCAACATCTCGCAGGCCGCGTGGTTGACCGTGGCAATGAAACCCTCGTGGTCAAAAGAAATGACCCCGGCGGCCACGTTGTTGATCACCGTCTCAATGTATTTGCCGTGGCGGGCGATCTCGACGTTCTGCTCTTCGAGCCGGGTATAGGCCTCGATCAGTTCGCGCCGGCCGCGCTCCAGGTCGTCGGCCATGCGGTTGAAGGAACGGATCAGCATGCCCATTTCATCCGTGGCGCTGTCGGTCAGGCGCACGGTCAGATCGCCCCGGGCAATGCGCTCGGTGCCGGCGGCCAGGGCCAGCATGGGCGCGGTCATCTCACGGGCCAGGCGGATGCCGAACCAGACCGCGCCAAAGATGATCAAGGCCGTGAGCACGCCCAGACTGCTGTAAAGCATCAGGCGGTATGGCCGTTTAATGGTGCGTAATTGCTTGTATTCCCCGGCGCCGCGCGAAATGCGGTCGAACTTGGAACGAAACCCTCGGCCCATGTCCTCGGCCGCCACCAGGTAGCCGCCCTTGCCGCCGTCAACGGCCATCACGGCAAAGACATAATCGTGAATACCGCCGGGCGTAAGCACAAAGGTCGAGCCTTTACTGCGCACGTCCTCCCAATTGATTTCTCCCTTGGCCACGCTCCAGACCTTGGCCGCGTCCGGCTGGGCCGACCAGTTCCTCTCGCGGCCGTCGGCGGTGAACAACCCCATCAGGGCAAAACCGCCGTTGACCCGTTCCTGTTCCAGGGCCTTGCCCGTCTGGGGCGAGTCAAGGGACAGGCTGTACCGATCGGCCTCGGCCCGGGCCCGTTCCACGGCGGCCAACAGTCTGCCGCCGGTTTTCTCATAAAAGGTGTGGCCCATGTCCAGAGCCGCATCCATGCTGTTTTCCACCTGCTCCTTGAACCAGAAGTCCATGGAGACCTGCACGTACTTGGTGGTGACCAGAAACATCAGCAGGCAGGGCAAAAGGGAAAAGGCCACAAAGGCCAGGACCAGGCGAATGCGCAGACGTGAGCCGAGCACCCGGCGCCGGCGCTCGGTGAGCAATTTGAAGGCGTTACGCAGTACCAGCAGCAGAATGCCCAGCAGCAAGACAAAGTTGACGTTGAGCATGACCACGAAGATGCGGTCTTCGCGAAACTGGTCGAGCTGCAACGAGGTGAGCACCAGCACCACCACGAAAGCGGCGGCCGCGATGATCATCTCACGGCGCCGACGCCGGCGCTCAAGCCGACGCTGTTCAGCCCGGCTCGGCCCTTCGGGAATGTGGGCAGGGGTGTCGTGTTCGCCGTTGCGCATAGGTTCCGCCGCCTTTGGCGGCCGCCGGAGCAAACCAACGTTTCAAAGTTGCTTTGCTCCAGAGCAATTTAACTTTTAAATTGTCTATGAAACCATATTGCCGACGGACTTCCGAACAAGCCCGCAAGCGGGCGACCGCTTATGCGTCCGCCAGAACAGATGAACATTTTCAATGTTCATCTGTTCTACCGCCGATAATCCAGTTGGCGCTGCTCCGAAGGCACCACGTCGGCGCTCCAGAACCCAGGGCTTTTCTCCAGCCACGGGGGGAGTTCCGTGTGCCGCAGTTCAAAGTTGAATGTCAGCAGATAGTCTTTGGGGCCATCCGGGCTCTCGAAAAGATGCAGCGAGGCCAGCGGCAGGCGCAGGTCACGCCAGGTGGCGTAGAGCAGGCGGGTGAGATTGCGGTCGCGGTGCAGAATTTCTCTGCCCTCGCTGGGCATGGTCAGCAAAAATTCACGGGTCAGGGGGTCGTGGCGCAGACCTGAGACAAAAACCGAAGAAGACACTTCCGAGTTGCTCCACCAGGAACGCTTCCGTTCCACGGTCATGCCGATGCGTAGTTCAAGCACGGCTCCGTCCTTGAGCAGAGCGCGCAAGCCGTCTTCGTCGTCGACGGTCACCGAGCATTCGGCCGTGAGCCGACCCGCATCCTCGCGCAGCTCCGGTCCTTCGATGACGAAACGTTGCGGTGGGGCGGCCTCGGCCGTACCGTGCGCCTGAAACATCGCCAGCACAAACCCGAGCATCGCACCAAACAGCACGGAACGCAGCCGGACGGCGGCGAGTGAGGAAAGGGTACGGGCCTGCATCATATATGTTTCAACGTCGCGGTATCTTGGTAATTTCGCACATCGTGCCCCCCTTGGCAAGGAGAGAATCCAACCCGCATCATAGAGAAAGCACTTACTATACCTAAAGTAAAAGGCGGCCCCCTCATGGGGGGCCGCCCGCATATCGGCAAAAGAGGCTTAGGCCTTCTTCTTGATCAAGTCTTCGGCCAGTTGGGCCGGAACCCGCTCATAGTGGTGGAACTGCATGGTGAAGTTGGCCCGGCCCTGGGTCTTGGACCGCAGGTCGGTGGCGTAGCCAAACATCTCCGACAGCGGCACCTGGGCGCGCACGCTCTGGGAACCCACACGGGCCTCCATGCTCTGCACCCGGCCGCGCCGGCTGTTCAGATCGCCCATGACCTCGCCGACATAGTCGTCGGGGGTGACCACTTCCACGTCCATGATCGGCTCAAGCAGCACCGGCCCGGCCTTGTGCATGGCGTCCTTGATGGCCATGGAACCGGCCACGTAGAAGGCCTGCTCCGACGAGTCCACTTCGTGGTAGGAACCAAAGATCAGGTTGACCTTCACGTCCACCACCGGGAAGCCGGCGGCCACGCCGCTCTTGAGCGCGTCCTGAATGCCCTTGTCCACCGGGGCGATGTATTCTTTGGGAATGACCCCGCCGCTGATGCTGTTGACGAACTCGTAGCCCTTTTCGGGGTTCGGCTCGATTTCAATGACCACATGGCCGTACTGACCCCGGCCGCCCGACTGCTTGACGTGCTTCATGTCGGACTTGGCGGGTTTGGTGATGGTCTCGCGATAGGCCACCTGAGGCTTGCCCACGTTGGCGTTGACGTTGAACTCGCGGGTCAGGCGGTCGACGATGATTTCCAGGTGCAGTTCGCCCATGCCGGCGATCAGGGTCTGGCCGGTTTCTTCGTCACCTTTGACGCGGAACGAGGGGTCTTCTTTGGCCAGCTTGCCGAGAGCGGCGGACAAAGCGTCGCGGTCGGCCTTGGTCTTGGGCTCGATGGCCACTTCAATGACCGGCTCGGGCACGTCCAGAGATTCCAGCACCACCGGGCGATCGACGGAGCAGATGGTGTCGCCGGTGGAGACCTGTTTCAGGCCCACCAGAGCCACGATGTCGCCGGCCCCGGCCCACTTGACTTCTTCACGCTTGTTGGCATGCATCTGCAACAGACGCCCGACGCGCTCTTTCTTGCCGGTGTTGGCGTTGAGTACGGTGGCCCCGGACTCGATCACCCCGGAGTAAACCCGGAAAAACGAGAGGTGGCCGATGTAGGGGTCGGAAAAGAGCTTGAAGACCAAGCCGGCCAGGGGCTCTTTATCGTCGCTGTGGCAGACGATCTTTTCTTCTTCGTTGTCCGGGTTCATGCCGACCATCTGCTCGATGTCGAGGGGCGACGGCAGATAGGCGGTCACGGCGTCGAGCAGGGGCTGCACGCCCATGTTGCGGAAAGCCGAGCCGCAGAGCACCGGCACGATGTTCATGTTGATCGTGGCCTTGCGGATGCAGGAATGGATTTCGTCCACGGTCAGCTCTTCGCCGCCCAAGTACTTCTCCAGCAAAGCCTCGTCTTCTTCGGCCACAGCGTCGATCATGGTGGCGCGGTGGGAGTCGTAGTCGGCCTTGAGGTTGGCGGGCACGTCGATGAGGTTGAACTCCGCGCCTTTACTGGCCTTGTCAAAGACAACGGCCTGGCCGGTGATCAGGTCGACCACACCTTCAAACTTGTCTTCGCTGCCGATGGGAATCTGCAGGGCGATGGGCTTGGCCTTCAGGCGGTCGCGAATCATGCCCACGCAACGGTCGAAGTTGGCGCCGATGCGATCCATCTTGTTGACGAAGCAGATGCGCGGCACGCGATAACGGTCGGCCTGGCGCCAGACGGTTTCCGACTGCGGCTCCACGCCGGCCACGGCGTCGAACACGGCCACGGCTCCGTCGAGCACCCGCAGGGAGCGCTCCACTTCCATGGTGAAGTCCACGTGCCCGGGGGTGTCGATGATGTTCAGCCGATGATCTTTCCAGAAGCAGGTGGTGGCGGCGGAAGTGATGGTGATGCCGCGCTCCTGCTCCTGGGCCATCCAGTCCATGGTGGCCGCGCCCTCATGGGTTTCACCCAGCTTGTGCGAAACGCCGGTGTAGTACAGAATGCGCTCGGTGGTCGTGGTCTTGCCGGCATCGATGTGGGCCATAATGCCGAAGTTACGCTGCATGTTCAGGGGTGTTTGTCTGGACACTTAAGCTTTCTCCGATACTACCAGCGATAGTGGGCGAAGGCGCGGTTGGCCTCGGCCATGCGGTGGGTGTCTTCACGTTTCTTGGCGGCGCCGCCCCGGCCGTTGAACGCATCGAGCAATTCGGCGGACAAACGGTTGATCATGCCTTTCTCGCCGCGAGCCCGCGAATAGGTAATCAGCCAGCGGATGGAAAGGGAGACCTGCCGATCCGGACGCACTTCCATGGGCACCTGGTAGGTGGCGCCGCCGACGCGGCGGGCTTTGACTTCCAGGTGCGGCTTCACGTTTTCCACGGCCTTTTCAAAGGCGCGCAGGGGGTCTTCATTGGTCTTTTCCCCGAGGGAAGCCACGGCTGCGTAGAAAATTTTCTCAGCCACGCCTTTCTTGCCGTCATACATGAGTCGGTTGATGAACCGGGCGGCCAGGCGGCTGTTGTAAATGGGATCGGGCAGAACTTCTCTTCTGGGAATGGGGCCTTTACGCGGCATGAAAAATGCTCCTTATTTGGGACGTTTGGCGCCGTACTTCGAACGACTTTTACGGCGATCCGCTACGCCTGCGGTATCAAGAGTGCCTCGCACAATATGATAGCGAACACCGGGCAGGTCTTTTACCCGGCCACCACGAATCATCACCACCGAGTGTTCCTGGAGGTTGTGGCCCTCACCGGGAATGTAGGCGGTCACTTCCATCCCGTTGGTCAGGCGCACACGGGCGACCTTACGCAGGGCGGAGTTGGGTTTTTTCGGCGTGGTGGTGTACACACGGGTACACACGCCGCGCCGTTGGGGGCAAGCCTGGAGGGCGGGGGTTTTTTTCCGCTTCAGGATGGCCTTGCGCTCTTTGCGAATGAGCTGGTTGATGGTGGGCATTCTGCTCCTCCGAAAATTATGAATCCATGCTGGTTGCCTGTAGAAGCGGACTTACATACGCCGGCCGGCATATCCTGTCAACCCCGGCCAAGGCCGACAACGAAAAAACATCCCTGTTTTTCCCCGCCCGCCGGTCGCAGAATAATCCTGTCGTCAATATTGAGCCCGGGATGATTTTGGGCTAATCTGTATTCGGACAGGGGGTAAACCCCGACAGGCATCGTCGATTTGCCGTCCCCCTGGGGTCCCCCCGCAACCGGGAGGATGACGGATGAAAGAAACGACCACCCCCGAAGAGCGGAGCATCTGGGAAGACGCCCGCGCCATGCTCAAAAAGGCCGCGGCCGAGGGCATAGACACCGCCTGGGACCGCCTGGAGCAGCAAACTCCCCACTGTGCTTTCTGCGAGCTCGGCACCACCTGTAAAAACTGTGCCATGGGTCCCTGCCGCATTGCCGACCGCAAGGACGGCAAGATGAAACTCGGCGTCTGCGGCGCCGACGGCGACGTGATCGTGGCCCGCAACTTCGCCCGCTTCATCACCGGCGGCTCTGCCGGGCACTCCGACCACGGCCGCGATCTGGTGGAGGTGCTCGAGGCTGTGGCCAACAATCGGGCCCCCGGCTACAGCATCCGCGACGAGGCCAAGCTGCGCCGCATCGCCGCCGAGGTGGGCGTGGCCGAGGCCGGGTCCGCCCCGATGCACGAAGTGGCCGGCGCTCTGGCCGAGGTCTTTCTCGCAGACTTCGGCAGCCGTAAAAAAGCCGTGTCTTTCGTCTCCCGCGCGCCGCAAAAGCGCCGGGAGCTCTGGGACGGCCTGCGCATGACCCCGCGCGGCATCGACCGCGAAATTGCCGAAACCATGCACCGCACCCACATGGGCTGCGACAACGACCCGGTCAGCCTGCTCGTGCAGGCCGCCCGCACGGCTCTCGGCGACGGCTGGGGCGGCTCGATGATCGGCACCGAGGTGTCCGACATCCTTTTTGGTACGCCCAAGCCGGCACGTTCCGAGGTCAACCTGGGGGTGCTCAAAAAAGATCAGGTCAACATCCTGGTCCACGGGCACAACCCGGTGGTATCCGAAATGATCCTGGCCGCCACCCGCGAGCCGGAAATGATCGCCAAGGCCAAATCTCTCGGCGCAAGCGGCATCAACCTGGGCGGTCTGTGCTGCACGGGCAACGAGTTGCTGATGCGCCAGGGCATCCCCATGGTCGGCAACCACCTGATGACCGAACTGACCATCATCACCGGCGCGGTGGAGGCCATTGTGGCCGACTACCAATGCATCATGCCCTCATTGGTCATGGTTTCCGAATGCTACCATACCCGGTTCATCACCACCTCGCCCAAGGGCCGCTTTGTCGGCGCCACCCATATGGAGGTCACCCCGCAGAACGCCCGTGAAATCTGCCGCGAGATCGTCGATATGGGCGTGCAGGCCTTTGCCAAGCGCGACCCCAACCGGGTGAACATTCCCGTGGTCCCGGTGCCGCTCATGACCGGCTTCTCCAACGAGGCCATTCTGGAAGCCCTGGGCGGCACACCCGTCCCCCTCATTGAGGCGATCAAGGCCGGGGCCGTGCGCGGAGCCGTGGGCGTGGTGGGCTGCAACAACCCGAAGATACAGCAGGACTCCGCCAATACCCGTCTGGCCGAAGAGTTGATCCGCCGCAATCTTCTGGTCCTGGCCACCGGCTGCGTCACCTCGGCCATGGGCAAGGCCGGGCTGCTGGTGCCCGAAGCGGCCGAGCGCGCCGGCTCGGGTCTGGCCTCGGTTTGCCGCGCCCTGGGCATTCCGCCGGTGCTGCATGTGGGCAGTTGCGTGGACAACTCTCGGATTATGCAGCTCTGCGCCCTGCTGGCCAATGCCCTGGGTGTGGACATCGCCGACCTGCCCGTGGCCGCGTCGTCACCCGAATGGTACTCGGAAAAGGCCGCGGCCATCGGCTTGTATGCCGTGGCTTCGGGCATCCCCGTGCACCTGGGGCACCCGCCGCACATTCTGGGCAGCGCCCTGGTCACGGATATGGCCCTGAACGGCCTGAACGGCGTGGTCGGCGCCTCGTTCATGATCGAAGCCGACCCGGTCAAAGCCGCCGAAATGATCGACGCCCGTATTGCCGAGAGGCGGGAAAAACTCGGTCTCAGCCGGTAGGTGTGGCGTACCGGTCGATTTTAGCGTGATATTGCGTCAGGCTTCGTTTTTTCCTCCGAAAGAAGGGCTGCAAAGCTTGGCCGGTCGGCGCTGCTTACAGATGAACCAAGCTTTGTTCCGCAGCAGCGCGAGCCGCAAGGGCCGAAGAGCCCAGCCCCATCGGAAAAAACTTGCCTTCCTTATCTCACGCCAAGCTTGACCGGCACGACACCTGGAGCAATTTCACTTTGAATTGCCCACGGAGCCACATTGCCGACAAACTTCCGAACAAGCCCGCAAGTGGGTGGCCGTTTATGGTTTCGTGGGGCAACCTTGTCCATGACCCCTTTCTAAGATAAAAGGAGATATGCCTCCTGTACCTATGGCCGATCTGGCCCTCAACGTCTTTGCCAAGCCCCTGCAGACCTCGCTCTCGGTGCTTTCCCTGCTGCGTCGGTCGGGGGAGCACATCGGCAAAGTGTATCTGCAGTTCGAGCCTTACGGCTCGAACTTTGACACTGCCTCGCCCTACGTCATCGCCGAATACCTGGGCGAACGCGCCGTGCTGCACCAGCCCGAGCACTGGTGCGCGCGCAAACCCGCCGACCCGGCCCGATACGGTGACCCGGCCTACCGCCTGTCGGTGCGCTACCAGTTCGCCTTTGAGCGTAGCGACAAGCGCTATCTGATGATCCTGCACAACGACGTGCTGCTGCTCAAGGACATTGTCGGGGCCATGCTCGAACGTATCGACGGCCACTTTGCCGTCGGGCAAATCGGCCAGTGCTGGAACTGCCCGGCCGCCAATGCCGAGGTCGTTGCCGAGGTCTTCCCCGGCCGCGCCTCCTGTACCCCGGAAACCTACGCCGATTTTATTCTCAGTCCGGCAGAACTCGCCCGCCTCTACCGGATCGCGGCCGAGCACGGCCTGTTCGTTCGCCCCTACCCCGAAGGCTGGGCGCCCTACTACGCCGAAATCGGCTGGCCCCTGCCCGAGTGCCGGGTCAATGAATGGGCCTGCCTGGTGGATCTTTCCCGGACCCGCCCGCTCACCGTGCCTCACGGCCCGGTGCCGCCTTTCGGGGTATTCCAGCCCTGCGGCCGCATCTGTCTGGACACGGCCGCCGGCTGGTTTCGCGAACTGAATCGCTTGGGCATGCGGGCCGGGCACATGGAAATCGCTCCCTACCTGCGCCACTGGGTAGGCCACGACAAAATCACCGAGAGCCGCTACCTCAAGGCCGAGGACAACGCCCGGCGCATTCTGGAGCGTTCCTTCCCGGAATTCGCCGCGTGGTGCAGGAAACGCAAAAACGGGATGTTTTGATCCGACCGCCCCGCTCTGCCTGGTCTTGGAGTGGGCCTTGCCCGAAGGGCGACGCGGCTTGTCCGGCCGGCTGATTACCCACGCCGTCGAGCGCCCGGCCGGGCGGGAACACTATGCCCACTTTCGGGCCTTCCTGGCCGGCGGCGGCCTGCTCGGGCTCGCCGCTCGGGCCGGAGCGACCGTCCTCCGGGAAAAGCGGGCCGTGTTCCGGTTGATGACGTTGGCTGTTTTGGACCGCGCGTAGTTTTTTATTTTTTCTGCCGAGCAGCCCTAAAGTTTCTCCCAAGCCCGACCGACAAGAAGAATATCCGGTGCCCCAAGACTCTGCCGGACAACGTTTTGAGGGCAGATTACCATCTGAGATACTCTGAGGGAAGAACCATGCAGATTGCCGCCTCCACTCCGCTGCAGTCCCTTTTCGGCTATGGCGCCGGCGGTGCAATCCGGCCGGTGACACCTGCCGCCCAAGCGCCTGCCGCACGGTTCGGCCGTTCCTGGAGCGCCGAGGATCAAGCCTTTGGCGCAGCCCTGATCCGCGAAGTCCGGCGTCCGCGAGAGCCGGCCCTCTATGGTCCGGACGCCCGCCTGCACGACGCGGACCGGGGAGAGGGAGCATCCGACGAAGCCGAGGCCGCCGAGGACCGCACCCTGCAGGCCCTGCAACAGAGGGATCGGACGGTACGCCGCAAGGAAGAGGACAACGGCGAATCCGTGGGCGGCCGGCACTTCCTCTACCAGATCGGTCCGGACGGGCAAAACTACGCTGTGGGCTCGGCCGCCCACGTGGTGCGCAAAGACAAGACGGAGGGTTCTACCGAAGAAAAAAGCGTTTCCGGGGCTCTCGGCGCATCCGACCAGGAGTTGCTCCGCCGGCTGGGAGCCAGGGACGCCATGGTGCGCGGGCACGAGTCGGCCCACATCATGGCCGCCGGCCCGCAGGCCCGGGGGCCGGCCGAATATACCTACCAAACCGGTCCGGACGGCAATCGCTATGCCGTGAGCGGCTCGGTCGACATTGCCGTGCAGTCCTCGCCCGCAAGCGAAGAAGATGCGGCCCGCCAGGCGGCCCGGGCCGAGCGCGCGGCCACGGCTCCGGGTGAAGTATCGCTTGCCGATACCCAGGTGGCCATGCGGGCGCGGCAACTCACGGCCCGCAACCGCGGCCGGGCTCTGGAGGTCTATGCCGATCAGGCGGCCTTTACGCCGGCGTAGGCTTCTCCATCATGTCTTTGAGGCCTTTACCCGGTTGGACGATTCCCGCACCCGGGCGTATTCCGGCACGAGGCCGGGGCCGGCGCGGCCGTTCGGGAGATTTTCCTGAAGCCGCGGCCGGGGGAGTGCCTCTGCGCCACATCCCCCGTGATCTGTCGACCGCTCATGCCAGAGCGGAGACCGGAGGAACTTCCTGGAGGCATGGTTCTCTATCTGCCCGAGCCGCTGCCGCTGGAGGGGTTGACGCACTTACGGCACACATTGCCGCGCAACGATATGGGCTGCTGCCGAATACGTCTTTTGTCCGGTGACTGTGCCAAGCCGGCCCTGGAGCAAATCCGTTATTCGGCAACAACCCCCGGAATAATTTCAGTCTATCGGGTCAACCCCGGCCGTTCTCACTCAGAACGGCCGCGCGCATTTTGCGGCCCAGCGCGGCCAGAACCCGGTCGTGCGACTCGTCAATCAGCTCCTTGAGCAGCCCCCCGGGAATCTCTCCATCCAAATTGACGGAAATCCAGTGGCGCTTGTTCATGTGGTAGCCGGCCAGGACAGAGCCGGGCCAATCTGTGCGCAGCAATAGGCCGTAATAGGGTTCAATCTTCAAATTAAGCAGCCGCCGGCCTTCGGGATCGTCCAGGCGGATGGCAAAAAGCTTGTCGCCCACCCACCAGACGTCGACACCCCACTCTTCTTTGAATTCCTTGCGCGCGCCCTTGCGGGAAGAGCAATATTCGTCAAACCAGGGGTGGTTCATCGTGGGGACCCTTTAGAGCATTTTTCACCGAACAAGGCGAAGTGCGTTTTGGCGATGGGGGCCGACTCTTTAGTCCTGCCCCCGGGGCCGAAACGTACTTCAACGAAGTAAGACGTAAAAAGACGCCCTATTGCTTACCCAAACGCCTGGCGATTTCCTTGGCCGCCGTGCGGCCGGCGCCCATGGCCAGGATGACAGTGGCCGCGCCGGAAACGATGTCGCCGCCGGCAAAGACATTGGGAATGGAGGTTTCGCCGTGCTCGTCGGCTTCGATGTAGCCGCGCTTGTTCAGCTTCAGGCCGTTGGTGGCCTCAAGCAGCACCGGGTTGGCCCGGGTGCCCACGGCGATAACGGCCAGGTCGGTCGGCAGGGTAAAGAATTGACCGGTGGGCTCGGGCCGGCGCCGGCCCGAAGCGTCCGGCTCGCCCAGCTTCATGCGCTCCAGTTCCACGGCCGTCAGCCTGCCGGCGTCGTCGCCCATGAAGCGCTTGGGACCGCAGAGCAGCTCGAGAATCACGCCTTCTTCCTCGGCGTGTTCCAGTTCTTCCAGGCGGGCGGGCATCTCGTCGCGGGTGCGTCGGTAAACGATGCGCACGCTCTCGGCGCCCAGGCGCAGGGCCGTGCGGGCGGCGTCCATGGCCACGTTGCCGCCGCCGAACACGGTGACGTTGCGGCCTCTGAAGGCGGGGGTATCGAAGTTGGGGAAATCGTAGGCCCGGCCCAGGTTGACCCGGGTCAGATACTCGTTGGCCGAGAACACGCCGATCAGGTTTTCGCCCGGCACGTTGAGAAACTGCGGCAGGCCCGCGCCCACGCCGATGAACACGGCCTTGTAGCCGTGGTCGAGCAGTTCCTGGACCTGGATGGTCTTGCCGCCCACCCAGTTGGTGCGAAACTCCACGCCCAGGGTCTTGAGCACGGCCACTTCGGCGCCGACGATCTGTTCCTTGGGCAGACGAAACTCGGGAATGCCGTAGACCAGCACCCCGCCGACCTCGTGCAGGGCTTCGAACACGGTCACGGAGATGCCCCGGGCGGCCAGGTAGCCGGCCGTGGTCAGAGAGGCCGGGCCGGAACCGATGCAGGCCACTTTGACGTCCGGGTCGGGGAAGGCGCACTCGCCCGATCCGAGCAGGCTCTGGCAGGCGCTGGAAGCCAGGTAGGTGTCGGCCACAAAGCGCTCGAGCCGGCCGATGGCGATGGGTTCGCCCTTGGCCGTGAGAATGCAGCCGCCCTCGCACTGGTTCTCTTGCGGGCAGACCCGGCCGCAGACGGCCGGCAGACTGTTGGTGCTCTTGATGATCTCATAGGCCTTGGGCAGGTCGCCTTCGGCAACGGCCTTGATGAACTGCGGGATGGGCACTTCCACCGGGCAGCCGGGCACGCAACCGGGCTTTTTGCACTGCAGGCAGCGCTTGGCTTCCTGCAGGGCCTGGCCCGGCGAGTAGCCCAGGGCGACCTCGTTGAAATTCTTGACCCGCTCCTCGGCGGGCTGACAGGGCATGGCCACGCGCCTGGGGAAGGCCTTTTTCAGCTTCTTCTTGGGGCCGTCGCCCATACATTCGCAGTAGTCGGTATGCGACTGGTGCTCCTGGTCCTTGAAGGTGGCCAGGCGCTGGCGCAGTTCGGTGAAATCCACCTGGTGGCCGTCGAATTCCGGGCCGTCCACGCAGGTGAACTTGGTTTCGCCGCCCACGGTCACGCGGCAGGCGCCGCACATGCCGATGCCGTCAACCATGATCGAGTTCAGGCTGACGGTGGTGGGCATGTTGAAGGGCCGGGTCACCTCGGCCACGGCCTGCATCATGGGCACCGGGCCGATGGCGATGACTTCCTTGACGTTTTTGTCGGTTTCCAGACGCTCCTTGAGCAGTTCGGTAACAATGCCCTTGCGGCCGAAGCTGCCGTCGTCGGTGGACACAAGCACTTCGGGGCAGAAAGCGGAAAGTTCGTCGTAATAGAGCAGCAGGTCTTTGCTGCGCGCGCCGATGACCGCCACAACGTGGTTGCCCGCCTCATGGTGGCCCTTGGCGATATGGTGCATGGCCGCTATGCCCGTGCCGCCGCCCACGCAGATGACCGTGCCCTTTTTCTCGATATGGGTGGCCTTGCCCAGGGGACCGCAGAGATCGTGGATGAAATCCCCTTCTTTCAACGACTCAAGAACGGCCGTGGTTTTGCCCATGACCAGGTAGACCATGGTGATGGTCCCGTTTTTCTTGTCCGTGTCGGCAATGGTCAGCGGAATGCGCTCTCCCTTGTCGGTCACCCGCAGGATGACGAAGTTGCCCGGCTTGGCCGCTGCGGCTATTTGCGGCGCGTCGACGACCAGACGGCTGGTCCGGCCGGGAATGAGCGATTCCTTTTTTAAAATTTTTGAGGCCATGTTTTCTCTCCGAGGAATACTACCGTTTTGATGCGGGCATGCACAACATCATAAATAACCCAAGCGCCTCGCCAGCAAGGGAAATTTCTTCACTCCCAGATCCCACAGCGTATTCTGCAGCCGCCACCTGCCCATGCCCGGCAAAACGGCATCCAGACGGACGACGGCTGCCGCCATGCCGCCGTCGTCCAGGGTGCCGTCCTCCAGAGCCGAACACAGACGCTCTTCCGCCAGGGCCTCGGCCCGGCGGCGTTGGGCGGAGCCGAGGTTCCCGCCCAAAAGTTCCCGGAGGCTCTTGCCCACCTCCGTCGCAAGCTTCTCTTCCATGGCCGCCGCCGTCGGCAAATAGGGCAGCAGGGCGGCCCAGTTTTCCGGCCGGGTGAAGCCGCCCCGCCCCTCTTCTGGCCGGGGGAACAGGGCCAGAGCCCGGCGCGCGGCCTCTTCCAGGGCCGGGGCGCGCTCGGCCTCCTGCCGGGCCAGGGAAAGGTCCAAGAGGAATTCGCGCACCGGGTGAGAAAAATCCCGGCTGCTGCGGCATATCTCTTGCCCGTCCGCCGGGCGCAGCAACACGTCGCAGGCGCCGGCATCCCCGGAAAGGCGCCAGGCAAACTCCCGGCCGCGCTCCTCAAACCCCTTGCGCAGCAAGGCCGTACCGGCCTCTGGCGAGGATAGGGAAATCTCTACGGAAATTCGGTCAAAAACGCAACGGACCGAATCGCCCGGAGCGGGCAGAGCTTCTTCGGCCATAAGGCGCCGCAAGGCTAGGCAGACCAGAGAAGCGTCATCCAGGCGGCGCGGCAGCACTTCGGCCCGGAACACGTCCGCGCCGCTGCCGCCCCGGTTGGCCGGGGCTTTTTCCAGCTCCGCGAGCATGGCCGGCAACAGATCCGGGCCGCCGCATTCCTTGAGCAGGTCCAGGGCGGCCAGGGCGAAAGCCATGCCGTTGCACGGCTCGACGCGGCCGATGTCGTCAAAAAACCAGGCGCAACTGGCAAAGGCGGCCAGGCTGTGTTCCTGCATGGCCAGCAGGCTGCGGCAGAGATCCGCCTTGCCGGGTTTGTAGAATTCTTCGGCAAAAGCGATCTCACGCCCGGGGTCGGCCAGAACCTCGCCATAGCGGAGCAAAGCCGTGGCCGAATCGGTGAAACAGGCGGGCCCCAACATATTATAATGCGCCCGCGCGCCTTCGCGGATGATTTCCAGTGCCCGACGCAACGGCCCGCGCCACTGCTGCCGAAAGCCGGGGTGCCCGCCGTCGCTGCAGCCGCAATCGGAACGCCAGCGTTCGACCCCATGCACACAACTCCAGGAGGAGGGTTCATGCAGGCGAACTTCCCGGCCGGGCGGGTGTGCGGCCACATGGGCGGCAAAGTTGGTCAGGCGCACGTTGTCGCGGCCGGCGTAGCCTTGGGCGAGCACATAGGCCAGGGCCATCTCGCCAAAAGGAAAATGGTGGCCGTAGGTTTCTCCGTCCGTGGCCAGAGAAAGCAGGGGCGTGCCCTTCTGCCTGGTCTCCAGGCCGTGGGCCGTCTGGACGATGCGCCGCCAGAAGCTCTCGCCGTCGCGCAGCAGACCCTCAAAGGCGATGTCGCGGGAAAGGCCGCCGCTGTAAAAAATCACGGTCATGGACGCGCCCGAGGGCAAGCGGACCAGATAGGGGCTGCCGATATTCAGGCCGCCCTCGTTCACGGGCGCCCAGACGCCGTTTTCCAACACGGCTTTGGCCTGGCGCGGGGCCAGGACCACAAAGCCGATGCCTTCGGCCGCCAGAGTCTCCAGAGTCGGCAGGTCCACAGCGCATTCCGAAAGCCACATGCCTTCGGGCTTGCGGTCAAAATGGTGTTCAAAGTCGGCCACGGCCCAGCGGGTTTCCAGCAGTCGATCCTCGGCTGTGGCCAACGGCATGATGACGTGGTGATAAATTTGCGCCATGGCGTTGCCGTGGCCCCAGCGGGCCAGACTCTGGGCATCGCCCCGGCGCATCAGCGCGACCAGGCCGGGCTCGGCCCGGCGCAGCCAGGCAAACAATGTGGGGCCGACATTGAAGCTCATCCAGGCGTAACAGTTGAGGATGTCGGCGATGCGGCCGCCGGCGTCCAGGCGTCGTGCCCGGGCCAGGGGGGCGTAGCTTTCGGCGCAGATGCGCTCATCCCAGTGACGGAAGGGAGCGGCCCCGGCCTCGACGGGAATGTGCCCCAGCCAGGGATCTTGGCGGGGCGGCTGGTAAAAATGCCCATGAATGCAAAGAGCCGTGCTCATTTCCGCCCTCCGGCGGGGGTCCGCTTGCGCGGAGGCGCGGCCAAAGGCGCACCGTTCCGAAATCGACGACAAGCTTAGCCATAGCCCAATGCCCGGCAAAGGGCAAGACTGCGCAAAAACGTCTCTCAGCATTGCGCGGCAGTCCCCTATCCATGCCCCTTGCCGGCGGGCTCATCAATTGTTATATGATTTGTTGTCGACAGACACAACCTTCAAGGAGCCAGATCAATGAACATGAACACCGGCGCAACGGCCAGACAAAGCGATGCCCGCGTTGCGGTCACCAACGCCTTTTTGCGTTCCGTCTACAATTGGATGGCCGCCGGTCTCGGCCTGACCGCCGTGACCGCCTGGGCCACGGCCTTGAATATCGACGTCCTGTACAACGTCGTGGGCAATGCCCTGTCCACTGTGTTTATCGTGGCCATCGTCGTAGAACTGGGCTTGGTCTTTTATTTAAGCGCACGCATCAACAAACTTTCCGGCACGGCGGCCACGGGCATCTTCATCGCTTACAGCGTGCTGTCGGGCTTTACGCTCTCCGGCCTGCTGCTGGCCTACACCCAGGCCTCCATCGCCACGGCCTTTTTCACCACCACGGGCATGTTCGCGGCCATCAGCCTCTACGGCATGACCACCAAGCGCGACTTGGCAGGCGTGGGCAGCTTCTGCTTCATGGGCTTGATCGGCCTGCTCATCGCCTCGGTGATCAACCTTTTTGTGGGTTCGAGCATGCTGGAGTTCGGCATCAGCTGCATCGGCGTGCTGATCTTCGTGGGCCTGACCGCCTATGACACACAGTTCCTCAAGGAAATGGGCGAAAGCGTGCCGCAGGATGACGCCACGGCCGTGCGCCGCGGGGTGATCATGGGCGCGCTGAAGCTTTACCTCGACTTCATCAACCTGTTCATTATGCTGCTGCGCCTCGTCGGCGACCGCCGCTAGGGTACATCGGTCTTCGAGCTTTTTTGCCCCCCGGCCTCAGGAACGCGTCCGCAAAGGGCGCGTTCTTTTTTTCGCCACGATAAAACGGCATTGAATTTTACTGTATTTCGGATATAAGACTGCAAATGTCTTTTACCCGTTCCATCGCAATGCGCCGGAGGCGGCCGTGAGATTTTGTCCACAATTCCTGTGGCGTCCGAGGCTTCCGGCCATATGCCTGCTCCTGTTCGCCGGGCTGCTCTTCCCTGCGCCCGAGGCCGCGGCGGCTTCGACTGAAGATACCGCCCCGGCCACGGCCGGAGCCGAAGAAGCCAAAAAGCGCAGCTTTTCCACCGGCACCGCCTTTTTCGACGACGGAGCGCTTTCCGGCGGGGTTTACTACTTCCAACGCGATCGCAGGCGTCTGAACATCGACACCGGAAACTACGACCGCAACCTGCAGCACGCCACGGTGCAGGGTAATATCGAATTCAACTCCGGCTTTGTCGGCGACGTCGTCGGCATGGATTTCGGCGTGTTCGGCTCGGCCGACGTGATGAATCACGGGGCCGTGGACCACGAGATGAACTTCGTGCCCTGGCACGACCCCTGGCATCCCGACTGGGACAATACCCACACCCAGGACGGCGCTTCGGTCTACAAAGCCCATCTCAAGGCCAGGCTCGGCAACTTCTGGGGCAAGGCCGGATATTTTCAGCCTTCGGGGCCGGGTATACTCGGGGTGAACTGGTCAATCATGCCCGGCACCTACGAGGGGGTAGAGGTCGGGGCGGACTTCGGCCGGCTTTCCATCGCCGCGGCCTGGGCAGACGCCTACAAAGCGCCCTGGTATGTGAACACCAACAACTTCTACCAGACCGACGGCGAGACCCACGTGGCCTGGCTGTGGAGCACGGGCGCCCGCTACACCTTTGACAACGGCCTGATGCTTGAATCGGCCTACGGCGAATCGGAAAACTACCTGAAAAACGCCGACTTCAAGGTGGAATACGGCTTTGCCCTCGGACCGGGCAAGCTCTCGTTGGGCTACCATCTTTACCTGATGAACGACTCGGACAATTCCGATGACGGCCCCAACGACATGTTCAGCGGCATGGCCTCACAGAACTACGCCTTTGCCCGCTACGAACCAGGCCTCTGGACTTTGAAACTGGAGGGCACCTATACCAGCGCGCCCTTTGAAAGCGAAAACCAGCGCGGTTACTTCGCCTATCGTCTAACCAACCCCAACGGCTCGTCCAAGGGAGCCTATTCGATCTGGTGGGACGCCCGCTCGGACTGGAACGCGGACAATGAAAAGGCCGCTTTCAGCTACGTGGGGCGGAAACTGGACGACCTCCTGCCGCCCAAGGGCTTTAGCGCCGGCAGCGGGGTGGCCCTCGGCTGGGATGGCCGGGGCTACGGTGTGTCCAAGCACCTCAAGGAATGGGGTTTTCTTTTCGACCTCGGCTATGAGCACCCGGACGGCCCGCTCAAGGGCGCCTTTGTCAAAGCCCATTATCTGATCTACCGCAACGGCAGCCACGAACCGGACTGGGAGCCGTACAAGAACGCCTTCCAGAACGAGTACGACTTCAAGCTGTTCATGGGCATTCCTTTCAGCCTGTGACCTTCCCCATCTCGAACAAAAAACTTCCGAGAGTCTGCCCAAGGTGGACGTCGCCATAAGCGCCGGCCCAAATTGACTCTTGACCATTGCTCATAATCAATGTTTAATAACTGCATAAATGTATGTCTGCCACTGCAGCAGCCTACAGCACATGATCCACCAAACATATTTGTATATTGAACAAAGATGATTCACCGCATTGCAAAATAGTACGCAAAAAATACAGTTTGCCTGCTCTCCCATGAACAAGACAACCTGCAACCATGACCTACCTGAAGCAAATGAGCCTCGTGGAGTTGCTTTATCGGCAGGTCTTTCAAATAAAAAAGTAATCCTATGATGCATTTCACTTTTCGTCAAAGCATCCTCTGTTTCCTCGTTATCTCCCTCTTAATAACCATTACCATTGGGGGAATAGGCAGTTACTTCATGTTGAAAAATGCCGATGATATAACATTTCAATACGAAAATACCACCAAGCCCGCCCTGAATCTTGAAAAAATAAAGGCAAATTTCTGGAAGGCCTACACATTGACGCTCCAGATGAGCCTGGACAAAGAACGTAAAGCCATAGATAATAATTATATAAAAGTCGTCGCGCTCTATCACGATAACGATAATCTTATGAGTCTCTACAAGAACAGCAAGTCATCAGGCAACGGAGAAGATGCTTTGTATGCTGTTTTGGTTGAAAAACGCAAAAAATTCCACGAATTAAATAAGCATGCCCTGGAACTCGATCTTTTGACCACCACAGACGAAGCCATAAAAGACTTCAATGAATACAACAATGCAGTGATGCTTCCGGCTTTGACCGAGTTCATGGATGCCCTGGATACCTTAAGCGCGCATATGTTGCAGGTCGCCGCCGATACCAACGCCAGGAACGAAAGCAATTCGCATACGGCCGTGATAATGATTGCGGGCATCATTGTGGCGGCAGTGATCATTTTATTGCTCTCCGGGCACTACTTTGCCTCCGGAATCATGCAGGCGGTGACCGAAGAAACCGACTTTGCCTCGGCCATTGCGAAGAAAAACTTTGATGCGCCCCTGCGACCCAATCTGTCGACTCGAAACGACGAGTTCGGCGCCATGGCCAGAGCCCTGGAGACGATGCGGGACAATCTCAGAAATCTGATCAACGAGCTTCGTGCCGCCAACGAAACCGCCCAGCGGGCAAACCGGCACAAAAGCGCGTTCCTGGCCAGGATGAGCCACGAGATCCGCACGCCGCTCAATGCGATCATCGGCATGACCCACATCGCCAAAAATGCCAAAGACAGCGAGGCCGTGCGCAACAGCCTGAACAAAATTTCCACTTCGTCCGCTCTTCTGCTCGGCATCATCAACGATATTCTGGATATGTCCAAGATTGAAGCGGGCAAGTTTGAGTTGCTGGAAGAGGAATTCGGCCTGGAAAAACTGCTCATGAACATCTGCACGGTGGCCTCGGCCAAGGCGGACGAAAGAGAACAAGCGCTGCTTGTTTCCATGGAAAACGGCCTGGGCTCGCGCTATATCGGCGATGGTCTGCGCCTCTCGCAGGTGTTGACGAATATTCTCGGCAACGCCTGCAAATTCACGCCGGTCAAAGGCGTCATCCGCCTCACCGCCTCGTGCGTGGAAAAAAATACCCTCTGCTCACGGCTGCGTTTCACCATAGCGGACAACGGCATCGGCATGACCGAAGAGCAGATGGGCAGACTGTTTTCCCCCTTTGAGCAGGCCGACGGCGGCACGGCCCGCCAGTTTGGAGGCACCGGGCTCGGCCTGGCCATCTGCGATAAAATCGTCGGGCTCATGGGCGGCGATATCCGTGTGGAGAGCGAATTCGGCACGGGCAGCTCGTTCATCATCACCGTCAAATTGAAAAATTCAGAGCGCTATGCGCCGACCCAACTTGATGACTCCGTCAACCTGGGCGGCACCAGGGTCATGATCGTCGACAGGCAGGCCGAGATGCGCGATTTCTTTTCCAAGCTGTTCAGCCGGCTGGACATTCCCGTGTCCGCGGCCGAAGATACCGTTGCGGCCCTCCGCCTGCTGCGGGAAAACACGGATGACCAACCGCTCAGCATTGTTTTTCTCGACTGGGCGACAATGGGCGAAGAAGGCCCGGCCTTTGTCAAAAGGGTAAAAGAGGAATTCGGCGGCCGGGTCGTCGTCGTCCTGGTGGCCGCGTCCAAATTTGCGGAAATAGAGGACAAGGCCGTGGAAGCCGGCGTCAACAGGTTCCTGTCCAAACCGGTATTTCCGTCTACCGTCGTCAACCTTATGAATGAGGTCTTCGGCGCTCCCGCGAACGCCGGCGTGCAGACGCCGATGCAAAGCCCGACGTTCATCGGAAAGCGTCTTCTTCTGGTCGAAGACAACGAGATCAACCGCGAAATCGCTCACGCCTATCTGGAAAATACGGGTATTCTTGTGGACATGGCCGAAAACGGGGCCGAAGGCGTGGAAAAATACCTCACGGCCCAAGACGCCTATGATCTTGTGCTCATGGACGTGCACATGCCGATCATGGACGGCTATACCGCCACCCGCCGCATCCGCGCCGAGGAAGAAGCCCGTGACCTGCGCCGGGCTCCCATTGTGGCCATGACCGCCAATGCCTTCAAAGAAGACATCGAGCGCTGCCTGGTTTCCGGCATGGACGGTCATCTGCCCAAGCCCATGAATTTTGAGGATATGGGACAGATGCTGCGCAAATATCTGTCCGAAGACGCTCCGGAGTGATGGCCCACCCAAGATACCCAGGACTTCGCCCGGCTCCCGCCGGCCGCAACCCGGCCTTCGGCCTTTCGGTATTTATGCACACTCACGCCCAGGCGCGCGGCCGCGTCCTCAAGGCTTTGTTGCGCATAAGGCACAACGTTTTTAATATGGGCTTCGTATCCGTCCGGGGTGGCCAGCACAAGCTGTGACTCGGCCGTTGCGGACGGTCGTACGACGGTGGGAAAAGTGTTTCGCGCGAGCCCTCGGGTCCGCCGTGCCATTGGCGGTCTGTGTCGGTCAACTTAGAGACTTCTCCAGGTCTGTCAATAACCAAAAACATCTATTTCCTGTACTCAGCCGGCGGCTCCGCGAACCGCCCCGGCTATGCGTTGCAGGCCTTCCTCGACGGTTGCCCGCGGACAGGCAAGATTCATGCGCATGAAGCCCTGTCCACCCTCTCCGAAGGTCTCGCCGGGATTGAGCGCGACTTTGGCCTTTTTCAGGAAAAACGACCGCAGTTCGCCCTGGGTCAGACCCATCTCCCGGCAGTCGAGCCAAAGCAGATAGGTCGCATCCGGCATGGAAGCTTTGACAACCGGCAGCTCGACGGCGAAATAATCCACGGCGAAGCGCAGGTTTGCCTGAAGATACTCAAGCAACTGGTCCGCATAGTCGGCGCATTCGGTATAGGCGGCGATGACCCCGGCAATGCCCAGGGAACAACGGCCGAGCTTGGTGCGTTCGCATTCTTCCATAAAGGCAGCGAGCAAGGCCCTGTTTGAGGAAATGACCGCGGCGGAGCGCAGATCCGCCAGATTGAAGGTCTTGCTCGCGTTCATGCCCACCAGGGTGATTGCGGCGATTTCAGGCGACAGGGCCGGGAACGGAATATGTTTGCCCCGGAAGACGATGTCGCAATGGATCTCGTCGGAAAAAACAATGACCGAGTGCTTCAGGCAGAGCTCCCCCACCCTGCGCAGTTCTTCTTCGCTGAAGGCGCGGCCCGTGGGGTTGTGCGGATTGCACAACAGCAGCAGCCGGGTGCGCTCCTGGGCGAGTTGCCGCTCCAGGTCGTCAAAGTCGATTTCGTAGCGGCCGTTTGTGTTGCGCAGTAGGGAACCGCAGACAACGCGCCCGTTCACCGCGCAGAGATGGAGAAACGGCGGATAGGTCGGCAGCAGCATGCACACGCCGTCGCCCGGCTGCGTGAAGGTACGGATGCAGACCGCCAGCGCCGTGCCGATGGACGGGCACCAGCGTACCCAGGCCGGGTCGGTCGGCAGGCCGAAACGGCTCTGCATCCAGCCGGCATAGGCCTGTTCAAAGGCGCCGTCCGCCCGGGTATAGCCGAAGATACCGCGCCGGGCCGTTTCCATGACCGCGTCGATGACCGGCTGCGGGCAGCGAAAATCGCTGTCCGCCACCCACATGGGCAGCACGTCCGGAGGGTAGCTGTCCCATTTGTCGCTACGCGTGTTGCGACGGTCGATGATTTCATCGAAATTGTATTTCATGATTGCACCTTATTGTACTTCTTGGCTGCCTTCACGGCTTCGCAGCCGGTTTGCCAAAATGGAAAATGCGGCGAAAAGAAGGACTACCACCAACCCGCCGAACTTGAAAGCGGGGTACGGCAGGAAACAGCGGGTGCCGGCCGCCAGGGCAAGCAGGTGCTTCGGCACGCCGAGGCTGCTACCGAACCAGCCGGCGGCAAAGCCCGAAATGCCGCATATACCCGAAACGGCCGGGGCCGTCGCTTCAAAGACCGCAAAAAAGTCATCCTGCAGCATGATCGACGGCGTATAGATGAACATGTAGGGAAGAAAATCAGGCCGAGCAGGTTGTTGGAAAAACTCAGCCCGAGCGCCGTGCTGATGTTGTCGCGTTTGGCGGTGTAGTGCACGTGCACGAACACCGCAGTACAAAAGCGCGGGCAGCAGAGCCGCCTTGGCGATGGTCGGATAGGGAAGGTTCAGGAACTCCGCCATGATGAACGCCCGGCGCCCGTTATCGGCGGCATGAGCCGCCCCCTGTGGAGGCGCAGGCCTCGATCCCGGCGGTTTCTTCCGCCGAATACCCCCACGGCCACGCCGAACACGCCCTCGCTGCTCAGGTACATGTGCTGGATGATGCGCGTGAGCGAATAGTCGCGTATTTCAAGAAAGCCGGGGTATAGCTGCCGAAACGGCAATACGGCAAAAAAATGAGCGCGAGGGCGGGCAGGGTGTTGCCGAGCACGCGGCGGACCGCTTCAAGCACGACAACCATGGTGATGCCGCCCAGGACGACTTCATAGTTGGTGATCACCACGGCTTTCAAATCCGAGGAGTGAGAGGTTTTCAGCAGTTCAAGCAGCCTGATGACCGGTTGCGGGCAGGGCGTGTTTTGACAGTCGATGATGGTGGGCTTTGTGGTTTCATATTATTTATTGATGATTGCTTTGCGTTGTTCAAAGTGCGGCCATAAAAAAACCGCCGATGCGCTCTTGCGTCGGTGGGGCAGGTGCTGCGGCATAGCCGCGAGCGGCCGGGAAGCTGCAATTTACGGATAACTCTGAGGCAACCTGCCCCACAGCGCGTGCATTCAGGTCATGCCCGCGCTTGCGGCGCGGGCATTGGGACGCGAAAAAAGAGGACGGCAACGGTGCGTCCGCTCCGACAACGGTGGCTCTGCAGGCTGCACCGGTATTGTTCATTGCCGTCCTCTTTCGTTACAGGCTGTTGGTCTTGGATTTAAGGGACGAATACGGCGCGCATCATTCCCTGACCGGGATGACGTGAATCGCTTTCACCAGAAGGAGAATCCGATCGCCTTCCTTCATGTCCATTTCGCGGACCGAATCCGTTGTCGGAACGGAGGTAAGGACACCCGGCTCGTTCAGTTTGCATTCCATCTGCGACATCACATCGCTCTTGCTTCACCTTTGTGATCGTGGCCCTCAGCGAGTTACGTACTCCACACTTCATGACTCTTCCCCTTGTTTTCAGCCTGTATCCGCGCCGTTAATTTTTGAGCCGGGCTTGCCGGTGCAATGGGTTCCCAGACGGGCAGCGCAAAAACGACGTGTGTTGCCGATCTGCCGGCACGCTTTCAATCGGCGCATCCTGCCCTAACAGGCCGAAAGCATCGGCACGGCAACGCGCGCAATGGCGCATCTGGAGCACATGCCTGCCGGCGCGTTCGCGCAGTTCATCCATGCGTTTCGCCGAAGGCGCGGCGAGAGCACCCAGGGCCGTGCCGGGCACGGGTATGAGCCCGATGCAGTTCATCAGCCCCACCTTGAACCCTGCCGCGAACCGGGCGATTTCTTCCACATGGTCGTCATTGACGCCGGGAATGACCACGGTATTGACCTTGACGGCAACGCCGAGCCGTTCCACGGCGGCGAGAGCTTTCTCCTGTTTGTCCAGGAGGATTTCCGCCGCTTCCGCCCCGTGGTGGGAACAGCCGGCCGTCCGTACGCCGTGATAGATGCGACAAGCCACGGCGGGAGCGACCGCATTGATTGTGACCGTTATATGGCCCACGCCCAGCGCCTGCAGATCCGCCGCGTAATCGGCCAGCATCAGCCCGTTGGTGGAAAGACACGGCAAAAGCCCGGGGTGGCGCCGGCGCACAAGCTCAAAGGTGCGCAACGTCGCTTCGGGGTTTGCCAGAGGATCGCCGGGGCCGGCGATGCCCACCACCGCCAGGGAAGGCATTTGCCGCACGGCGCTGTCCACCATGTCGGCGGCTTCTTCCGGGTCGAGCACCCGGCTGCATACGCCGGGGCGCGATTCGTTCACGCAGTCGGTTTTTCTGTTGCAATAGGCGCAGGAAATATTGCACTCCGGCGCCACCGGCAGATGGATACGCCCCCAATGCCCGCCGGCGGAAGCGTTGAAACACGGGTGTTTGGCATTCATTACGCTTTTCTCCCGATGCCTATGCATTTTTGCGGGCAGGAATGGATGCAGTCGCCGCAGTTGGTGCAGTTCGTTTCTTCAGGCCGCGTATCCATATAGCAGGCTTTTTTGCATAAATTGCAATCGTTGCAGGCAGCGGTTTTGAAAACGCGAAAGATGCTGAAGCCCCGTACGGGCTCCAGCGCGCCGCCCGTCGGGCAGGCAAAACGGCACCAGGTCGCCGGCAGGAGGATGCCGAGGGCCAGAACCGCCAAGATAAAGACGGTGCGGACAATCCAGACCGGCTGGGCGAAATTCCAGGTTTGCGCAACGGCCGGAAAGAACTCGCCGACTCTGATGGGAATGTTCACGCGCGGCTGGTTCATTGCCAAAAGTACCCAGAGGGCCAGGGCCAAGCCGAGGTACTTGCCCCAGGGCAGAAAGCGTTGGATCAGATTTTCCCGCCTCAGGCACAGGCGGCTGAAGGCGCCCAGAACCCGGTTGATGAAGCCGCCGGGGCAGAGCCAGCCGCAGAAGGCGCGGCCGAAAAAGGCAGCCAGCAGCAGCCAGCCTGCCCAAAATCCCCAGAAAAGGGAGAACAGCCTGCCGTGGCAGGTAATGACAGGGCAGTTTTGGCAGTTGATGTAGGGGACAATAAACGGGCAGCGGAAAATTCCGTAAAAGGACCACTGCCCGAGCCCGGCCAGCATGGCAAGATGCACAAGGCGGTTGACAATGCGGGTTTTCGGCCTCCACAGGGCGCGTGGTTTCCCATTCTCGCTGATCTCAGGCATCTTTCACCCCCAGCAGTTCGGTCAGTTCGCGCCCCCGGTCCGAGACGGACGGGATGAATCCGGCGCGCTCAAAATGCGGCTGCCCGCCCTGGGCAGAGGTGATCCAGTCGATGTAGTCCTGGGCAAGCGCGGGGTTTTTCGCCTCCTGCATCATCCCGACGGTAAAGGTCAACGGGCCGGGAGGAAAAAGCGCAAAGGGCAAGGGAACCACGTCGAGCTTGCCCGCGAAACGCGCCAGGCGGGGAATGCGCATCTCGACGATCATGGCGTCCATGTCGCCGTCCGCGACGCTTTCCACCGAGGTCTGCACGCAGGTGCCGGGGTTGACGGCATTGGCCATGATTTGTTCCATTAGGCCCGCTTTTTTGAGAATACCCATGACCGCCGCGCCTCCCGGCGGCGACGCCTCTGGGGCAACGGCAACCCGGATGCCCGGCTGGGCCAGATCCTTAATGTCGGCTATGTTTTTCGAGTTTCCTTTGGGAGTGACGATAACGTAGCTGGTGTAACAGAGGGGCACAAAACCGCGTATGCGCCCGGCCTTTTTCAGGTTGCGGGCAAGCTCAAGCACCCGGCCGCAAAAAACCTCGGTCCGCCCGGAGCCCATAAGCGATTTGCCGAGCGCGGCGGCAAAGGCCCCGGTGTAGACGACTTTGACTCCCCGCAGGCCTTCATACTCCTCATGCGCGGGCATCATCGCCTCGGCCAGGCCGCCGCAGGACCAGACCTGCAGCGCCTTGCCGCTGAACTCCGCGGCGCGCGCCGGAAAGCCGCCCACGGTCACCGCCAGTCCGGCGGCCCCCACCAGAACCGAGCCGCGCAAAAAACCGCGCCGGGACATACAGCCGGCTCCGGCTGTCGAACCATGATTGTCTTTTACACTCATAGACCATTCCTTGAAGGAAAAAACAGGGTGGACAGGGAAAGCCGTTGCCCCGCGGAACGCGGGGCGCGGGCAAGCATGGCTCTCCTTTGCAGAAGAGACTATGCGTGGGTGTGAACAAGAGGGGAGGGTATGCTTCACAGGCGGTGAGCCCGTGAGCGCGTGAAGAATGAAAACGGAAGAAAAGAAAAGAATGGATGGAGCGGGTAAGGAGGCCGACAAGAAGCCCCCACTCCCTGTAGGAACTCAGGGGATGGGCGGTTATGTACCGGCCGACCGGCGCGCAGGGAAGCCTCCGAACCGGAGGCCTTGAGGCAGTCATGCCCCCGCGCCCTTCAGCAGATACCGGACGCGACACGTTACGAACAACATAAGCACGAACGACCTGCGGGAAATGTACTCTACAAAGCTCTTCGCTTGATAGACGCAAATGAAACCCACGTTCTATTTTGCTCCAAAACCTGCATTTTGTCCATAGAAGAGAAGCGCTTCAAAATCCCTTATCTCCCCGGCGCCTAAGGCCCCTTGACCGTTTCAACCAGCTGCCGGAGCATGTCCGTAAGATAGGGGATATTCATGCTGATGATCCGGCTGAGGATCTTGTACACGACGGCCAGGACAATGGATGTGCCCACGGTGAAACCGAGCCCACGGGCCACGCCGGAAAGAAAGTTCAGCCACAGGATTTTCCGGGTGTTCTGGGAAAGTTTCACATATTCGGCCACGCCGCTGTTTTCCAGCCGCGCGGCCAGCCCGTCAAGCCGGTCGATCTGTTTCTGATCCATGACTTCCCTGCTCCGGCGGTTGCGTTCGAGGGCCTGCGCTTCCCGCTTCGCGTGGTTTCCGTGGCTGTGTTGCCCGAACTGCACGTATAGTAGCCATATTTCGCTCCTTTTCTAAGTTGACTGGAGCAAAATTGGAGCAAAAAATCAATTTAAAAAGGAAAAAGCACTCACAATTTCTCGTAAGTGCCTGTAATTCCTGGTGGGCCATCGGTGACTTGAACACCGAACCAACTGATTAAGAGTCAGCTGCTCTACCAATTGAGCTAATGACCCAGGCGCGAAATGGGTTTTTATGCGCTCGGCCGGGGAAAGTCAAGGAAAAGCCGCAAAAATATTTCACCCGGTCCGCATTCTTTCGCCTGAGGGCCACTCCCAGACTGCATTCATCGGTTTGTCGCCGTCCAGCTCCAGCCCGCGCCGGATGAAAAAAGGGCGGGCTATACTTTTGCCCCCCGCAGGAGTAAACTGTCGGAGTTGGAGCGGCCATGCGCATATATCGTTTCCTTTCCGCCCTCGCTGTGGCGCTCATCCTCTGCTTTGCAACCGAAGCCTTCGCCGGCGCGCCCGATTGCGCCGTGGAGGTTCGTTTCTTCTCCCTGCCAAACGACCCCGCGGTCGTGCAGGCCGTCGTCACCCTGCGGCCCAGTGCGGGTCACTATCTGTACGGGCCGGAGACCGAAGAGGGCCTGCCCACGCGGCTCGCGGCCGTTCTGGACAAACCGGACGGCGCCGCCGTGACCCTGCCCGTGATCGCGCCCCACCCCGTGCTCAAAAAATCCGTCCTGCCCGCGTCAATCGCCGCCGGCGATGGCGACACCCCAATCTATACCGACCCCACGGACTTTCTGATCCGTGTGCCCGCTACGGCCGGGGCCCTGAATCTGGAAGTCTCGGGCCTGCTCTGCGCCCCCACCAGTTGCACCCCTTTACAAAAAGGTCTGCGCGCGGCCATCCCGGCAGGCCCCCTGCCCGCCTACAAAGAGCCCGCCCAGCCGGCCGGCGCTCTAACCACCGGCACCGATGCGGCCGTCGGGCCGCCGCCGGCACCGAACACGGCGGACGACCAAAAAATTGACATCCCCGACGGCGTCGCCCCAGGCATGGCCGCCCTGTTCGCCTCTTTCACGCCGCAGGCCCATGACCCCTCCGGCGAGATCACCGAACTCGGCGGCGCGATCTTTTTCGGCTTCCTGGCAGGGATGCTCCTCAACCTCATGCCCTGCGTCCTGCCTGTGGTCAGTCTGAAATTCAGCGCCCTGCTGGCGGTTTCGGCCATGTCGGACAAAACCGCCCAGGCCAGAGCCTTTCGCCTCCATTGCCTGATCTTCGCGGCCGGCATCCTGGCCTGGTTCCTGGTGCTGGCCCTGCTGCTCGGCGGGGCCGGCTGGGCCTGGGGCGAAATGTTCCAGAGCCCGGTAGCCATCAGCATTCTGGCCCTGATCCTCTTTCTCCTGGCTCTGGGCCTGTTCGGGGTCTTTTCCCTGCCGCTTTTCGACTTGCGGGTCTCAGCCGAAGGGCACCCGCACATCCAGGCCTTTATCGGCGGCTTGCTGGCCACCCTGCTGGCCACCCCGTGCAGCGGCCCGCTGCTTGGCGGGGTCTTGAGCTGGGCTCTGCTGCAGTCGTTCCCCGTGCTGACCATGACAGTGTTCAGCGTCGGCCTGGGCATGGCCCTGCCATACGGCGCCCTGGCCTTGTGGCCCGGCCTGGTGCACCTGCTGCCCCGGCCGGGAAAATGGACCATCCGCCTGGAGCAGTTGCTGGGCTTTTTCCTCGTCGGCAGCTCTGTCTACCTGGTCACCCTGCTCCCGGCAGACTGGATGCCCGGCGCCCTGTTCTGCCTGACGGCCGTCGGTTTTGCCGCCTGGCTCTGGGGGCAGGTGGGGCATCTCGGGGCAGGCCCGGTCCAGCGGCTGCTGGCCAAAACCGGAGCCGTGCTGGTGGTGGGTCTGGCCCTGTTTCTGGCCCAGCCTTCACCGCCTTCCAAATTTTCCTGGGAAACCTTCAACCCGCAGACCTTTGCCGCCGATCTGGGCAAGGAGCCCATGCTGCTGGAGTTCACCGCCGACTGGTGCCCGAGCTGTAAGGCTCTGGAACACACCACCCTGAACAAAAAACGCATGGAACGCTTGCAAAAACGTTATAACATGCGTACCATACAAGTGGACCTCACCAGAAACGACCCCACCGGCATGGCCCTGCTGAAATCCGTGGGCAGCGCCTCCATCCCGGTACTGGTGCTCTTCCCGGCCGGGAACGGGGCCGAGCGGCCTGTGGTGCTGCGCGATCTCGTCACCCCCTCCCTTTTGGAGGAGGCCCTGTCGCAGACGTTCTAGATCGTTGTCGCAGTGCAATTTCCAAGGCGGTTGCCGTCATGCCCAACCTGACCACTTCCCTCTCCGCCCCCCTGTCGGCTTTGGACGCCTTTGGCGTGGTCACCCAGGCCACGGCCAACAACATCGCCAACATCAATTCCGTGCACTACAAATCGTTGCGCGTGGACCTGGAGACCGGCCCCCTGGACGAAGGGGTGCGCATCGGGAACATATACCGCGACTTGAGCCCCGGTCCGGCGGTAATCACCCACCTGTCCGAGCGTGAATACCGCACCATCGGCGACCAGACCACCCAGGGTATGACCGCCGCGGCCGACGCTTATGAAAACGCCCGTACCCAGGCCCACGGCGTGGCCGACGCGGCCGACAACCGCGCCGCGGCCGAAGCCAGGGCGGCCAATTTCGTGCCCTCGCCCTTCCCCACCTATGCCGAAGGCAGCAACACCAATCTGCCCCTGGAATTCGCCAACCTGGCGGTGACGGAAACCGCATACAGCGCCAACGCCGCGGTCATCCGCACGCTTGATACCATGACGGGCTCGCTGTTCAACGCCATCGCGTAGGGGGTGTCGCCACGAGGGTCTTTTTGCCCTCTGCCTGCGTCAAAAAGGCTTTTATTCCAGCCGAGTACCGAGAGCGTACACTCCTTCCATAAAAAGCCTTTTTTCCTTGGCAAAAAACAAAAATCCTTCTCGTGACAACACCCCCTGAAAACCGCCTCCCCGCAAAATGCAGTGCCCCGCTCCACAGCGTGGAGCGGGGCACTGCATTTTGCGGGGAGGCCGAAAAAAAGAAGCTCCCCACCCACCGGCCGGTAAAATGATGCGCCCGGGGTAGCTGGGCCTGCATGGCGTCAAACAAGCAAAGCGATGTTTTGGGCGGGGATGGGGGGCTTCGGTCCCAGCCCGGAGCACAAAGCGAGCCTGACGCAGTATCACGCCACGCAGGCCCAGCTACCCCCCTTTGACGATCTCGGCAACGCCCTTCCGCAACACATCCGCAAAGGAAGTGCGGGAATCTTCGCCGTGCAGGGAGGCATCCATCTGCCGGGTGTGCACCAGCAGGTAGCCGATAATCCGCAACAGCTCCAGGGCCTCGTCGGCCGAAAGCTCCTCGGCCCTGGCCGAAAGCGCGTCCTCGCGCACATCGACGATAAAGCCGTTCTCCGCCAGCACGTCGGCCACGGAATGCACCCGCAGCACCCGCCGGGCCAGGTTGGCCGCCCCGCCCTTGAAGTGGAAGCTCACGTAATTTTCCCGCTCCTCCTCGCCGGCCTGGGCCTCCACAGTGCAGAAGTGGTAGCCGAAACTGGCCTGCAGATTGCACCAGTTGCGGTCGATCATGAAATAGTTGCGCAGCATCCGGCCGGCCGAACTGGTAACCTCCAGTTCGGGGTTGGCCGCGCTTTCAGCCACAACCGCCAGAAACCCTCGGGCCGAGGCTGTGGGCGGTCCGGCCCAGGGAATGGCGATCATGCCCTTCCATAAGGCCAGCATGGGCAGGCTGCAGATCTGATCGATGTCCACGTAGCGGCCTTCCACCGAATCGCAGAAGCCGTTCTCCAGGTTGACCACGTAGTACTGCAGCTTGGCACCCTTGTATTTCAACTGCTTGCCGCAACGGCCGGAAAAAATGCTCTCGTCCAAACGAAACATCTCTTCAACAGCCTTTTCATGGCTGAAGCGGGTGATGTCGTGCAGGGTACGGCAGTATGCCGGGGCAAAGGTCGGGGCGTCCGGATGGAGCAGGTTCAGGGGAACGACATGAGCGATCACCTTGGCCAGCACCGTGTGCACGGGCGAACCGGCAAAGATGCGCCGGGGAACGGGCACGGCCTGGAGCAACTCCTCCTGCCGGCCCTCAAAGACCCGGCCGGAGTCGGCGTCCACGGTGACCTCGTCCCCCTGGCACAGGCCTTCCATGACCCCGGCGAGAGAAAAAACCGCCGGAATGCCATACTCGCGCGCCACCCCGGCCAGATGCCCGGCCGCCCCGCCCGAGGCCGCGACCACTGCGGCCGCGCGCGACAGCACCGGGGCCCAGCGGGCGTGGGCCTGCTCCACGGCCAGCACCGCTCCCTGAGGGAAGCGCAACATATCGGCCTTGCGGCGCAAGAAAAAAACCTTTCCCGCCCCCGCCCCAGGGGCGGCGCAGACCCCGCCCTCCAGAAGAACTCGGGCGCCTTCGGGCGCGGGCCGCACATGCACGCCGCTCCCGCCGCCGGGCAGGGCCCGGCTTTGCAGCAGCAGCAACCGGCCGTCGTGGTCAAAGGCCCATTCCACATCCTGGGGGCGGCCGTAAAAGGCTTCCAGCCCCAAGGCCAAACGGACGACTTCCAAGGCCTGCGCCTCGCTCAGACAGGGAGCCTCGCGCTCTTCGGGGCCAAGGGGCACGGCCGTGACCCCCTCGACCGGATCGCAGACCAGCCGGTTTTTCTTTTTCCCCGGCAGGCGCGCGGTCACGACATGCGGCACCGCGCGGGAAACGCGAAATACGTCCACCTCGCCGCTGCCGTCCACCACGCCCTGGGGCAGGCCGGGCACGGCGTTGATCAACACGGAATCGGGGTTTTCGGAGTCGAGGCTGTAGGCCACGCCGCCGGCAACGGCCCGGGCCATGGCCAGAACGCCCACGCACATGGGCACTTCGTCGTCGGGAATACCCCGGTTGAGCCGGTAGCTCATGGCCGTGACCCCGTACTTGCCGGCCGCCACCCGGCGGTAGGCCTCGGCCAGGTGCTCGGGCGCGATGTTCAGTTCGGTGCGGTACTGCCCGGCGAATGAGGCGCCCTGGGCGTCTTCGTCGCCGGCGCTGCTTCGCACGGCAAAACGCACCGTGGGGTCGGCCGCGGCCAGGCGGGCGGCCTGCCCGGCAATGGCCTCGGCCAGGTCTTTCGGCAGGGGGGTGGATTCGATCAACCCCTGCAACGAGTCGCTGAGCGCAAAAATCTCTTCCAGCGAAGAAACGTCGGCCATCTGGACACGGCGGGCAATTTCCTCGCGCAGGTCGCCGGCTTCGATGAAGCGGCGCCAGCCGGCGGCGGTGATCACAAAGCCGGCCGGAATCTCCCGGCAGAGATTGCGCCGGGCCTCGCCCAACGAGGCCATTTTGCCGCCCACCTCGTGGGACAGGGCAAAGCCCGTTTGCTCCAAAGGCAGCACCAGGGGGCCGGACGCGGCCTGTTCTTTAGGCTCCAGTTCGGCGGTGACGGCCGCGCGGATCTCCTTGAGGCGCTCGAACAATTCGGCATGGGCGTTGCCGCAGAGGTCGTTGAGATTCCTGACCATGTTGTAGACGTTGGTCAGAACGGTGGTGCAGCCGGCCCGCACAAAGGTCAGGCTGAAAAAGCGCTCGCCGCGCATGGCCTCTTCCAGGCCGGCCATGGCTTCCAGGGCACGCTTGTTGGCTGAAAGCAGGGCCTTGAAGCAGGCGCAACGGGCTTTAAAGGCCGTCCGGACGGCCTCTTCCCTGCGGCTCTCTTCCTCATTGCCGCGATCGGTCTGAAAAAGCGCCCCAAGGGTGCGGATAATACCCATGCCGCGCCCGTCAGCCCTTGGCGACGATCAGGTCGTGCAGGCGGGCGATCAAATCGTTCAGGGGCACCGGCTTGAGCACGTAGTCCACGGCGCCGTTTTCCACGCCGGTCATGGCCGACTCCACACTGGCGTGGCCGGTAAGCAGCAAAACCGGCAGATCCGGACGCTTGGCCTTGACCCGGCGCAGCACCTCAATGCCGTCCATGCCGGGCATTTTCACATCCAGGACCATGGCGTCAAAAGTTGCGTCGGCCAGGAGTTCCAGGGCCTTTTCGCCGCTGGTTGCCGTTGCGACGGTAAAGCCGCGTTTTCCCAGGCGTTTTTCCATGAGGTCCAAAAAATCCGGCTCGTCGTCGACAAAAAGAATGTGCATCGGACCTCCTGCGGCCAGTCGGTTGGAAACTTAGGCAGGCGGGCACCTGCGGGCCTTGGCGGACTATACAGTCCCAGAGCGCACCCGTCCATCTCAAAGATATGCCCGAAAGAACTCGGCGGCCCGCAACTCCGACCACAAGGGCTTGCTCGGGGCGGTCATGAAGCCCAGATGACCGCCGTGTTCCGGGGCCTCCAGGAACAGGAGCTCGAAGACTCCGGCAATGTCGCGCGGAAAACAGGGCGGCCCCAGAAAAGAATCGTTGCGGGCGTGCACCAGAAGCGCGGGCACCCGTATGGCCCGCAGCACCGGCAGGCTGGAGGCCCGGCGCCGGTAATCTTCAGCCGAGGCAAAACCGTTGAGCGGCGCTGTGCAGCCTTCGTCAAAGCGGGCAAAGGTACGGATACGGTTCAGGCCGCGCAACGGTACAGTTCCGGGAACGGCCGGCGGTGATGCACCGCCGCAGCCCCGAAAGTTGCGCAGGGCGCAATCCAGGCCCAGATCCCGCAGAACCCGGCACATGCCGAGCATATAGCCGCGTCGGGAATTGTCCTCCAGCCCGTGTGACAGTATGGCCACGTCCCGGCCCCGCCGCTCTCGGCGAAATCCACCTCGAAAAAGTCGTCGTCCGGGGTTTCCAAGGTCTCGCGGCGCAGTGCCGGTGTGGGGATTTTACGCAGCAGCACCGGGGCCACGGTCTGGATGTGCCCGCCCCGGAAGGGGAGCGGGGCGCGGTAGGCGGACGTGGGCAGACAGGGCATGGGCACCTCAAAAAAAGCTTTGGTCTCCGGGCCTTTTACGCTAAACAGCGGCGATGCGCGCCCGCACCCACGATATTCTGATCCTCGGCGCCGGGGCTTCCGGCCTGCGCTGCGGCGCGGCCTTGGCCGCTCTGGGCCTGCGCGCGGGCATCGTCGACCACGCCGCCGAACCGGCCAGAAAAGTCCGGATCAGCGGCGGCGGCAAGGGAAATGTTACCAACCTTGCCGTGGGTTGGGAAGATTACTGGGGTGAGAACCCGCGCTTCTGCCGCTCCGCCCTGGGCCGACTGGCTCCCGAAGCGTTGATCCGCGAGCTTGAGGCCGCCGGCATCGGCCTGGAAGAGCGCGATCACGGCCAGATTTTCTGCCGGCGCTCGGCCGGCGAACTGGTGCGCAAACTTGCCGACGACGCCGGCGCATGCGAACTGCTGCCGGCCTGCCCCATTGCCGGCCTGGAACGCCTCCCGGACGGCGGCTTTGTCCTCTCCTGCGCCAAGGGCACGCTCACGGCCCCGGCCGTGGTCGTGGCCTTGGGCGGCCCGGCCCGACCGCAGATCGGGGCGAGCGACCTCGGCCTGCGCCTGGCCCGCCGCCTGGGTCATCGCATTGTGCCGCCGCGCCCGGCCCTGGCCGGCATCGTCCTGCCCGCCGGCTCGCCTCTGCTCGGTCTTCAGGGCATCAGCCTGAATGCCACGATCCGCCGCCTGCCGGCCAAAACCGGCAAGGGCTCCCCGGCCAAATCGCTGTTGCCCGCCGACAATCTTTCCCTGCTGTTCACCCACAAGGGCTTCAGCGGCCCAGCCGGGCTGCAGACCTCTCTCTACCTTGAGCCGGACGACGAACTGTCCGTCGATTTCCTGCCTGAAACGCCCCTGGCCCCCCTGCTTGATGCGGCCGGCAAGGCCACCACAACCGGCCTGCTCCGGCGCCTGCTGCCGGCTCGCCTGCTCGCGGCCCTGCTCCCGGCCGAGCTTGCCGGGCGAAAACCAACCGAGCTTTCCCGCGCGGCCCGCGATTGCCTGTGCCGGACCGTGCACACCCACCGCCTGCAGTCGTGCGGCGTCGAGGGCATGCGCAAGGCCGAAGCCGCCCGCGGCGGCGTGGACACCCGCGAAGTCGCCGCCGCCGATATGCACAGCTCCCTGGTGCCCGGCCTGTTCTTCTGCGGCGAAGTTCTCGACGTCACCGGGCGCCTCGGCGGCTTCAACCTGCACTGGGCCTTTGCCTCGGCCCGGGCCGCCGCCCTCGGCGCGGCAACGTATCTGGAACGGTGCTAGAGCATTTCACACTTGAAATGCTCGCAAGGATTTGTCGGCAAATCCGTGCCGACAAATAGGTGTAGGCGGGCTTTGCCCGCCGTTAAGCGACTATTTGAAGCGTAAACTGCTCTAAATGGCCGCGTGCCGGGCTTTAAGCCGGTCGAGGATCAGAGCGGGCACGGGCATGCCTTCGACGGCGATGCCCAGGTGGAGGCCGGGTTTTCTGGCTCCGTGGTAGTCGGAGCCGCCGGTCACGGCCAGGCCGTGGCGCTCGGCCAAATCGAGGCAAAGACGCAGATCGGCGTTGTCATGGCCGCTGTGGTAGGCCTCGACGGCATCAAGGCCATAGCGGGCAAGCTCGCGCAGGCACTCGTCCAGAAATGGCGGAGTCATGCGGGTGTAGAGGCAGGGATGGGCCAGGGCGGTAAGGGCTCCGGCCGCGCGCAGGGTGGCGATACCTTCTTCGGGCGTGGGCAGAACACGGGGCACAAAGGCGGCGCCGTCCCGGCCCAGCCAGCGCTCGAAAGCTTCACGCCGGGTAGCCACGTAATGCTTTTCCTTGAGCACGGCGGCCATGTGCGGCCGACCGACCACGGTGCAGCAGGCCTCGCCGTGCAGGTCCGCTTCGTCGATTTCCAAACCGAATTCACGCATTTTGACGAGCATGGCGGCGTTGCGTTCTTCGCGCCGGCGTACGCCTTCGGACAGAAGCGCGGGCAGAGCCGAACCCGGGTCTTCGGGAATCCACAGACCGAGAATATGCAATTCTTCACCCTGGCGGCGAGCGGCGATTTCGCAGCCACGGATGAATTCCAGCCCCAGGCGTTCAGCCTCGGCCCCGGCTTCGGCCAGGCCGTCGAGAGTGTCGTGATCGGTCAGGGCCAGAGCGCGCAGGCCGTCTTCCACGGCCTTGCGCACCAGAGCGGCCGGGGCGTCGGCCCCGTCCGAGGCGCTGGAATGGGTGTGCAGATCCACAAAACGCTCGGCCATTCTTCCACCCTCGCGACCGGAAAATCCTTGCCCGGCGGCGTTCCCAATGGTAATCTTTTATATCCGCCGTTGCGGACGCAAGGAGAGCCTCATGGACGACGAAATTCTCGCGATTCTGGCCTGCCCCAAATGCCTGGGGCCGTTGGAGCGCCGGCGGATCGGCCTGACCTGTCCCGCCTGCCGGGTGCTGTACCCGGTGATTGACGAGATTCCCGTGTTGCTTGTTGAAGAAGCCCTGCCCCTGCCGGACGACGGGGTGCCTTCCTGATCCTGGAGCCCACCATGCGCATTCTGGTGTTCGGCGATATTCACGGCAGCCTGCCCACGGTCCTGCACATTCTCAAGCTGGTGGACAAGTACCGGCCGGAAACGGTTGTTCTGCTTGGGGATATGCTCTACCACGGCCCGCGCAATCCCATCCCCGAGGGTTACGACCCCAAAGCCGCAGCCCAGGCCTTAAGCCCGTTGGCCGGGCGGATCATCGCCGTGGCCGGCAACTGCGACAGCGCCGTCGACCGGGCCGTGCTGCCTTTTCCCCTGGCTTCGGACTTCGCCTGGATTCTGGCCGACGGCATGCGCATCTTCGTCACCCACGGCGACCGGCACACCCCGGGAAATTTGCCCAATCTGCGGGAAGGCGACGTGTTTCTTTACGGCCACACCCACATCCCCCAGGCTCGCATGAACGGCGAAATCGCCCTGTGCAACCCCGGCTCGCTCACCCTGCCCAAGGAAGACCACCCCCCGAGCTTCGGCATGTTCGAGTTCGGCGCCTTCAATGTGCTCACCGCCGAAGAGGATGTCTACTTGCGCCTGGAATGCCTCTAAGCGTTTCACGCTTGAGAGGGCGGCCACCCTCGAAAAATCTGCTTTTTTCTACTCCAAACCCCTGACGGGCGCAACGCCCGTCAACCGGTGGTATGCAATGCCGTCAGTCGAAGCCGAGCGTAACGCCCGGTCAGAGGTATTATTATCTCCGAACCGAGCCCGACTTATCATTCTCCGACAGGCGTCCTGTCTCCTATAAAAAATTTACGTCCCACGAGCCCCGAAGTAAATCACTAAATCGATTGCTTCCGTGCGGACGCACGGGCGAACTGCATATAAAATTGCTCCAAAGGAAAAGTCATGCGCAGAAAAGAATTTCTCCAGAACACCGCCGTGAGCGTGTCCGGCATGCCTCCTTCCCTCGAATTTTCGGCTTTTGTCGCCGAAAGGCCGCGTCTGCCCATCCCCTCCCTGTTTCTTCCCGCTGTCCAAGGCAAAGTCGGTCTGCGCCTCCAAGCGGGCCAATCAAACCGACTTCTCGGCAAGCCCACTCCAACCAGGGGCGTCAACGGCCCGTTGCTCGGTCCGGCCATACGCCTGTCGTTGCGGCGACAAGGGAGATGTGCCGGCGGGCAACGTCCTGCCCGAAATCTCCACTGTGCACCGGCACGCGTATGCCCCACTGCCGTCCGCCGGAGCACGAGGACACGGGCATGCTGCTCGGCTCTGTTGTAGAAGGGTGGGGTTCCGCGACAACAGGAGGTATACACCTTGTTTCTTATACTGCTGACCTATAAAAAGCCGCTTGAAGAAATCGACGAATTTCTCTCGGCGCATACGTCCTTTCTGGATACCTACTACAGCCAAAAAAAATTCATCTTTTCCGGACGAAGAAATCCGCGAACCGGTGGCGTCATCCTGGTCAATGTGGAATCGTTGGAGGAAATGCACAGAATTATCGCCGAAGATCCATTTTATCGAAATGGACTGGCCGATTATGAAATAATTGAATTCATTCCGTCCAAGTGCAATTCGACTTTCCTGGACTTTCTGGCTGTAAGCGAAGCTGATTAGAGCACAGTATTTTCAAATTTACTCTGCTTCAACAGTCGCATTAAGGACACTTGCGCATTCCTTCAGAAGTCCGTTGGCAATGGCAATATGGTTGCGGTGAGCAATTTTATTTTGAAATTGCTCCAGAGCAGATTAGTATTGAAAATGTTCATCTGCTCCGGCGGACGCGTGAGCGGACCACGGATCGCGACCATGCGGAGTATACTTTCGAATCCCCGGCAGTGCTGCCGGTCCATTGACCTTCGCAGCCCTTATTTGCCTGCGGGCTCGTTCAGAAGTCCGTCGGCACCATGCTTCAGAGACAATTTCAAAGTGAAATTGTTCCAAGGGAGAATACTGATGGCCTTCAGGAGCGACATTGAGATTGCACAGGAAACAATCGTCCTGCCCATCCGGGAAATAGCCGGGGACTTGGGTATAGACGACAAATACATAGAACAGTACGGCAAGTATAAAGCCAAGATTGAAACCTCCTTGCTTGCGGATATGGCGGAGAAACCCGACGGTAAACTAATTTTGGTCACAGCCGTGACGCCGACTCCGCCGGGCGAGGGAAAGACAACCACGACGGTTGGGTTGGCCGACGGCCTGCGGGCCATCGGCAAAAAGCCGGTGGTGGCCCTACGCGAGCCCTCGCTCGGCCCGGTCTTCGGAATCAAGGGCGGCGCCGCCGGCGGGGGGCATGCCCAGGTTGTGCCCATGGAAGACATCAACCTGCATTTTACCGGCGACTTCCATGCCGTCGGAGCGGCAAACAATCTTCTGGCGGCCATGCTCGACAACCATATCCAGTACGGCAACGAACTTGGCATCGATGTCCGCAAAATCACCTGGAAACGCGCCGTCGATATGAATGACCGCCAGTTGCGCTCCACGGTCTGCGGCCTGGGTGGAACAATGAACGGGGTCCCCAGGGAAGACGGCTTCGACATCACCGTGGCCTCCGAAGTCATGGCCATTCTCTGTCTTGCCTCGAATTTGCGGGATTTGAAAGAGCGTCTGGCCAAAATCGTCATCGGCTACACTAAAGACGACATGCCGATAACCGCCGGGCAGCTCAAGGCGCACGGGGCCATGGCCGCTTTGCTCAAAGATGCGCTCATGCCCAATTTGGTGCAAACCCTGGAACATGTTCCTGCCTTCATCCATGGCGGGCCTTTTGCCAACATCGCCCATGGCTGCAATTCCGTCATCGCCACGCGCATGGCGCTCAAGCTTGGCGACTATGCGGTCACCGAGGCCGGGTTCGGGGCCGACTTGGGAGCGGAAAAATTTATCGACATCAAATGTCGCACGTCGGGCCTCAAGCCCTCCGCGGTTGTCATCGTGGCCACCGTTCGCGCCTTGAAACATCATGGCGGAACCGCAAAGGACGAGCTTGGCAAAGAAGATCTTGCCGCTTTGGAGAAAGGGCTGCCCAACCTGCAGCGGCACATCGAAAACGTGTCCGGCGTATTCGGGCTACCCACGGTTGTTGCCGTCAACAAGTTCCCCACCGACACCGCGGCGGAGCTTGCGCTCATTGAAACAGAGTGCAGACTGCGGGGTGTGCATGTGGCCTTGTCTGAAGTATGGGAAAAAGGTGGGCGGGGCGGCATCGAACTGGCACGCGAAGTGGTGCGGCTGGCGGAAAAACCGGCCGTTGCCCCGAAATTTGTCTATTCTCTTGAAAGCAGCATTGAGGAAAAGCTGGAAACCATAGTGAAAAAAGTTTACCGGGGCAATCGCTTAATCTTGACGGCGCCGGCCATGCGGCAGGCCCGGCGGTTTGAGTCGCTGGGCTTTGGCAACCTGCCCATCTGCATGTCAAAGACGCAATACAGCTTCAGCGACGACAGCAAGCTGCTCGGAGCTCCCGAGGATTTTCCGGTTACCATTCGCAGCCTGAAGGTTTCCGCCGGCGCGGGCTTCATCGTGGCCATGACCGGAGAAATTATGACCATGCCGGGACTTCCGAAAGTTCCCAGTGCGGAAAATATCGATATTGACGACAACGGCAAAATTATCGGACTCTTTTAGAGCCTGTTGCCGCTCTGCAAACGGCGCAGCTAGAGCACTTTACGCTTCAAATAGTCGCTTAACGGCGGGCGTTGCCCGCCGTTAAGCGACTATTTGGCGGCAAGGATTTGCCGACAAAGCCTTGCGAGCATTTCAAGTGTGAAATGCTCTAGAATGGCCAGACGTTGTCCAGCAGCCGAGTGAGCCAACCCGCGCGTTGCTTGTCGGCCAACACGCCCTCGCCGTAATACTCGACCTTGGAATCGGCCAACTGTGTGGATTCTATGGAATTATCCGAAGCGATGTCGCGAGAGCGGATTACCCCGGAGATGACCATGTACTGGGTCTCGTCGTTGACCCGCACTTCACGCGCGCCCTGGACCTGCAACAGGCCGCCGGGCAGCACCTGGAGCACCCTGGCCCCGATGGTGGCGGTGACGTAATTTTCCCGCTTGGTTTCGCCCGTGGCCTTCAAATTGGACGCGGTGGAGGTGGCCAGAAGCGGATCCACGCCGATGTCGCCGGTAAGCGGGCCGCCCATGCCGATTACCGGGCCGATGGTGTTGCGGCCGAAGGCGGCGGTCACGCCGAGTTCGGAAGTGGAAGTTTTGCCGGCCGTGGTGTCGGCCTTGCTCTTGGACTTGGAGTTTTCCACCACCTTGATCAGCACGACATCGCCCACACGCCGGGCCCGGTTGTCTTCGTAAAGATCCGTGGCTTCGGCGGAGCTGTAAAGGGAACCGGGGTTGTTGTAGCGCTGTTCCGGCTCGGTGTAGACTTGGGTCGGGGTGATCGGCGGCATGGGCGCGGCGTTGTGCCCGGCGGTGCCGCATCCGGCAAGGACAAGAGCCGTACATATCGGAATAATGCACTTTTTCATGATCGACCTCGTAGTGTATTTATTGCAGAGCCGTTACGACCACGGTGGCGGGGTCTCGGACCACGGCGTAAATTTCTTTGCGGCTTTGTAGGTTGCGCACGGGGAGCGACCCGCCCACAACGCCGTCGGCCAGGGCTTCGGCCTTCACCGTCAGTTTTATGGACGGGCTTTCATAGAGCAAGGTCACGACCGTGCCCTTGGCAATGGTCGGAATGTGGGCCAAATCAGCCTGGTAGATAACCTCGTCCAGACCGATGGGCCGGGTCATGCGCCAGGGGCCGCCCCGGCCGTCCCATGGCTCGCCGCGCAGCAGGGCCAGATTGACACGCACAAAGTTGACCGCAGCGGGCTCGAGCACGTCGCCCCGGTTCAGGGGAGCCACGGCGCAGGGCGCAGTGCGGAAGCAATCCACAAAGACCGAGCCGGTGAGCTTCTGGGTCACGGTGCCGTCAAGCTCGCGCACCAGCAGGCGAATGGAGATGCGCCCCGGAGTGAGCTTTTTGGGCGCCTCGACAGTCACCATCTGCCCCTCGTGGCGCAGAAAAATTGCCGCGGGCGCGCGCACGTCGCGCACGGCCGTCTCACCGTTCAGGCCGGCCAGGAGTGGCGTCAATTCCTTGACAACCAGGGCGTGCACCGCCGGTTCGTTCAGCACCACGCCGCCGCGCTGCAAGAGCATGGAGCCCGGGAACAGGCAGTAGGGCGCGAGATCCGGCATGGTGCGGACCACAACCTCCTGCAGACGCGGCCGAGTCATGCTCATGGCCCTGCCGTTGTCCGGCGGGGAGGGCCAGAGTTCGCGCCGGGCCAGTTCTTCCCATTTGCCCGGCGGCATCTCGCCGGCGGGTACGGCCACCTCGCCCAGGGTTACCCGCTCGCCCGTCACCACGGCGGCGTCGAGAAAGCGAATGCGCCAGGGCATGGACTCGGCAGCGCCCGGAGCGACCCAGAGCAGGCCCAAAAGCAGAACCGGAATAAACGGCAGCAGTCGCTTCATGATCATCCCCCCGGATGGTCGGCGTGTTACGAACGCTTGAGTTGCACAGCTATCTGCAGCATGGAGTCGGAGGTTTGGATGGCCTTGGAGTTCATTTCGTAGGCCCGCTGGCCCACGATCATGTTGACCATTTCGTCCACCACCTCGACGTTGGACATTTCCAAAAAACCCTGGGCAATGGTGCCCACATTGTCCTCGCCCGGCACGCCCTCGACGGCGTCGCCCGAGGCCTCGGTGGTGGTGTACAGGTTGCGGCCGCGCGCCTCCAGACCCGACGGGTTAATAAAGGTGTAGAGCGGAATGTCCGCCCCGGCCAGCTCTTCGCCCGAAGCGTCCAAAGCCGCGATATGTCCGTTTTCCGTGACCACGATATTTTTGGTTTCGGGCGGTACGGTGAACTCCGGCTGGAGCACGTAGCCGTTGGCCGTGACCATGGTACCGTCCTGGTTGAGCTTGAAAGCCCCGGCCCGGGTGTAAGCCTCTTCGCCGTTGACCTGCACCTGGAAGAAACCATCGCCTTCAATGGCCAGGTCCAGGGGGTTGCTGGTGTTCTGGTAGTCGCCCTGGGAGAAGATCTTGTGCACCGTGGTCGGGCGCACGCCGAGGCCCACCTGAATGCCCGTGGGGATGCGCTGATCTCCGCCGGCGCCGGTGATGGTGCCCGCAATGCGCAGATTTTGATAAATCAGATCCTCGAACTCCGCCCGGCCTTTCTTGAAGCCCGTGGTATTCACGTTGGCAAGGTTGTGGGAGATGACGTCGATGTTCAGTTGTTGGGCCACCATGCCGGTGGCCGCGGTCCAAAGGGAACGCATCATGGCGGTTTCTCCTTATTTGCGTCCGGTATCCGCAGGCAGCACCTCGGCCCGCACGATGCGCGGGGCGCGATACACGCCGGTCAAGGAAAGCAGGGCGAAAAGCCCCGCAGCCGCCGTGGACGCCGCGGCGGAAAGCAGGCTCCAGAAGGAACCGGACAAGATGTATTCGTTGTTTTCCATTATCGACCTCTCCCCACTTTGTTGGTCACTTCCTTGTCTATGGCGTCTGAGGTCTGCATAACCTTGGCATAGGCTTCGAACTGGCGCTGGGCCTCGATCATGTTGACCATCTCGTACACGGCGTCCACATTGGGCGCTTCCAGAAACCCCTGGGCCACATAGGCCTCGGTTTCCACCTCGTTCACGGTGCTGCCGGGCCGGGGCCGATACATGTTCTGCCCCAGCTTTTCAAGATTGCGCAGATCGTCGACGCCCACCAGGGTGACCTGCGCCACCAGATCGTTGTCGGCGAAAATGCGCCCGTCTTCGGCAATGGTGAAATTTTTGATCCCGGCGGGCAAAACAATCTGACCGCCGTCGCCCATGACCGGATAACCCTGCTCAGTGATCAGCATGCCCTCGGCCGTGAGCCGGAAATGACCGTTGCGGGTGTACATTTCGCCCGAATCGGTCATTATTTTGAAAAAGCCGTTCTCGCCGCTGATGGCCAGGTCAAAAGGCCCGCCGGTAACCTTCAGGGGGCCCTGTTGGAAATCCGTCACCGAGACGGACAGGCGCACCCGCGACTTGTGGTCCGGGTCCGGAAACAGCTTTTCCGAGCGCACCGAGGCCTGGGCCTCCAGGATCTGGTCGTGGGCGTACATGGCGAAGGTATCCTTGAAGGCCACCAAATCGCGCTTGTAGCCGGTGGTGTGCACGTTGGCCAGGTTGTTGGCGATGCTGTTCATGCGGTGCTCGTTGGCCAGGGCGCCGAATAGCGCGCTGAACATGGCGTTTTGCATACTTCCTCCTATGGGTCCGATAGGGGACCGGGCCAAAAAACCGACGCCGGATCCAGATCGGGAAAACCTGGCCAATCCTTGCTTCTCATGATTTTACCGGGATTCCCGCTGGGCTTGTGCCTTACGCTATGCAAAGTCCGGGCCGGCGGCAAAGGTTGCCTGAAACGGCAGCCGGCCGACTTTTTTTGGCCGCACAAAGCAGCGGAACTCTTTACAGCTTCGCCTGGAACGGCTAACAGAAAAGAGCCCTGTCCCGCAAAGGCGCCCTTTGCGCCTGCCTGCGTGGCCAAGACAACACCCCCGCGAGCCTCCCATGCCCACGGAAAAAAACCCGCTTTCGGCCATTCAGGAGTATGCCCAGTCCTATGCCGAGGTCATTTCGCGCATTACCGGTATCGACGTCGAAATTATGGACAACCGGGCCATGCGCATTGCCGGCACCGGCATTTATGCCGAGGGCGTGGGGAAAAGTCTGCTCCGGGCGGGTGAGCTCTACAAAGAAGTGTTGCGCAGCCACAAAACCGTAGTGGTGGAAAATCCGCGCAACCACCCCCTGTGCCGGCGTTGCGCCGAGCGCGAGAAGTGTCGCGAGCTTTTTTCCTTAAGCACGCCCATTGTCGAGGGGGGCACGGTCTATGGGGTCATCGGGCTGGTCTGTTTCAGCGAAGAGGACCGCATACGGATGATCGGCGCCCTGGACAGCTACGGCACCTTCATCACTTTTCTGGCCGAAGCTCTGGCCCACAAGGCCTCGGACCACGTCCGGCTGAACCGGGCCACGCGCTTTCTGGAACTCATGTTCCAGGTGGTGGACATTCCCGGCCAGGGCATGATGCTCTTCGACTACAACGGCAGGTTGATCTATGCCAACACGGCGGCCAAGGAGCTTTTCGCGCTCCTGCCCGACGCCCGGTCGGACATCGGCATTATCGCCCGCACCGGCACGAGTCTGTATGAATTTGACGAATTCGAGGTGCGCCCGCCGACCGGCGAAGCCCACCAGGTCTTCGGTCGGCTGGTGGAGTTGGATTCGCAGTCCCAGGGCAAGGTCACCTTGTTTGTGTTTGAAATGCCCAACCGTTTGGGCCGGCTGGTAGGCGATCTCTCCACCCCGGTGACAGACACGGGCTTTGGAAGCATCGTCGGCAGTTCGCCGGCCATCATGAAGCTCAAGGACAAGGCCATGAAGGTGGCCGACTCCAGTTCGACCATCCTGATCACCGGCGAATCGGGCACCGGCAAGGAACTGCTGGCCCGAGCCATTCACCGGGCGGGCGGCCGGCGCGACCAGCCTTTCATCGCCATCAACTGCGGCGGCATTCCCGACACCCTGCTGGAAAGCGAACTTTTCGGCTACGTGAGCGGCGCCTTCACCGGAGCCTCCAGCCGGGGCCGGATGGGCAAATTCGAGTTGGCCCAGAATGGGGTGATCTTTCTGGACGAAATTTCCTCCATGCCTCTGTATCTCCAGGTCAAGCTTTTGCGCGTGCTGCAGGAGAAAGTGATCATTCGCCTGGGCTCCAACCGGCTGGTGCACGTAAATGTGCGGGTCATCGCCGCGGCCAACGAGGATCTGCTGGGCTGCATCAGGCGCAATACCTTCCGCGAAGACCTGTATTACCGGCTCAACGTCATTCCCCTATACATGCCTGCCCTGAGCGAGCGTAAAGGCGATGTGCCCATTCTGGCCGACTTCTTTGTGGAAAAATATTGCGGCCTGTTCAACAAAAGCCGCCCCAGGCTGCGCTCTTCGCTGCTACGCCTGCTCGAGGCCTATCCCTGGCCGGGTAACGTGCGCGAATTGGAACATGTGCTGGAATATGCCGTAAACATGATGCCCGACAAAGGCCCTCTGGGCATCGACTGTCTGCCGACGCAACTTCTCGCAGCCACCCGGGCCGAGACCGCCGCTCCTGCCGCAACCGCGGTTTCCCCCTCTTCCCCCTCTTCCGCTCCGGCCGATTTTCCCCTGGAGCGCCTGAGCGTACTGGAAGACCGCGCCGTGCGGGCCGCCCTGACGCGTTTCGGGACCAGCACCGAAGGGAAAAAACTCGCCGCCGCCGCCTTGGGCATCAGCCTGGCCACTCTCTATCGCAAGCTCCCCGTCTTCTCATCTTGAGAAAAGAATCTTTTTATTTACCTCGACAAGATATAGATAAATTTATTTTCTTGTTTTGATAAATTTATATATTACAGACTATTTTATTACTATTTAGATGATTTTCCTTTTTCACCGCTGTTTGCCGGGCACAAAATTTCGATGTCTGTTCTTTATTTGAACTGATTCGTCTGCCAACTGTTCATCAATTATTTTTCGATTTGAGAATTTTCGCAATATGAGAAAATAATTCCCACTGTTCCGGCACCGATAAAATATCCCTATCTATCCAATTTTTAAAATTATTTCTTACGAAAAATCCTTTGGCCCCGTTTTTGCTCATTCCAAGACAAGCGGGCGCGGCCCGCAGTCCTTCCAACCGTTACCCAAGGGGCCACCATGTCTGTCTGGATGCATATGAATACCAATCGGAAACCTGCCGGCAGAGGCGCGGATCTCTCCGTCCTTTCTCAGAAGGAAGCCGACGCGGTGCGGCGCTTTCACTCCACGTTCAAAGAATACAAACCCACGCCGCTGACCGCCTTGCCCAACCTGGCCGGCTCTTTGGGTTTGAAGAACATCCTTCTCAAGGACGAATCGTATCGCTTCGGCCTGAATGCCTTCAAGGTTCTGGGCGGCTCCTACGCCATGGGCCGTTACCTGGCCGGCAAGCTCGGCCGGCCCATCGGCGAATTGAGTCGCGGCGACCTCTGCACCCCCGAGGCCCGCAAGAAAACCGGCGACATCACCTTCATCACCACCACCGACGGCAACCATGGCCGCGGTCTGGCCTGGACCGCCCGCGAACTCGGCTACAAGTGCATCGTCTTCATGCCCAAGGGCTCGGTACAGATCCGCGTAGACCACATCCTGAACGAAGGCGCCCAGTGCACGGTCACGGAGATGAACTACGATGAAGCCGTGCGCATGAGCTGGGATATGGCCCAAAAGAACGGCTACATCATGGTGCAGGACACGGCCTGGGCCGGCTACGAAGAAATTCCCACCTGGATCATGCAGGGCTACATGACCCTGGCCAATGAAGCCCTGGAACAAATCAAGGCGGCCGACACCCCGCCCACCCACTGCTTCCTGCAGGCCGGCGTCGGATCCTTTGCCGGGGCCGTGGCCGGCTACCTGACCGCCACCCTGGGCGACAAGGCCCCCAAGCTGATCATCGTCGAGCCGCACGCCGCCGACTGCATCTACAGATCGGCCGTGGCCGGCGACGGCAAACCGCGCAACGTCACCGGCGATCTGGCCACCCTCATGGCGGGCCTGGCCTGCGGCGAACCCAACACCGTGAGCTGGGGCATCCTGCGCGACTACTGCACGGCCTACATCTCCTGCCCGGACTATATCGCCGCCGACGGCATGCGTATTCTGGCCGCGCCCAAACCGGGCGACCAGGCCATCGTTTCCGGCGAATCCGGTGCGGTAACCACGGGCATTCTGCATTGGTTCATGACCCACCCGGCCGCCACGGTGCAGCGCGACGCCCTGGGCCTGAACAGAGATTCCACCGTCCTTTTGATCAGCACCGAGGGCGACACCGCCCCCGATGTTTATAAGAACGTGGTTTGGTACGGAGCCCACTTCGACCAGGACCCCGCTTAAAGCAAATCGACATTGATTGGCCCGTCTTTTCAAAACACACCAACCCGACAGGATCGCATCGTAAGGAGAGTATGTCATGGATTTCGCGAAAATTAACGAGTTGAGCAAAAAATATGAGCCGCAGATGACCAAGTTCCTGCGCGACATGATTGCCATTCCTTCCGAAAGTTGCGGCGAGGAAGGCGTGATCAAACGCATCAAGCAGGAAATGGAAGCCGCCGGCTACGATCGGGTGGAAATCGACAAGATGGGCAACGTTATCGGCTACTTGGGCAACGGTCCGCGTCTGATCGCCTTTGACGCCCACATCGACACTGTGGGCATCGGCGAACGCGCCAACTGGACCTTCGACCCCTACCAGGGCTACGAAGACGCCGAAACCATCGGCGGCCGCGGCGCTTCCGACCAGGAAGGCGGCATGGCCTCCATGGTCTACGGCGGCAAAATCATGAAAGAACTGGGCCTGATTCCCGCCGACGTCACTGTGGCCATGGTCGGCACCGTGCAGGAAGAAGACTGCGACGGCCTGTGCTGGCAATACCTGATCAAGGAACATGGCCTGAAACCCGAGTTCGTGGTCTCCACCGAGCCCACCGACGGCGGTATCTACCGGGGCCAGCGCGGCCGCATGGAAATCCGCGTGGACGTGCGCGGCGTTTCCTGCCACGGCTCCGCCCCCGAGCGCGGCGACAACGCCATCTTCCGCATGGGCCGCCTTCTCAATGAGCTTGAGGGCCTGTCCAAGAACCTGAAGGATGACCCCTTCCTGGGCAAGGGCACCCTGACCGTTTCGCAGATCTTCTATTCCTCGCCCTCGCGTTGCGCCGTGGCCGACGGCTGCTCCATCTCCATCGACCGCCGGCTGACCTGGGGCGAGAACAAGGAATCTTCCCTGGAAGAAATCCGCAGCCTGCCCGCGGTCAAAGAAGCCGGCGACAAAGTCAAGGTCTCCATGTACACCTACGAGGCCCCGTCCTGGACCGGCCTGGTCTACCCGACCGACTGCTACTTCCCCACCTGGGTCATCCCATCCGACCACAGGGTCACCAAGGCCACGGAAGAAGCCTACCACAAGCTCTTCGGCGCCGAAGGCCGCACCGACAAGTGGACCTTCTCGACCAACGGCGTGTCCATCATGGGCATGTTCGGCATCCCGGTCATCGGTTTCGGCCCGGGCAAGGAAAAAGAAGCCCACGCCCCCAACGAGAAGACCTGGAAGGCCGACCTGATGCGTTGCGCCGCCCTGTATGCCGCCCTGCCCGGCACTTATGCCAAAGGATAATCCATGAGCGCCAAAAAACCGCTGGTCGTCATCGCCGTGGGGGGCAACTCTCTGATTACGGACAAGAGCAAAAAAACCGTGCCCGATCAGTACGACGCCATCTGCGAAACCGTGCGGCACATCGCCGACGTCATCGAGTCCGGCCGGCAGGTGGTGGTCACCCACGGCAACGGGCCGCAGGTAGGCTTCATCATGCTGCGCTCGGAAATCGCCCGTAAAGAAGCCGGCCTGCACTCCGTGCCTCTGGTTTCCTGCGTGGCCGACACCCAGGGCGCCATCGGCTGGCAACTGCAGATGGCTCTGGACAACGAACTGCGCCTGCGCAAGCTGCCCGCCCGGGCCGTTTCCCTGGTCACCCAGGTGCGCGTGGACGCCGACGACCCCGGCTTCAAAAACCCGGACAAGTTCGTAGGCGAGTTCTATGAAGAGGCCGAGCTGCCCAAGGTGCGGGAGCAACATCCCGATTGGGTGCTCAAGGCCGACTCCAACCGCGGTGCGCGTCGCGTGGTGCCCAGCCCGCAGCCCAGAGAAATCGTCGAACTGGAAGCAATCAAAAGTCTGCTGGGCGACGGCTTCAACCTGATCACTGTGGGCGGCGGCGGCATTCCCGTCGTTGCCGACGGCGCAGGCAATCTCTCGGGCGTGGACGCGGTCATCGACAAAGACCTGGCCTCGCGCCTTCTGGCCAACCAACTCCAGGCCGACGTGCTGGTCATCTCCACCGGTGTGGAAGCCGTGTGCGTGAACTTCGGCAAGCCGGCTCAGAAAGCCCTGGGGCACGTCACGGCCGCCGAACTTCAGGCCTACTACGACCAGGGCCAGTTCCCAGCCGGGAGCATGGGCCCTAAAGTTAAGGCCGCCCTGGACTTTCTGGCGGCCGGTGGCCAAGAGGTGGTCATTACCTGCCCGGAAAACCTGAAGCAGGCCCTCACGACCGGCGCCGGCACGCATATTACCGCGTAATTTTTACAAACCTTATTTCCACACCAACAACATCCATCAGGAGCAGAACATGGACCGCACCAAAATTCGCGAACTCATCAACAAACTGTCCTTGCTCAACTACAAAAGCATGTACATGAACGACTTCCTGGAGACCTGGCACAAGAGCGACGACGAAATCGCCGCCACCTTCGCCGTGGCCGACATCCTGCGCGCCCTGCGCGAAGCGAACGTCTCCACCCGGGTGTTCGACTCGGGCCTGGGCATATCCCTGTTCCGCGACAACTCCACCCGCACCCGCTTCTCCTTCACCTCGGCCTGCAACCTGCTCGGCCTGACGGTACAGGATCTTGATGAAGGCAAATCGCAGATCGCCCACGGCGAAACAGTGCGCGAAACCGCCAACATGGTCTCCTTCATGGCCGAAACCGTGGGCATTCGCGACGACATGTTCATCGGCAAGGGCAACACCTACATGCGCGAAGTCGCCGCCGCTCTGGAAGAAGGCTTTTGCGACGGCGTGCTCGAGCAGCGTCCGACCATCGTTGACCTGCAGTGCGATATCGACCACCCGACTCAGACCATGGCCGACATGCTGCACGTGATCAACCACTTCGGCGGCGTGGACAAGCTGAAGGGCAAAAAAGTGGCCATGACCTGGGCTTACTCGCCCTCCTACGGCAAGCCCCTGTCCGTGCCCCAGGGCGTCATCGGCCTGATGACCCGCTTCGGTATGGACGTGACCCTGGCCCACCCCAAAGGCTACGAAGTCATGCCCGAAGTGGAGGCCATCGCGCTTGAAAACGCCAAGGCTTCCGGCTGTGCCTACAAGCGCACCAACTCCATGGAAGAGGCCTTTGAAGGCGCCGACATCGTCTACCCCAAGAGCTGGGCGTCCTTCGCGGCCATGGAGCAGCGCTCCGAGCTGTACGAGAAGAACGACCAGGACGGCATCAAGAAGCTGGAAAAGGAACTCCTGGGCCAGAACGCCAAGTTCAAGAAGTGGGAGTGCACCGAAAAGCTGATGAAGTCCACCAACAAGGGCAAGGCCCTGTACATGCACTGCCTGCCGGCCGACATCACCGGCGTGTCCTGCAAGGAAGGTGAAGTCGAAGCTTCGGTCTTCGACCGCTACCGCGTGCCCATGTACCGTGAAGCCGGCTACAAGCCTTACATCATTGCGGCGATGATCCTGCTGGCCCGCAAGTCCAACCCTGCGGACACCCTGCAGTGCCTGCTCGACTGCGGCAAGCCCCGAGTGAAATAGCCTCGCGCCGTCCCCCGTTCCCCGGTCCGACGGGGAACGGGGCGGCCCGAAAACCCGCCCGCCCCGCGCGGGCGCAGCCCGAAACGGAAGGCGCCTCATGAAGACCCTGTTGATCGGCGGCATGGTGGTGGGTCCATTGGAGACCATCACCGCAGACATCCTCCTCGAAGACGGCAAAGTGGCCGCCTTGGGGCGTGGGTTGCCGCGCGACGGCGCCGAGGCCATCGACGTATCCGGCAACTACGTGCTGCCGGGAATGATCGACGCCCACACCCACATCACCTTGGACGCGCGGGCGGCCAAAGGCTCGGACGTCTATTGCGCCGGCACCCTGCCGGCGATCATGGGCGGAACCACGACCATCATCGACCACCTGAGTTTCGGCCCGCCGGCCAAGCCCTTGCGCAGGCAATGGGAAAAGCACGTCGCCCTGGCCTCGGGGCAGGCCGTGACGGATTACGCGTTTCACGGCGTCATTCAGGAACTGACCGAAAACACCCCAAAAGAGCTCGCGGCCCTGGCACGCGAAGGAATTTGCAGCCTCAAGGCTTACATGGCCTACGACTTCCGCTTGAGCGACGCGGATCTGCTCAAACTCTTGCGCCTGACCGGCGAACTGGGCCTGCCGCTGACCGTGCACGCGGAAGATCATGACCCCATCGCCCGCCTGCGGGCGGAATTCAAGGCTCAGGGCAAGGGCGCGCCCATGTGGCACGCTAAAAGCCGGCCGGCCGTCTGCGAAAGCACGGCCGTGGCCCGGGTGTTGCGCTTGGCCCGGCAAGCCGGGGACGCCCCGATTTATGTGGTGCATCTGTCCACGGCCGCCGGCCTGGAAGAGATCAAAAAGGCCAGGGGCGAAGGTCAGAAAAACGTTTTTGCCGAAACCTGCACCCAGTACTTGGCCCTGACCGAAGATCGCTACGCCGATCCGGTGGAAGGCCTGAAATACATCATGGCCCCACCCCTGCGTACCGCCGCGGACTGCGAAGCCCTGTGGCGCGGTCTGGCCGACGGCGACATCCAGACTGTGGCCACGGACCATTGCAGCTTCAGCTTCGTTCACGACAAGCAACGCGGCCTGGACGACTTCACCTCCTGCCCCGGCGGTGCCCCCGGCCTGGAAGAGCGCCTTTCCGTGCTCTATTCCGAGGGCGTGGCCAAGGGCCGGATCACCATCAACACCCTGGCGGATCGCCTGTCCACCACCCCGGCGGCGATCTTCGGGCTCAACCCGGTAAAGGGCCGGCTCCTGCCCGGGGCCGACGCCGACGTGGTCATCCTCAACCCCGGAGTGGAGCGCACCCTGCTCCAGGAAGATCTGCACGGGCCCGCCGATTACTCGCTGTATGACGGCCTGAAGCTCAAAGGCCGCATCGAGGCGGTGTTCCTGTGCGGCAACCTTACCGCCAAGGACAACGCATTCCTTGGCCGGCGCGGCCAGGGCAGCCTGCTGCGGCGGGGGAGCAGCATGTACAGAGACTAAGACCGGGTTCCCGAGCCGAGAGCCGGGAATCCGCAAACAGGTGAGCCGCCCAAGGGCCCGAAGCCGGAGGGAGCATCGCCAGGGAGACGCACAATGCTGTATCTGCGCGACGCCGTGTACATCGACGCCGGCGACCTTACGGTAAGCAAAGGCCATTTCGCCGTGGCGAGAGGCCCCTTCGGCACGATCCGGCCTATCCCGGACATTCCTTCCTTCAACGAACTCGCGCCCGACGACCGGGTGCTCGACTGCCGCGGCCGCTATGTGACCAAAGCCCCGGCCTGCGGCCACCACCATATCTATTCCGCTCTGGCCCGGGGCATGCCGCCCGCGCCCAAGGTCCCGACCAATTTCGTCGAAGTGCTTGAACTCATCTGGTGGCGCCTGGACAAATGCCTGGACAAAGATGCCATCCTGGCCTCGGCCCTGGCCGCCGGCCTGCACATGGCCAAAAACGGCGTGACCTTCTGCATCGACCACCACGCCTCCCCCTTCGCCGTCGACAACAGCCTGTCGATCATAGCCGCGGCCTTTGACCGCATCGGCATCGGCCACCTGCTCTGCTACGAAACCTCCTGCCGCGACGGCGACGGCATCGCCCAGGCCGGCCTGGCCGAACAGGACCGCTTCTTTGCCGCCGGCGGCAAGGGCCATGTGGGCCTGCACGCCTCCTTCACGGTCTCCGACGAAATCCTCAAGACCTCGGTGGATCTGGCCAGAAAGTATGACACCGGCCTGCACATCCACGTGGCCGAAGCCAAGTCGGACCAGGAACACTGTCAGGCCACATACGGCAAGACCGTGGTGCAGCGCCTGAAGGATTTCGGCGTCCTGGATCTGGAAAAAACCATTCTCGGCCACTGCGTGCACGTGAGCGAAGAAGACAAAAAAATTCTGGCCGCCTCGCCCTGCTGGATCGTCCAGAACACCGAATCCAACCAGAACAACAACGTCGGCCTGGCCGGCTACGCCTATAAAAAGAACGTCATGCTCGGCACCGACGGCATGCACTCGGACATGATCCGCTCGGCCCAGTCGGCCTATTTTGCCGGCATTGCCGTCGAGGGGCTGACCTGCGCCGGGGCATACGAGCGCCTGCGCAACGTGCATGCGCACGCCGTCCTGCACAAGGCGCCGGGCACGGGCGAGAACAACCTGATCGTTCTCGACTACGACACCCCGACTCCTCTGACCCGAAACAACGCTCTGGGCCACATCTTCTACGGCTTAAGTTCCAATCACGTGCTCACGACCATCTCTCAAGGCCGGATCATTGTGGAAGATCGCCGGCTGGTAAGCTGCGACGAAGAAGAAATTCTGGACTTTACCCGAGAGCAGGCCAAACGCCTCTGGGCCGCTCTCGGCTGAACCGTATTCCGGATGGACAGCAAGTCATTTGGGTCATCAACTTTTTTCGTAAGGAAATTCACCATGGCCGACGACCACATGCACGGCATGAGCGCCCCGCGGTTGCTGCGGATGATTCTTAAGGAACTGGAACACAGTTCAGCCCTCGGCATTGTCAAAGAACTCTTCTTCTCCGCCAGGGAGGACGATCCCTTCCGCCTGGAACGCTACGGCGTGATCCTGGAAACCCCCCTGGGCGTGGCGGCCGGGCCGCACACCCAAATGGCCCAGAACATCGTAGCCGCCTGGCTGACCGGAGCCCGCTACATTGAACTGAAAACCGTGCAGGTGCTGGATCAAATCAGCGTGGCCAAACCCTGCATCGACATGGCCGACGAGGGTTACAACTGCGAATGGTCCCAGGAACTGAGCCTGGACCAAAGCTATGACGAGTACCTGAAAGCCTGGGTGCTGCTGCACGTGCTGCACGACTACTTCGGCGGCAAGGGCGCGCCGGGCATGATCTTCAACATGAGCGCCGGCTACAGCATGGAGGGCATCTTGAGCCCCACAGTGCAGCGCTTCCTGGACCGCATGGGCGACTGCGCCGCCGACGTGGAAAAGCTGAAAAAAGAACTGGCCCCGATCTATCCCAGGGTCAAAGACCTGCACATTCCCGGCCGGATGAGCGACAACCTGACCATCTCCTGCATGCACGGCTGCCCGCCGGACGAGGTCGGACGCATCGCCCTGTATTTCATTGAAGGCCGCGGCTACCACACCACCCTGAAGATGAACCCCACCCTGCTCGGCCCCGAGCGGGTGCGCGGCATCCTCAACGACACTCTGGGCTATGAAACCGTCGTGCCGGACATCGCCTTCGGCCATGACCTGCCCTATGACACGGCCATGGGCATTCTGAAAAACTGTCTGGCCGCGGCCGAAAAGAAAGGCGTGTGCTTCAGCGTCAAGCTGACCAACACCCTGGAGACCGAAAACCACAAGCAGAACCTGCCGGACAAGGAGAAAACGGTCTACATGAGCGGCCGGCCCCTGCACCCCATTTCCATTTCCCTGGCCGCCAAGCTGCAGAAGGAATTCGGCGGCGCCCTGGACATCAGCTTCTGTGCCGGCGTGGACGCCCTGAATGTGGCCGACACTCTGGCCGGCGGCCTGGCTCCGGTCACGGTCTGCTCGGACCTGCTCAAACCCGGCGGCTACGGCCGATTGGCCCAGTATGTTGAAAACCTGCGCGCGGCCATGAGCACGGCCGGGGCCAAGAGCCTGGACGGATTTGTTTGCAAGCGCGCCGGCTCAAGCGACCGCTGGGCCGCCGCGATCAAGAACCTGGAAGCCTACGCCGCCCGGATCACGGCCAAGGGCTCGCGTTACTCCAAAGTCGCCGGCAACAAGCCCGACGTCAAGACCGAACGGTCCCTGCCTGCTCTGGACTGCGCGGCCGCGCCCTGCAAAACGGCCTGTCCCGCCGGGCAGGACGTGCCCGGCTATATGGCCCGGGCCGCGGCCGGTGATCCGGCCGGAACCCTGGCGGTCATTCTGGCCACCAACCCTCTGCCCAACGTGCTCGGCAAGATGTGCAACCAGGCCTGCCGCAGCAAGTGCATGCGGGCCCATTACGACGATCCCCTGCGCATCCGCGACGTCAAACGCTGCACCGCCGAAATGGGTGCCTCAGGGCTCACTCCGGCCACGGCCAACGGCAGAAGCGTGGCCGTGATCGGCGCAGGACCGGCCGGGCTGACCTGCGCCTGGTTCCTGGCCCTGGCCGGCTGCTCCGTGAATGTGTATGAGGCCGGCGACAAGCCCGGCGGCCGGGTCTTGGGCAAAATGGCCAAAGAAGCCGAACGGGTGGAACGCGACGTGCGCAACATCCTGGACATGGGCGTCAAGCTGCATCTGAACAAGGCCGTGAACCAGGCCGAGCTGGCAGTGTTGGCCGCGCGCAACGATGCCGTGTATGCGGCCGTGGACGAGCCCCTGTCGACTGCGGGCTTCTCCGGCAAGGTGCTGCAGCGCATCGTCGCTCCGGGCAAAACCCCTGGGCTGGTAGATTCCGTGGGTGAAGGCCGGCGAGCCGCCGGCGTGCTTTTGGCCCGTCTCGGCCTGCTTGCGGCCGACCTGGCCCCGGCCAAAGCCGGCACGGACGCGCGCTCTTTACGTAAACGCCAGGCTTTTCGCTACGCCGAAACGGCTAAAAGCGTGGACGCCGCCAATGTGCGCGAGGAAGCGGCCCGCTGCCTGCAGTGCGATGAATATTGCGGCATCTGCGCCTCCGTCTGCCCCAACCGGGCCAATCTGCTCCTACCCTCCTCGTCCCGTACCTGGCCGGTGCAGGAAGCCGTGGCGGACAGGGACGGCGTTCGGGTGATCACCTTGGGCACGGCCAAGGCCGAGTCACCCTGGCAGGTGCTCAACCTGGGCGATTTCTGCAACGAGTGCGGCAACTGCGCGGCTTTCTGTCCCTCGGCCGGCGCCCCGTACCGCGACAAGATACGCCTGCACCTGAGCCGGGCCTCCTTTGAGGCCGCGAGCCACGGCTTTTGCCGCACGGCCGAGGGTCGGTTTGAAGGCAAGCGCCGGGGCGAACCCTGGAGCCTGCGCAAAAACGGCGGCACTTACGTCTATGAAGACACGCGGCTGCGGGCCGAACTGGATGCGCAGAGCCTGAACGCCCTTTCTGTTGAACTGCGCGACGGGCTTGCCGCGGCCTCTCTGGCCGAAGCCGCCCAGGCCGTTGTTTTCTGCGAGTTTGCGGCGGATGCCGCCGCCCCTTACATTGAATAAGTCATTTTCGGGTGGCGTCGATGGTGTCGACCGACGCCGCCTGAAGCAACCAGTTGGAGCCCTTCGATGACCGCAGCACCCACCCAAGCGACCACTCGTCAGAGCGAACTGATCTACACTCTTGATTCTTCACCGCCTTTCGGCATCACTCTGCTTGCCGCTCTGCAGCATATTCTGGCGATGATCATCGGGGTCATGACCCCGCCCGCCATCGTGGCCACGGCCTTGGGAGCTCCCGCCGAGGCCGTGGCGTATCTTGTCTCCATGTCCCTGCTCTTCGCCGGTCTGGGCATTTTTGTCCAGGTCAGCCGGCCCTTCGGCATCGGCTCGGGCATGCTCAACGTCCAGGCCACCAGTTTCGCCTTTCCCGGCACGCTCACGGCCATCGGCCTGGCCTTCATGAAAACCCGGGGCATGAGCTGGGATCAGGCCCTGAACACCCTGCTCGGGGTCTGCTTCGCCGGCTCCATCTGGTTCATTCTCGGCAGCTTCACCATCTATTACCTGCGCAAGGTGATCACCCACACCGTGGCCGGGATCACGGTTTTGATGATCGGCCTCTCCCTGGTCAAGATCGGGGCCGTAGACCTGGCAGGCGGTTACGCGGCCAAGGCCAACGGCACCTTTGCCGACCTCTCCAACCTCGGCCTGGGCGCCCTGGTCATTCTGGCCGTGGTGGCCATTAACCGTTTCCAAAAACCCATTCTGCGCATGTGCTCCCTGGTCATCGGCATGACCGTGGGCTTTCTGGCCGCTATTCCCATGGGCAAGGTAGACTGGTCCATCCTGCAGGCCGAGCGCAGTTGGTTCACCATTCCCGTGCCCTTCAAGTACGGCTTCTTCAGCTTTGACTGGCAGGCCTTCTGGGTGGTTTCCTTCATCTTCCTGGTGGTGATCATCGAATGCATCGGCGACATTACGGCCACGGCCTCGGTCTCGGAGCAGCCCACCAAGGGCCGGCTCTACCGCAGCCGGCTCAAGGGCGGCATTCTTTGCGGCGCCGTCTTCAGCACCCTGGGCTCGCTCTTCGGCTGCTTCCCCATGGTCACCTTTGCCCAGAACAACGGGGTCATCCAGCTTTCGGGCGTGGCCAGCCGCAAGGTCGGCCGCTTCTGCGGCGTGCTCTTTATCATCTTCGCCCTGTTCCCGGTGGTGGTGGTCATCTTTGAACTCCTGCCCCGGCCGGTGCTCGGCGGCGCCCTGGTGGTGCTCTTCGGCACCATTGCCACCTCGGGTATCCGCATTCTGGCGGAACACGGGGTAAACCGGCGCGAGAGCATCGTTATCGCCACCTCCATCGGGGTGGGCCTGGCGACCATGTCTGCACCGGAGATTTTCGTAAACATGTCTTCGTTCTTCCAGATCTTCTTCCACTCCCCGGTGGTTTCCGGCGGAGTCACGGCCATGGTCGTGCACCAGATTCTGCCCAAGGACCCCGGCCACACCGTTGAAGAAGAAGAGGAAGACGAAGAACCGCTGCAGGAATTCTTCATTCCCATCGAAGCCTCGGACGACCGGGTCCGCTGAAGCTCCCGGCTAAAGGAACACCCCATGATCGAGTTTACCGTCAACGGAAAAACCGTTCAGAGCGAAGAGGAAAACAAAAAACTCCTGCCCTTCCTGCGCGAAAACCTGGGCCTGACCGCATCCAAAGAAGGCTGCGGCGAAGGCGCCTGCGGCACCTGCGTGGTGATTATCGACGGCAAGAAAACCCGCGCCTGCATCCCCAAACTGGGCAAACTGGCGGGCAAGAGCGTGATCACCGTGGAAGGCCTGTCGAAACGCGAAAAGGCCGTGTATGCCCACTGCTTTGCCGAAGCCGGCGCCGTGCAGTGCGGCTTCTGCATTCCCGGCATGGTCATCTCGGCCAAAGTTCTGCTGGACGAAAATCTTTTGCCCACGCGGGCCGAGGTCAAAGAGACCATCAAGGGCAACATCTGCCGCTGCACCGGCTATGTGAAAATTGAAGAAGCGATTCTTGAAGCGGCCCGCTTTTTCCGCGAGAATCTGCCCGTGCCGGCGCCGGAAACCGAAGCCGGCTTCTCCGGCCGCTTCAAGCGCCTGGATGCAGAAGAAAAAGTGCTGGGCACCGGTAAATTCAGCGACGATCTGGTCCTGCCCGGAATGATTTATGCCAAGGCCCTGCGCAGTAAATACCCTCGGGCCGTGGTCAACAAAATCGACACCTCGACGGCCGAAAAACACCCGGATTGCGTGCGCATTCTCACGGCCAAGGACGTGCCCTTCAATAAGACCGGCCACATCATCAAAGACTGGGACGTGATGATTGCCGAGGGCGACACCACCCGCTACGTGGGCGATGCTCTGGTCCTGGTGGCAGCGGCCAAGCCGGAAAGTCTGGACCCGATTCTGGAGTTGATCGCGGTGGATTACACCGAGCTTGTACCGGTGACCAGTCCCTTTGACGCCCTGCGCGGTGACGCCCCGCTGATCCACCCCTCCGGCAACGTGCTGCGCCGGGAAAGCCTCAAGCGCGGCAACGCCGACGCGGCCATCAGGGCCTCGAAATACGTGGTTACCCGCAAATACAAGACGCCGTTCACCGAGCACGCCTACATGGAGCCGGAATGCGCCGTGGCCGTGCCCGAGGGTGACGGCATCCTGCTTTACACCGGCAGCCAGTCTGTCTACGACGACCGGCACGAGGTTTCCGACATGCTGCGCCTGCCCCATGACAAGGTCCGGGTCAAGGCCATGCTCATGGGCGGCGGCTTTGGCGGCAAAGAAGACCAGAGCGTGCAGCACCACGCGGCCCTCATGGCCTGGCACACCCAAAAGCCGGTTAAGGTCAAACTCTCGCGGGCCGAAAGCCTGATGATCAGCACCAAGCGCCACCCCATGGACATGGAATTCACTTCGGCCTGCGACGAGCAGGGCCGGCTCACGGCCCTGAAAGCGGTGGTTGTTTCCGACTCCGGGGCCTATGCCTCTCTGGGCGGGCCGGTGCTGCAGCGGGCCTGCACCCACGCGGCCGGGCCCTACAACTACCAGAACCTCGACATCATGGGCATGGCCGTCTACACCAACAATGTGCCGGGTGGGGCCTTCCGGGGCTTCGGGGTGACCCAGACCATCTTTGCCGTGGAAAACAACATCAACCTCCTGGCCGAGATGGTCGGCATGTCCCCCTGGGAATTCCGCCACAAGAACGCGCTACGGCCGGGCGACGTCATGCCCAACGGCCAGATTGCCGGACCGGATTGTGCCATTGTCCAGTGCCTCGAAGCGGTGAAAGAGGCCTATGAGTCCAGCCCGCGCGCGGGGCTGGGCTGCGGCCTGAAAAACAGCGGCGTGGGTGTGGGCCTGCCGGATACCGGGCGTTGCACCCTTTCCGTGGAAGACGGCAAGGTGCACATCCGCACCTCGGCGGCCTGCATGGGTCAGGGCGTTGCCACCATGTGCGCGCACATGGTCTGCAAAACCACGGGTCTGGCTCCCCAGGACCTGATCTACGAACGCCCGGACACCGGCCGCACGCCCAACTCCGGCACTTCCACGGCCTCGCGTCAGACAGTGATCACCGGCGAAGCCACGCGGCGGGCCGCCGAAAAGCTCTCGGCCGCGCTGACTTCCGGCAAAACCTTGAATGAACTCGAGGGCCAGGAATTCTACGGCGAATTTCTGGCCGAGACCGACCCCATGGGCTCGCCCAAAGACAACCCCGTGAGCCACGTGAGCTACAGTTACAGCGCCCAGGTGGTCATTCTCGACGAACAGGGCAAAGTGGAAAAAATCGTCGCGGCCAACGATGTGGGCGTGGTGGTCAACCGCCAGTCCCTGGAAGGTCAGGTGGAAGGCGGGGTGCTCATGGGCCTGGGCTCGGCCCTGACCGAAGCCTACCTGCAGGAAGGCGGATACCCCAAGAGCAAGTACGGCACCCTCGGGCTGCTCCGGGCCGTTGACGCTCCGCCCATTGAGGTCATCCTGGTCCAGGGGCCGGGGAACATCCCTTACTCTTACGGAGCCAAGGGCGTGGGCGAGCTGTGCATCATCCCGACCCTGCCGGCCTGCTCCCATGCCTACTATCGTTTGGACGGAAAATTCCGTAACGAAGTGCCCCTGCGCGGGACGTATTATAAGAAAGAAAAATAATCGTAATAAACTCGCCATGTTGAATAAAAAAACCGGAGCCGCCCCAAGGGACGGCTCCGGAACTTTTACGACCCGCGCCGAAACTTGCCGCCGACAGACCGCATCGTTCATAATCCTGTGGGAGAAAAAGAGATGTTTGCAAACCGTTGCCGCAGCCTCATTCCGGCTGTCCTTTGTGCTGCCTGCCTGGCCGTTTCCTGGCCCGCCGCCGATCTGTTTGCCGACTCCAGGGCCGTTGTGGTTGTCGCGCAAACGGCCGGCCCGCTCTACCGCAGCCCGTACATGGCCCAAAACAACCGGTCCGACGGCGAGACCCTGCAGACCGACGAGCGTTACCGGGTGTTGACCGTCAAAGGCAATTTGACGAAGATCAAAAGCTTGAAGACGCATCGGGTGTTCTGGGCGCGCACCTCGGATCTCGCTCCGGCAAAGCCCTGACGACGCACTGCCGCGCGGATGCTCGTCATCCGCCCCTCCACGCTGGCTCTCGACGGGGCACCTTTGCCAAGGCCGTAGCGGGCCGGCCCGTCTTGCTGGACGGCTCCCCTTGCCTTTTCGGGCCCGGCCTGTATAACCGCCCCATGCTGAAAAAGGAACGCGCCGATAACCTGGTCTTTTTGCGGGGCCTGGCCGAAAGCCGCGAGCGGGCCAAAAGCCTGATCATGGCCGGCAAGATTTTTGTGGAGCACGGCAAGGGTCTGGAGCGGGTGGACAAACCGGGCAGGCCTCTGCCCAGGGATGCGGCGCTTTCCCTGGCCGGCGTGGAGCGCTTTGTAAGCCGGGGAGCTTATAAGCTGCTCACCGCTCTGGAGCATTTTTCCATCAACGTCGAAGGTTTTGTCGCCCTGGACGCCGGCGCCTCCACCGGCGGCTTCACCGACTGCCTGCTGCAGCACGGCGCGGCCAGGGTCTATGCCGTGGACGTGGGCAAGGCCCAGTTGCACGAGCGCCTGCGCGCCGATCCTCGGGTCATCTCCCTGGAAGGCGTCAATTTGCGCCTGGTCGGGCAGGACTTTTTACCCGAACCGGTGGACATGCTGACGGCGGATGTCTCCTTCATCTCCCTGACGCTGGTTTTGCGACCCTGTGTGGCCTTTCTCAAACCCGGCGGCCTGGTCGCGGCCCTGATCAAGCCGCAGTTCGAGGTTGGGCCGGGCAACACAATCAAGGGCGTGGTCACGGACGAAGTCTTGCGTCAAGAGGCCGTGGAGCGGGTGCTGGCCTTTGCCGCCGATTTGGGGCTGAATCTGCTGGGGGTGGTGCCGTCGGCGATCAAGGGCCCCAAGGGGAACCAGGAATATATGGCGGTGTGGCGGAAGATGGCTTGATATGCGGATCCTTCGGATATAAGATCATATCTTTCGCCGTACGTTCAATACGGTGATACCCCCCTTTGAGGTGTTTCCATGCCCATCAATATTCCCGGCGATCTGCCCGCGCGCTCCGTGCTGGAGCGGGAAAACATCTTTGTGATGACCGAAGAACGCGCCGTGCGTCAGGACATCCGCCCCCTGCAGATCGCCATCGTCAACCTGATGCCCACCAAAATCGCCACCGAGATCCAGCTGCTGCGCCTGCTGGGCAATACCCCGGTGCAGGTGGACATCACCCTGCTCAAGGCCGAGAACCACGTTTCCAAGAACACCGCGCCCGAACACCTGGAACGTTTCTACACGACCTTTTCCCGGGTTGAAGGCCGCAAGTTCGACGGCATGATCATCACAGGCGCGCCCGTGGAACAGCTGCCCTTTTCCCAGGTGGACTATTGGGACGAGTTGAAGGCCATCATGGACTACAGCCGGGCCAACGTCTTTTCCACCCTGCACATCTGCTGGGGTGCCCAGGCCGGGCTCTACCACCACTACGGCATTGACAAATACGTGCTGCCCGACAAGATGTTCGGGGTTTTTCCTCATGCCGTTGCCGACACCAAACGCCCAATTTTCCGGGGTTTTGACGACATCTTCCACGCTCCGGTCTCGCGCCACACCGGCATCCGCCGCGAAGAGATCCAGAGCCGGCCTGAACTGGATATTCTGGCGGAATCGCCCGAAGCCGGGGTCTGCGTAATCGAGGCCCGCAAGGCTCGACAAATCTTCATCACCGGCCATCTGGAATACGATGCCGAAACCCTTTCCCTGGAATACTTCCGCGACCGCAATAGGGGTCTGGACATCGAGGTACCGCGCAACTACTTCCCGGATGACAACCCCAACCTTGCGCCGGTGGTCTCCTGGCGGGCCCACGCCAACCTCTTTTACGCCAACTGGCTGAACTTCTACGTCTATCAGGAAACGCCCTACGAGCTGGACGCCATCGGCGCGAACGGCCGCAATTGGCATGCTATATAAAGGATCCCCCATGAGCCCCCGTTTCGAAACCCTGGCCATTCACGGCGGTCTGCGCGAAGACGACACCCGCGCCCGGGCCCTGCCGGTGCACCGCACTGCGGCCTATACCTTCAAAAGTCTGCGGCACGCCCGGGATCTTTTCTCCCTCAAGGAGACGGGCTATCTTTACACCCGTCTGGGCAACCCCACCCAGTCGGCCCTGGAAGAACGCGTCAGCCTGCTTGAAGGCGGAGCCGGGGCTCTGGCTCTGGCCTCCGGCACTTCGGCCATGTTTTACATTTTCATCAACCTGGCCCGGCAGGGGGACGAAATCGTGGCAGCCTGCAACCTGTACGGCGGCACTTTCACCATGCTGGGCAACATCCTGCCCCAGCTCGGCATCACGGCCCGCTTCGTCAAACCCAACGACCTTGAGGGCTTTGCCGCCGTGATCAACGACAAGACCCGGGCCGTCTATGTGGAAACCATCGGCAACCCGACCCTGGAAGTGGCGGACATCGCCGCCCTGGCCGATCTGGCCCACAGTCGGGGCCTGCCCCTGATCGTCGACGCCACCTTCTCCACCCCGGCCCTGCAACGCCCCCTGGCCCAAGGCGCGGATATCACCATCCACTCCCTGACCAAGTGGATGGGTGGCCACGGCACGGCCATCGGCGGCGTTGTCGTCGACGGCGGCACCTTTGAGTGGAAAAACAACCCCCGCTTCCCCCTGTACAACGAGCCGGACGACAGCTACCACGGCATTCGCTGGGGGCATGACCTGGGCGAACTGCCGCCCTTCATCACCCGCATGCGCCTGGTGCCCCTGCGCAACCTCGGGGCCTGCATCAGCCCGGACAACGCCTGGATCTTCATGCAGGGGCTGGAAACCCTCGGCCTGCGCATGGAACGCCACTCGGCCAACGCCTTGAAGGTGGCGGAATTCCTGGCCGGGCACCCCAAAGTCGCCTGGGTGCGCTACCCCGGCCTGCCCGCAGACCCGTACCACGCCCTGGCCCGCAAATACTTTTCCGGCGGCTTCGGCGGCATGGTGGTCTTCGGGGTGCAGGGCAAAGGCGACGCCGGTCTGCAGCGCGCGGCCCGCTTCATCGAATCTCTCGAACTGTTCTCGCACCTGGCCAACGTGGGTGACGCCAAAAGCCTGGCCCTGCACCCGGCAGGCACCACCCACTCGCAGCTTTCCGACGCGCAGCAGGATGATTCCGGCATCCTGCCGGAAATGATCCGCCTGTCCATCGGCCTCGAACACCCCGACGACATCCTTGCGGATCTTGAGCAGGCCTTGGACAAGGTCGAATAGAAGCTCAGCGAAACGCTGTTAAACTCCGATTCCGGCCTGGGGATAGAGCATTTCAAGTGTGAAATGCTCTAGAATTCGATGCCGGGGGTGGCTTTTATCCCCTGCTGATAGCCATGCTTGATCTCGGTCATCTCCGTGACCGTGTCGGCAAGATCGATGAGCTCCTGCGGGCAGCCCCGGCCGGTGAGGATCACGTTCATGCCCGGCCGACGGCCGCGAACCGATTCCAACACCTCGGCAACGTCCAGCATGTTCAGCGAAAGGGCCACGCAGATCTCGTCCAGCACCACCAGGTCAAAGTCGTCGGCCAGATAGGCCTTGGCCTGGTCCAGGGCCTGGCGGGCTTCGGCCAGATCCGCCTCCGAGGGCGCGCCCCTGACAAAGCCCAGGCCAAAGCGCCGGTAGCGCAGCTTGTCCGGGTGAACGGCGGCATGGGCTTCGAGAAAGCCGCCTTCGCCGGTTTTCTGCGATTTCATGAACTGCAGCACGGCCACTTTCCAGCCGCGCCCCAGAGCACGGATGGTTGTGCCCAGAGCGGCCGTGGTCTTGCCCTTGCCCTTGCCGGTGTTGATCAGCACGCGTCCTTCTTTCGCCATACTTCTTCTCCTTAGTAATACTTTACGATAAATGCAGTCACGGTAGTCGAGCCGGTTTGGTGTGAGACAAGGAAGGCGATGCTTTGGGCGATGGGGGTTGGGCTCTTCGGCCCTACCTCGGAGCACAAAGCGAGCCTGACGCTGTATCACACCAAACCGGCTCCACTACCCGATGCCCAGGCTTTGCTTCATGAGCGCCAAAGCCGCAGCCGGATAGTTTTCCGCCATGAGTCCGGCGGCGGCCATGATATACTCTTTGTCCAACAGGGCTTTTCCGTGACGAGGAAAGAGCTGCGGGCTGTTTTTCGGGTGATTCAGGCCTTCCAAAATGGACCGGCCGGTCTCCAGGCGGGTCAAGGCTCCGCCGGTACCGATAATCCACTGCACCGTGGTCAGATCTTTGCCCCTGGTCACGGGAATACGCCCGGCCGGGCCGTACAGGTATTCGGTCATGCCGGCATGCCGGGCCACAGCCGTCCGGGTGGCAGTCAGGGTCAGGGCTGAAGAAAAGGAACGCTCCGGGCCGGTGGCGGGAATGGGCTTGCACAGGGTGAGCAGTTGATCCTCCGTGCACTCCAGATCCCGGCAGAGGCGTTTCTTGTCGCACAGTTCCAACACGTTGGCCGCATTGACAAAGACCCCCAGATCCCCTTCCACGGTGCGCTTGGCAAAGGGTTCCGGCGCCAGAAGACGGGCGGCGATTTCCGGGTCGCCGTCGGTCACGGAGTGCACGTCGGTGGTGGCCCCGCCCACGTCCAGCACCATGAGATCCCCGATTTCCTCGCGCAACAGCTTGGCGGCCAGCATCACCGCGCCGGGCGTGGGGATAATCCGGCCGGTGACCATCTGGCGAATCTTGGCCATACCCGGGGCTTCGGTGATGTGGGATTCAAAAACATCCTGAATGACCGTCCGGGTGGGCTCCACATTCAGTTGATCGATCTGGGGGTAGACGTTGGCCACCACCGAGACGGTGATGCCCGCCTCGCGCAGAATCTTTCCCACCACCCCGGCGGCGGCCGTGTTGCCGGCGTAAATGATCGGGTGTTTCAGCCCGGATGCCGCCAAAGTTTTTGCGTTGGCAATGACCGTGCGTTTCTCGCCGTGGTCCACCCCGCCGGCCAGCAGGCTGATGTTGGGCCGGATCTCTTTGATCTCATCCAGGTCATAGTCTTCCAACAAGCCGGAAGTGACCATCCGGATGTTGGCCCCGGCCCCGAGAGCGGCTTCGCGGGCGGCCTTGACGGTCATGTCGTAGACCAGGCCGTGCACGGTCATGCGCAAGCCGCCGGCCGCGCTGCTCGAGGCCGTCATGTTGCGCCAGAAAATTTCTTCGGCGGCTTTGCTTTGCATGTCCGCAACCGCATTGTTCAGGCCGATGACCACATCGCCCTCAAGCACGGTGGTGGCCGCCTGGCCCTGCCCCAGTCCGCGAGGGTCGCCTTGCTCAAGGCCTCCAAAGGCAGTGACCAGAGTGGTGGTGCTGCCGATTTCGGCAACCAGAAGATCCGCTTTCATAGACACGCTTCCTTGTGAGCCGTGAATCATATGTTGTGAACCGAGGAGAGCGCCGCGTCAAGGTATAAGCCGGCACCTTTCACGCGCCGGCCCCAGGTAGCGGCTCAGTTTGGCATGAGACAATCGCAATGCGAGTCTGACGCTGTATCAGCCGCCGGTAAAAAAAATCGGACGGACGGCACGCGTCCGTCCGGGTACAGCCGGTACGGGAACGGAGCCGGGGAGCAAGGTGTGACTCCCCGGCCCTTCATCGGGGGACGAACTCCCCTTACCTTTGGCAAAGCCGCTTCACAAACGGCCTTGCCGACACGCACGGAAAGAGAGAAGTCCGAACTACTTCTTGTCCCCGAACAACTCCATATGCCGTTTGACCAGGGCGCTGGCCACGTGGATGCCCTTGGAACCCCGGCCGAAGCCGCCGTCCAGGCCTTCTTCCTTGGCGATTTCGTCCGTGACCTGGGTGCCGCCGCAGAGCAGAATGATCTTTTCGCGCACGCCCTTTTCCCGGCATAGCTGGTCGAGCCTGCGCATGTTGATGCGGTGGATGTCCGCGTGGGAGATGATCGTGCTGGCCAGAATGGCGTCGGCATCCATCTCAATTGCCGCATCCACCAGCTTTTCCACCGGCACGGAGGTGCCCATGTACTGGTACTTGATGCCGAGGCCCTCAATGCCGCCGTGCTTGATGTCCAGAATCTCGCGCAGGCCCACCGAGTGTTCGTCTTCACCCACGGTGGCGGCCACGACCTTCAGGCCGCGCGCCCTGGCGTACTTGATGATCTCTTCGGGGCTCAAGGTCTCCTGGATGGGCGGGATGACCAGGGTCGCCGGATCGATGGCAAAGGGCACCCGGCCCTTGACCTCCACCAGAGTGCCTTCGGAGGGGTGCAGCACCTGGCGGTGGATGACCTCCACGTCTTCCAGGCCCATCTTCTCGGCCATGGCCTGGGCCGCGAACTCCGCGGTGCGCTCGTCCGTGGGAATGCACATGGTCAGGCAGATGATCCCGTCGCCTTCCCACTGCACTTCGGGACGCAGCAGGCCTTTTTTGCGCTCCTCTTCATGCTGGGCCAGACGCTTGTGCACGTTGTCCTCGGCATCCAGTTCGCCCACCCACTGGATCTTTTCCGGTTTGCACAGGGTGCAGCCGTCGATCAGATCGCAGGCGCACTTGGTGCCGGCGGGCAGGTGGTTATCGCCGAACTGCCGGCAGACCGGAGCCAGGTAATCGGGGTCGCGGGGCACCACGGTGCCTTCGCCCACGCCGCCGTTCTGGTCCCGGGCAATGCCGTCGCCGTTGCGCTCGGGGTAATAGCCGGAGTCGACGAAGAAACCGTCGGACACGGCGTTGAAGTAGCCGCCGGCTTCAATGATCTCTTCCATAAACAGGCAGGCCCGCTCTTTGAGCTCGCGCACCTTCTCGCCCAAGGGGCCGTCCATGTCCAGCTTAACGTAGGAAAGCAGGTCGTCCATGCCGATCAGGGCCTGCTTGCCGGTGTTGGTGCCGTGGATGTTGTTGTAGTGCCAGGGCACATTGCGGCCTTCGTCCGGAGTGATGGTGCTCTGAATGTCGGCCGAGGTCAGGCGCGAGATCAACAGGTTCAGGGCATGGGTCACGGTCACTTCGCGGGTGCACGATTCCATATACTTGGTGTTCATCTGGGCCCGGAACCGATAGCCTTCAAAGAAGTCGCGCAGGGCCTTGGCATAGGGCAGGTCCAGCTTGACGCAGGGGGCCGGAGGCGCCGTGGGCGGCACGGTGGACAGGCAGATCAGATCCGGCGGCATGCCGACCATCTTGGAATACATGCAGTTCAGAGCATGCTGCACCATGAGCTCGGGCATGACCTTCCAGGCTTCGCGGGCGGTGGCGTTGGCGTTGTGCGCGCCGTCGATCTGGGCCATGCCCGATCCGGCCATGATGCACTTGGCCACGGCCGCGTCCACCATGGAACGGTACATGTTGATGTTGCGATAGAGGATGTTGTACTGCGGATCCTGGTGGGCGCCGTTGACCCCTTCTTCGGCCAGGAGCACGGCCACTTCCGGGCCGGCCACGCCGCTGACGTAGGAGTGGAAGTTGATGGGCCGGCCGATTTCCTCTTCAACCAGGTCCAGGGCCCGGCGCGAAGCCCGCAGTTGCTTGCGGGTGATGGGCACGCCGCCCACGCCTTCGGGCGTACCTTCGATCAGGCCGTCGAAGTGGCTTTGCCCGGCGGTGCGGATGACCATAAGGTGGTCCGCACCGTGCCAGGCGGCCATGCGCATGCGCCGGATGTCGTCCTCAAAGCGGCCAGAGGCGATTTCGGTGGTGATGTTGCAGTCGGGCTGGGGATCGATGTTGCCGAAATACTTGGCCGCCGGCAGGGGCACGGACTGCTTCAGGGGCTCGGAGCACTGACGGTAGGTGAAGGCGCCGTACTGGATGGGATCCACCTTTTCGCGCCAAGTCCAGCCGTTGCGCTTGGGCCGGTAGTTTTCCAGATCCTCAAACAGGGCCTCGATGCTGAGCTTTTCATTGGGCTTCAAAGGTTTCATTTCCACACTCCTTTGAGGGCGTCCCAGCCTTCGCCGCGGCCCAGTTTCAGACCGGCTTCCCGGTAGGGAAGCTTTTCCAGTTCAGACAGTTTCAACACCGCATGGCCTGCGCCCTTGCCAAGGAGGCCCTGGACGACGCAATGGTTGACGATCTCTTTGGCTTCCATGCTCGAAAAGCCCATGCGCAAGAGCACCGACCGCTCAATGGACGGCGTGGTGTGGGTTTTGGCCATCTCAATGAGAGGTGTGATGATTTCTTCCGCCAGCTTCCAGAAGCGATCTTTCAGCTCGACGTCGCTGAGGCTTGCCAGGTGTTTGCGGCGCTCCGCAAAGTCGTCGGTGCGTTCCATACTATTTTTTCTCCTTCAAGGCTTCCTGGACCAGGGGTTCCACGTCGGCCGGGCTCAGGCCGGTTTCGGCAGCCAGATACTCCATGTCCGAAGGGCTCACCGTCGTACCCTGCAGCTTGCCGAGGGCATGGCGCAGGTAGGAGCGGCGCAGTTTGCCCAGTTCAAGATCCTTGGTCTTGATCTGGCCGGCGTGTTCGGGAATGACGATGCGCACGCCCGGCTGATTGTCCTTGGGGTCGCCCCGGCGGACTTCCACGCCGTTCTTCTTGGCAAAGGTCAGTTGCGGCGAGGGGTGCTTGCCCGCGCCGGTGTATTCGGTTTCCTGGACCACCAGAATCTGGTCGCGGTCCATTTCCTGGGCGAGGGAAAAAGCTGCGGCAAGAGAGGTGTTGCCGGCCGGGCCCCGCTCAAGGCCTTCAATCTGGGCCAAGGCTTCGGTGATGAAAAAGACTTCGCCCTGGGTGACGGTCACGTAGCGGTCGATGTAGCGCAGGGGACGGGCGGCGTTACGCGGCACGTCGGCCCGGTCCGGGCCGGTGAGGAAGGGCACGCCGAAGCCGGTGTGGCCGGTGGTGAAGGATTTCCGGTTGAAATCTTTGTCCGAGGCCATGTGCAGGCCGGAGAGGTCCACGCTGGCGCCGACCACCTTGGTGTCTTTGCAGCCCGCCTTGATCAGTCCACGGGCCGTGCCGGTCAGGTTGCCGCCGCCGGCGTTGGTGGCCACGACCACGTCGGGATTGCGACCGAAAAAGGTTTGGCACTGTTCGGCGATTTCCGTGCCCAAGGTTTCGATGCCGGCGATGCTGAAGGGCGTGTACAGCGAGGCGTTGAAAAAGCCGGTGTCTTCCAGCACGCGCAAGAAGGTGTAGAACAGCTCCGGCCCCACGGTGAGTTGCAGCACTTCAGACCCATAAGCCTCGCAGGCCCGGCCTTTTTCGATGATCTCGGGCTGGCCCAGGCCTTTGCTGTCAAAGACCTCTTGGACAACGATGGACTTCAGGCCGAGCATGGCCGCCTGCGAGGCAATGCCCGCGCCGTAGTTGCCGCTGGTGGCGGCCACCAGGCCGGGGTAACCTTTCTGCTTGGCGAAGTGAGCGGAAACGGACGCCCGCCGGGCCTTGAAGCTGCCCGAGGGGTTGCAGGCCTCGTCTTTGATGAAGATGCGCGCGCCTTTGCCGGCCGGGGCATAGTGCCGGGCCAGGGCGGTCAGGTTTTTCATCTCCAGGAGCGGCGTATTGCCGATGCCCGTGGCGCACTGGATTTCGCGGATCTTGTCCAGGCTGAAGGCGGCCTTGGCCATCATGCCTTCATAGTCGAAGGCCAGAGAGCCGGACTCGAAGCTCTGATAGTCGATGCCCACGGCCTTGCGCATAATTTCCGGACGGCGGGCCATGACCGCCTGATAACTATTGTCGGCCATTGGCGATCTCCTTCAAAACGGCCCGCAGTTCCGAGCCGATGGTCAGCAGTTCGGGTTGGGGCCGGCCATAGTCGATGGCATAGACCGGCTCGATCTCCGTGAGCACGCCGCGCAATTCGCGCCCGGCCAGGGTTTGCACCGTGGCTTCTTTGCCGATCTCGACCGTGCTTTCCACCAGAAACCCGTTGACCCACAGTTCCAGGGGCACGGCCTTGGTTTCGTCGGGTATCTGCGGGGCACGTTCCCCCGCCGACAACACGACGGTGTGAACCCTTACCCAGTCGCCTTTTTTCGCTGTGCGCATACGTTTTTCTCCTTGGCCGGTCATAGAAACCGGGGCATCGCTTACCGGCCGGGCGGCCGCATCCCGCAGAGGGGAATACCCTTGGCACCCGTCGCGGAAATACATTGTGGCGTCGCGGAAATACTGCGGCGCCGCGGGAAAAAAACGCGGCGCCGCATAAGACGGTTTAGCGCTCGATCTTTTCGCGCACGTCGCCCATGAGGGCGCTGATCACCGGCAGGTCGAGCATACCGACCAGGCCGGGCTCGGCGTTGATCACCTGGGGAATCATGTTCACGGCCGTGGCCATGGTGCCGATGCCGCCGGGAATTTCCGACTCGTCCGACCAGCTTAAACTCGGAGTGCCTTCAATCTTGATGTAGTCGCCGGTCTTGACCTTGCCCATGTGCGGGTGGATCTGCTGGGGATGCTCAAGAGTGATGACTTCTTTGCCGTTCATGTAGCCGCGGGCAATGTGCCGGCAGCCGGCCACGTCGCCGGCGGCCACTTTGACGTGGGGAGTTTCACGGGCCACTTCGGTGATGATCGGCTCGCGGGTTTCTTCAATCTTGTCAAGCTTCCAGCCGATGGCCTTGGCGATCATGTAGATGGATTCCTGGAAGCCGATGTGGCCCACGATGGAGCCGTCGGCTACGCCATTTTTGAACTGCTCCACGGTGGCGCCCACGCCCTGGGTCTTCATGACCGTGGGGCCGAAAGGCGAAAGGTCGTTGATCCGGGCGGCCCAAATTCTGTTGACCACCTGGCAGCCGCCGCTCAGAGTAACGATGAGGGTATCAAGCACGAAGCCGGGGTTCACGCCGGTGCCGAGCACGGTGACGCCATGGGCCTTGGCCAGCTTGTCGATTTCCTTGGCCAGTTCGGGCTCGGCGGCCGCGGGGGCGGCCATCTGCTCGGCGATGGTCACAACGTTCTTTTTGGCTTCGATGATCTTCTTGAGCTGGGGGAAGACTTCCTTGGTAAAGGAAGTGGTGCTCAAAATCACGATGTCGGCCGGGGTCTTGAGCACTTCATCGGGGTTGGAGGAGACGGTCACGCCGATGTTCTTGCCGATGCCGAGCACTTCGCCCAGATCCTTGCCGAACTTGGCCGGGTTCTGACCTATGGCGCCGACGATTTCCAGGCCCTTTTTATTGACCAGGATGTCTTTGCCCATGCCGCCGCCCATGGCCCCGAGGCCCCAGAGAATAACTTTCACCTTTTCCATCATCGTCTCCTTGCGTGATTATTGGTTGTGAAGGGGGTTCAATTAAGGATCGTGTCCACATGGGGCGACATCATCGCCGAGATCAGAGCCCCATAGCGCATGTGGAAGTTCACGACGTCGCCCACGGCCAAAGTCCGGCCCGCGTCGCTTACGTCGACAAGAAGGTGATCGCTGCTGGCCCCGATGATCGCAATCCCCGGGTCCACAGGCTCCAGCCCGTCAATGTTCACGTCCTGCCGGCCGATGGCCAGAATAGCCCGCCGGCGGATGCCCCGATCGGTGAAGACCGGCGTGTTGCCAAAGGCGTCCTGTCCGATCTTGCCGTCCGGCACCGAGGGCTTGTCCTGCAGTTCAATGATTTCGGCCTGCAGGGCAAAGACATCCAGGTGCGCACCGGCAATGGGCGCGCGGACGGTGGTCTCGCGCCCGAGCAAAATGCCTTCCCCGATCCGAAGGTGGGTAATGCCCCGGGGAATGCCATCGGGCAGCAGGTGTAAATTCACCGAATTGCCGCCGGAAACCAGGGGCAGTTCCACCCCGGTTTTTTGCCGGATGAAGTCGGCCAGGGCCAACATCTCGGAGAGCTTTGCCGGAGTGGGAACAACCCCGCCGTAGCAGGCGAAGTTCACTCCCAGGCCATAGAGTTCCAGGCCGGGCAAACGGGACATGGTTTCGGCCGCACGCAAAATATTTTGCGGCAAAAGTCCTTCACGCAAATCACCCAGATCGACCATCAGGGTGATTTTGTGCCGACGGCCCTGCTTTACGGCGGACCTGGCCAGGGCTTCGGCAACAACAACTTCGGAGACCTGGCTCATCTCGGCAAGGCGGACGACTTCATCGGTCTCGCTGAGCATGGGCAGGCGCAAAAGACAGATGGGCGCGGTGATGCCTGCCTGGCGCAGACGCTCGATATTCTGCACTCGGGAGTCGGCAAGCCACTCGAGCCCGCCGGCCAGCATGGCCCCGGCAATGCGCGGGTCGGCGCAAAAAGCCTTGGTTACGCCCATGACCGAAAGACCGGCCCGGCCGCACATATCCCCAACCAACTTCGTGTTGTGCGCCAGTTTATTCAAATCTACGGTAACGCAAGGGTTCGGCATGCCTCATTCCCCTATTCGCGGTTCGACCCGGCTTGGAAGTTGGTGCAAAAGAAGAAGATTTCTCAGCAACACAGCAACAAGTGTTCCAATATAATGAGCAGCGGCCGGGAGAGGTCGCGCCTGCGAGATATCATCTCATCCCGCAGCATATGGACTTAGGCCCACAGGGCCAAACTAACGCTCTTGCCGGTTTATCCGCCATCGCCTATAAGCGGCAGGGCGAGTTTCAAACAAAAGCACCACCGGTTTGGGACAGAGCCGTCCTTGGATATGTCATCGCGCCTTTTGCGAATCTGCATCAGCGATACACCCGAGAAAAAGCATATGCCGGATTCTCCGCAAACGTCCGAAGAACTGCTGAACGCTCTGAACGAACTGAAAAGCAGACTCAAGCTGTATCAGGCCGTTTTCGAACGGCTGGACGTCGGCATCCACGTCATCGACCAGAATATGACCACGGTCTTGTACAACAAGGCCATGGGGCATCTTGAAAACGAAAACCCCGCCGATATTCTGGGCAGACCCTTTCTGGACGTTCTCAGTCACTTCCGCTGCAACGAAGAAAGCAGCACCCTGCTGCGGGTGCTGCGTTCGGGCGAAACCCTGCCGGATCTGAAGCAAAGCTACATCAACAGCGGCGGCCGGATGGTCACCACCATCAACAGCAACCAGCCCATCATCATTGACGGCAAGCTGTCCGGCGCCCTGGAAATCGCCAAGGACGTCACCTTTGTCCAGTCGCTGGCCGACAAGGTATTGGAGCTGCGCACGCAAATGACCCGCCGGGGCAGGCGATCGAGCGCATCCTCCGGGTCGGTCGCCGTCTCGCCCAGGGTGCGTTATTGCTTCCGCGACATCATCGGCCAATCCCCGCCGCTGCTCGATCTGCTGCAACAGGCCCGCCGCATCGCCCAAACGTCTTCGGGCGTGCTCATTTACGGAGAAACGGGCACGGGCAAGGAGTTGTTCGCCCAAAGCATCCACGCCGCCAGTTCGCGGGCCGACCAGCCCTTTATTGACGTCAACTGCGCGGCTCTCCCCTCTCAATTGCTGGAAGGCCTGCTGTTCGGTTCGGTCAAAGGCGGCTTCACCGACGCCCAGGACAAGGCCGGCCTTTTTGAGCAGGCCCACGGGGGCACGCTGCTTTTGGACGAAATCAACTCCATGCACCTGGATCTGCAGAGTAAACTCCTGCGGGTTCTGCAGGAAAAAAGCCTGCGCCGCCTGGGGGGTGACTCCGGCATCGACGTGGATGTGCGGGTCATCGCGATCATGAACAAATCTCCGGTACAAGCCATCAATGACAAGGAACTGCGCGAAGATCTCTACTACCGCCTGGGCGTGGCCGGGCTGCACATTCCTCCCTTGCGGGAACGCCCGGAGGACATCCCGATTTTTGTGGATCATTTCCTGACCAAATTCGCCGCCGAAATGGGCCGCGCCGTGCGCGCCGTGGACCCGGAGGTGGATGAAGCCTTCCGCCGGCACCCCTGGCCCGGGAATGTCCGCCAGCTTGAGCACGTTATTGAGGGTGCGCTCAACCTGGCCGACCAGGACGAACAGGTGCTGCGTCTTGAGCATCTGCCTATGTTTTTTCGCTCCACCCTTTCACCGGGGCGGCAAGCCCGCCCGGCCCGGCCCCCTGTCCCGGTGAAAACCGAAATCGCCGGGAACGACATCAGGCAACGCCTTGCCAAAGAAGAGAAGCACAGCTTGCGCTCGGCGTTGGAAACCGAAGGCGGGAACATCACCAGAGCGGCCACCCGGTTGGGCATCACCCGGCAGCTGCTGCAATATAAAATCAAGAAATACGGCCTGCGCCCGGATAGGGAGATATAAAAAAGGCCACAATAAACACGCGACCGGGGCATTGCAGCGCTGCAATGCCCCGGTCGCGTGTTTAAGGGAGCGGGTCACAGGATGTGACCCCAACCGTCATCCTTATTGCGACGCCGGCTCGAACTGGGCGACAATCATCGCCAGCACCAGGAGTACGCCGCCCACAAGCATGGGCAGGGTGAAGGGATCGCCCATGAAAATAAAGGACAGCAACGCGCCGAACACGCACTCCATCGAAAGAATCACCGCCGTGGCCGTATGGCTGATGTGCTGCTGCACCCGGCACTGGACAAAATAGGCGAACACGGTGGCGAACATGGCCAGAAAGAGGATCGAGCCCCAGATATCCAGGCCCGGCGTCTTGGCCGGCCAGGGTTCAAGACACACCGCCAACACCGCGCAGCAGGCCGAAACCATGGCAATCTGCACAATGGTCAAAAAGCCGGGGTCTATTTTGCGGGCATAGCGTCCGACGCCGACAATCTGCAGGGAGGTGAAGATCGCGGAGATCATCACCAAAGTCACACCGAAATCCCAGTCCAACAGGCCCGAAAAGTCGCCGCCAAGCAGGGTTATCCCCACCACGCCCAGCACCCCGGCGGTGATGGAGGTGCCGCGCAGAGGCGTACGGTAGATGGCAAAATAGAGAAACGGCGTAAAGACCACGTACAGGCCGGTGGCAAAAGAGGTTTTCGCCGCCGTGGTGTAGTCCAGGCCGACGGTCTGGAAGGCAAAGGCGCCGAAAAGCATGAAGCCGATGACCAAGGCCACTCCCCATTCATGGCGGCCGGCCGCGCGGATGCTCGTGCGGCAGCTCGGGTACATGAGCAGCGCGGCGATGCAGAAGCGAATGGCCAGGTAAGTGAACACCGGCAGTTGGGCAATGACATACTTGCCCAAGGGGAAGGTGATGCCCCAGATAAAGCTGGCCACGAGCAGAGCGATTTTCGGCGCGTGTCTTCGGCAGAAATCAAGCATTACAACCCCCGGGAGTTTATCGCCCGAAAAAAGATGGGCCCTGCAGAGGCCCATCGGAGAAACACATCTTTGCACGTCTGCTCTTTGCAGGCCGCACGCGGCAACAACCGTATCGCCCAGGGAAAGCCGGAACGGGAGCCCTCCTCAGGCTGGAGGGCCCCCGTTCCCACTTTTTGGGTTACTTCTTCACGGCGGCACGCAGGGCTTCATCATCGGCCTTGTGCTTCTTGTGCACAAAGAGATAGTAGCAGATCAGCAGGCCTATGGTAAACGGCACGAAGGCGATAAGGCCGTCGCGGGTTTCCGGGTCCATGGCGCTGCCGATGATCACGCCCAGGTTGATCAGGAAGCCCAGGATGGGCACGATGGGGAAGAACGGCGTACGGTAGCCCAAGTCTTCCAGCTTCTTGCCCGAGGCCAGGAAGCGCCGGCGGAAGTTGAACTGGGCCAGGCAGATGGCCATCCAGCCGACCACGCCGGCCAGACCGGCCACGCTGACCAGCATGATGTAGAAGGCGCCCGCGCTGCCCGTGGTTTCGGCCAGAAGCGCGATGGAAGAGCAGGCCATGGTGAAGAGCATGGCCTTCAGGGGCACCTTGCGGGAAGAAAGCCCCCCGAAAAACGAAGGGGCGGCCTTGTCGCGGGCCATGGACCAGAGCATCCGCGTGGTGCAGTAAACCCAGGAGTTGCCGCAGGACAAGGCCGAGGTGACCACGACCAGACTCATGATTTCAAAGGCGTAGGGAATGCCGGCCTTCTGGAAGACCACGCCGAAGATGCTCTCGTTGACGCTGCCTTCCTGCCAGGGCACCACGGCCGCGATGACGATGATCGTCAGCACGTAGCAGACCAGGGTACGCACGGCGGTGTTGTTCACGGCCGTGGGAATGGACTTGGAGGGGTTGTCGCTCTCGCCCGCGGTGATGCCGATGATTTCCGTACCGTTAAAGGCATAGGCCACCACCACCATTGCCGCGAACACCGGCGGCATGCCGTTGGGGAACAATCCGCCGTTGTTGAAGTAATTGCTGAAGCCGATGGCCGGCTCCGGTCCCACCAGACCGAGCATCATGCAGCCGCCGACGACGATCAGCAGGATGATCGCCAGCACCTTGATGCTGCAGAACCAGAACTCGGACTCGCCGAAAATGTTCACCGACAGGCAGTTGAGCCCTGTGAGCACGAAAAGCCAGAAGAGCATCCAGGCCACCATGGGTATGGCCGGTATCATGGCATGCAGCAGCATGCCCGCCACCAACAGGTCGGCGGCAATGGTGATGACCCCGTTCAGCCAGTAAAGCCAGCCCACGGTAAATCCGGCCGAGGGGTGAATGAACTCACGGGAATACGCCTGAAACGAGCCTGCAACCGGAATGGCCACAGCCAGTTCGCCAAGGCAGAGCATGACCATGTACATGCTGAAGCCGCCCACCAGATAGGCCAGAACGGCGCCGCCGGGGCCGGCGGCCTGCAGGGTGAAGCCGGAACTTAAGAAAAGACCGGTTCCAATCACGCCTCCCAGCGAGATCATGAAGATATGCCTGCCCTTCATGCCTCGAGAAAGGCCCGCCTCGCGCTCCATGGCGCGGTCCATCTGTCGCTCAATTGTGCACGCTGCTTCTTCCATCTTGCAGTTCACTCCTGTTGGGGCGGTTGAAAACGTCGGCGAAGCCGACGTTCGCGGTGTATACACTTCCGGATGATGCCCGGCACCCCCGCATGTTGCAGGGCGCCCGTATAGCGCCGGATGGTGTGCTGTCCCTCAAGTCGTCAATGTGAACGGACTTGTTCTGCAAAATCCATACCCGGTTCCCACTCATGGTTGCGTCGGCCTCGGGGAGAAAAAGCCGCGGCGCGGCCGGGCGCATGCAAGATATACACGGGCAGAGCACTGCACCGGTGCGCCGCACCGGGTCAAGCGGCCGTACGTCCCCCCATCGCCTTTGGAGCAAACAAGAAGGCTGCATTGTTTATCTTGAAGTCGGCCTGAGAGGAAGTTTTTTTGCTGCAAATTTTTTTGCGCCACGCCCCTAATATGTTGCCGCCCAAAAACAGATGTACTTCTTTGGCTACATATCATCCCAAAACACGGAGTGCGCCCGTAGGGGGGCGCACTCCGCAATCGCCGGACTCGCCGGGCTCCGGAACATTTAACGCTTGCAATGGTCGTTTAACGGCGAGCCAAGCTCGTCCACAGCTATTTCGCGGCAAGGATTCGCAGGCAAATCCTTGCCAGAGCGATTCACTCATTTTATTCATTTCATTCATGAATTACTCTATTCCACAGGGGCAAAGGCAAACGCAGCGCCTTTATGTTCGACGCGAACAACGGCGGGCGCGGGCAAATGGGCGCCGGCCACGGGGATATTTTGCTCCGCAGCCATGGCCATGAAACGCTTGCGGGTTTCCGCGGCCCTGGCCGGGTCCATGTCGTAAGAGGCGCCGGTCTGGGGCAACGGAAACTGTAAGGCCGCGCCGTGTACCAGATCACCCCAGAAAAACATTTTCTGCCCGTCCGATTCCAGCAGAAAAGTCGTATGGCCGGGCGTATGGCCCACTGCGTCAAGGGCGGTGACGCCGGGCACGACCTCCTGCCCGAAGACAAAGGTCTCGACCTTATCTCCATACAGGCCGAGATTGCGCCGAGCCAGGCCGGCGCCGGGAAACTTTTCGGGCTGCTTGGCCAGGACCGCGTCGTCGAACCAGAAATCTTTTTCCGGAGCGGAGACCAGAACAACAGCATTAGGGAAAGACGCCTTGCCTTCCCAGGCCAGGCCGCCGACGTGGTCGCCGTGCAGGTGGGTCAGAAGCACGTGGGTCACGTCCTCGGGTTTCAGACCGGCCTGGGACAGACTGCGCAGAAGCAGGCTTACCGGGTTTTCCTTTTTGCCGTAGCCGGCATCCACCAGAATGACCCGATCGTCCTGCCGGATCAGAAAACCATAAATGCCGGACGGCACAAAGCCGGTCGGAGCCAAAGCCTTGATCTCTGCGGCCGTGGCGCCGCTGAAAATATCCACCGGCATCTGCCGATCCACATCGAGCAGGGCCGTGACCGTGGCCAAGCCCACTGCATGGCCACGCGGCTGTTCAGCCTCGGCCGAGCCGGCAAACATACCGAAAAAACTCAGAAAACCGGCACAAAGCAACCAGTGCAGAGTGTTCATGGGTCATCTCCTTGGGAGCAATTTCATTTTAAATTATCTATGAAACCATGTTGCCGACGGACTTCCGAACGAGCCCGCAAACAAAACAAGGCTGCGAAGGTTGCTCGGCCGTCACACCGGCGGAAAAGCGAAACTATGCCTCACGTAGGCGCGGGCCGCAGGACGCTTGCGCGTCCGCCGGAGCAGACGAACATTTTCAATGTTCGTCTGCTCCGTGGGTAAAAACTATCCATGAGATCTGAGGCATTCAAGAAATTTGTCAAGGATCTGATTTCCGGGCATAATAGCCGCGATACCCTTGCCGCTCAAAAGGACCACCTATGTTCCCGCTCAAAAGGATCATCTATGTTCGCGTACCGCGCCGTGCTTTTCGATTTTGACGGCACCCTGGCCGTGCAGACCCTGGACTTCGCCCGCATGCGCGAGCGGGCCGTGGCGGCAATCTCGCCTTACGCCCGGCCAGGGCTCAGGCCCAACATCCCGCTGATGGAAGAACTCTCCCGGCTGCTGGCAGAACTGCCCGCACCCGAGGCTGAGCGCGCCCGCAAAGCAGCCCTGGACGCCGCCGGGGAGGTGGAAATGGAAGCGGCCCGAACCTCCCGTCTCTTTCCGGCCACCCGGCCTGTGCTCGCGGCTCTGAAACGAGTGGGCGCGGTCTGCGCCGTGGTCACGCGCAACTGCCCACAAGCCGTGCTCACGGTCTTTCCAGATCTGGCCGAGCATTGCCGGGTCCTGCTCACCCGGGACGACGTGCCCCTGGTCAAACCCCACCCAGATCACCTGCTGCGCGCCCTGGACCGGCTTCAAGTCGCGCCCGGCGCGGCCCTGATGGTGGGCGACCACCCCATGGACATCCAGGCCGGCAAAGCGGCCGGCACGGCCACGGCCGGGCTGGCCGGCGGCAACACTCCCCGCTCCCGCCTGGCCGAAGAAAAGCCGGATCATCTGGCTTCGACCGCCGACGAACTTTTTCGATCTCTCGGATTGGATATTCCGGAATTTTAATCACGGGCGGCAAAAAAATCACCCTCCCCCTAAGGCGGCCCCGTTCCGGCAATTTTTCGGCTTCAACGCCCCGGCGTCGGTGGCTTTCCCTTTACATTTGCCTCGACGCACCTATTATCGGCCCAAGCCGCCCGACGGCTCCCGTTGTGTTCCGAAGGAGAAAAAAATGAAGAAAAGCATTGTTTTTTATACAGCCTTTGTGCTGTTGCTGTTGCCGGCCTTGAGTGCTCCGGCTTCGGCCGCGCCTGTTGATTTCCGGGACCTGGTCAAAGCCGCGGGCCCGGCCGTGGTCAACATCAGTACCGAGCGAACCCGTAATGAAAGCCCGTTTCCTCCCGGTTTCGAGATCTTTCGAGGCGACCCGAACATGGAACGCTTTTTTCGGCAGTTTGACGGTTCCCGCGGCCGTCGGCAATTGACCCGCTCTCTGGGTTCCGGTTTTCTCATCTCCGCCGATGGCTATATCGTCACCAACAACCATGTTGTTGAAGGCGCCGACGTAATCAACGTGGCCTTTGGCGACAGCGACAAGTCCGAACCCCTCAAGGCCACGGTTGTGGGCACCGACCCCGACACCGATCTGGCTCTGCTCAAAATCAAAGGCTCAAGCTATCCCTTTCTGAAATTCGGCGATTCCGACAAACTGGAAGTGGGCGAATGGGTGGTGGCCATCGGCAACCCCCTGGGCCTGGACCATACGGTCACCGCCGGGATTCTCTCCGCCAAGGGGCGGAACATCCAGTCCGGTTCTTATGACGACTTTCTTCAGACCGACGCCTCCATCAACCCCGGCAACAGCGGCGGCCCGCTGCTGAACACTTCCGGTGAAGTGATCGGCATCAACACGGCCATTGCCCAGCGCGCCCAAGGCATCGGCTTTGCCATCCCCTCCTCCCTGGCCAAAACGGTCATCGACGATCTGAAGAACAGCGGCAAGGTCAGCCGCGGCTGGCTCGGGGTGACCATCCAGAACGTGGACGCCCCCACGGCCAAGGCCCTTGGCCTCGACAAGCCCAGAGGCGCCCTGGTGGGCGACGTTCTGCCGGATCAGCCGGCCCACAAGGCCGGGATTAAGGCCGGCGACGTCATCCTGTCCATCAACGGCAAGGATATCGACGATACGGAACAACTGCTGCGCACCGTGGCCGGACTGACCCCCGGCAATGAAGCCAAAATGGTGGTCTGGCGCGACGGCAAGGAGCTGATCTTGACCGTGAAACCCACCGAGCGCTCCGGCGCCGAGGCATCCGGCAGTGAAAGCTCCGAATCAGGCAGCGCAACCGGCGCCAAGCTCGGGATCAGCGTCCGTCCGGTCACTCCGGATGAAGCCAAAGAGGCCCGTCTGCCCGAGGGCACCGGCCTGCTCATCGTGGGCATGGACCCCGACGGTGCGGCATCCGAAGCCGGCCTGCAGCCGGGCGACGTGATCGTGGGCGTCAACCGCAAGCCCATGGGTTCGGCCCAGGCTCTGACCAAGGCCGTGGAAGCCGCTGCCAAGGACAAGGGAGTGTTGCTGCTGCATATCTCCCGCGACGGCCATCTTTTCTTCCGCGCAGTGGAACTGGCAAAGAAGTAACCCCGGCCCTTTCTCTCTGACTAAAGGAGTGTCACTCCCTTCGGTTCACGGGGGGAGTGACACTCCTTTAGGACATTTTTGAAGCTGCACCGCTCTGGGGCAATTTCACTTTACAATTGCCCGCGAAACCATATGATCTACGGACTTTTACCGGGCCCGCCGGTTCACTGCCGCCCGTTCCAGACGGCCGTGAGCGACACGTATGACAATGTACAGCCCGATGAACACAAAGGGATAGCCGGCGGGTCGAGCGAGCAGGGGCAGGCGGAACAACTCGATGCCCTCAAAGCGCCCGGCCAGCCAGCCGAGGGCAAAGGGCACGGGCCAGAGCGAACTCGTGCCCAGGGCCGCCCCGGCGAAAAAATGTTTGCCGAAACGCTCGTGGGCCATGCCGTTGACCGCTAGGTAGGCGGCTTTGTCGCCGGCCCGTAAGGCCTTCATGGATAGCTCGTGTGAGTCGCGCACCTCACTCGCCAGGCGATCGTAATGCCCCCGGCCGGCGCGCACCAGGCCGGCCACGGTCAGCCGGCCGAGCAACACGCAGCCGAGAGCCAGCACGGCGCAGCCGAAACAGAAGCCGACCAGGGGATCGGCAAACAGCCTGAAAGGCGCAATCAGGATGGAGTCAAAAAAAGATGGAACCATGGTGAGTGGGGCAGGTCCGGCAGGGGCGGACGTGTCCGCCCGCCCCACGCGCCGGGTTGGGTTACCACATTTGGATGCTGAAGAAGCCGCGCAATGTATAGTCCAGGCCCACGACAAAGGCCAGAAGGATGAACAGACGCTTCAGCCAGACGTCAGGCAGGTACTTGGCGGTCATGGGCCCGACCCAGGAACCCACGACGATGCCCACGAGCTCGACGCCCACAAGCGGCCAATACACCGGGGTGCCGCCGGACATGAAGGTGCTGATGGAAGTGATCATGCCCACCAGAACCACGAAAGCCGAAGTGCCGGCGGCCAGGTACATGGGCAGTTGGGTAATGCTGGTCAGAAAGGGCACCAGCAAAAAGCCGCCGCCGACACCGAGGAAGGCGGCCATGGCCGCAACAATGAAACCGACCCCCACCGGCAGAAGCGGGTTGAAGGAAAACTCAATCCCGCAAAAAGTGAAGACCACTTTAGCTGGAGTGACGGCAACGATCTTCACCCCGGTTTCGAGCTTGGCGCCGTCCTTGACCGGGGTTTTGCAGGCCGCCTCAAAGGCTTTGGCCGCCTCGGCCGCCTTTTTCTTCTTGGCCCGGACATGCGGCATGGTTTCATACAGCAGGTAGCAGCCCAGCAGCAAAACAAAGAGGCCAAACCAGCCCTGATACTGGTGGAAGGAAACCTTGCCGTGGGTCAGGGTGGGCACCAGCCAGGAGCCGGCCAGAGAACCCACGCCCATGGCGATACCGAGCGGCAGCACGATCCGGCCCATGGACCAGTACTTGAACGAGGACACCAGAGAAGAGCAGCCTACCAACCACTGGTTGGACACCCGGATGGAGTCGGTGACCACCTTGTTCAGGGGCGCGCCCTTGCCGAAGCTGCCGGCATACTGCCCAAAACCGAACACGCTCATGTGTCCGACGCCGGCCATGACGCCGCCGAAAGCCCCTACCGTGGAGAAAATCCAGCCAACCCAGAGGGCCCAGACAAAGGCCAGTATGGGGCTGACCTGCGGCCCGCCGGGAATGCCGAGAAAGCCGGGAGCAGCGGCCGCGTCGACCTTGCCGTCGGCGATGCCCGCGGCAATGGCCGCGGCCAGACGGCTTTGCGGGGCCTGTGCCTGAGTGGCCGCCGGAGCGGTCGCGTTGTTGCCGGTTTGAACCGCGGCATTTTCGGCCGCCGGAGCGGTCGCATTGCCGGCCGCGACACAGGGACCCGCCGCGAGCAGCAGCGCCGCAGTCAACACCACGGGCGCAAGAGTCGCATGTAAAAACTTCATTTCTTCCTCGCTTTAAACGAATTAATCTTAAAAATGTTCTTTGCTCCGCCGAACGCACAGGCGGACGCTCGCCCGCGGGTTTGAACAGATGGGCGGTGAATATGTGCATCTGCTTTGACGGCCGCCGGCGGGCGTTTGCGGGCTTGTTCAAAAGCCCGTCAACAAATATGGTGTCATGGGAATTTCAAAATGGAATTGCTCCAGGTCCATTGTTGGCCCGGTACTACACTGTCTGTGGGCAGCCGGCGCAGGGTTCACCGTTCTTGAAGACGATCAGCGGGCAGTTCTTGCAAATATCCGCGCCGGGGAAAGGATCGCCCGGACGGGTGATGGAGGCGCCGCCGGTGGCGGCCAGACGCTCAAGCAGGCGCTCAACCACGGCTTCGATCTGGAAACCGGGGATGAAGGCGTTGACTTCACCGCGCTCGGTCTTGCCGGCGTTGTAGCTGCCGGAACAGGAGGGGCAAAGGTTGAAGGTTTTTTCCAGGTACGAAAAGACCGTGCCGCCGCAGGCCGAAGAACTCATGGTCACCATGGGCCGCAGGGGGTGGGTGTCGGTGGCGGCCATGTAGTCAATGGCCAGGTGGTATGATTGCAGGTTGTCGCAATAAAAGTGCACCACATCGGGAGGCATGACCGCGTCACCCAGAGGGCCCACGGCCACGGCCTTGACAAAGCCCAGGGGCAGGCGCGGCTTTGAACGCAAAAAACGCTCGGCCTGGGCCAAATCCCGGCAGTATTTCAATTGGGTTTTGACCTCTTTTTCGTCAATCTCCCGCCAGCCAAAACTGACCTGCGCATTGCTGCAGCCGAGCAGATCTTTGTCGGCCAGCACGGTCTGCTTTTTCATCCGGGCGGCAATCTCCCATTGGCAATAAGTAATCGGCTTGACCGGCACCACGTGCGGAGTGGTCCGCTTAAACTCCTCCACAGCCGCGTCACTCTGCAGAAACGTGACCGCAATAGGGTAATGATAGAGCCGGAGCTCTTGCATGAGAACTTCTTCCATCCGCTTGTAACTCAAGGCCATGAATACCTCCTCGGTTGGAATTGACCTGGCGGACTTTAACGCGGAGTTAATTTGTGGTAAACAATAAAGTTATTACCCGAAGCACTTTTCCAAATCGCCTTTTTCATAAAATAAATACATATTTTTCAGTGCATTGTGTCTACTGATGATTGAAATAATTTATGACCACAGTAATATGTAATATAATTTTTTATGAGGAAATTTTATACCATGCACTGAATGACGATAGAGTACAGTCCAACGACACACCAATCGCCTGCTACACAAGTCATACCTGTTACGCGAGTTCTCGCCGGGAGCGACTACGGTAATAGGTATGATCTTTTTCATGATTTCTATTTTTAGCTTGCTTGAAATACCCTTTGCAAATCAAACGATTTTTCTCTATCTTCGCAAGTCCGGCGAAATTATTCGTCCGAGTTCAGATTCAGAGGAGACCTCCATGGCCAAGCATTTCATCACCATTCGCGATCTCGGCAACGACGCCATGAAACTCATCGAGCGCGCCGCGCAGATGAAGAAAGAACGCTTTTTCGGCAACTGCCTGCAGCGGAAGGTCATTGTTCTGCTGTTTGAAAAAGCCTCTACCCGTACCCGCTTGTCCTTTGAGGTCGCCGTGCGACGACTTGGCGGAAGTACGGTGTTCATGACGCCGCGAGAGAGCCAGCTTGGCCGAGCCGAACCCCTGAAAGACACCGCCCGGGTCATTTCCCGCTATAATGACGGAATGGTCGTGCGCACTTTCGGCCAGTCCAAACTCGATCAGTTGATGGAATACGGCAGCATACCGGTGATCAATGCCCTGACCGACGAAGGCCACCCCTGCCAGGTGCTGAGCGACGTGCTGACCATGTACGAGCATCACCCCGATCTTTCCACCCTACGTGTGGCCTGGGTGGGCGACGGCAACAACATGGCCAACTCGCTGATCGAGGCGGCTCTGGTCTTCGGCTTCACCCTTTCCCTGGCCTGCCCCGAAGGCTATGACCCCAGCCCGGAGCTGATGGCCGAGGCCAAGACGGCCGGAGCGCCGATCTATGTGCACCGCGACCCGGCTACGGCCGTGGCCGGCGCGCACTTCGTGCACACCGACGTTTGGGCTTCCATGGGGCAGGAAAGCGAAGAAAGCGCCCGAGTGAACGCTTTCCAGGGTTTCCGCGTCGACAACCGGTTGATGGATCTGGCCGCGCCGGAAGCCAAGTTCATGCATTGCCTGCCGGCCCACCGGGGCGAAGAAGTGACCGAAAACGTGCTTGAGGGCCCTTGCTCCATCGTCTTTGATCAGGCGGAAAACCGCCTGCACATGCAAATGGCCATCCTGGAGTGGATCTACTCATAAACAGTGGGCCGCGACCCACGCCCGCGTGCAGCTTGAAAGTCCGCCGGCAATGGTGAAACCCCCGGTTCCCAAGGGAACCGGGGGTTTCACATTAGAGCATTTCACACTTGAAATGCTCGTAAGGATTTGTCGGCAAATCCTTGCCGCCAAATAGGCGTAGGCGGGCTTTGCCCGCCGTTAAGCGACTATTTGAAGCGTAAAGTGCTCTAAAGAAGACTTCGTCAACTCCCCTGGAAACCGGGGGGCTTCAGCTTGAGCCGCCGCCGGGATACGGCTCTTCGACCGCCGCCGTATTGGCCATATACAGAGTTGTGGTCGGGTAGGCAAAACCGATGCCTTCCTGTTCGAAGCGCTCCATGATGCCCAGGTTCAGAGCTTGCTGGGCATCGAGCAGTGCCGCCAGATCGGCCACCGGCATGGTGAAGGAAACTTCAAAGTTCAGGCTGGAGTCGGCAAAAGAGGTAAAGTGCACCCGGTTGATAAACATGCCGGGAATATACGCAGCCACCTCGCGCACCAGGCCCGGCACGGCTTTGACCTTGGCAATGGGCGTCTCGTAAAGGATGCCGAAACCGAAGATTCTGGTCCTGTTCTTTATGGATTGATAGTTGGTCAGCGTCTGTCTGGTCAGCTCGCCGTTGGGCACAACAATCAATTCGCCGGAAATGGAGCGCACCCTGGTGGTCTTTACCCCGATACGTTCGATGCTGCCGGTGACCGAGCCGAAGGTTACAGTGTCGCCGATGCCGAAGGGGTGATCCATGAGGATCACCAGGTAGCTGAAAAAATCAGCGAGAATGGTCTGGCCCGCCAAGCCCACGGCCACGCCCATGATGCCGAGACCGGCTACAATGCTGGAAATCTGAAAGCCCAGGTTGTCCAACACAAAGGTCACTGCAATGGCCCAGACCACGGTGGAAATGATCGGCATGAGCGCTTTGGCCCCAGCGCCGTGTGTCTCGCGCCGCAGATAGGCGTCGAGCAGAAAGGCTATGAGTCGCGAGAAAAAACGGGCCGCGCCGAAACTGAACAAAAGCAAAAAGATGAAGCGGATCAGCCCGGTCAGGGCCTTGGAAAAAGTCAGGGAACTGATGGCCCAGGCAGGAGGGACAAGCATGAGCAGCCAGATCACCGAGCCCACAATGTGGGCCGCCAAGGCCCTATCGATGCGGCCGTATCGGCCGGCATGTTCGATCCAGGCGTGCATCTTGCGGGCGAGAAAGCCGCGAAAGGCCATGAGCAGCAATACTCCGGCCACGGCAATGGCCAAGGCGATTAGGTAGTCGGCCATGGAATTGCGGGCGATGTCCATAAACAGGTCATGCAGCAGATCCGAGCCGCCGGTACCGTTTTTCATATCCGCCTCCGAAAGTACAATGTTACCATGAGAAAAGCGGGCGTCCGCCAGAGCAGAGGAACATTTTCAATGTTAATTTACCCCAGTGCCATCCGATATATCTTTCACAACTTATCGTAAAAAGGAATCGGCTTAGATATTTTCCCAGAAACGCACAGCCAATCCCCAGGCCACCCACCAGACCAGAGCCGTGACGCAGAGATTGAGCACCCTCCAGGAAACCGGTCGGCGGAAAAGTGGGGCCATGGCCCGGCCGGCCCCGGCCAGGGCGAAAAACCAGACGATCGAGGCCGTGCAGGCGCCCAGGGCAAAGGACAACCGTGCCCGCTCGGCGAACTGCGCGCCTATGGCTCCAAGCAGGACCACGGTATCCAGGTAAACATGCGGGTTGAGCAACGAGACGGCCAGGGTGGCGGCCATGGCCCGGCCGAAACTGTGCGGCGCGGTTGCCTGCGCTTCCAGACATTGATCCCGGCAGGCGGCGCGCAGGGAGCCGGCCCCGAACCAGAGTAAAAAAAGCGTTCCGCCCAGGGCCGCTCCCTGCTGTAATAGATGGTTGGAAGCGATCACCGCCCCAAGCCCGCCCACGCCGACGGAGATCAAGGTCAGATCAATCAGGGCGCAAAGACCGGCCACGCTCCAATGGTGGTTCTTGCGGATGCTCTGGGACAAGACAAAGGCGTTCTGGGCGCCGATGGCCACGATCAGGCCGGCACCCATGCCGAAACCCTGCAGGTAGGCGGCGGTGCTCATGTCTCATCCTCCTCGGCCGGCGGAACATCCACAAAGGTTTTGCCCGAAAGGGCGCGTTCAAGGCCCAGACGATACAGGCCGTTGATCATGTTCTTGCGCCTGCCCTTGTACGGCCGGCATAGAGCTTCGACTTCTTCCAGAATCTCGCTGCGCCGGGTCTTGCCGGCCGAAGGACAGGGGTTGCTCCAGACCGGCAGTTCCCACTGGGCCGCGACCTTCTTGATCAGCTTTTTCTCCACGCCCATGAGCGGGCGGATAACCGTGAGCCGTCCCTGGAAAAAAGGCTCGCACCAGGCCATGCCCTCGGCCCGGCCGGTTTGAAAAAGGTTGAGGAAAAAGGTCGAAACCTGATCTTCGGCATTATGCCCGAAAGCCAGGTGGGTCAGTTCATACTGCCGGCACAACTCGAACAGGCGGGCCCGGCGCAGCATGGCGCAGTAAAAACAGGTCGAGCGCTTGCGGTTTTCCGGCGAATGCGCGCGCGGGCCGTGATCGGTCACCTCCACGTGGCCTTCCAAGCCTTCGCCCGCCAGCCAGGCAGGCAAGGGTGCATGGCTTTCGGGGTCAAAGCCGGGGTTCACGTGCAGCGGCACAATCTCAAAGGGAAAGGGCACGATGCGTCGGCGTATGGCCAGCACCTTGAGCAGCACGAAGCTGTCCACCCCGCCTGAAACGGCCACGCCCACACGGGCGCCCGGGCGAATCATCGAGGTCTGCTGCATCAGCTTGCCCACCAGGCGCACACAGCGTTCCTGGGCGTAAGTAAAGGAAAGTCGGCTCACAAAAGGACTCTTATATGTCGGGTTGTAATGGGCGGGCATCTTAGCTTGCGGTTTTGCGAAGATCAAGGCATCTTGCCGGCCATGCACGCCCCGCTTCCTCCCATCGGCCCGAACAGGCCCTGGCTCGCGCCCCTGGCCGGATTTTCCGACCTGCCCTTCCGTCTGCTCTGCCGTGAGCGCGGAGCCGCTGCCGCCTGCACCGAGATGGTCAGCGCCAAAGGGTTGGTCTACGACGCGCGCAACCCCGGCGCAGGCGACGGCAGCGAGGCGCTGCTGCACACCGCGCCTGAAGACACCCCCCTGATCGTCCAGCTTTTCGGGGCCGAGCCGGAGTTTCTGGCCGAAGCGGGCCGGCTTTTGCGTGCTCGCGGCTTTGCCTATTTTGATCTGAACATGGGCTGCTCCGTGCCCAAGGTGGTCAAGACCGGGGCCGGAGCGGCCATGATGCGCGACCCTGAACGCGCGGTCAAAGCGGCCGCCGCCCTGATCCGGGCCGTGGCCCCCTGCCCGGTTGGGATCAAACTGCGCCTGGGGCCCAACTCGGCAGAAGAAAATTTCCTTTCCCTGGGTAGGGCTCTGGAAGATGCCGGCGCGGCTTGGCTGACCCTGCACCCGCGCTGGGCCTCCCAAGGATTTGCAGGCGAAGCCCGGCATGAGGCATCGGCCCGGTTGGCACGGGCCGTGTCTGTGCCGCTGTTGATCAGCGGCGACCTGCTCAGCGCCGAAGGCGCCCTGGACCGCTTACAAGAAAGCGGAGCCGCCGGGCTGATGTTTGCCCGGGGAGCGTTGTCCGATCCGACAATCTTCGCCCGCTTTACCGCCCTGTACCAAGGCGAAACCCCTTGCGGGCAAACGCCGCAGGAACTGCGCGCGCTGATTTTTCGGCATCTGGAGCTGATCCGCCTGCACTCGCCGCACCGCCTGAACCGGCGTGGCCTGTCGCCGGATCTGCTGAAAATGCGCACGGTCATCCCCCGCTACGTGCGTCGGTTGCCCGGCGCGCGCGAATTGCGCAAAGCCCTGTGTACCGTCGTGAACGCGGCCGGGGCCGAAGCCCTGCTGCAAGAGTTTTTCGGCCGGTCCCGGACCCGAACCGAGGAAACGAACACGAACGCGGACGCAGCCGAGCTTGTGCCGACTATCACCCGCGAACCTTGACAGTTTGCCGGCGCGGAGCGTAATAGACCATGCAGTCACGACAACATACCTTAGTGAAGGAGGTAGATGCGCCATGAGGAAGTTGTTCATCCTGGGTGTGTTCTGTATTCTGGCGGCCTTTGTGCTGCCGGCACTGGCCGCCCAACCCGAGGCCCCGGCCGACGGCCTCAAAATGGACAAGACCGGTAAAAAGGTTGTGGTTTTCAACCACAGCACGCACAAAGACATGAAGTGCGTTGAATGTCACCACCCGGTGGACGGCAAAGAAGACTATCGCCCCTGCGGTACCGCCGGCTGCCACGACGTGATGGGCCAAAAGGATAAATCCGAGCATTCCTACTACCAGGCCATGCACATGGTCAAAGGCAACAAGCATGCCAGCTGCGTCTCCTGCCACACGGAGAAGGCCGGCACGGACAAGGAAAAGAAGAAGGAACTGACCGGCTGCGCCAAGTCCAAGTGCCACCCGTAAATTAGATTCCCGACGAGTCGGAGGCCGCCTCTTTGGGGCGGCCTCTTGCGTTTTGAGCCGTAATATGATTCATTTATAAGCTGTTACATTACACCACCCGTTGGTACGCGCGCGCCGCCCCGCGTATTTCCGTCCTATTTCCGCGTCCGGCAAAACACGGCGCGGGCGCGGCACAACCAAGGCCGGGTCGCCCATGAAGCAAGACGACGCGAAAAACTTTCCCGACGATGATGAAATCGTCGACCTGCTTGAGGTCGTGAAACCCGGCAAAAAAATACCGGCTGCGGCCGAAGAGGAAGATGCCGACTTCGGCGCCGACCTTGAAGCCATGCTCGACAATCTTTCGGCCAAGGACGGACGGCAGAAACCGGCGGAGGGCACCCTCTTCCCCGACCCGACACCCGTGAGCCACAGAGTGGACCCGGACGAAGAACTGGACATGCCGGATCTGGCCGACATGGAAAAATTGCTGAAAACTCTCGGTGTGTCCGGCGTAGGCAAGGACACCGCCCCAAGTACGCCGGCCCCGACCGCGGACGACGAAGACGCTGTGCCCCTAGGTGCCAAGTCCACTCCACAGGCAGTTCCGGCGGACCTCGATCCCTTTGATACAGCGCAGGCCACGGCCAAAGCCCCGGCAACGCCCGATCCCTTTGAAGCGGCCCAAGCCGCAGCCAAGGCCCCGATTGATCCCTCCGAAGCCGCCCAAGCCACAGCCAAAGACCCGGCCGTGCCCGTGGATCTTGAGGATCTGCCCGGCCCGGCACCGACGCCGCAAGCCGTTCCGACGGACCTTGATCCCTTTGAGGCCGCGCAGGCCGCAGCCCCGCAGGCCCCGGTCGATCCTTTTGAAGCAGCGCAGGCCACAGCCAAAGCCCCGGCCGTTCCCGTGAATCTTGAGGATCTGCCCGGCCCGGCACCAAAGCCGCAAGCCACCCCGGTGGACTTCGATCCCTTTGAAGCGGCCCAAACCGCCGCTGCCGGCCCGGTGGATCCTTTTGAGGCCGCGCAGGTTCCGGCCGCGACCGAATCCTTTGAAGCGGCTCAAACCGCCGCCCCTCTGAAACCTTCCACGCCCGTCGCCCCCGTGGAACCTGAGGAGGTCGTTCACCCCGCTCCCAGAGCCTCTGCGGAACCTGAGCCGGTCCAGCCTGTGCCCACCGCCCCTGCCGAACCCTTTGAGGCCGCGCCCGCCGCTCCCGTGGAGGCGGTCGAAGACAGGCCGGAAGCAATCGATGTGACCGAAGAAGCCGCGCCCGGTTCCGACGAAGAGGGCTACCTCAGCGAACTGGACACCTTGTTGGACGACATCCTGACCTCGGCTCCCGCTTCGGGCCCGGCGACGCCGGATACGCCCGCGCAGCCCGCTGAAAACAGCCTTGCCGTCACGGCCGAAGAATTGGAATCCCGCTTGGCCGGGTTGCGCGACGAAATGACGCAACACCCGCGGGCGGAACTTGATTCGCTGCAGGCGGGCCTGGCTGAAGTCAGACTGATCCAGGAAGAACTCGGCAAGCGTGCCCTTGCCCCGGACGCCGCGACAAACGCGATCGACCCGATCGATCTGCAGGAGCTTGTGGATCGCATCGACGCCGTCAAGGCGGAGGTCGGTGGGGGCATCGGGCAACTGCTCCAGGCCATGGCCACGGCCGAGCAACGCATCCGGTCCGTTGCCGAGGAATCTGCCGCGGCAACGGAAGAAGCGACCGCCGCGCGTGCCGAGTTGGCCCCGGTAAAAGCCGAGTTGGAGAGCGCACGCGCCGAGTTGGCCCGGACAAAAGCCGAACTGGAGGCCATGCACTCCGACACGGCAAGCGTCCGGGCCGCGCCGGCACAAGCGCGGGCCGAACTGAAGGCCGTGCGGGCCGAGTTGGCGGAAGTAAAGAACGAATTGGCCGAGTTTACCCGGAACATGGACAAGGCGGCGGCGCGTGCAGCGGCCGAAGTCATCCGCGAAGAGCTTGCCGCTCTGCTGCGGGGAGAATAGGGCCGGCTTCTCGCCGTCATCGCCGAGCGCCACTCGACGCCGCGCGCGCTTGATGCTATGGTAAGAAAAAGAGGGAGGGGCGACGAGTTTCTTTCTCTTCCCGCCCGGTTGCAACCGTTGTGGCCTAAACCATTCCCCAGGGCGGGTTCGCAAGTCAGCGGCAGCCGCCGTAGCGATATACGCGGACAAAAGGTACATGGAAAAATTCGCCAAGGAAGCCCTACAGGTAACCAAGGAAATCGTGGTCAAATTCATTGAGACCAACCGCGTTTCCCCCGCCACCTTTGATGAGGTGTTTCCGGCGGTGTACAAGACCGTTCTGGAAACCATCACCGCTCCGCCGCCGGACGCCGGCACGACCAAGCCGTCCAGATGAACGCCACACGACATGCCCACGCCCTGCGCATCAACGCTCTGTTCGGGCGCATCGCCGGGGTCTACGACCTTCTCAACCGGGTTTTCAGCCTGGGCCTTGACGCGGTCTGGCGCAAACGCCTGGCCTGGGTGGCCGGGCCGCTGCCGGCGGGCTCGCGCGTGCTCGATCTGGCTGCCGGTACCTTAAAGGTTTCCGCCGAACTGCTCCGACAACATCCGGGCTGCTCGGTGCTCGCGGCCGATTTTTGCCGGCCCATGCTGCTGCGCGGTCTGGCCAATCCTGCCCTGCACGGTTCACCGCGCCTGCGGACCGTTGCCGCAGACGCCCTCTCTCTGCCTCTGGCCGGGGAAAGCATACAGGCCGTCACTCTGGCCTTCGGCCTACGCAACATGGAACCGCGCGCCGACGCCCTGAAAGAAATACTCCGGGTGCTCAAGCCAGGCGGCAAGCTGTGTGTGCTGGAATTTGCCGGCGCAGGCGAGCCCATCTTGTTCGGCCTGTATAATCTGTATCTGGCCAAAGTCCTGCCGCTGGTGGGCGGCCTGGTGTCGAAGGACAAGGGCGCCTATCGGCATCTGGCCGACAGTGTGGCCTCTTTTCCCGACGCCGCCGGCCTGTCCGCGGAACTGCTCGCCGCGGGCTTCGTGGACGTGCTCCATGAACGCATGAGCGCCGGTATCGTCAATCTGCATATCGCAACCAAACACGAATCTGAGCCGGGAGGCCCGGCATGATCTCTCTGCAAGAACTTCTGGACAAACGCTCTTCCGTGGCCGTGGTCGGCCTCGGCTACGTAGGGCTGCCCCTGGCTTGCGCCCTGGCCCGCCACTTTTCGGTCATCGGCTTCGATATCGGGCAACGCCGCGTGGCCGAGCTCCGCACCGGCCGCGACCGCACCGGCGAAGTGGACGAAGCCGCCCTGCAGCAACCCACTTTACGCTTGAGCCACGAGCCGGCCGAACTGGCCGAGGCTTCGGTGATCATTGTGGCCGTGCCCACGCCCATCGACGCCCGCCGCCTGCCCGATCTGAGTCCCCTGGAGTCGGCCGCGCGCACCGTGGGTGCACATCTGCGCCGAGGCGCGGTGGTGGCCTTTGAATCCACGGTCTACCCCGGCGTGACCGAGGAATGCTGCGTGCCTTTGCTGGAGCGGGCCTCGGGTCTGACCCTGAATCGCGATTTTTACGTTGGTTATTCGCCGGAGCGCATCAACCCTGGTGACAGGGTCCACACTGTGGACAAAATCGTCAAGGTCGTGTCCGGCTCCACCCCAGGGGCGCTGGAATTGCTGGCCGGCGTCTACGGCACGGTGGTCGCGGCCGGCATTCACAAAGCCCCGAGCATCAAGGTGGCCGAGGCGGCCAAGGTTATCGAGAATACCCAGCGCGATCTGAACATCGCTCTGATGAACGAACTGGCCCTTATCTTCGAGCGCCTGGGCATCGACACCCTGGACGTGCTTGAAGCGGCCGGGACCAAATGGAATTTCCTGCCTTTCCGGCCGGGCCTGGTCGGCGGCCACTGCATCGGCGTGGACCCCTACTACCTGACCTTCAAGGCCCAGGAGCTCGGCTATCACCCCGAAGTCATCCTGGCGGGCAGGCGCATCAACGACAACATGGGCATGTACACGGCCCAGAAGGTGATCAAACTTCTGGCCGCGGCCGGCAGACCGGTGCACGGGGCGCGGGTGGGCATCTTCGGCCTGACCTTCAAAGAAAACGTGCCGGACCTGCGCAACACCCGGGTGGTGGATATCCACAACGAACTGCTGCAATATTCGGCCCGACCTCTGGTCCATGACCCCCTGGCCGACCCCGACGACGCCCGGCGGGAATACGGCCTGGAGCTCACCCCGCTGGATGGTATGCGCGATCTGGATGCGATCGTGATCGCCGTGGCCCACGATTTCTACAAGACCCTGCCCTTGGCGGATTTTGTCGGGCGTTTCCGGGGTCCGGCCGTTCTTCTGGATCTCAAAGGGCTTTGGACACCGGCCCAGGCCGAAGCCCTGAACATCACCTACCGGCGCCTTTAAGAGGATTTCATGCAGCTTTTACGCCGCATTATGGCCGAGGAACAGCCCGGCATCACCGCCGCCCTTGAGGCTGCTCTGGCCGAAATGCCGCCGCAGACCGCGGGCGCTGCCGCCCATCTGCTGCGGGCGGGCGGCAAGCGTCTGCGGCCGCTGCTCACTCTCCTCTGGGGCCGGGTCTGCGGCCTGAGCCACGACGATCTGTACCGGCTCGGCGCGGCTGTGGAAATGCTCCACGCCGCCACTCTGCTGCACGACGACGTGCTCGACGGCGCGGACATGCGCCGGGGCAGGCCCGCCGCCCACCTGGTTTTCGGTCTGACGGAATCGGTACTGGCCGGCGATGCCATGCTGGCCAAGGCCCTGCTTATGGTTTCAGACCTGGGTGACGCCCGCTTGACCGCCTGCATTTCGCGTGCGGTCATGCATACGGCCGAGGGCGAGTCGGCCGAATTGGCCGCGTTGCGCCGGCTTGACGTATGTCAGGAAGACTACCTGGCCATGATCACCGGCAAAACCGCCTGGATGCTGCGCGCCGCCTGTGAGCTCGGTACCCTCAGGGCCGGCGCGGACGATACGGTGGTGCGGGCCTCGGCCCGCTTTGGTCTGGATCTTGGCGTGGCCTTCCAGCTTGTGGACGACTGCCTGGATTTTTCTCCCAGCGAGGAAACCGGCAAACCACGCGGCGGCGACCTGCGTGAAGGCAAAGCCACACCGCCGGTGCTTCTGTATTTCGCGGCACTTTCCCCGGACCAACGGCAAGCCTTTGCCGCCGGCTTTGAAACGGGCAATATTGCCGGCCCGGAGCTGGAACGGGTCTGCCGTGAAATCTACGAGCGTGGCTATGCCCGCGAGGCCAGAACTCTGGCGGAAGAACGGCTCGACGCAGCCGCAGCCGGCCTGGCCGGGCTGCCGCCGTGCCCTGAGCTCACGGCTCTGCGGGAAATGTGTGAGTACATTCGCAACCGTTCAGCCTGACGACACCCGTTCCCGGGTCGGGAGCCGCCATGACCGCCGAAGAGACTTTCCTCGACAGGGCATTTGACAAAAGCCTGCAACTGGCCTTTTCTCCCGTTCTGGTCCAGTTGATGCGCACGCTGCTGGAGCCGACGCCTTCATTTACCGCCATTGCCGGCTACCTGGCCATGGACCCCATGCTGGCAAGCACCGTGCTGCACCAGGCCAACGCCGCCTCGCACAGCATCGGACAAAGGATCACCGACATCCAGCGAGCCGCCGTGGTGCTCGGCACAGAAGCCCTGTATCGACTGATACTTTCACTGCTGCTGCAAAAACAATTACGCCCCGTGGCCGCCCGACAAAGCGCGGAGATTTTTGCAGACTGGCGCATCACCCTCTGGGGGGCCGTGGCCGCGGAAATTCTGGCCGCACGCCTGTGCCCGGCCCAACGGCAGAACGCCTATCTGGCCGCTCTGCTGCGTGATATCCCCCTGCTGCTGGCATTCTGCCGCGCCTTGCCGCCGGAGTTCATCCTGCGCCGGGGCGTGGTCACCCACATCGGCCGCAACGGCTTTGCCGAGGAAGAAAGCGCCTGGGGCAGCACCCACCCGGGGCTGACCCACGACATCATGACTTACTGGGGCATGCCTGAAGAAATATGTTCCGCCGTGCTCACTCATCACGACTTTGAGCAGGCAGGCAGGCTACCCCCCCTGAATCGGGCGCTGATCTACGCCACCCGCTGGGCCGAGACGGCTCAGGCGCCCGACGCCGATCCGGCCGGATGTGTGGCTTTCGAACTCAGCCTGGCCGCCGAACTTGAGCTGAACCGGGAGGAGATGGAATCTCTCCGCCTGGCCTGCGCCGAAAATTTCGCCCCGGTGCTGGCCCAACTGGGCGTTCGGGAAGGATCTGTGGAAACCCGGTATTACGAGCACTCTCTGGAAGTGCTGCAAAGCCTGCATTTTCTGGCCATGGACATTTGCAGTGAAGATTCCGCCGCCGTCATGGCCGAAGCCCTGGGGCGCAAGCTCCTGTCCATATGGGGCGTAGAATCCTGGAAACTGTTCCTGACCATTCCCGGCAGTGTCCCCCGCCAGTTCAAGCGGCAGAATGGGGCAATAACCGAGGTCGTCCCGGCCAACCCGCTGTCGAGCGGACAGGAACATGATCAGGATACCATCCACCTGGCTGCTTCGGGCAGGCGCTACGGCAGACTGGTGGTGGCCCGGGAAGTTTTGAACCGGAACAGCAAGGCCGCGCCCTTGCCGCTGTTTGCCCACGTGCTGGCCATGAACTTTGAGCGCATGCGCCGACTCAAGGCCGAGACCGAGGCCCGCGGCCTGTTGCCGCCCAATGTGGCCCGCATAGACTCTTCCGGCATGCTGGTCGACGCCGGCCCCGCCTTTTTCGCCGTCTTGGGCGTGATGCCCACACAAACCCCGGTCCCCATGGCGGCGTTGCTGCGCAGGCAACTGGGCGGACTGCCGCCCGGTTTCGACGCCACGCTCGCCGGCACAGCGACCGCCGGGCCGTGGATCATCCCGGTCCGCCCCGGCGGGAACAAGAAAGCGCTGTTTCTCTCGTTGTGCGTCGGCGGCGACAACAAACAGCTCTTCTACATGACGGCGGAAGAGCTGCCGGATGTCGCCCCGGCTCAGGCGGCCTGCCTGGCCGATCCGGAATTCTTGCAACTGATGGAAAAAAATCTTGCCGCCCAGATCTTTCTTTTGGACGGTGACGGCCACGTCGTCTGGGCCTGCGCCTCGGGCGGTTTTCTGCTTGGGCGCGACATTTTTGCCCTGGTCCGGCCCGCTCCAGATTATCAGGGAGAATGGCCGGCGAGCCTGGCGACATCCGCCGCCAAATCTTTGGAGGTCGCGGGCACGCTACGCGGCCCGGCCGACACTGAAATTCCGGTATCCTTACGCTTTGTGCCCCTGAAAGGGACCGGCGCCCCTTGCTGCGCCTTGCTTCTGCGCCGGCAGCCCTAGGTCTGCGCATTCATCCATATGTGTCATTGGAGGAACAATGATCCGCAATATTGAAGTACGTATCCACCCGAACCTGGAAGATTGCGTCGGCGCCAACACCGCGGCCAAAATCCGCGCCGCCCTTGAACTTCCTGTTTCCGGCGCCCGGACGGTCGCCGTTTATACCGTCGAGGGACTCACGCCCACGGAGATTGCCGACGCCATTGAGCGCGCCGCCCTGCACGACCCGGTGCTGCAAGAGGCCTCCACAAGCCCTTTTGCTCCACCGGCGGGCACGACCTGGATCATTGAAGTCGGCTTTCGCCCGGGCGTCACCGACAACGAAGGCCGTACCGCCCGCGACACTCTGGCCCTGGTTCTGGGGCGCAAGCGCGACTTTGCCGTGTATACGGCCAGACGCTGGTTCCTTTCGGGCGAGATGAACCGCGAGCAGGCCGAAACCATTGCTTCGGGCTTTCTGGCCAACGAGCTTATCCAGCGCAGCAGCGTCAAAAGCATCGACGACTGGCAACGCGAGCCCGGCTTTTTGCCCCAGGCCGCCCGGGTGACCGGCGCCTCTTCCGACCGGGTGACGATCATTCCCATCAGCATCATGAACGACAGGGAGCTGATGCAGTTCAGCCGGGACAACACCCTGGCCCTGGCCCTGGAAGAGCTGCACGCCGTGCGCGACCATTATGCCGAGCCGAAGGTGCAGGCCGCCCGCAAGGCCGTGGATCTGCCCATGGACCCCACCGACGCCGAGATCGAAGTTCTGGCCCAGACCTGGTCCGAGCACTGCAAACATAAGATCTTTTCTTCGCTGATCGCCTATGTCGACGAAGAAACCGGCCGGCGCGAGACCGTGGACAGCCTGTACAAGTCGTGCATCCAGCGGCCCACCAAAGTGATTCGTGAGCGCTTGGGCGCGAAGGATTTCTGCCGCTCGGTCTTCAAAGACAACGCGGGCGTGGTGGCCTTTACCGAGAGCCACGATGTCTGCATCAAGGTGGAGACCCACAACAGTCCCTCGGCCTTGGACCCGTACGGTGGCGCGCTCACCGGCATCGTCGGCGTGAACCGCGACCCCATGGGCACCGGCCTGGGCGCGGAACTGGTCTGCAACACCGATGTCTTCTGCTTTGCCTCGCCCTTTCATAAGGGCGAGCTGCCGCCGCGTCTGCTCCACCCGCGCCGGGTCATGGAGGGGGTACGCGAAGGCGTGGAACACGGCGGCAACAAGTCCGGAGTACCCACGGTCAACGGTTCCATTGTTTTTGACGAACGCTACCTGGGCAAGCCCCTGGTATACTGCGGCACTGTGGGCATGCTCCCGCGCGAAATCGCCGGCCGCCCCGGCCATGCCAAAAAGGCCCTGGTAGGCGACCACGTGATCATGATCGGCGGCAGCATCGGCAAGGACGGCATCCACGGCGCCACCTTCTCTTCCGAAGAACTGCACGAGGGCTCGCCGGCAACGGCCGTGCAGATCGGCGACCCGATCACCCAGCGCAAGCTTTACGATTGCGTGATCCGGGCCCGCAATCTCGGCCTGTACAACGCCATCACCGATAACGGCGCGGGCGGGCTTTCCTCCTCCGTGGGCGAAATGGCCGAAGACACCGGCGGCTGCCGCATCGACCTGGCCAAGACGCCCTTGAAGTATGACGGGCTGAAGCCCTGGGAAATTCTGCTCTCCGAGGCCCAGGAGCGCATGACCCTGGCCGTGCCGCCCCAACATCTCAAAGCCTTCCTGCAAATGGCCAGGGAAATGGACGTCAATGCCGTGGAACTCGGCGTGTTCACCGCCTCCGGCTTCTTCCACGTCACCTATGAGGATCGGCCGGTGGCCTATCTGCCCATGAACTTTCTCCACGACGGCGTACCACGCATGCGCCTGAATGCCGTCTGGCGCAGACCGGCGGCTCATCCGGCCGGCCAAACCGGCCTGCTCGACGAAAAGGGCGCAGCCGCCGATCTCGACGCCCGGGCAGGCGATCAGGGTGCCCTGCTGCTGCGCATGCTCGGCCGGCTGAACATCTGCAGCAAGGAATACCTGATTCGCCAGTACGATCACGAAGTCAAGGGCGGCAGCGTGGTCAAGCCGCTGATCGGCGCCAGGCGCGACGGTCCGGCCGACGCCGCCGTGCTGCGCCCCCTGCTTGATTCCGACGAAGGCATTGTGCTTTCCCATGGTATTTGCCCCAAATTCAGCGATGCCGACACCTACTGGATGGCCGCCGGTGCCCTGGACGAAGCGGTACGCAACGCCGTGGCCGTGGGCGCGGACCCCGACCGCCTGGCCGGGGTGGACAACTTCTGCTGGTGCGACCCGGTGCAGTCCGAAAAGACCCCGGACGGCGAATACAAACTGGCCCAGTTGGTGCGGGCAGGCAAGGCCCTGGAACATTTCTGCCTGGGCTTCGGAGTGCCCTGCATCTCGGGCAAGGACTCCATGAAGAACGACTACACCGGCGGCGGGGCCAAGATCTCCATTCCGCCTACCCTGCTGTTCTCTGTGCTCGGGTACATTCCGGATGTGAACCTGGCCGTGACCTCGGACTTCAAAAAAAGCGGCGAGGCCATCTATCTGCTCGGCCCGACCCTGCCGGAGACGGCCGGCTCGGAAATCGCCGCCGAGCTCGGGCTTTTCGGCGGCGCCGTGCCCGAAGTAGATCTGCTTGCGGCCCGCGAGCGCTACCGCCTGCTGCACCGGGCTATCCGGCAGAAGCTCGTCTCCGCCTGCCACGACCTGTCCGACGGCGGCCTAGCCGTGGCCCTGGCCGAAATGGCCCTGGCCGGCCGCATGGGCGCGCGCATCAACCTGGAACGGACACCACAACGGGACGTCTCTTCCTTGACCGAACTGCTCTATGCCGAGTCGGCCTCGCGCCTGCTGGTCACCGTGCCGCGCAAGCACATCCCGGCTTTCCAGGAGCTCTTTGCCGTACACCTCGGCCGTGACGCCGCCCTGATCGGCAACACCGCCGACACCGACGAACTGACACTCTGCCGCGGTGAAGAAGAAATTGCCCGCCTGAACGTCGAGGAGCTGGCAAGAGCCTTCAAAACGACCCTCAACTGGTAATGGTGATTCCGGCAATGACCCTGCCGTAAGCAAATTTGCTCCGGACCGGCTTTTACGGTACACCGCCCGAAAGCCGGCCCTTCCGGCAATTTCCGTAAGGAGGAAACCCCATGCGCATCCTCTTCATTCTCTGCCTGCTGCTCTGCCTGCCCATGCAGGCCCTGGCGGCCCAGGCCAAAAAGGAGCCCGTTTTGATCGAACTGCAAACCACCAAAGGCAACGTCACAATCGAGTTGGACACGGAAAAGGCGCCCAACACCGCAGCCAACTTCAAACGCTATGTTGAAGAAGGCTTCTACGACGGCACCATCTTCCATCGGGTCATCCCGGGCTTCATGATCCAGGGCGGCGGCATGACTCCGGATATGAAGGAAAAGCCGACCCATGACCCCATCAAGAACGAAGCCAACAACGGCCTGCCGAACCTCAAATACACCGTGGCCATGGCCCGGACTCAAGACCCGCACTCGGCCACGGCCCAATTCTTCATCAACGCCAAAGACAACGACTTCCTCAACTTCAAGTCCGAATCCGTGGCCGGCTGGGGCTATTGTGTGTTCGGCAAGGTGATCAAGGGCACCGATGTCGTCGACGCCATCGAAAAAGTCAAAACGGGCAGCAAGGGCTGGCATGACGACGTACCCGTCGACCCCGTGATCATCACCAAAGCTGTTGTGGTGAAAAAATAACTGAGGCTGCTCCACCGCCCCCCTCCGCCAAGGGGATTATCCCTTGGAACCGTCACGGCGAAGGCCGTTTTCCGCTCCGCGGGAAACGGCCTTCGCATGTGGGGGCCGGGAGACGCAATCCCCGGCAGGGGGTTCGAAGGGTGGAGTCCCCCCGATATTCCCCTAGCTCTTCAAAATGGCTTTAGCTTGTTCGTCAAGGGTATCGGTGACATAGACGATGCCGGTTTCTTTTTCGGTTTCGCGGTTGACGGCGACGATATCGTCGCGGTCGATGCGGTCGAGGGTGAACTTGCGGGCTCCGGCCATGAACTGCTGCAGCCCGGCGCCAAGTTTGTCGAGCAGGGTCCACATGGCCACGGCGCCAAAGGGCAGGTCGGCCATGGCGTCTTTGCCGACCTTCTGCTGCACGTCGTGCCAGCCGGCAAAGATGGTTTCCGGGGTCAGGCCGATGTCGGAAACGGTCTTCGGCAACTGATCCCAGTTGCCGAAGACGGCTTCGCGGCGTTGCGGACGAAGCACTCCTTCAATGTTGGCGCCGAGAAAGCCGGGAATCATCATGGCCCGGCCCATGCAGATGATCTTGGTAAAGGGCGCGCCCAGGGCCAGGCCCTTGAAGATGGCGGCCGGGGAAGCGAAACCGCCGGCAAAGGCCATATCGGCCGGCCGCAGGCCGCGCGCGGCGAGGATGCCGGCATATTCATGGGCTTTGGCGTGCAGCAGCAGGGCCGGAACGCCCCAGTTTTCCATCATGTCCCAGGGGCTCATGCCGGTGCCGCCGCCGGCGCCGTCGACGTTGACCAGGTCGAGGCCGGCCTGGGCAGCCAGACGCAGGGCCAGGGCCAGGCCGACCATGTCGTAGGCCCCGGTCTTCAGGGTGATGTGGCTCGCACCGAGCGCGCGCAGATCGGCAACGGTTTTAAGAAAATCTTCGCAGACCTGATCGTGGCGATGCAAATTTGTATAACCGAGCCGACTGTGCCGGGCAAAATGGCGGATGACCCCGTCTTTGATCGCTTGCCGGGCCTGTTCGCTTGAAGGCGAGGGGTCCACCAGGTAGCCGCGTTTTTCGAGAAAAGCCGCGTACTCAATGTCGGTAACCGAAATCTCGCCGCCGATGTCCTTGGCGCCCTGTCCCCACTTCAGCTCGATGACCACCTCGTCGCCGTAGGTTTCGAGCACATATTGGGCCACGCCGTTGCGGGCGTCCTCGACGTTCATCTGGATAAAAATGGCGCCGTAGCCGTCTTGCCGGCGGCGGTAGGACTCGATGCGCCGGTCCAATTCCGGGGCCTTGACCACCCGGCCGTTCTTGAACTCCGCTTTGGGGTCGATGCCCACCACGTTTTCGCCCACAACCATGGGAATACCGCACAGGGCGCAGCCGGAAGCGAAGGAGTCCCAGTAGCGGGCCGCGATGGTGGTGGACCCGAGCGCGCCGGTGATAAAGGGATAGCGACATTTGATCTTTTTGGCCGCGCCGAATTCCGTCTCAAGAAAAACGTCGGTGAAGAGCACGTCGCCGCGGGCCGCGCTTTCGGGAGCGCCGTGGGCGCCATAGCAGCGGCCTTGAATGCGCAGAGAACCGTAGCCCACGCCCGTGGGCGGATAGGTGTCGGCCCCGGCGGTAATTGTGCCGTAGTCGCGGGGATAAAGGGTCTCACGGCCTTTCAGGCAGGAAAGCCAGGTTTCACACTTGCCGGCGCAGTCGGCGCGGCACAGGGTACAGAGGCCGGACTCGGCCGGAGTGCCCCGGTTGGTCGTGGCCAAAACGTCGTTGGATTTCTGTCGCTGCATCGGTACTCCTCCCAGCACGGTATGTTTTATCTGTCGTACATGAGGAGAAAAAACCTCGCAAGATCTGTAATTATTCGAATTATCAGAATAAATTACTTAAAAACACATGAAAAAGTCTTATTTCATACCATCATGTCGGAATTTTTTTGTCGACTTTAATTATTTTTTTCTTATTTTAGAGTGGCTGTGTTTTATTTTACCGCCGGCGGCGGAAAGCGGGCCTGAAAACTTCAGCCGCGCCTTGCGCTTTGCCCTAACGCGGCGTAAAGCATTTCGACATTATGGACACCCCCGATCGTCTCTGGAACAGAGACTTCACCTTGATTTGCCTCGGGCAGTTGCTCATGGTCATGGCCTTTTACGCGGCCATGTCCACTTTCACCCTTTTTCTGGAAAAGCACCTGGGCCTTTCCGGCCCGCTGCTCGGGATCCTGGCCGCTTGCTCCATCATTTCGGCCATCTTTGCCCGTCCCCTGGCCGGGCACTGGTTGGACACCCTGGGTCGGCGCGCCGTATATCTGCCCGCATTTTGCCTGTTCGGGGCCTTGTTTTTCCTCTACCCCACCATAAACGGCGTGCTCGGCATCGGGGCTCTCCGCCTGGTCCACGGCATGGCCTGGGGCACGGTCATCGGCGCGGCCGGGACCACGGCCGTGGATCTCATCCCGCCGTCCCGCCGAGGCGAAGGCATCGGCTGGTACGGCCTGTTCATGGTCCTGGCCATGGCCGTGGGCCCGGCCTGCGGCCTGTTCGTGGTTGAGTCGCGCGGCTTCGACGCCCTGTTCATCGCCGCCGGGCTCGTGAGCCTGCTTGGCTGGCTCACGGTGCTGCGCCTGCACTTCCCGGCCGTCAAGCTGGAACGCCGGCGCTTTTCCGTGCGCCGCAGCCTGGAAAAAACCGCCCTGCCCGTGGCTTCGGCAACTTTTTTCGTCACCCTGTCGTACGGTACCCTGATGAACTACGCAGCCTTGTATGCGAAAAACGAGTTGCACGCCTCGCCCACCCTGTTCTTCTCCTTTTTTGCCGCAGGCACCGCGGCCTCGCGCCTGCTCGGCGGCAAAATGTACGACCGGCGCGGCCCCAGGCGCATTCTCGGTATCTCCCTGCTGCTCCTGACCCTTGGCCTGATCTTCATGGCCCTGTTCAAAAGCCCGGCCCTGTTCTTCGCCTCGGCCCTGCTTCAGGGCGTGGGCGACGGCCTGTGCGTGCCCATTCTCATGGCCATGGTCAACGACATGGTGCCGCCGGAAAAACGCGGCGGCGCCAACGCCACCCTGATGACCTTCTTCGAATCGGGTATCTTCTGCGGCGTGCTGATCACCGGCGCCCTTTACGACACGACCGGCTGGACTTTCGTCTTTCTGCTCATGGCGGCTTTCATGGTTGTGGCCGCTCTGCTCATCCGCTTCCGCGTACTGCCCCACTTCGAGCGGGTGCGGGCAACGAGGCTCGGAGCAGAGCTGCCAGAGGCGAACATCCGATGATGCTCTCGCCATACGATAATGACAAAAATCCGTGCATGGCGCGGATTTTTGTCATTGAGGGGTGCGGGAAAGTGACGCCCTTGCCGAAGAGACAAGGGAACGGCTTATCCTTAAGAGCGCTAAAAATCTTCCGGCCGGGCCGCTTCGGCGATCTCGCGCAGGAGCTTGAGGGTTTCTTCGGCATCGGCCGGGTCCAAGGCGCGCAGGGCAAAGCCGGCATGGACAATGACGTAGTCGCCGAGGGCAGGCGGCTCTGGCAGCAGGGCCAGCGAGGCATCCACATAGGTTTCCCCTTGCCCCACTCGGCAACGGGCCATGTCATCCTCGCGGATTTCGACAATCTTCATGGGTATGGCAAGACACATGGCAATATTTCTCCAAGCCTGACGTTCCGCCGTTTTTACCCCGCTTTGCCGGTCGAGGCAAGGCGCAGGTGCAGCAACGGAAAAGGACGGCCGGTGGAATCGAGAGCAGAACGCCCCGTAACCTGAAAGCCAAAAACTTGGTAAAAGGCCAGGGCCCCGGGGTTCTGCTCGTTCACGTCCAGTTGCGCGGCGCCTTCGGCCACGGCTTGATCAAGCAGCAACCGGCCCACCCCTTGACGAAAAAAGGGCGGGTCCACAAAGAGCATCTCCACTTTGTCCGGGGCACTGCCGTGCAAGCCCATAAACCCGACGGGCCGGCCTTCGGACGCATAAGCAACGGTCAAATCCACCTGAGGAAAAGCCTCAAGCACCAGGGGACGGAAAAAATCCACATCCTCCGGAGTAAGAAAATGGTGGGTGGCCCGGACCGAACGCTCCCACAAAGCCAGAAGCGCCGGATACTCGGCGGGATCGGGGGTGCGCAGCAAAAGAGAAGAACGCATGGCGGCTCCTGAATCTTTGTCTGGAGCAATTTAACTTTTAGAGCAGTTTACGCTTCAAATAGTCGCTTAACGGCGGGCAAAGCCCGCCTACACCTATTTGTCGGCACGGATTTGCCGACAAATCCTTGCGAGCATTTCAAGTGTGAGATGCTCTAAATTGCCTATGAAACCATATTGCCGACGGACTTCCTAACGAGCCCGCAAGCAAATAAGGGCTGCGAAGGTCAATGGGCCGGCGGCACTGCCGGGGATTCGAAAGTATACTCCGCATGGTCGCGATCCGCAGTCCGCTTGCGCGTCCGCCGGAGCAGATGAACATTTTCAATGTTGGTCCGTTCTAAAAATTTATATTTTTCAATTATATACGACTTTCGACAGCCACACAAGCAGCGACCGGCTCTTCATGCGCCTCCTGCAAAAGCTCCTGCAAGCGGCGCCCCACAGCCTCCGGGCCAAAACGTTCAACCGCGGCTGCTGCTTTGCGGGGCAGGTCTTCGGGAATGCGCCCTTCGGCAACGCGGCACATGAATTCGGCCATGATCCGAATGTCCGGTTCGGCCCACTGCATCTCCGGAGTGAACAACGGCAGACGCCGACACATGTCGGACGACACCGGGCCAAGCTCGTAGGGTACAGGCAGGGAACAGATGCCGTTCATATACTCCATGTTCCCGGACCAGCCCGTGGCAATGACCGGCTTGCCAAAGGCCATGGCTGTGGAGAGCCCCAGGCCCCAGCCCTCGGCATGATGGGCCGAGACATAGGCCCCGGAAACGACGTGCAAAGCGGCCATTTGCCCGCTCGTGTAGTCGCCGTGGAGAGAACACACCCCGGGCAGACCGGAGAGATTCAGTTCCAGGCGATACTGCTTGAGCACCAGGCGCATGGGCAGACGGCAGGAATTGCGGGCAAGGTTGAAGGCGCCGAGCAGGCCTATGAGGTTCTTACGAGGGTTGATGCCGTCGACAATGGAGAAAAAAAGAAACGCCCCCTCCTCGCCCACGGCATGACGAGCAAAAGTCAGATCGTCCGACGAAAAACGCGGCCGACGCACCACATGCGGCAAGACCCGCACTTTTGCCGGCAGGGAGGCGAAAGTTCGGCGTACCCAGTCGGAACAGGTCCATATTTCTCTAAAGTGAGCAAGAATATCGACGTAACGCTCCGGCAGCAGAGAGCCTTCCCAGACGCAATAGGCAATGACCCGTTTGCCGGAAAGATCCGGCAACGAGGCAAGTATACCCGGCAAGGCCAGGGGATCATCGTGCAGAATGACTACGGAACATCCCGGCAGTCCATCTGCCTGCAGCACAACTTCATGCCCGAGCGATTCCAGGCAACGAACGTATTCCAGCCCGGCTTCGCGATGGCTGATATACGAACTCAGATGGTAAAAAATCCGCATGCATCCCTCCAGGGATTGAGACACATACAGGAGAAACAGAATACACATTATATATATCACGATTATAGGTAAATAAAAGCCCTTGGCGCCGACTTTCTTGCCAAGTTCAAAAAAAGGCGTATGAGCCGAAAAAAACGGAGCTCCCATGTTCGCCAACCTGCCCACACCGCTGGTCACCATCGGCCTGCTGACCCTTTCCAATCTGTTCATGACCTTCGCCTGGTATGGCCATTTGAAATTCCGGGCTTCGCCCCTGCCCGTGGTCATCCTGGTCAGTTGGGGCATCGCCTTTTTCGAATACTGCCTGCAGGTGCCGGCCAACCGGGCCGGCTACGGCTATTTCAATCCCGCCCAGTTAAAGACTATTCAGGAGATCCTCTCACTCACGGTCTTTATGGTTTTTTCCATCCTGTACTTTGGCGAAAAGTTGCGCTGGAACTATGTGGCCGGCTTTGCCTTGATGGTTGCGGCCACCTTTCTGATCTTCAAAAAATGGTAAAAACCGGTCGCAACGACACCCCTTTTCCGCTGGACCGCCACATGGCGACACGCTATCCTCCCGACAACAAGGAGCGCAAGATGAGCAACAACCACATCGTTATTCTTGACGCCGGCAGCATCGGCGACGATATTTCCTGGCCGGATTTCGCCTCTCTCGGCAGCGTGCGGGTATTCGAGAGCACCAAGCCCGGTGAGGTCACGGAACGGATTAAAGGCGCGAGCATCGTGTTGACCAACAAGGTGGAGATAACCGCCGAGCATATCGCGGCCGCGCCGGAGCTGACCTACATCGGCACCCTGGCCACGGGCTACAATCAGGTGGACGGCGCCGCCGCCGCGACCCGCAAAATTCCCGTCTGCAACGTGCCCGCCTATTCCACACCGGCAGTGGTGCAACACGTCTTTGCCCTGCTCTTCAGTCTGGCCGGCGGCATCTGCACCCACGCCTCGGCCGTGGCCGCCGGCGAATGGAGCAAAAGCCGGCACTTCTGGTTCGGCAAGACCCCGGTGGTCGAGATGCACGGCAAGACCCTGGGCGTGGTCGGTTATGGCGACATCGGCAGCACCGTGGCCCGCGTGGCCCATCACATGGGGATGAACGTTCTGGCTCACGCGCCCCGCCCCAAGCCGACCCCGGAATATACTCCCTTTGCTTTCACCGATCTGGCCACGCTCTTTCGCGAGTCCGACGCCGTGACCATCCACTGCCCCCTAAGTGCGGAGACCCAGGGCATGGTCAACCGGGATCTGTTGCGGACCATGCAAAAATCCGCCTACCTGATCAACTGCGGCCGGGGGCCGGTGGTCAATGACGCCGATCTGGCCGAGGCCCTGCACCAAGGCGTCATTGCCGGCGCCGGCCTGGACGTGGTCGGCGTGGAGCCCATGCCGGATGCCAATCCCCTGCGCACCGCGCCCAATTGCCTGATCACCCCGCACATCGCCTGGGCCTCGGTGGAGTCGCGCACCCGGTTGATGCAGGGCGTGTTCGACAACATCGTCAACTTCATGAACGGCAAGCCGACCAACGTCCGCAACGGGCTGTAGCCGCTAGAGCATTTCAACTTTAAAATTGTATATAACCAGAAGACTTGAACCAGCCTTGGGCATCGCTTGCAGAAACGCGGTCCAGGGCTTTTCCAACTCCTGCAAAGAGGTCTTCATGGGTTCTGGATTTTATGCCTCGCAATA
>JAVBLS010000046.1:0-58059 GCA_031553235.1 Desulfovibrio sp.
CAAACATAATAACTTCAAGGCTGTGTGCCTTCGTTCGCTCCACACGTGGGTCGGGTAAAATTCGGAATACTTCAATCGCTATTTCGTGTGTGCTTTTCATTCCTCATGTTTATAGACTTTTTTTAGATGCGTCAGCCCTGACCCGGGCAATAGGGACAGTATAAAATTCTTGCTCCGGCGGTCGGTTGGGGCTATTGCCATGCGACATGGACACGCCACCACTTACGCTTGAGGCCCTGCGCCGCGCCTGGACCGGCCTGATGCCGAATTTTCCGCTCTCCGACTCCGCTCTGGAGGGGGTGCACCGGTATCTGGAAATTCTGCTCAAATGGAACCGGGCCATGAACCTGGTGGGGCCGGGCCAATGGCCGGAGGTGCTGGAAAACCTGATCCTGGACAGCTTTCACCTGGCCTTGTTTCTGGACCGCCTGCCCCTGCCGGAGTCGCCCCTTTGCCTGGATCTCGGCGCCGGCGCCGGCCTGCCCGGCATTCCCCTGCGTCTGGTGCGGCAAAAAGGCCGGCACGTGCTGGTGGAAGCGAGAGAAAAGCGCGCCTTATTCCTGCGTACCGTTCTGGGAGTGATCCCCCTGCCCGGGGTGGCGGTTTTCCATGGCCGGGCCGAAACCCTGTCCGGCAAAATGCCGCCGGCCGATCTGATTATCAGTCGGGCGTTCATGCCCTGGGAAAAAGTGCTGGAACTGACTCAAACCCTCATTGCCCCCGGCGGCCTGGCCGTGTTCCTGACCTTGACCCCTCTGCCCGAATCTTTTCCCGACGGATGGACAGGCGAGGCGGAAGGGGAGTATAGTGTAAGCAGCACGCTTCGTCGGCTGTGGGCTGTTCGCCGCAGCTCCAATCTTCCCGCCTGAGGGTAGGCATGTCCACTTGGAACTTCCGTGATTTTTTCATGCCGGTGTCCGGCTCCGGCGACTTTTCTCCCGCGCCCCTCGGCGGCGCTCAAACCGGTGTGGGACGCACCGCCACTCTGGCGGCCGGCTTTTTGCTGACCTTCGGCATTGCCCTGATCTTCCGTATTCTTGAGTTGCCGTTCTGGGATTTCGGCGGTTTCTTTCTGCGGGGCGAACATCTGCTCGCCACCCACGATGCCTATCACTGGGTGGCCGGGGCCGAGGGCTTTGAGTTCGGCGTCGGGCACCCTTTGGCGGAACTCCTGCGCCACTGCGCCAATTTGGCGGGCCTGCCCCCGGCCGAAGAGGCCTTTTACCTGCCCCTGTACCTGGGCGCTCTGGCCGGAACCACGGTCTTTCTCTGGGCCTGGGGCATGGGGCGTCCCTGTGCCGGGCTGGTGGCCGGAACCCTGACCTCTCTGGCTCCAAGCTTTCTGGGGCGTACCCTGCTGGGGTATTTCGACACCGATCTGGTGGTCCTGCCCTTTGCCGTGCTCTTGGGGGTGGTGCCCGGCATCTGGCTGTACCGCCGGACCTTTCCCCCGGCCGCATTGTTGCGCAGGGCCGTAAAGGCGGGTGGCAGAGAGATTCCGGCAGGTCTGCCGGGCGGCCCGCCGGCAGATGCGGCAACGGCGGCCGAGAGCGCCCTGACCTTGCCGTGGCTCGGTCTGCTCATTCTATCCGGGCTGTTTGGTTGGCAAACCCAGGAATGGCATTCGCTGTTTCCTTATTTGACGCGCTTTTCCGCCTTGCTCTTCCCCTTATTGATCGTCGTCTGCGGCTTGCGTGGAACGCGCCGGGCATTGCTGCGCGGGGCCTTGTGTCACGTCTTGCCGTTGCTTTGGGGGCTGCCGGGAATGGTGGCGGCCATGCTCCACGCCCTGCTGGTCGTGCCCGAGGAGCGCCAAAACGAACCCAAGACCGTGGCCTGGATCCGGTCCCTGTTGCGCCGGCGTTGGGTCATCCTGTTGCTCTGGCTGGTGATCGTGCTGCCGGCTTTACTGAATTCCGAAGTGGGCCGCGCCTTGTACGACTCGTTTCTCTCATACGCCCACCGCAGCGGCGACGTCACCAGCACCGGGGCGGCGGTGGGCGATGTGCTGGTCTTTCCCTCGGTAAACCGCTCGATCATTGAAACGCAGCTTGTGGAGTTTCCCGAGTTGCTGCTGCATGTCTACCCGGCCCGCTGGCTTGGGCTTCTGGCCCTGATTCTTTTCGTCCGCAGGCTTTGGACCACGCCGGTCATGTGGTGGTTCGCCCCTCTGGCGGCCCTGTATCTGCTCAGCATGAAGATGGGCGGCCGCATGTCCATGTTCGGCGCGCCGCCGCTGCTTCTTGCCTTGAGCCTGGATGTTTCCGAGGCTCTGGAGCGCCTAGCCCGGCTCGCGTCCCGCAAGACTTCGGGCGCCGTGCAGCGACTGGTTTTCGACCCCCAGAGCCGTTTCGCCTTACTGCGCCGGCTCGCGGCCTTTGTGGTTTCGGCCATGCTGGCCCTGTTTTTTTGCAGGCCCCTGGCCGATCTCATCCCCCTGGTCACCCAGGGACCGATCCTGACCCAAAGCCAGGCCCAGGCCCTGAGTTATCTGAAAGAGCACAGCCCGGTGGATTCCCTGGTCTGGAACTGGTGGGACTGGGGCTATGCCACGCATCATTTCGCCCAGCGCCGGACCATCGCCGACGGGGCACGCCACGGCGGCCCCTCGCTCTTTCTGCCCGCGGCCGTCTACACCACGGCCGACCCGCGTTTTGCCCGGCAGATAATCAAGTACACCGCGCTCAAAGGCAACGACCTAGGCGAAGTGTTCCACGATCTGGACGCCAAAGGCGCCCAGGATCTCATGCGTCGTCTGGGGGACAAAAATGAACCGCTGATCGAGGCCAAAGGAACGCAGTACCTGGTGGTCAGCTTTGATCTGCTGCGCCTCGGGGTTTGGGTCTCGCAATACGGCTCCTGGAATTTTGAAACACGCGCAAGCTCAGGCTCGTATATGAACAATCTGGATACGGCCCTGGCCTACAACCTGGACACCGGGCTGATTCAGGCCGACGGCGGAAAAACTCTGAAGGTGGGCAGTATTGCGGTGTTTGACGCCCAAGGCCTGACGGTGCGCCAGTATCCCGGTCGCCAGGGCGGCTTTCACTTCATTTTTAATCCTCCTCGGCTCGACGAGGAAGAAAACTTTCGCCGGCATTTCATGGCCGACCCGCTGAGCAGTTGGTGGGACGACCTCGAACAGGTACATCCGGCAGTGGAAAGTAACGACAAGATCGCCATGGACGACGTTTTCTACAACACCTTGATGGTCCAGTTGCTGCTTTGCGACAAGGATGACCCGCGTTTCTCTCCGTACTTCAAGCTGGTTTTCGACAATACCTACGCCAGGGTGTTTGAAGTGCGGTGATTGTTCCAGGGGCGGGAGATGAAGCCGGTGGGCAAAAGCGTGGCCTCTAGAGCAGATAACATTGGAAATGTTCATCTGCTCCGACAGCCACGCCAAGGACGCTTGCCGGCTCGTTCGGAAGCCCGTTGTTAATATGGTTTCATAGACAATTTCAAAATAACATTGCTCTAGTGATGGTAGCCCGTTCCCGCCAGGATCTGCCCCGCGCGGTAGATCTGTTCCAGAAGAAAGACCAGAGCGGCTTCGTGGGTGAAGGTCATGGGGCTCAGGGAAAGCAGGTGGTCTACCTCTGCCCGCGCGGTTTGGTCCAGACCGTAAGGGCCGCCTACAAGAAAGCAGGGTGGCCGCCCGGTCTCGGCCAGACTCTGCAGCAGGCGGGCAAACGCTTCCGAGCTCATTGATTTGCCGGTTTCGTCCAAGGCGATGGCCTCACGCCCCGGCGGGATACGTTTCAGCAGGGCCCGGCTCTCGCGTTCCCGGCGGACGGGCAGGGGAAGGGCCGGGTCGGCGTCGTGCACCTGAATCAACTCAAGCCGGCCCGTACGGTTTAAGCGGTCGCAATAGTGGGCTGCGGCCTCCTTCCAGAAGGGAGTCTTGATCTTGCCCACTCCGATAATCACGATGTCTTTCATGGCCATTCCCTTGTGACTCAGGGGAGAATTCCCTTTGTCGACGAAAAGAAGTATGTCGGAACCAGGAAAAACGCAAACACAGGAGCGCCGATCATGATTTTCCCCAGGCTCACCTTGGAAGAGGCCTGCGCGGCCCTGCGGGAAGGCCGGGCGGTCATATATCCCACAGAAACTTTTTACGCCCTCGGCTGTGACGCCATGAATCCCGACGCCGTGGGGCTGATTTTCAGCATCAAGAGGCGCGCTCTGCACCTGCCATTGCCGGTGATCATTTCCCGCCGGGAAGACCTGAACACGGTGGCCGCCTTTGTTTCGGAAACCGCCTTCAATGTCATGGAGGCTTTCTGGCCCGGGCCCCTTTCTGTGATCCTGCCCGCCAGGCCGGAAGTGCCGGACCTGCTCACAGCCGGAGCAGGGCGCATTGCCGTGCGCTATTCTCCGCACCCGGCTCCGGCCGTTCTGCGCGAAGACTGCGGGCTGATCCTTTCGGCCTCCAGTGCCAACTTGAGCGGCGGCGCTTCGGTGGCCGTTCCGGCCGATCTGGCCCCGGAACTCGCCCCCGGCGTGGCCGGCATCTTTGAACACGGACCGGCCCCGCACGGCGGCCTGCCTTCGAGCGTACTGGACGTGGTGGATGGTCGCGACGGCCCTGTGGTGCGCATACTGCGGCCGGGTGCGATTTCGGCCGAGGCCCTGCGTAGCGCCGGCTTTGCCGTGGAAGAGATGGAAAAAGATCATCGGACGTTATAACGACTTGTTTTTATAACTCATAACGGGTATTCTTTAGACGTGGAATCAGCCGGGCTCACCGGACGGAACAAGGAGAGGGCGGTGGCGGATGTTTTTTGTCCGTTTTGCGGCAAAATTTTGCCTGGTCACAAAAATCCCCTGCCCACGGTGGATGTGATCGTCCATCACCCTGAGAAAGGGGTGGTGCTGGTACGCAGACGTTTTTCCCCGCTTGGCTGGGCGCTGCCGGGCGGCTTTGTGGATTACGGCGAAACCGTCGAAGCGGCCGCCGTGCGCGAAGCCCTGGAGGAAACCGGCCTGAAGGTGCGTCTGACCTCTCTGGTGGGCGTGTGGTCCCATCCTTCGCGTGACCCGCGCAAACATACCATCAGCACCGTGTTCGCCGCCGAGGCGGAAAACCCGGAGGCGATCAACGGCGGCGACGATGCCGCCGAAGCCCGCTTTTTTTTCATCAATGCCTTGCCCGGCGACCTGGCCTTTGATCACGGCGATATTTTACGCTCCTATTTGATGCTCGGCAGTAAAGATCTGAACGCCTGAACGCGACATTGAGGAGGCCGGCATGCAACCGGTTTTTCTGATCACTTCCGAAATTTATCCTTTCTCCAAGAGCGGAGGCCTCGGTGATGTGCTTGGCGCCCTGCCGTCCGCCCTGCACGAAGCCGGCGCGCCCACCTCGGTGATCACCCCGTTCTACGGCCGGGTGAGCACATCCGAGTATCATTTGCGCCTGTCCATCACCGATATGCCCGTGGGCTATCCCTGGGCGCCGATCACCGCCGACGTCTATGAAACCGACTACCACGGCATGACCGTATACTTCATCGATCGGGGTGAATATTTCGACCGGCGCAACTATTACAACACCCACAAAGGCGACTACTTCGACAACGCCGAGCGCTTCGTCTTTTTCTGCCGGGCCGCTCTGGCCTTGATTCGCCGCCTGGGCACGCCGCCCTCGGTGGTGCATTGCCACGACTGGCAGACCGCGCTTTTGCCGGCGTACGTCCACTTTTTGCGCCGCGCCAATCCTTTTTGGGCCCACACCTCCACCATGCTGACCATCCATAACTTGGCCTTTCAGGGGCGCTTCTCCTCCCGCTTGTTCGACGGTTGCGGCCTGCCGGCCGAAGCCTGGAGCATGGAGGGAGTGGAATACTTCGGCGACTTCAATCTACTTAAGGGCGGCATCGCCTATGCCGATGCCGTGACCACGGTCAGCCCGAGCTATGCCCGCGAAATTCTGACAGAGAAATTCGGCTGCGGCCTGGACGGCATTTTGCGCAAACGTGAGCTCGATCTCCACGGCATCCTCAATGGAGCCGACTATAACGTCTGGAACCCGGGCGACGACTACTTTCTGCCCTGCTGCTATACGGCCGAGAACCTCAAGGGCAAAAGAGAATGCAAAGAGGCGCTGATTCGGGATCTCGGCCTGGACGAACATCTGCTCAACAGACCCGTCCTTGGTTTCATCGGCCGTTTTCGGGGCCAGAAGGGCATCGACCTGCTCAACGCGATCATCCCGCGTCTGATGGAATTGAACGTGGGGGTGATTTCCCTGGGCGAAGGCAAAATGGAACATGAGGCCCAGGCCCTGGACCTGATGGAAACATACCGGGGCAGGGTGGCCGCCGTGGTCGGCTATACCGAGGAAATGGCCCACCGCATCCAGGCGGGTGCGGATATCTTTCTCATGCCCTCGCGCTACGAGCCCTGCGGTCTGACCCAGATGTACGCCCTGCGCTACGGCACTCCGCCTGTGGCCACGGCCGTGGGCGGCCTGTGCGACACCATTGAGGCCTGGCCCTCGCCCAACGCGACGGGCTTCATCTTTATGAACAGTACCCCGGGCGAACTGTATGCGGCCGCAAAAAACGCCGTCGATTTCTGGACCGCCGATTCGGACGCTTGGCAAGGCATGGTTGAGCGGGCCATGACCCGGGCCTTCACCTGGGAGCGCGCGGCCGGTGAATACCTGCAACTTTACGCCAAGCTCGAACGGGAGCGTTTTTGATGCAGAGCCGAACTCTGTTCATTGAGCCTTTTGACCTGCATCTTTTCGGGCAGGGACGGCATTTGGGCTTGTACCGGGTACTCGGCGCCCACCCCATGAGTGATGGGGACGAACGGGGCTTTCGCTTCGCCGTCTGGGCGCCCAACGCCCGCGAAGTGTACCTGACCGGGGAATTCAACTACTGGGCCTGGGGAGAGATTCCCCTTTATCCTGTGGGGGCCTCGGGCATCTGGGCGGCTTTTGTGCCGGGCATTGAGAAAGGGATGCTCTACAAGATCGGCATCAAGGGGGCGGACGGCCACATCATTTACAAAACCGATCCCTTTGCTTTTTTCTGCGAATATCGCCCGGGCACGGCGGCCGTGGCTTGGGGGTTGGGCGAACATGCCTGGAATGATCAGGCGTGGATGCGGACCCGGGCCGAGGCCGGTCCGCACCTGGACCGGCCCATGGCCATCTACGAAGTTCACGCCGGTTCCTGGCGCCGACATGGCGACGTGGTCCGGCCCTTTTGCTCCTATCACGAACTGGCCGAAAACCTAGTTCCGTACGTTCGTGACCTTGGCTTCACCCACATCGAGTTCATGCCCCTGGCCGAGCACCCCCTGGATCAGTCCTGGGGCTACCAGACCGGGCAATATTTTGCGCCCAGTTCCCGCTTCGGCGACCCCGACGGCCTGCGTTTTCTGGTCGATAGCTGCCACCAAAACAGCCTGGGGGTGATCCTCGACTGGGTGCCGGCCCACTTTCCCAAAGATTTTTGGGGACTGGCCCGCTTTGACGGCACGGCCCTGTATGAGCACCAAGACCCGCGTCTGGGCAGCCACCCCGACTGGGGCACGCTGATTTTTAACTATGGCCGGCATGAGGTGCGCAACTTTCTTCTGGCCAACGCCCTGTATTGGCTGCAAGAATTCCATTTTGACGGCCTGCGCCTGGACGCAGTGGCCTCCATGCTCTACCTGGATTATTCCCGCGAGGCAGGGGAGTGGTTGCCCAATAAGTACGGCGGCCGGGAAAACCTGGAGGCGGTCGAATTTTTGCGCGCGTTGAACACTCTGGTGCATGCCGAAGCCCCCGGCGCCATCACCCTGGCCGAAGAATCCACGGCCTGGCCCGGCGTTTCCCGGCCGCTTTACACCGGTGGCCTGGGCTTCACCTACAAGTGGAACATGGGCTGGATGCACGACACCCTCGACTATATGAGCAAAGACCCGGTTTACCGCAAGCACCACCACAACGCCCTGACCTTTTCTTTCCTCTATGCCTTTTCGGAAAATTTTATTTTACCCCTGTCCCACGACGAGGTGGTGCACGGCAAAGGCGCCCTGCTTTCCAAAATGCCCGGCGACATGTGGCAACAGCAGGCCAACCTGCGTTTGTTGTATGCCTATATGTGGGCCCACCCCGGCAAGAAACTGCTGTTCATGGGCGGCGAGTTCGGGCAGTGGAACGAATGGAGCGAGTCGCGCGAGTTGGACTGGAGTTTGACCTCTTTTCCGGCCCATGAGGGCATTCGGGTCTTGGTCCGTGATCTCAATGGCATCCTTCGCCGCGAGCCGGCTATGCACCTGCATGACCACGACTGGACCGGCTTCACCTGGCTGGACTGCTCCGACTATGCCTCATCCGTCTATAGCTTTGCCCGCACCGCACCGAACGAGCGACCGATCATGTGGGTCTTCAACGCCACCCCCATAGTCCGTGAGGGGTACCTGACCCCTTGCCCACACGCTGGACGCTGGCGCGAATGCTTCAATTCCGACAGCCGCTGGTACGGAGGTTCCGACGTGGGCAACCCCTATCCTCTGGACGCGACCAACGAGCATTGGAGCGGCAAACCTGCCCTGCGCCTGACATTGCCCCCCCTGGCCGGCATTGCCCTGGTGCCGGAGGAGTAACCCGCGCCCCGGCACCGCAGGAGCAACGCCGTCGCGGCCCGCCGCTTTCTCTGCCGCAGGCGGTTTCACCGGAGCTTTTCTTTTCTTTGCCGCCGCTTTGGTGTAGAGCATTTCCACTTTGAAAAATAAGAATGCTCCATAGTCAACGCGAGGGTTTCATGCATTTCGGCCACGTTGTTCGTGTCTTTCTCTGTCTGTTCTTTTGTCTTTCGGCCGTTTCTCCGGCCGCAGGCGCCACAGTTGAGGAAATGGCCGGACAGATGATCATGGTCGGCTTTCATGGCACCGGCGAAGCCCCCCAGCCGGAAGACCTGCGCGTTCTGTTCAAAGATGTGGCGCACGGCCGCGTCGGCGGAGTCATCCTTTTTGAGCGCGACGTGCGCACCGGACAACGCGGCCGCAATATCCGCTCCCTGCAGCAGGTGAGAGCGCTCACAGACATGCTCCAGGCCGAGGCCAGGGTGCTGCTGTTCATCGGCGTGGACCAGGAAGGCGGCCGGGTGCAGCGTTTTTTGCCTGCCCATGGGGTGCCGGGGATGCCACCGCCCAAGGAAATGGGCCTGAAGAAACCGGCCGAAACCCGGGCTCTGGCCGACGCCCTTGGGGGAAAGCTGCGTGAAGCCGGAATCAATCTGGATTTTGCCCCCTCCCTGGATCTGGATGTAAACCCCCAAAGCCCGGCCATCGGCGCGCTCGGGCGATCGTTCAGCCGGGATCCGAAAATTGTGACCACCCAGGCCCGGGCCTTTGCCGCCGGCCTGGAAGGGCAGGGCGTGTTGTTCTGTTGGAAGCACTTCCCCGGCCACGGCAGCGCTCAGGCCGACTCTCATCAGGATCTGCCGGACATCACCGGCTCCTGGACCCGGGAGGAACTTGAGCCCTACCGGGCTTTGCTGCAACCGGGACAGCCGGGCATGGTCATGGTTGGTCATCTGTTCCAGGCGCATCTGGATCCCAATCTGCCGACCAGTCTCTCGGCCAAAGTGATCAACGGCATATTGCGCAAAGAACTAGGCTGGAACGGGGTGGTGATCACCGACGATCTGCAAATGGGCGCCATCTCCGATCGCCACGCCCTGAAAGAAACCGTGGCGCTGGCCGTAAACGCCGGGGTGGATGTGCTGCTCTTCGGCAACAACCAGAAGGGCCCCCCCTTTGTCTCGGCAGGGCAGGTCCACAAGGTGCTCGTGGAACTGGTGCGCGAGGGCGCCATCGACAAAACCCGGTTGGAAGAGTCTTATGCCAGGATCATCCGCCTGAAAGATCGGCTTGCGGTCGATACTGTTCACAGCTAATATTTCGATTTTCCATCGCCAACCAAGAGGAAGCTTCCCCGTGTCCACCGCATATCCCATTCGTCCGGCCGTACTGGACATTGCTCCGTACAGTCCTGGCCTGGCCATTGATGAAATTCGCCGGCGCTACAAGTTGGAAAATGTGGTGAAAATGGCCAGCAACGAGAACCCTCTGGGCACATCGCCCCTGGTCAAAGAAGCCGTGTGTCGCGCGGCCGGCATGGCGTTTCGCTACGCGCAGAGCGGCAACCCTCGTCTGGCCGAAGCTCTGGCCAAACACCACGGGCTGCCCGACGGCTGCATTGTCACCGGCAACGGCTCGGATGAGGTCATCGATCTGCTGCTGCGGGTCTGCCCCACGCCCGGCCTGCACAACGTGGTCATGGCCTCACCTTCCTTCAGTATTTACCGCCTGCAAAGCAAGCTCTGCGGCCTGGAAATGCGTCCGGTTCCCCTGAACGGTAATTTCAGCTTCAACCTGGCGGGCATGGCCGCTGCCGTGGACGCCGACACGGCCATGGTTTTTTTGACCACCCCGGACAACCCCTCGGGATACTGCCCGCCGGCCGAAGAAATCGTGGACTTTGCCCACTCCCTGCCTGCCGGTTGCCTGCTGGTGGTGGATGAAGCCTATATGGATTTTGCCGACGACGAGGCGGCCCATTCCTTGCTGCCCCGACGCGACGAGTTTCCCAACCTGGTGATCTTGCGCACCTTTTCCAAAAGCTGGGGTCTGGCCGGCTTGCGCCTGGGTTACGGGATCATGCCGCAGGCTCTGGCCGCCGCCCTGCGTCGGGTGCGCCTGCCTTTCTCCGTGAATATCCTGGCCGAAGAGGCCGGTCTGGCCGCCCTCAAGGATACGGCCTTCCGCCAAGCCACTCTGGATTGCGTGCACAGGGGGCGAAAGCAGTTGACCGACGGCCTGACTGCTCTGGGCTGCCGGGTCTGGCCGAGTATGGCGAATTTTTTACTATTTTCGCTGCCCGAGAGCTGCCTGCATACGCCGGGCGAAATATTTGAGGCCCTGTTGGCCAAGGGGCTGATCATCAGGCCGTTGGCCGGCTACGGGCTGCACAACCACCTGCGGGTCAGCGTCGGCACCGAGGCTGAAAACAGGTTTTTTCTCGACCTGCTGCACGCGGAGATCGGCCTGTGATCGCACACTTCATCCTGACCATCGACGGCCCGGCCGGAGTGGGCAAGAGCACCCTGGCCAAACGCACGGCCGGCGCTCTGGGGGTTGCCTACCTTGATACCGGGGCCATGTTCCGCACCTTGGCCCTGGCGGTGGAAAAAAACGGCAAAGAACTGCGGGGCCACGCCCTGACGGATTTTCTGCAGAAGTTCGCTTTTGCCCTGGAAGGCGTGGGGGCCGGCGCCCGGCTGTTGTGCAACGGCCGGGTGGTGGGGGACGAGGTCCGCAGCGAGGAGGCCGGTATGGCAGCGGCCCGCCTGGCCGTCTTGCCGGAGGCCCGCGAGGTGCTCAAAGACCGCCAGCGGGATATCGGGGAAACCGCCGACCTGGTGGCCGAAGGCCGCGACATGGGCACGGCGATTTTTCCCTCGGCAGCCCGCAAGATTTTTCTGGACGCCCGGCCTCTGGTTCGAGCCGAGCGTCGGGCCATGCAGCTGGCCGTCATGGGACAGCACGTGGATATTGTCGATCTGGCCGAAAGGATTCGGGAACGCGACGATATGGATCGCAACCGCGTCATTGCGCCGTTGCGGCCTGCACCCGACGCGACGATCATTGATACCTCGGATCTGAGTGTCGACGAGGTTTTTGCCAAAATTATGGAGACCATCGGCAGGAGGCCGGAATAAAGAAGAGCTGAGGCTTTTCGCCCGGGCGGAGATAGTGGCCGATGAACAGCAACACGTTCATCGGCTCTGAAAATGGACACCCGATCGAAGAAAGCAGCGGCTTTCGATCGGGTATCATATTATTCGGTGTCGGTCAGTCTCTTGAAGGTCTTCTTACTTGCGCCGCACACGGGGCAGCGCCAGTCGCCGGGCAGATCTTCAAACCTGGTTCCCCTGGGAACCTTGCCCTTGCGATCACCGCGATCGGGATCGTACAAATAGCCGCAATTGGAAACTTGGCAACGCCACATATCCCTGGGGTCGCTCATGGCGATCCTCCTGGAGTTGACGAGTGATATAGAAGTGATTGAAACCTAGCGTTTCTGATTTACGGCGGCAATGATATATTCCAGACAACGCAGAAATCGTGTTTTACCGTGATGTCTGCATATATCAAGACATCTAACGTAGACCGTTAATGTCCAGGGGCGCGCCACAGCCGGGGCAACGGCAGGAAACGTCTTTTTTTACTGTTTTTGTTCCTGTAAGGAACAGAGGTTTCCAGATTCCGTTGCGGGAAACGTAGTCGACGAAGATTACCCGGCCACAGAGGCAGAATCGCTTTTGCATACTATTCTCCATGTTTATAAATAGCAACATTTCCGGAAAAAAAAGACCGTAGCCGGCCTCCCGCCGGTGCTGCGCCGAGCCGCCCCAAAGCGGTTCAGCGGCAATCACGGCACAACCAGACCACTTTGCCGATGACGCGAAACGTATCGAGTTCGTCGCCGGCCAAATCCACAGGGGCATAGGCGGAATTGTCCGAAAGCAGGCGAATGCCGCCGGCTCCGACATGCACCCGCTTAATGAACACGGCATCGTCATGGCCTACGGCCATGATTGCCCGCGGCTCAAACCGAACCGCAGATTGATCCACCAGAACCATGTCGCCGTCGAGAATGCCCGGCTCCATGCTGTCACCCACGACGTCCATAAAAACCATTTCCGCAGGGCGCCCCTTGCGGGCCAGCCATTCACGCGGGAACGGGTGCCGGGAAACCGGGAAGGCCCCGTGCTCGAACGAGCCGCCGCCGGCGCACAGACGAACCTCAACCTTGGGCACGTAAACTAGATTTTCAGCTCTTTCCGGCTCGATCTCCCGGCTTTCGGCTGCGGGGCGGGACGCGCCCCGGCCGAATTCCAGCCAGTCCGGCGAAAGGGAACAGCGCCGCGCCAAAGCAAGAATCCATTTGGGCGGCACGGCGTCGCGCACCTTGGCCTGGGTCACGGCCGAGCGGTTGATCCCCAACGCCTCGGCCAGACCCATCTGGGTGCGGATGTCCGTCTCCTTGGACAGGCGGGAAAAAAAGGCATCAAAAGGGATGACCATCTTTGCTCTCCAAACACTGTGTTGCTCTATATAAACATTGGACCTGGACTTCGGCAAGAAAAAAAATCGGCCGGAGCCGACTTTTTTTCTTGAGCAGAAGAACAGTGAGAATATTTATCTGCATGGTTTCATAGCCAATTTCAAAATGAAATTGCTCGAATGTATGCGGATACCTCGGTCGAAGCCGTTACTTCTTTGGGGCCGCCGGTGAAGCCGGTTCGACTATGGTGGTGAGCCACACCGAAGTGGCCGCGTAGGGCAGGCTGGTATAGACGTTCAGACCCACCAGACGCCAGCGAAAGGCTGGAGCCGGATTCGGGCAGTAGGAAAAGGAAATATTGCCTGTAGTGCGTTCCAGCCCTGCCTCTCTGGGGCTGAATTCGACAATGTCTCTGGCCACAAAAGGACAGCCGGGGCAGTCTTCGGGGCCATCCACGGGTTCCAGTTCCAGACGCAAGGAATCCAGGTTGTTGTAGGCCCCGGAAAGGACGCCGGAAAAAGCCAGACAATTGCCGATGGGCTTGGCTTCATAGCTTTTCCAGGCAAAACTTTTTGAGGGATCGCCCGGGTCGGGCAGACCGGCTTTGCCGCAGGCGCACAACAGGCAGAGCAGGGCCAGGGAAATTATCGCGCGGATGCTCATGAGCTTTCACCTCCCCAAAGGAGTTTCCATTCGGTGATCAGTTGCAGGGCCTTGATGGGCGTCAGGTGATCCGTATCCAAATCTCGCAGGGTCACAGCCAGGGGATGCTCGGTTTCTTTACGGGGCTCGGGCATGAGCGCGGGCTGCTTGCGGACGGGCTCGGCCAGGCCGGGCAACAACTGTTGCAGGGCTGTGGCCGCTTCGGTGCGGTCACGCCCGGCCCGTGCCTGCTCAAGCATTTTGAGTATTTCTCCGGCCCGGCGCACCACGTCCTGGGGCACTCCGGCCAGCTTGGCCACCTCGATGCCGTAGCTGCGGTCCGAGGGGCCGGGCACCAGACGGCGCAGAAAAACAATCTCGCCGTTCCACTCGCGGATGGCGATGTTCATGTTGTGCACCCCGGGCAGCCTGCCTTCCAGGGCGGTGAGCTCATGGTAATGGGTGGCGAACAGGGTGCGGATGCCGCCTTCGCGCCGGGTCAGGCTTTCCACCACCGACCATGCAAGGGCCAGGCCGTCAAAGGTGCTGGTGCCGCGCCCGATTTCGTCCAGGATGACCAGGCTCTTCTTGCCGGCCTGACGCAGGATGCGGGCGGTTTCCATCATTTCCACCATGAAGGTGCTCTGTCCTTGGGCAAGATTGTCGGAGGCGCCGACCCGGGAAAAAATGCGGTCCACTAAACCGATAGAGGCCTCGGCCGCGGGTACGAAAGCCCCCATCTGGGCCAGCAAACAGATGATTGCTGTCTGGCGCAACACCGTGGACTTGCCGGCCATATTCGGACCGGTGATGAGCAGCATGCGGCGCTCGTCATCCATGCGCAGATCGTTGGGAATGAAGCCCGAGGCGCCGCACATGGCCTCCACCACCGGGTGCCTGCCTTCGCGGATGCGAATTTCCGCCCCGTCGTGCAGTTCCGGTCGTCGCCAGCCATGTTTTTTGGCGCATTCGGCCAGGCCCTGCCAGAAATCCAGGGCGGCAATGAGGCCGGCCATGAACAGGATGCGTGACCTGGCCTGGGCGACGATGCCGCGCAGTTCCTGGAACAGGCGGTATTCCAGTTGTTTCCGGCGATCCGAGGCGGCCAGCATTTTATCTTCCAGCTCACGCAAAGCCGGGGTGACGCAACGCTCGCCCGAGGCCACGGTCTGCCGGCGGATGAAATGTTCCGGCAGCCTTTGCACCTGAGTCTTGGAAACCTCAAAATAGTAGCCAAACACCTTGTTGTAGCCGAGCTTCAGGCGCGGAATGCCGGTCTTTTCCTGTTCTTCGGCCAGCAGGGCCTGCAACCGGCCTTCACCGTGCTCCACGAGATCCAGGAGTTCGTCCAATTCGGCGTTGTAGCCGGGCCGGAACAGGCCGCCTTCGGTGATCGTATTGGGTAAAGCATCCAACAGGGCTCGGTCGAGGAGATCGGCCAGATCTTCCAGCGAATCCCATTCTTCATACATGCGGAAGAGTTGCGGCGGTAGAGTTCGACCTTCGGCCTCCTCGGCCCCGGCGTATGTCCCGGCGGGCACGGCCGTCAGTGCCCCGTGTACCTTGGCCAAACCGGCCAAACTGCGCCCGAGGGCGGAAAAATCTTTGGGCGCCGCCCGGCCCAAGGTGATCCGGGTGGACAGGCGCTCCAGATCGTAGACAGTGTCCAAAACTTCACGCAGGGCGCGGCGCTTGGCCTCGTGGGCGTGGAAAAATTCCACGGCGTTGGCGCTTTCGGCAATGGTTCGGACCTCACGCCAAGGGTGGCGCAGACGCTCTTCCAGCAACCGGCCGCCCATGGGTGTCAGGGTTTCGTCCAAAATATGCAGGAGGGTGCCCGACCCTTTTTTACCGTCCAGGCGGCGGAAGATCTCCAGGTTGCGTTCGGAGATCTCGTCCACGATCAGGTGCCGGCTCAAATTCAGGGGCACGAAGGGGGCGAGGTGGGTGAGATCCTGCTTCTGGGTGCGCTCCAGATAGCTCAAGATGGCCCCGCAGGCCCGCACCAACTCGTCCTTGCCGTTTAGCCCAATGGCCCCAAGTTCGCGGATGTTTTGGGCCTGTAAAATGCGCCGCTCGGCCGCGGCCCGGTCAAAAGCGCTGCGCACGGGCAGGCGCACCGGAATGCTTGTGCTTAAGTCCAGGCTCTGCGGCAGGCGAAAAACCTCTGCCGGCAAGTCCGGCACCAGCAGTTCCCTGGGCTGCATCTTCTGCACCCATTGCCAGAGCTCGGCCTCTTTTTTGCTGTACAGCCCGGACCAGGAGCCGGTGGAATATTCGAGCCAGGCAAAGCCGCCCGCACCTTTTTCAGCGTCAAAGAACAAAGCGCCCAGATAGTTGTGACCCTTGGGTGAAAGCCCAATATCCTCCACGGCCGTGCCCGGGGTGCGCACGATGGTTACGGCCCGCTTGACCAGACCCTTGGCCGTCTTCGGGTCTTCAATCTGGTCGCAGATGGCCACCTTGTGGCCTTTTTCCAGAAGCTGGTTGAGATAGCTCTCGGCCGCGTGGTGGGGCACACCGCACATGGGCACCGGGTTTTCGGCATTGGGGTTGCGGCTGGTCAGAGCGATTTGCAGCTCTCGGGCCGCAATTTCGGCGTCGTCATAAAACAGTTCGTAAAAGTCGCCCATCCGATAAAAGAGCAGGGCGTCGGGGTATTCCGCCTTGATGGCGAAATATTGTTCGAACATAGGCGTGAGGCGGGGCTGTTCGTTTTTCATCGAGCGATCATTGCAGATTGTGACGGAACATGGCTGAATGCCAGGAGCGGCAGCGCGGGCAATGGTAGAAAATTTGCGCCCGGCGCAGACCGCAGCGGGAACAGATGAAGCGCCTGGCGCGCGCGCCTTCGCTCACAAAAAAGGTGACGTGCGAGGCCGCTTCGGGCGGCAGCTCGCCCCCGCGCAGGGAAATTTCCAGCAAAGCCAGGCGGGCGGCCCAGAAGTCGGGTTGCAGCACCAAAGCCTTGCTGAACCAGAGACGGGCGGTGTCCAGTTTATCGCAGTACAAAAAAAACAGACCGCAATAGTAACATTCCATCAGGCCGGCATCGCGGTTTTCCGGTAGACGGCTCAGGGCCTGGGCCAGAGTGGCGAAAAAGCCCGAAGGCAGATCCGGCCCGAAGCTGGAGTGGGTCAGGGAATGCAGCCCTTCAAAGAGCAGCAGCTTGCCGGCTTCGTCCAGAAGAGAGCGGGCGGCGTGCAGGCGATCGGCCGCGCCCGCGTCGTCTCTGCCGGCCAGACTGATGCCCACCAGGGACAGATGGGCTTCGGGTGAGGCCGGGTAGACGTCAAGTGCGCGGGAAAGCAGACGGCCGGCAGCTTCTTCCTGGCCGCCGGCCGAGGCTTCTTCAGCCATGCGTACGAGAAAATGCGCCCGGCCCGGGGCGTTGCCCAAAGCGGCGCAGTCGTCGGCCGCGGCGGAGAAGTCGCCTGAGTCGGCATGAATGCGGGCTATCTCGGTGCGGATGCGCTCGGAAGAAAAGCCGAGACGGCCGGCCTCCTTGAAGTGGCTCAAGGCTCTGTCGAAAAGCCCGGCCCCGCGGTAGTCGCAGCCGAGCTCGAAGTGGACCAGAGCAGCCAAAGGACCGCCGGCAAAACCGGCCAGCAGGCGTTCACGCAGACGTACGGCGCTTTCAATGTCGCCGCGTGAACGGAACTGGTCTGCCAAGGCCATGACCGCATCTTCAGGCGTGGGGTCACCGTCAAACAGGCGGAAAAGACCGGTCGGCGCAAGATCCGGGTCGCGGTCGGCCGACGGGGCGGGCGCGCCGGAAAATACCTGCTGCAGACGCCTGAAAAGCGACACGGCCTACCCGGCTGTGCCGGAAGCCTCGCCAGCCTGGGCGGCCTGCGGCTCCATCTTCTGGACTTGGGTTTCCAAAGCCTTGATCTGCTTGCCCGCCGCTTCCTGGTCTTTGCCGGCCTTGGCCCGTAGGGCGGCCAAGGCCTTTTCCAGAGCCCTGACCCGGCGCGTCTGCCGGATGGACTCAAGGCTCAGGCGGATACGGCCGAGAATGAAGAAACAAGCCGTTACCAGCACACCCACCACAAAGGCGGCAATGACCACGAAATACAGCGGCACAGCCTCCGCCTTCCAGTAAAGGCGCTTTTTCCCGGCAGGCACCACGGGGTCGTCCCACAGGCCGGTTTTTGCCGGAGCCGCTTCCACAGCCGGGGCCTCGTCCGCCGGGGCGGCGATCTCATGGGCCGGAGCGTCGCTTGAAGAATAGGTGATGAACAGATCCAGCTTCAAGGCCAAGGGCGTGGACAGCGACTTGAAGTTCTCCATGAAAAAGAGCAGGGCGCAGGCGAAAAAGAGCAACAGGAGCAGGGCTTTTACATAGCGCATGGGGAGCCTCCGAAAGAGGTCTGGGCCGCGTGGGCGTCAAAAAGGGGTTTCAGAGCGGCATAGGTGGCGGACAGGTGTTCGGGTACAACCCGCACCTCGTCCATCACCGCCATGAAAGAGGAATCGCCGTTCCAGCGGGGCACCAGGTGGAAATGTAGGTGCTCGCGAATGCCTGCCCCGGCGGCCTCACCGAGGTTCAGGCCGATATTCACGCCCTGTGGGGTGAACCGGCTTTTGAGGATTCGGGTGCAGACCTGAAGCAGCTCCATCTGTTCGCCGCGCTCTTCTTCATCCAGGTCGCAGATGTCCATCAGGTGCCGGTAGGGCGTAACCATCAAATGCCCGTTGTTGTAAGGGTACTTGTTCATGATCACAAAATTCCGCCGTCCCCGGTAGAGCACCAGACGCTCGACGTCTTCGTCGGTGTACTCGGGAATGCAGAAAACGCAGGCATCCGGTTTCGGGCCCAAAATATAGTCCAAACGCCAGGGGCACCACAGCTGCTTCATGAACAATCCTTGGTGTGATTGGCTTCAACAGGCGTCTAAGCCGTCTTTTTTCTATACGTTCGGCGCTCTTTTGGCAATGCTGAAAAAAATCGCGCCGAGCGGCGGGGGCGAAGGCGGGCGACAAAGTCTTCTTCGGCAACAGCCCGCCACGAAAACCAGGATCAGCGCACGGGCAGGGTGGTGGGCAGGGAAACGTCTTTGCGCATCATGGAAGGTGTGTCCGGCATGATGGCCGAAGGGGGAATAAGTTCCTCGGGGGCGGCCGCCGGGGGCTGTGCCGGAACCTGCGGAGTTTCCATGGCCGGAACGGCCGGGGATGGTGCCGCCGGGGCAGTGGAAGCCGGAGCGCTCGGCGCGGGCTGCGGCGTTTCAAACGGAGCCGCTGCCGGAGTTTCGCCGGCCTGGGGCGCAGGCGAAACGGCAGGGGCGGAAAACATGGCCGGAGATTGCGACGCCTCGACGGGCGCCTGAGGAACAGCCGCGGGTTGCGGCGCGACAACCCGGGACGCTGGTTCGGCCGACTGCCGCGAAGCAGGCACCTGCGGGGCAGTCGGAGCCTTTTCCTGCGGCATGGCCGGCAGTTCTACCCGGGGCGCCACCGAATACGAGGGCTGTGACGCCGGCGTCGCCGAGGACGAAGGCTGGGACATGGGCGCCGCCGAAGGCGGGGGGGCAACCGGGGCCCCAGCCGGCTCCTGCGTTCTGGGGGACACCGGACCGTTTACCGGACCGAGCGGCGGGTCGTTGGGGGCGCCGGCCGGGGGCAGGGGCAGATCCCGGCATTCCTCGGGCATGGGCGCATCCTTTTCCAGAGACGGGGCCACGGGTTTGATGGCCGGCTTGGGCTTGGCCGGAGCGGCGGGTGCGGCTTTGGGCTTGCTCGTGCCGGTCTTGCGCACGGCTTTGGGCGCGCTTTGCTGCACCTTGGGGGTATCCATGAGCATGGTCGGCGGCGGGCTTGCCGGTGTGGCCAGGGGGGCGGGCGGGGGCAGTGGGGTCACCCCGGTTGCCGGTGCGTTGGCCGCACCGGAGCGGGCGCCGCACATGTTCTCGGCCGTGGCCGCCTTATAGAATGTGGTCACAGCGTCTTTACAGCCCTGGCGCTTGTGCAGGTGGCGGTATTCGTCGATGCACCATTCCTGATTGTCCTCGATAATCTCGTCGCGGTCCACCTCCAGCTTGGCGTAGGCTTCCAGGCAATCGCCAAGATCCCGGTATTTTTTTGCCCGCAACGGGAAGGTGCGGCGCATTTCCTCGCAGCCTTTGACGCAGCCGTTGCGGGTCAGGTTGCCAAGGGCATCGGTGCGGTCGCAACGGCGCATGCAGGCGTCAAAAAGAACCTGGGTGTTGGTGACGATGTCAAAATATTTGCCGGCCCAAGCGGGTGCGCCGATCAGGCAGAGAGCCGGTACAACGGCCGCGCAGAGCAACAGCAATCGGGTAACGGGGCGGAAGAACATATTCTGCTCCTGGGAATTTTTTCCCTTATCGGCGAATTCGCGCCCGGCAATAGCTGCCGGAAGCCGAAACGATTCTTTAAATAATGCAAAATCTGCGCCCAGACCAGACCAATATTGAAAATGCTCATGGTACCTAAGCAAAACAGGGCTGAAGAAGCACCCGTTGTTCATTTCGTGCTTTACTGAAACACGCGATGGGAGTATGCATTTGGCGCCGCGCCCTGCAACCGGCGCGAGCCGAAAGGACTCGACCATGGATTATATGCTGTTTATCTCCGGCTTCTTCTTTCTGGCTTTTTCCTTGTGTTTTTCGCCGGGGCCGAACAACACCATGTGTATGGCCATGGCCATGGCGCACGGCTTTCGCGCGCCCATGCTTTACAGCCTCGGCTCGGTGCTCGGCGCTTTGGTCACCTTCATCCTCACGGCCCTGGGGCTGGGAGAGATTTTTCTGCGTTACCCACACCTTTATCTGACCCTGCGCGTGATCGGTGGCGCCTACCTGCTTTGGCTGGCCTTAAGCATCGCCGGCATCAATCCCCTGTCCCGGCTGCTGCACCTGAGCGGGAAAAGCCCAAAAAAAGCCGGAGCGGGCGGCCCTGCCAAGCCTCTGAATTTCCGGCAGGGGCTGACCTTGCAAATGGTCAATATCAAGGTCTGGATGGGCCACGTCATCGCCATCGGCACCTATGCCGGTGCGGACGAATACATGTGGCGGCGCATGGCGATCATCGCGGCCATGTTCAGCCTGTTCGGCTGGCTGGCCAACATGGTCTGGGCTTTGGGCGGTGCGGCCATGAACCGCTTTCTCTCCACCGAGGGCATCCGCCGGGTCAACTACGTTTTTGCCGCCTCGCTGGCGCTGTCCGTGGTTCTTATCTTCTTTCAGTAGAGCATTTTCACAGGGACGATTTTTCCCGGAACGCTTCTTGCATTTTCCTCCGGCGAACCCGGTCGCACTTTGGGCGGGGGAGTAAAGGTTTCCTTTTCTTGTGCCGATAAGACGGTGCGGGCCAAGGGAGCTCAGCGAAAAGCGAGGCGTCGTCCATGAAAACACAAATATCGACACTCTGTTGCGCGCTTGCGATGCTGCTCGCCGCCTGCGCCTCCACAGACGTGCCCGTGGCCCAAAACCCGCCCCTGCACGCCCAGCAAAAGGTGCAGTCGGTGGACCACTGGGACAATCTTGCCGACACTGCGGCCCAACGGGTGGTCAAGACCTTGGAAGACCGCCCGGATCTCACAGCCAAGCCGCTTTACGTGCAGCCGCCAAGCGACCGCCCCTTTTCCATCGCTTTTTACAATTTGCTGCGCACCCGCCTGGTCACCAAGGGGATGCAGGTTTCCAACCGTTTGGAGCCGGACTCCCTGATCATTGAATATGACGTGCAGACCGTGCGCCACGACAACAACGGCACCTGGATGCCCGGCCTGGACACCCTGGCGGTGGGCCTGGGCGGGCTGGTGGGCGCAGGCTATGGACCGGCCTCGGACAACGAGATTGTGCTCAATACCCGGATGCTCCACGGCAACCGCTATGTGATGCACCTTTCCCAACTCGCCTACATCAACGACGATGAGTGGGCCATGTACATCAGTACCGACTCCCTCGACCCCCAAAATGCCTCCACCCGCAAGGTGCGCATAACGGCAAGGTAGACGCCATGAAAAAAGTCCTTGTGTTCTTCATTTTTCTTGTAGCTGCCGGCGGCTGCGCTTCGGAACAAAAGGGCTTTCCACCCCTACCGCACGCCGTGCCGGTCGACCCGCCCAAAGGCTCGCTGATGCTCACGGCCAACACCTATGCGGGCGACGCCATCAGCGCCGAGTTACTGCAGCGCATCGGCTCCGGTTCCGGCATTCTGGCCGCCACCATGGCCGATATGGAAAACCTGGATGATTCCGCGCCCTTCGGCCGCACCTCCATGCAGCAGATCGGCTCGCGCGTGGTCCAGCACGGCTTCAAAGTGCTGGACGTGCGCTTGACCGACAGCATGCGCATGGATTTGAAGCAGGGCGAGTTCATGCTTTCCCACGACACCACCCGAATCATGGCCAAGGAATACGACGCCCACGCCGTGCTGGTGGGCCTGTTCTCGCGCTCGGCCGACAGGGTCTTTGTCTCGGTGCGGGCCATTCGGCTGGACGACGCGGCCGTGATTGCCGCCTACGAATATTTCCTGCCCCGCGTCGGCGACGTACAGACCTTGCTGAGTGAAAGCCGTAACGGCGGAGGAGGGCAATCGCTTGACCGCTGGACCAGACGTTCGCGGGTGACAAGCAAAGAGCCCGCCCTGGGTGTGGGCTATGCGGGAGGGGCCGGCACCCCGGCAACGCGCTCGAGCGTCGAACGGGCGCCTGCTTCGGGGCCGTCCATGGCTGCACAGCCGTCCGCGGTCAAAACCGCCCCTTGCCCGCCGGTGCGGACGCAGGTTTCCCAACCGGTCATGGAAAAGGACGCCCCGGCGCCGGATTTGAACTACCTGCCGGAATCCTACACCGCCCCCGGTTCCGGCGGGGTGGGCATCGACCCGGCCGCCCGGCCGCTGCCCATGGGACGGACCGCTCCCTAAAAAGCATCACCGCCTTTTCGAACGCAGGCACAAAAAACTTCGGGTAAAACCATGATGGGTTCCGCAAAGGAGCCCATCATGAAAAAACGGTCTCAACAGATTCCTGTTGGGACCGTTTTATTTTTGGCGCAAGGCCCGCGGACGAAAACTAGTCGTAATCCACCGAACTGATTTTCATCAGGCGGTCCCAGTTGTGGTGGGCTTCCATATAGCGGATGGAACCGGTCTTGGCCCGGATGACCATGGAGTGGGTGATGGCGCCGGAGCCGGTGTACTGCACGCCGGGCAGAAAGGTACCGCCGGAAATGCCTGTGGCCGCGAAAAAGACTTCGTCGGTTTTGATCAGCGAGTCCACGGTCAGGGTCTCGCGAATGTCGATGCCCACGTTCTGGATGGCTTCCTTTTCCACATACGACTGCGGGTCGAGCCGGGCCAGAATTTGCCCGCCCATGCCTTTGATGGCGCAGGCCGCGAGCACGCCCTCGGGGGTGCCGCCGGTGCCCATCATCACGTCCACTTCCGAACGCGGATCAACGGCCATAAGAGCGCCGCAAACGTCGCCGTCGCTGTGCAGCTGGATGCGTGCGCCGACTTCGCGGATGGCCTGGATCAGACGTTGGTGCCGGGGTTTGTCGAGCACAAAGACCACCAAATCGTCCACGTCCTTGCCCAGGGACTTGGCGATGCGGCGCAGGGTCTCATCCACTGGGGCGTCTAGGTCCACAACGTTCTTGGCTGCTTCGGGCACCACCAGTTTACGCATGTAAAAGCTGGGGCCGGGGTTGTACATGGTGCCTGCCGGAGCCGCGCCCACCACGCAAATGGCGTTGGGCCGGCCATAGGCCAGAAGGTTGGTGCCTTCCACCGGGTCCACGGCCAGATCCAGGGCCGGTCCCTGCCCGGAACCCACGGTCTCGCCGTTGTAAAGCATGGGGGCTTCGTCCTTTTCTCCTTCGCCGATGATCACCGTGCCGCGCAGATGCAGAGAGTTGAAGCTCAGACGCATGGCATCCACAGCGGCCTTGTCTCCGGCCTCTTTTTCGCCTCGGCCGAGCCAACGGGCCGAGGCCAAGGCTGCGGCCTCGGTCACGCGGACCAGGTCAAGGGCCAGGTTGCTGGTGGGGGCTTCTTTCAGGGCGGGTGTGCTCACGGTGTCCCTCCGAAAATATGGGGTGGGCGCCAAGGACGCTCTCGTGCGGTGGCGGTAAAGTTTCCGGATGATATACGAGGAGCCTCGCGGATTCAAGGAGAAAACGCCGGAAGGCCAAGGCCGGAGCAGCCGCCGCGCCGGGAGCTACGAGCTTTGGATGTTGTACATTTTGAGCTTGCGGTACAAATAGCTGCGTTCCAGGCCCACGGCCTCGGCCAGGCGAGAAATGTTGCCGCCGTATTCCGCGAGCTTGGCGGCCAGAAAGCGGGCCTCAAAGGCGCTGCGGGCGGTTTTGAAATCATCGGGCATGGGGCCGTGGTCCAACAGACCGGCGCAGCTGAAAATAAAATCATCCTCCTCGCCCCGGTCGTCTCCGGCAGGCTTGGGCTGAGCGTTTTTCTTGCCCCCGGCCACGACTTCCGGCGGCAAATCCTCGGGGTTCACGGTTTTGCCCGAATGCAGAATGCTCATCCGCTCAAGGAAGTTGCGCAGCTCACGCACGTTGCCGGGCCAGGGATAGGCCAGCAACAGCCGGCCTGCCTCGGCGGAAAAGCGCACCGGCTGCAAACCGAGCTCTTCGGCCAGAGTCGCGCTCAGATACTCGGCCAGCAACAGCACATCGTCGCCGCGCTCGCGCAGGGGCGGCACGTGCAGGGGAAAGACCTTGAGACGGTAGTAGAGGTCTTCACGAAATTCCCCGGCCGCGATGGCTTCTTCCAGATTTTTATTGGTGGCCGCGATGACCCGCACATTCACGTGGAGCATCCGATTGCCGCCCACCCGTTCAAAACTCTGTTCCTGCAGAATGCGCAAAATTTTGGCCTGGGTCTTCAAGCTCATGTCGCCGATTTCGTCCAAAAAAAGCGTGCCCTGGTGGGCCAGTTCGAATTTGCCGATCTTCACGGCATCCGCGCCGGTAAAAGCACCCCGCTCGTGGCCGAAAAGCTCGCTCTCGATCAATTCCTCGGGAATGGCCGCACAGTTCACCGCCACCAGGGGTTTGTCGGCCCGCCGGCCGGCCAGGTGAATGGCCCGGGCGACCAACTCTTTGCCGGTGCCGTTCTCACCGGTGATCAGCACCCAGGTATCCAGGGGAGCAACCCTGGCGATCTGTTCGCGCAGGGCCACCATGACCGGTGAGACCCCCATGGGGCCGGGGCCGGTCTCTTCCAGCCTGTCGCGCAGCAGGGTATTTTCGCGCTGCAGGGCGTGGAAGGCCACGGTGCGCTCCACGGCCAGCAGCACCTTTTCAAGAGACAGGGGTTTTTCGATGAAGTCGTGGGCGCCTTTCTTGATGGCGTTCACCGCCGTCTCAATGGTGCCGTGGCCCGAGATCATCAACACCGGCAGGCCGGGGTGGCGGGTCTGGATGCGCTCCAGGCATTCCAGGCCGTCCATTCCCGGCAGCCAGATGTCCAGAAAGACCAGGTCCACGCTTTCACGCTCCAGAAACTCCAGGCCCTCTTCGGCCGAGGCCGCCTCGAACACGGTGTGGCCTTCATCCTCCAGGATGCCGCGCAAGGAAACGCGGATACCGTGTTCATCGTCGACGATCAGCAGGCGGGAAGGCGTGACGCTCATATTACGAAGTCTTTTCCATCACCCGGTACTGCACCGGGGGTTGATGCACATAGGGGGCGGCGGCCAGCAGTTCCATGGCTTTGGCCACCCCGGCCATAGACGCGCGGTGGGTCATGATGATCAGCGGCACCGAGATGGGCCCATCGGCCACCTCCAGCAGGGATTCGCGCTCTTTGCGCCGGGGGTTTTTCTGGATCACCTGGGCGATGGAAATGCCGTTGTCGGCCAGCACGCCGGCCACGTCGCGCAGCACACCTGGAGTATCCGAGACCAACAGGCGAATATAGCAGGGGCTTTCAGCTTCTTCCTGGGGCATGATCGTGGCCGGGGTCGGCAGGGCAGGGTCGACAAAACCGGTATTGTCCGGGCGCAGGTTCTTGGCCACGGCCAGCAGGTCGGCGGCCACGGCGCTGCCCGTGGGCAGGTCGCCCGCACCCTTGCCGTGCAAAAAGACCGAACCCACGGCGTCGCCCTCAATGCGCACGGCATTGAAAGCCCCGCCCACCTTGGCCAGCAGAAAGACCTCGGGCACCAGGGTGGGGAAGACCCCGGCCTCAATGCTGCCGTTGACCTTGCGGGCGTGTCCCACCAGTTTGATGCGACAGCCGAACTCGCGGGCGTAGGCAATGTCTTCGGCCGCCACTTCCCGGATGCCCTTGATCGGCAGCTTGGCGTAAGGATATTCTTGCCCCCAGGCCAGGCGGATCAGCAGGGTCAATTTGTGGGCCGCGTCGTTGCCGTCGATGTCCAGGGTGGGATCGGCCTCGGCATAGCCGAATTCCTGGGCTTTGCCCAGGGCGGTGGTGAATTCCAGGCCTTTGGTGGTCATTTCTGAAAGAATATAGTTGCTGGTGCCGTTGAGGATACCCACCAGGCTGTGGATATGGTTGGCCGCCAGCCCTTCGCGTAAGGTCTGCACAATGGGGATGCCGCCGCAGATCGAAGCTTCGTAAGCCAGGTGCAGGCCCTTTTCGGCCGCCAGGGCGAACAGATGGTTGCCCGTCTCGGCCAGAAGCGCCTTGTTGGCCGTGACCACATGCTTGCCCGCGGCGAGAGCGCGCTCGATCAGCAACTTGGGAGCTTCGATGCCGCCCATGAGCTCCAGGAACACGGCAATTTCCGGATCGTCGATCAAGGCGGTCGTGTCGGCTGTGACCAGCGCCCCTTTGGGCATGGCCGGGTGGGCGCGGGCTTTGTCGACGTCGCGCACCAGCACGGTCTTGATTTCAATGGCCCGGCCGGTTCGGGAAACGATCAGATCCCGGTTGTCCGTAAGAATGCGGGCAATGCCGGAACCGACGGTGCCGAAGCCGGCCAGGCCGACCGACAAGGGGGGAAGAGACGTAGCGCTCACCAGTTATACTCCCGACAATACTTTTTTTATGCCCCGCAAGGCCTGGTTGGTACGGTGCCGGTTTTCGATGAGGGCGAAGCGTACATGGTTGTCGCCCCCCGCGCCGAAGCCCAGCCCCGGCGAAACCGCCACATGCCCTTCACTGAGCAGCAGTTTGGAAAATTCCACAGACCCCATGTGCCGGAAAGGCTCGGGAATCTCCGCCCAGACGAACATGGTGGCCTTGGGCGAGGGCACCTCCCAGCCGATGCGGGCCAGGCCGTCAATGAGCCAGTCGCGGCGTTCCCGGTAAATGTCGACGATCTCCTTCACGCAGTCGTCCGGAGCGTTCAGGGCCACTGTGGCGGCAATCTGGATCGGCTGGAAAATGCCGTAATCCAGGTAGCTCTTGATCCGGGTCAGGGCGTGGACCATGTCGCGGTTGCCCACGCAGAAGCCCACCCGCCAGCCGGCCATGGAATAGCTCTTGGACAGGGAGAAAAACTCCACGCCCACATCCTTGGCGCCGGGAACCTGCATAAAGCTCGGGGCCGGAATACCGTCAAAGGTCAGATCCGCATAGGCCAGATCGTGGACTATCAGGATGTTATGCTCTTTGGCAAAATCAACCAATTTGCGGAAAAAGTCCAGCGTGGTCACCTCTGTGGTCGGGTTGTGCGGGTAGCTCAAAAACAAGGCTTTGGGCTGGGGCCAAGTCTGGCGCGTGGCCTGGAGCAAATCTTCGAAAAAGTCGCGATCCCGGCCAATGGGAATTCGGCGCACGTCGGCGCCCGCTATGATTGCCGCATAGGTATGGATGGGATAGGTGGGATCGGGGGCAAAAACCACGTCGCCGGGCGAGAGCATGACCAGGGCGAGGTGCGAGAGGCCTTCCTTGGCACCCAGGGTAACCACGGCTTCGGTGTCCGGACAGAGCTGCACCCCGTAGCGCCGCTCGTACCAGTCCACAATGGCCCGGCGCAAGCCGGCAATGCCTTTGGACAAGGAATAGCGGTGGTTGACCGGCTTGGCTGCGGCCTCCACCAACTTGTCCACGATGAATTGCGGAGTTGGAATATCCGGGTTCCCCATGCTGAAATCCACCACATCCATATTCTGCCGGCGCAGTTGCATCTTCAAGTCGCCGACAACGGCAAAGACGTAGGGGGGGAGACGATCCATGCGCGGAAAACGTTCCATCTGGACCTCCTTGGTCTGAGAATAGTGTAGAAGACCAAAACTTATATTCCCGCGCCCGGACCTGTAAAGGCTGAAAAATAAGCCGGTGCTTGGAAAATAACCGGCCCACCCCTTGCCAAGAGGCATGAATTATCGGAAATACGAGGTAGCAATTTTTTAAAAAAAAGAAATTGAGGGAAGATGTCTGGAAATACCTTTGGGCGCATTTTTCGCCTGACCACCTTCGGAGAGTCTCACGGTCCGGGCCTGGGCGGCATTGTCGACGGTTGCCCGGCCGGGCTGCCACTGGATGAAAAGCAAATTCAAATCGAACTGGACAGGCGCCGGCCAGGCCAGGGTGGCGCCGTGGTCACATCGCGCAACGAGCCGGATCGGCTGCGCCTGCTTTCAGGGGTGTATGAGGGTCGCACCACCGGCACACCCATTGCCTTTCTGGTGGAAAACACCGGGCATCGCTCGGGCGATTACGCCAAGTTGGCCGAAGTCTTTCGGCCGGGGCACGCGGATCTCGGTTTTCAAGCCAAGTACGGCCTGCGCGACCCTCGGGGCGGCGGACGCTCCTCGGGGCGGGAAACCGTCGGCCGGGTGGCGGGCGGGGCCATTGCCCTGGCCCTGCTGCAGGCCTGGGGCGTGCGGGTGCGGGCCTGGACCTTGGAGTTCGGCGGCCTGGCCGCCCGGCCTGTGGATCCGGAAGGCGCGGAAAGCCGTCCCTTTTTCTCTCCGGACCCGGAGATTGTCTCTCGGTGGGAGTCCTTGGCTCAAGAGACCCGCAAAGACGGCGACAGCCTGGGCGCCCTAGTGCGCATCGAGGCCTTCGACCTACCCACCGGATTGGGCGAGCCGGTTTTCGACAAGCTGGACGCCAGGCTGGCATACGCCCTCATGGGTGTGGGAGCAGTCAAAGGCGTGGAAATCGGCGCCGGCTTCGCGGCCGCCCGGCTGCGCGGCTCGGAAAACAATGACTCGCTCCTGCCGGCCGAGGCCGGTTGCAGCCGCCAGGGCTCGGTCTTTACCTGCCGCCAAGAAGAGGGCGGCGCCGAGGCGCCCGTCGCGGCCCCATACCCCCTGGAAAGCGGCGCGGCCTATGCCTTTGCCCGCAACAACGCGGGAGGCGTGCTCGGCGGCATGAGCAGCGGCGCGCCTCTGGTGATCACCGCGGCCGTCAAGCCCATTCCCTCCATTGCCGTGGAGCAGCGCAGCATCGACCTTCAGGGCAAAGCCGTCGGCCTGACCGTGGGCGGCAGGCACGACGCCGCGGCCGTGCCGCGGATCGTGCCGGTGCTCAAAGCCATGACCGCCCTGTGCCTGGCCGACTTTATCCTGCTGCAGCGGGCCGCGCGAGTGTAGTATTGCAAAATTATTGAGAAATAGCCGCAAGGCGCTGTAAGTCGTCCCACATATACCGCTTCGACTCAATGGACATCCCGTTGACCTGATCGATGAAGTCGCTGTGCCGTCTGGCGCCGAGATGCTCGTAAATACCGCCGGCTTTGCTGTTGGCCTTGACTATGCAGACGGCCATGGAGCCATAGGCGTTTTCAAGGGCATATCTCGCCACCGTGCCGATCAGGGCTTTGCCCAGGCCCTTTCCCTGCAAAGCCGACAGAACGTGCAGTGAATCGAGCAGAAGACAGCGAACTTCCGGAGCATACGGCATAAAGCAGGCAAACGCTTCTACCTTGTCGTTTTCGTCAACGGCAACGAATGCTCCCTGCCCGGGTACGTCGAAGTATTTCTTCCATTTGTCCGCGGCGTCCGCAGGGTTCATCGCCCGGAGATGCGCCTCGGGCAGCATCCCTTTATAGGTTCTTTGCCAACTGTCCACGTATATGGCGGCAATACGCCCGAGATCACCCGGCAGCACCGTTCTGATCATGGGGCCTCCGTCTGATGCATTTTCATTTTAAACCGGTCGGCCGCCGGTACTGCGGCCCGGCGCAACAGTGAGGCCGGGGAACGTGTGTTTTTCACGCGCACCCCGGCCTTGTATACTTCCCGGGCCGGCCGCAGTGCCGGCGGCTTTCCCGCTCAGACCTCGGGGAAAAGGATCTCCACCTGCTCCACGTCATTGTCGGTCAGGCGCTCAATGGAGCCGATGATCCAGGCGTCCAGATGCTGCGCCCGAATGCGGCTGACGCACTCCTCGGCCTGGGTCTGATTCATGATCAGCACGTAGCCGATGCCACAGTTGAAAATCTGCAGCATTTCGGCCCGGCTCAGGTGGCCTTGCACGCCGAGCCACTGAAAGACCGGAGGCAGGGGCCAGGAGGTAAAGCTGATCACCGCCTTGACCTGGGCCGGTAATACACGCGGAATGTTGTCATAGAAGCCGCCGCCGGTGATATGCACCATGCCGGCGATTTCCATGTCGCGCATCAGGTTGCGCACATGTTCGGCATAAATGATTGTAGGCGCGAGCAAAGCGTCTGCCACGCTGGTCTCGGTGCCCGGCAGGATGTCGTCGCCGCCCAGCCCGGTCTCGGCCAGAATCTTGCGGATCAACGAATAGCCGTTGGCGTGGGGACCGGAAGAGGCCAGACCGATGATCGCGTCCCCCACCTTGATACTGGAACCATCCACAATCTTGTTGTTGGAAACAATGCCGACGCAGAAACCGGCCAGATCGTATTCGCCGGGAGCATACATGTCGGGCATTTCGGCCGTTTCGCCGCCAAGCAGGGCGCAACCGGCCTGCCTGCAGCCTTCGGCCACCCCGGCAATGATCTCCTCGGCCGTGTCTACGTCAAGTTTGCCGGTGGCGAAATAGTCAAGGAAAAAGAGCGGTTTCGCGCCCTGCACCAGGACATCGTTGACGCTCATGGCCACAAGATCAATGCCGATGCCCGAGTGCCGGTTGAAGGCGAAGGCCAGTTTGAGCTTGGTGCCCACGCCGTCGGTGGAGGCCACCAGAACCGGCGATTCAATATTGGCGATGTCCGGCTTGAACAGACCGCCGAAACCACCGATGTCCGAAAGCACTCCGTGGGAGTGGGTTTTGACCGTCAGTTTTTTGATGCGGTCCACAAGCCGGTTGCCGGCTTCAATATCCACTCCGGCCTCTGTATAGGCTCTGGAACGTGAAGCGGCGGTCTTGCTCGACATGAAAAACTCCTTATTCCTCTGAGGAAGAAGTCCGAGCGGCGTGCTTTACAGCACGCCGGCTCGGGGATAGTCTGGAAATACGTCTTCAGGCGGGTTTGGTCCGGCAAGCCATATCCGTCCGACGTCAACGGCAAACCCATGAGGCAAAAATGATAGCTGCTTTCCCCATGTTGCGCAAGTTCCCGACCCTGGGTAAAACGCCGCGAACCAACGCTCTTTGCTTCGATCCGGCCTATGGCCCGGAGTCATTACAAACCCGTGAACCCGCTTCGGGAATACAAAAAATTATTCCCGTCGGCCTGCTTTTACTTTTTCTTCTTTGGGCTCCCGGAGCCCGGGCGGCCATCACCATGCAGGCCGGCGACCAGCCCGCCATGAGCGGCCCGGACGAGCCCGCGGCTGTTGAAGGCCCAACGTTGGGCGACACTGAAATGCGCACCGCCCCCCGGCCGGACACCGTCCCGCCGGCCGACGACGCAAACGTGAACATCATTGTGGATCCGTTCTCCTGGTACTGGCCGTCTCCTCCTCCTCCTCCTCCCGGGCCCCGGTTCGGGCCGTCGCCGATGCCCGGCCCGATTCCCGAGCCCAGGCGGGGGCCCCCCGGCCCGTATTGGCAACCCCGTTCCGAACCGACGCCTCCGCCCAGGCCCACGCCGCCGTCTTTGGGGCCGCGCGATTCATTTGGGCCTCCTCAGGGGACCCCCCCCTCACCGTTCGGAGGTGGACGCGGCGGTCGTTTTTGAACGCGGACAAACTGCCGGGAATTGGCGTAACATCAAAAAATCGCGCTGGAATTTCCGGCAATGAAAAAATCCCCGTCCGAGCCAGGACGGGGATTTTTTCATTGCCGGTACTGTTCCGGGTTACTGCCCTTACCGATCGGCTTCGCGTCGGCGAATGGCTCCCAAGTCGGGCGGCGGATCGTCGGGGACGATTTTGCGCGGTTGCGGAGCAGGGACGGCGGATGCGGGCAATTGCGCAGCCATGGGTTGCGTCGCCGGAGCCGGCTCGGAAACCGATACCGTCGCGGGTGTGGGCATGGGTTCGGGGGCTGGTTGCGGCGCAGGCGCCGGGGCGGGAGCCGGTTCGGGGGTTGGTGTGGGAGCAAGGACCGGCGAAGGTATGGCCACCGGCACCGGGGCTGCAGCCGGCGCGGACGTAGGAGCAAGGGGAGCCGGAGCAGGGGCGGCGGGTGCGGGTTGCGCCGTCGGGGCCGGGGTCGCTTCGGGAGCGGTGGTCGTTTGCTGTGCCGGGGCGGTGGGTGCCGGGGTGAGAACAGAAGCCGTGGCCGGCGCCGGGGCGGGGGAGTCCGGCACGTTGGGGATGACCGGCGCTTCCACGTCCGGCTCCGGTCCGGAGGAGCTTTCGGCACTCGGGACCACGTTGATGCGACCGCCCAGCAGAATGGCCCGTCCCTGCCAGGGGCCGAGGGCGACGTTCACCGAGCCGCCGGACACGGAATAACTCCCTTGGCCGCCCAAAGAAACGGCGCCTGCGGCCAGGGCCTTGGACAGGCCTGGGACATTGCCCAACGAGATGGTTTCATTGGCGGGCGATCGACCGAAATTGCAGACCGAAAGCACATAGCCGTTGTCGCCGGGCATCCGGGTGAGCAGGGCGATGATGCCCGGCCCCTTGGTTTCCGGCCGGGCCGCCAATGTGCCCCTGGACAGGCCGATCTGGTTGCGCAAGCGCAAGAAGGTGCCGATGTCACGCAGGAACGACTCTTTCTTGTGCGCCTGAACGTCGGCCGGGCCGTAAATGCTGACGGTCTTGCCCATGCCCCGCTCGGTGACCACTCGATTTTCTTCAAAAGTGGTCAGGGCATAAGCCCCGCGCATGGTATCGGTCACGTTCCACTCGGCGCTGGAGTCGCGCATGCTGCTCCAGGCAATGGGCAGGGCGCCCACGAGATCCTGACCGGAAAGCATCAGCACACCTGGCTGCATGGCATTGAAGAAAATCAAAAGCTTATGGCCGGCAGCCACTTCAGCGACCTTATCGGCCGGGACGGCGGTGGCGGGCAGGCCCAGGGCCATGGCGGCCAGACCGGGGCCGTTGCTGTACAGGGTGTTGTTGGCCACGGGCACGGGGTTCTGCCCGGCAACGGCCGCGCGCATGGCTTGCAGGGTATGCTGCCGCAGACGTTCGGCGCCAGGGGCCGAGGCGGCCAGCTTGCTCAAGTGGGGCAGGGCGTAGTTGATCCCGTCCTGGGCGGGCATGACGTGCACCAGGCGGTGTGCCGGAATGCGCAGGCGCAGCAGTTCATCGCCCATGAAGCGGAGCAGGGTGGCGTCGCCGGTGAGCAGGGCGTGCTCGGCCGCGGGCGAAAAAGCCGCGTCAAAGACAAAGTCCGTGTCGGACTGCAGCACCCGGCGCATGGCTTCCAAGTTGAGATCGTCGTCCCGCAGCCAGGTCCAGCCGCCGTAGCGGTGCACTTCGCGGCTCATGGACTGGGCCGCGGAAACGGCCGTGCCGATACTCCAGGGGTTGGCTCCACCGCCGGCCGGCTCCAGGCCGTGAAAGGCGTCAAAGCGCAGACCGATGAAGGCCTGGCCGAGCATGCCCACCTGGCGCACGGCACTGCCCGAAAGGATGCGCGCGGCGGCCCGCGACGGGTCTTCCCAGTTAAGCACGGCATGGTGCGGGTTAATGAACCAACGGTAGACCCAGCGCCGGGCTGTGGCGTCCACACCGCGCACTTCGCCGGTGGCGGCCCAGCCCGAGGGCTTGCCCGAGGCGGCGGTTTCATCGAGCATGGCCTTGGGCAGCAATCCCTTGGCATGCAGGGCGGCCACCGTTTCCGCCGGCAGGGCTGTGCCTTCCCATTCGTTCTGCGAAGGGGGCAGCAGCTTCCACAAGTCCTTGGGCACATCCACCATGCAATAGGCCCCGGGATATTCGCGCAGGTTGCGGGTGGCCAGAAAAAAGTCCGGGCCAAGGCCGGTGGCGGCCGGCACCAGATCGGAGCCGAGCAGGGAGGTGCGTTCGCCGACGCCGCCGATCAGCCGGCGGTATTGGGGGTCTTTGCCGGCGGCCTGAGAAAAGTCATATTGGACAACGTCCTCGCCGGAAAAGCCCGCGCCCTGGGTTTTAGCCCAGATGCCGCCGGCGCCGCCCAGCGGAGCCACATACATGCCGCGCGCGCCCACCTCGCGCAAGATTGTCCAGACTTCGGAGCGGCCCAGGAGATCAAAGGCGCCGCCCCGGGAATCCATCAGCAAGGTCATGGGGTTGAAAGAAACCCAGGTGTCGGCATAGCTCAGCAGGCCTTCGGGGGCATCGGCTCCGGCCGCCCAGGCCAGTTGGCTGCCGGAGACCACCCGGGCCATGTCCACAGATTCCGCGAGCATGGATTTTCTTTCCAGGTACTGCAGATAGGCCGGGTCCGCCCGGGCAATGGGAATACCTTCTCCCTCCAGCCCGGCTTTGACTCTTTGCTTGTACGGCGAACGCTCACAAGCGGCGCCGGCCAAGCCGAGCAGCAAAATCAAAAAAAGAAGCGGCAGAATGACAAACCTGCGACGCGTCTGCATGGGGGCTCCTTGGCGGATGAATACGGCATGAACGACGACGGATGATACCGACCAGAAAGCGCATACCATAACTAAGGAAACTCGGCAATCCCGCGTGAAAACGACATTGGCTTGACGCAGCCGTCCATAATGTTCATGTTCAGACTTCGCGGGATGCGCCGGGGGCGGCGCCGGGCCGGCAGAACCTGTGCTCGCCGCGACAAACCAGAAAAAATGAGGTACGCGTGCGGGCGTTGTTTCTGCTGTTTCCTTTCCTTGAATTATATCTTTTGATCCAGGCGGGCGTCGCTTTTGGCGCCTTGAGCGTGGCGGCTGAAATTTTTCTTTCCGCCGCCCTGGGCATTGCGGTGCTGCGCTTCCATGGGCGGCAGGCCCTGTTTCGTGTGCGCGACGATCTGGACGCCGGGCGTATGCCGCAAGACGTTCTTCTGGGCAATCTGCTGGTCTTTTTCGCCGGCATCCTGCTAATCTTTCCAGGGCTGATCTCCGACTGCCTGGGTCTGCTCCTGCTTGTGCCGCCGCTGCGCGCCCTGTTTCGCGTTTGGGCTACCTCCTGGCTGGTGGCCAGGCAGGCTTCGGGCGGCTTCCGCTCCGGCCCGGTGTTTGTCTATCGCTCCGGCGGAAGCCGGGGCAACGGATTCGACCGCGAACCAAAGCCGGAGGAGGGCGGTGAGGTCATCGACGTCACCCCCGAGCCGGATACAACTTCGTCTCGAGATTTACCCAAGGACAAGTCGCGGTGACAACACGGCCGCGGCCATCCTTGGTGGTATTTCGCCGTAAACGTCGGTCCGCGGCAACGCCGGTGACCGTCCGTACGGCAGCAGGCGAAATCGTCTGGCTGCCGCGCGTCGCCGGCGCGGCCGGGCTACGCCGGGCCGCAGGCTCGGGCAAGCGCTGGTGGCGCGATATTCTGCCCGGGTTGTGCGGCCAAGAGACCCCTTCGGACAAACGCCTCAACCTGATGCTGCTGGTCCTGGCGGCCAAGCGGATTCCCCATATTTTACCGTCCGGCGGGCGCGGCCGGGCGCTGCTTGTACCTGTTCTCTATGAAGGCATTGCCCTGCACGAGATTCGGGCCTTCGAGGCGGAGCGGGAGCGTATTCATATCGAGCGCAGGGCCGACGGCCGGTCGATGCCCGGGGTGCTCTGTCTGATGCTGGCCTTGATTCTCTGGCACGGCCTGCGCATGCACTGGTTTGCGCCCGGCCTGCCTGACCCGCCGTTTCCCCGGGATCCGGCGGCCTGGCCGACGGCTTTTGGTCTGGATGCCTATCGAACCGTCGCAACCGGCGAATGGTGGCGCAGCCTGACGGCCCTCTGCCTGCATGCTGACACCAGCCATCTATTCGGCAATATCGGCTTTGGCATGGTGTTTTTCTGGGCTCTCGGCCGCCGGCTGGGCGCCGGGCCGGGCATTGCCTTTGCCCTGGCCGCCGGGCTCTTCGGCAATGCGGCCAATGCCTTGTATAAACCGGCTTTTGCCGTCAGCCTGGGCTTTTCCACGGCCTTGTTCGGTGCCCTGGGCGTTTTAAGCGGGGTCGCGGCCTGCGATGCCTCGCACGACCGGGCGGGCTTGGCCGCCTTGCGCGCCATACTTTTTCCCGCCGCGACCGGGCTGGCTTTTCTCGGCTTTCTTGGCGGAGGCGGCGAACTGCGCACCGATTTTGCGGCCCACGTTTTTGGCTTTGCCGCGGGGTTGCTTCTGGGGCCGGCCGCCTGGGTTCTGGACGGGCACCTGCGGCTGTTTCCCCAAAACCGGCGGAAGATGGCCCACAACCTGTTCGGTGCGCTCACCGGCCTGTCTGTGGTGCTGACCTGGGCCTGGGCCGCGGCCGGCCGGATGTAACAAGCCGCGTAATTCGCTCTTGCAATGCCTTAATTAGCCCATAATGTAAATTATGTTAACTTTAATATTGCATAAAGTCAACAATTTTACTCTATTATCACTACTTTCAGCCAAAGAATGAAAAAATCTGCTCGCCCGGTACCTGGTTTTTGACCTTGCCGGCGTACATCTCGATGCATGGCAATTTTTCAACGAAAAACCGGCCGGCATACGGTTCCGCCCGAAACTCTCCCCCGCCTGAACCGGCCTGATTGGGGCCTCTAGAACAGAGTTACAATGAAATTGCTCTAGGAAGTCCCTTTGCGGAACAATAGCTGCGCCTGGCGGGCGAAAACCTCGATGGTTTCGGCTTCGGCCCGGCGATTCTGGGCCTTGCGGATCTCGACAAGCTCCTGGAAAGCCAGAGGAATGTAGGCAAGGCGCATGGCTTCGCGCAGCAGACGCTCCGCCCGGTCCGGATTGCCCATGCGTCGGGCCACGGTGGCCCGCATGACCCAGAGCCCGGCATGTCCCGGGTTGCGCGCGGCCGCGTGCCCCAAGCAGACGGCCGCCTGCTCCGGCTTGTTCAGGTTGAGCAGGTTCATGGCCGTGGCCATGAAGTCGGCGGTTTCTTGTTCTTTGGGTAAAAAGCCGCCGATCTCGGGAAGCTCGCGAAGCCCCATGGTCCGCAGCAAGGCCGGAAGAAACCGCAATACGCTCGTGTCCTCCACGGTTTCCCAGCGGGTTTGGGCGTAAAAAGCTTCCAGGGGCCGGGGGGATTTCTCCAAAACATCCGACCTGCCCCGGCTGATCTTTGCTTCATAATCTTGTTGGGAGCGGTAATAATAGTGGTTGATCTGCAACGGTCCGCCCGCGGGGAAATAGGCAAACGGCGATTCGGGCGGCACGGGAAAATGCGCGCCGTCCACGTGATATCCGCCGGGCTTGTACGTGAAATGGTGCGGCGTGATCGGTTCCAGGGCGCGGGCCGGGTCGACGACGGACTTGACGTGGATGGTTGCGGAAACGGCCTCGGTGCAGCGCCGGGTATATTCTCCGATGACCGGACCTTTGGGGCGCGCGAGTCTGCCGTTTGAGGTAAAGATGCGCCAGGGCACGACCAGCCCGGCGTATGGCTCGAACTCCGCAAGTACGATACGCAGGTCGTCGTCGTGCAAGGGCACGAGAAATTCATCCAGATCGAGAAAAGCGATCCAGCGGCATTGCGGGCCGAAGTCATCCAGGCAATTTTTATAGGCGGGCAACTGGACGGCCGTACCGGCCAGACGGCGCACGGTCAGGCGGGCTTTGGGCACAAAACCGAAAAGCACTTTGTCGACAGGAATTTTGCTCATGTTGTCGTACACATAAAAGTGTTCGACCCCGAGCAGGCTGTGGTAGGTAATCCATTCCTTTAAGAACGGCGTCTCGTCTTTGACGATGCAGCACAGAGCCAGATAGTGCACGGCACCCCCACCCCCTAAAGTGAGAAAGACTCCCCGAGGTACACCCGCCGCGCCTTGGGATCAGCCACCAGTTCTTCGGGTAGGCCGCTCAGGATCACCCCACCCTCGTACATCAGATAGGCCCGGTCGCAAATGCGCAGGGTTTCGCGCACGTTGTGGTCTGAAATGAGCACGCCGATGCCGCGCTCGGAAAGCTTTTTGATCAGGGCCTGGATATCGTCCACAGCCAGGGGGTCGATGCCCGCAAAGGGCTCGTCCAAGAGGATGAATTGCGGTTCGCGGATCAGCGCCCGGGCTATTTCCAGGCGCCGGCGTTCACCGCCGGAAAGAAACGAGGCTCGCGAGTCGCGCAGCCGGGTGATCCCGAATTCTTCAAGCAATTGTTCCGCTTTGGCCGTTTGCTGCGCCTTGGAAAGATCGGTGTATTCCAGGATGATCCGCAAATTTTCCAGCACAGTCAGGCGTTTGAACACCGAGCTTTCCTGCGGCAGATAGGAAAGGCCGCAGCGGGCACGTTCGTGCAGAGGCAGAGCGGCAATATCTTTGCCGTTGAGCAGCACCTTGCCCGAGGTGGGCTTCTGGATGCCGATGACCATGTAGAAGGTGGTGGTCTTGCCCGCCCCGTTGGGGCCAAGCAAGCCGACCACCTGCCCGAGGTGCACCTCCAGCGAGACACCGCGGACAACTTCCTTGTCGCCGTAGCGTTTATGCAGGTCCAGGGTTTGCAGCAGTCCGGCTTCGGCGCTCACTTCTTATCCTTGTTGTCCTGGAGTTGGTTCAGCGGGGAATCTGAGCCCGAGCCGGTGCGGTCCGGGGCGGAAAAGGTGGCATTGGGCCGGGAGACTTCGCTACGGCCGGTCTTCATGAAATGGGAAATGGTCGCGCCTCGGATGACGTTGTCTTTCTGGCGCAGCACCGGGTTGTCTTCCATGACGAAGAGATCTTTGGCCGTATAATAGGTGGCTTTGCCGCAGGTGCCTTCTTTGTCCTGGTTCTTCATACGCACGTTGCCCAAGGCAACGATATGGTCGATACGCCCGGCCTGCATGCCCGCCATACCCGTGGAATTGCTGCTCGCGCTCGATGTGGCCGCGCCGCTTTTATCCAGGTAAACCGTAAGCTTGTCGGACCAGAGCTCAAAATCCGGGCGGGTGACGTGGACAGAACCGGAAAAGACGACGGTTTGTTTGTCCGCGTCGTATTCCATATGCGCGGCGTTGATGTTGGTGGGAATGGTCTTAGTCTCGGCCGCATGGGCCGTGCCGGCAAGGCAAAGCAAAAAAATGAGGACTGCGGAAAAACGCATGGGGAAACCCTACTCTTTTTCGGAACCGCCGGAAGAAACGGCGGGGGAATTCTCAAAGTTGACCTGGACGTTTCCGTCGGCAGTGATGACCCGGTTGTTCAGAAGCCACTGCACATGGTCCGCCCTGCCGGAAACACCCTCGCCCTGAAAATCGGCCCCATCGGGAAAGGTCATGCTCCTGTCTTTCCCGGTATATACCAGGAGCGACCCGGTTAAGAAACGATTTTCCAGATCGACAGCCACATTGCCGATAAAGCGCAGAATTTGCTTATCTTGATCGATATCGCCCGAATCCGCGCTAACATGCAGTTCGGTGTTGTCCTGATTCATGAAGTAGGTCAGGCGGGGCTGATGCACCAGCACGCCGCCCTGCCGGCTTTCCATGCCCGCCCAGGTGGCTTTAAGCCGCCAGATTTCCAGACCGCCCTCGCCCTGATTCAGTGTGATGGCCTTCAGGGCCAGACCGGCCTTCTGGGTGCCGTTGCCGGTCGCCGTCAGGGTCTGCATCTCGGCGGAAGGCGCCTGCGGGGCGTCGGTCGGCCAATACCGCCAGGCCACCCAGGCCGCCGCGGCCACGAGGGCCGCGAGCAGAAGGCGTTTTAGCACGGTTCGCTCCAGGCGGCCAGCACCGCCTCATATTTGCCCTGGGACATAAGCAGCAGGCGAATAATCTCGCGCACCGCTCCCCGTCCGCCGTGGGCCGTGGTCACGTAAGCCGCGGCTTTTTTCACTTCGGGCTGGGCGTTGGCCACGGCCAGGGGCAGCCCGACCATGGACATGACCGAGAGATCCACCCAGTCGTCGCCCAAATAGGCCACCTGGCACCACTCCAGGCCGTACTTTTCCCGAATGGCGTTCAGACAGGCGCGCTTGTCCAGAAAGCCCGCGTGATAGTCTTCAATGCGCAGGTCGTTCATGCGCGCCTCAACGGCCTTGGAGACCAGACCGGTGATCACGGCCACGGTGATGCCCGCCTTCATGGCGATTTTGATGCCCAGGCCGTCTTGCACGTCAAAACGCTTCATCACCTGGTTCTGCAAATCGTAGTACAGGCCGCCGTCGGTGAGCACGCCGTCCACGTCCAGGACCAGCAGCTTGACGGCGCAGGCCGGCTTTTCCGGAAAAAACAGGGTGCTGAGATTATTCCCCATGACAAAGCCTCCAGCCGGCCGCAAGTCGCTTGAGCAGGGCCGGGAGATCCTTGAGGTCCAGGCTGTTGGGGCCGTCGCACAGGGCCTTGTCCGGGTCGGGATGGCACTCCAGAAAAACCCCGGAGGCTCCGGAGGCCACAGCCGCGCAGGCCAGCGGCGCAATCATCCGCCGGTCGCCGCCCGAAGAGGCGCCCTGCCCACCCGGCAACTGGGCCGAGTGCGTGGCGTCCATGACCAAAGGCAGGCCCAAGTCCTTCATGAAGGTGAAGGAGCGCATGTCCACCACCAGATTGTTATAGCCGAAGCACGAACCGCGTTCGGTGATTAGAATGCGGGGGTTGCCGGCCCGGCGCAGCTTTTCGGCCACGTTGCCCATGTCCCAGGGCGCCAAAAACTGGCCTTTTTTCACGTTGACCACCCTGCCGGTGCGCGCGGCCGCTTCCAGCAGCGAGGTCTGCCGGCAGAGAAAGGCCGGAATCTGCAGCACGTCCACGGCTTCGGCCACGAGCGCGGCCTCGTCGGCCTCATGGATGTCGGTGATCACCGGCAGGTCGGTTTCTTCCCGGATGCGGGCCAGCCATTCCAGCCCAAGTTCCAGGCCGGGCCCACGAAAGCCTTTGCTTGAAGACCTGTTGGCCTTGTCAAAGGAAGACTTGAAGATTGCGAACAAACCGGCGCCGGCCGCGGCCTCTTTGACCGCGTGGGCCGTTTCCAGGGCCAACTCAAAGTTTTCAAGCACGCAGGGGCCGGCAATTACAAAGGGACCGGAGGTCAGCGTCCCGTAAAGGAAGTCCGCCGGCATGGGTTCGGAAATAAGGCTCATTTCTTGCGCTGCTTCTTCGCCGCCGCGATGAACTCGCGGAACAGGGGATGGGGATTCATGGGGTTGGACTTGAGCTCCGGATGAAACTGGCAGCCCAGAAACCAGGGATGATCGCGCAACTCGACGACCTCCACCAGCTCGCCGTCGGGCGACAAGCCGCTGAAGACCATACCGGCCTGCTGCAGGATCTCGATATAATCGTTGTTGAACTCATAGCGGTGCCGGTGGCGCTCGTGGACCAGCTTTTTGCCGTAGGCCGCAAAGGCCAGGGAACCTTCAACCACGTTGCAGGGGTAAGCTCCCAGGCGCATGGTGCCGCCCTTGTCGGAATCGCAGGTGCGGTGTACCCGGCATCCCTGGCGATGGTCGTACCATTCCTTCATCAAATAGATGACCTTGTCGGCCGTGAGCGGGTTGAACTCCTCGGAGTCGGCCTTTTCCAGCCCGGCCGCATGGCGGGCGAACTCGATGACCGCGCACTGCATGCCCAGGCAGATGCCGAAGAAGGGAATGTTGTTCTCGCGGGCGTGGCGCACGGTGTAGATCATCCCTTCGACCCCGCGCTCGCCGAAACCGCCCGGTACCAGAATTCCGTCAAGGCCCGACAAGATGCTTTCCGCCGTCTCCGGGGTAACTTCTTCGGAATTGACGTACTTCAACTCCACTGCCTGGCGGTTGGCCACTCCGCCGTGCACCAGGGCTTCGTGCAGGCTTTTGTAAGCCTCTTTCAGCGAAACATACTTACCCACAATGCCGATGAGCACCTTGCCTTCAGGGTGGGTCAGGGTATGCACCAGTTTGCGCCAGGGCTCAAGGTCGGGATTTTTGGCCGGCAGGCGCAACATGATGGCCACCTTCTGATCCAGCCCCTCATTATAATATTCCAGGGGCACCTTGTAGACGTGGTCCACGTCGACGGCAGAAAAGACCGCGTCCACGTCCACATCGCAAAAAAGTGCTATTTTTCGCTTCATTTCCTTGGGGATGGGCTGTTCGCAGCGGCACAGGATGATGTCCGGCTGAATGCCGATGCTGCGCAGCTCTTTGACGCTGTGCTGGGTGGGTTTGGTCTTGTGTTCGCCGGCCGTCTGCAGATAGGGCACCAGGGTCAGGTGCAGGTACAGGCAGCGCTCCTTGCCCAGATCGCCGCGCAACTGGCGGATGGCCTCCAGAAAGGGCTGGCTCTCGATATCGCCGACCGTGCCGCCGATTTCCACGATGACTACGTCCGGCCCTTCGTCGGCCAGGCCGCGAATGGCCAGCTTGATCTCGTCGGTGATGTGCGGGATGACCTGCACCGTGCCGCCGAGGTAATCGCCCCGGCGCTCCTTGGTGATCACGCTGTAATAGATGCTGCCCGATGTGTAGTTGTTCTTCTGAGACATGGGCGTGCCCAGATAACGCTCGTAGTGGCCGAGATCCAGATCGGTTTCGGCGCCGTCGTCGGTGACAAAGACCTCGCCGTGCTGGGTGGGGTTCATGGTGCCGGGGTCCACGTTGATGTACGGGTCCAGCTTCTGTATGGTGACGGACAATCCTCTGGCCTTGAGCAGCGCTCCCAGCGAGGCGGCGGTCAGGCCTTTGCCGAGCGAGGAAAGCACCCCGCCGGTGATGAAGATGAATTTCGTCTCTTTCATGTGCGGCATCCTTTGGTTGACGATCCGGAGGAAAATACGCCCTTTTCGTCCAAAGGTCGATAGTTGACGAAATCGCCCTGTCAAGGATATCTTAAATTCCCTTTTCGACCTGCATAAAGTACGGCATCTTGCTGAAATTGCATACAAACAACCAACGGAGTCTTCATGGCCGCGGTACGCTGCCTCGTTATCACCGGCTACGGCGTCAACAGTGACGTGGAAAGCGCTTTCGCGGCCCGCAAGGCCGGGGCCGACGCAGTCGACATCGTGCACTTCTCCGATCTGGCCCTGGGCCGGGTGCGCCCGGATGCATATAATTTCATCATCTTCCCCGGCGGCTTTCTCGACGGCGATGACCTCGGCGCGGCCCAGGCCGCGGCCCAGCGGTGGAAATACACCAAAACCCCGGACGGCGAAAGTCTGGCCGACGCCCTCTTGCGCTTCATCAGCAAGGGCGGCCTGGTCTTGGGCGTGTGTAACGGCTTTCAGCTTCTGGTCAAACTCGGCCTGCTGCCCGCCCTGGACGGCGCCTGGTTCACCCGGCAGGTTTCCTTGGCCCACAACGCCTCGGCTCGCTATGAAGACCGTTGGGTGCGCCTGCGCGTCGACCCGGAGTCTCCCTGCGTGTTCACCAAGGGCCTGGAGTTTCTCTATGTGCCGGTGCGCCACGGCGAAGGCAACCTGGTGCCCGATTCGCCCCAGACCCTGAAGCGCCTGCAGCAAGAGCGGCTGATCCCGGTGCGCTACGCACACCCCGAAAGCGGTGAACCCACCGAAGAATACCCCTGGAACCCCAACGGCTCGCCCCTGGGCATCGCCGGCCTGTGCGACCCTTCGGGACGCATCTTCGGCCTCATGCCCCACGCCGAGGCATACAACCACCCCACCAACCACCCGGGCTGGACCAGGGGGGAAACGGCTCCGCTCGGCCTGAGCATTTTTGAAAACGCGGTGCGGCACCTGCGCGGGGTCTGAGCATGATCCTCTGCCGGGTTTGCGGAAAAGACGCCTCGACCGGCTGGGTCAAAGGCCATGTCCCGGCGCCGGACAGCCTGAAAATGGCCCTGTGCTCCGAGCACGACACCCCTGAAAATCGGGCCGCCGTGACCAAAGACTGGCACCAGGCCCAAGTCCGCGCCTTGGACCGCCGGGTGAAGCTCGCTGCCGAAAAGACCGGGGCGGTGCCGCAGACGGTCCAGGTGCGTTTTTCTGCCGGCGGCCTGCGGAGCTTCACCTGCCGGGCCTGTTTCCCCACGGAGCACAACACCCTGTGCCTGGAGGGCCTGGACGGCGCACGCACCTATATTCCTCTGGACCAGATCCGCGAATACACAGTGCGGCCCCTGCGAGATTAGATCCGGCTCGTAGACCGGGCGACCGGCCGGCGCAATCATGAAAAAGCCCTCATAAGGACCGCGATCCTCCATGTCGTTTTCTTCCATCGCCGTCGTCGGCGCCGGCCTGGCCGGCTGCGAATGTGCCGCCAAGCTGGCCCAGACCGGTCTGGCCGTGCGCCTGTTCGAAATGAAGCCGCAACGCTTTTCTCCGGCCCATACCAACACAGATTTTGCCGAACTGGTCTGCTCCAACTCCTTCCGCTCCGACGCCCCCGACTCCGCCGTGGGCCTGCTCAAAGAGGAAATGCGCGCCCTGGGCAGCCTGGTCATGGACGTGGCCGAGGGCACCAGGGTTCCGGCGGGCAAAGCCCTGGCCGTGGATCGGGCCCTGTTTGCCCAAGAGATGACCCGGCGCACCCAGGCCCTGCCCAATCTCCAGGTGGAGCGCCGCGAAATCATCAACCTGGACGACCCGGCCCTGGAGGGCTGCGACTGCGTGGTCGTCGCGGCTGGCCCCCTGGCGTCCGACTCCCTGGCCGCCTCATTGTGGGCCCATACCGGCGAGCACCTCTATTTCTATGACGCCATCGCCCCGGTGGTGGACGGCGCCTCGGTGAACATGGACATCGCCTTTCGGGGGGCGCGCTATAACCCCGAGGACACCGACTATCTCAACTGCCCCATGAACCGCGAAGAATATTTCGCCTTCCGCGAAGCCCTGGTGACCGGCGACAAGGCCGCGACCAAGGGTTTCGAAGAGGAAATCCATTTTGAGGGCTGCATGCCGGTGGAAGCCCTGGCCGAACGCGGGGAAATGACCCTGGCCTTCGGCCCGCTCAAGCCCGTGGGCTTCACCGACCCGCGCACGGGCAGGCGGCCCTTTGCCCTGCTCCAACTCCGGGCCGAGAACACCAACATGAGCATGTTCAACCTGGTGGGCTGCCAGACCAAGCTGACCCATCCCGAGCAGGCCCGGGTCTTTCGCCTGGTCCCCGGCTTGGAGACGGCCGAGTTTGTCCGCTTCGGCAGCATGCACCGCAACACCTTTGTCAACGCGCCCGAAGTGCTCAACCCGGATCTCTCCCTCAAGGCCGCGCCACACATCTTTTTGGCCGGGCAGATCACCGGCGTGGAAGGCTATGTGGAGTCGGCCGCCTGCGGCCTGCTGCTGGGGCTGATTCTGGCCGCCCGCACCCAAGGCCGGAAGTTTGCCCTACCGCCCGCTCAATCGGCCCTGGGTTCGCTGTGCAACCATCTGCGCACCCCGGCCAAACGTTTCCAGCCGAGCAATGTGCAGTTCGGGCTGATGCCGGAACTGGGCGAAAGAGCCAAAAAGGCCAACCGCAAGCTGATGTACGCCGAGCGCGGCCGGGCCGCCTTCACGGCTTGGCGGCAACAGGAGGGCTTGTGAACGCGCCCGCCTTTTCCGTGGTCATCCCGGTGTTCAGCAAGTGGGAACTGACCCGCGATTGCCTGCAATCCTTGCGCAAACACACGCCCGGCAACGACTTTGAGGTCGTGGTGGCCGACAACGCCTCGTCCGACGAAACCGCCGGACAACTGCTCCCCCTGGGCGAAGCCCTGTTCCCCGGGCGCTTTTCCCGCCTGCGCTTCGAAGAAAACCGCAACTTCGGCCCGGCCTGCAACGCCGGGGCCAAGGCGGCAAGCGCTCCCCTGGTCTTTTTCCTGAACAACGACACCCTGATGACCCCGGGCTGGTCCGGCCCCCTGCTGGAGGCCATGAACGCGGCCAATGCCCCCGGCGCCCTGGGGCCGTTGTTGTTGTATCCGGACAATACGGTGCAGCACTTGGGCGTGACCTATTCGCCCTCGGGCGTCACGCATCTGTACAAGGGCTTTCCGGCGGATCACCCGGTGGTCGGGCGCAAGCGCCGGCTGCAGTGCATCACGGCCGCAGCCCTGCTTATGCCGCGTACCTTGTTTCTGGACATCGGCGGCTTTTACGAAGGCTACCGCAACGGCTTTGAGGATGTGGAGCTGTCGTTGCGCATCCGGGAACGAGGGCACACTCTCGCCTGCGTCCCGGCCTCGCGGATCTATCATCTGGAAAGCAAGACTTCGGGCCGCTCCGACGCCGAGCAGCACAACTCCCGTCTGCTTAGCGAACGCTGCGGCGAGGCTTTTTACATCGACGAGCACCACCACGGCCGGCGCGACGGCTTTCTGGTGCGCCTGAACGACTGGGACGACATCAGCCTGCTGGTGACGCCCGAAGAATCTCGCGCTTTGTTCGCCTCGGCCGTCCCGGACGATCTTGCGGCCCTGGAGGCCCTGCTCCGGCGCAATCCCAACTGGCTGGATGGCGCGGAATATCTGTGCGCCGCCTGCGAAAAGCGCGGGCTTTGGACCGAGGCCGCGGGCTATGCCTCTTTTGCGGTCAACACCTTTGCCACCCTGGCCGGCTATAAAAAAACCCTGGCCCTGGCCTTGCGCGCCGGATTCACCGATGTGGCCGAAAGCTGCGAAGGGCTGTTGCGCAAACTGCTGCCGCGTCAGGCCAAGGTCGAGGAACGGCGCACCTTCCTCAGACTGGTGCTGCAGAAGGCCCGGCGCTTTAACGACGAGTTCCTCGAACGCCTCTATGAGGAGCGTCTGCGCAAGGTCGTCGGGGACATATAAGCAGATTTTACTTGCCCTGCTCCCGTGATACGGGTTACGAACACTCCCGCGTTTTTTTGGCCTCTTTTTCCTTTTCCCGAAAACGCGAAGCCCCTTTTACCCCCCGCCCCTTTGCGGGTACTGGATTTTTTATGACTTTGATTCGCAACGACTTTCTGCGCAATATCGCCATCATCGCCCACGTTGACCACGGCAAAACCACTCTGGTGGACGCCATGTTCCGCCAAAGCGGCGTGTTCCGCGAGGGCCAGGAGGTGGACGAGCGCATCATGGACCGCATGGATCTGGAGCGCGAACGCGGCATCACCATTGCCGCCAAGAACTGCGCCGTGTCCTGGAACGGCGTGAAGATCAACATCATCGACACCCCCGGCCACTCGGATTTCGGCGGCGAGGTCGAGCGCGCCCTGTCCATGGTCACCGGCGCCATTCTGCTGGTGGATTCCTCCGAGGGTCCCCTGCCCCAGACCCGCTTCGTGCTCAAGAAAACCCTGGAGGCCGGCCTCAAGGTCATCGTGGTGGTCAACAAGATCGACCGCAAGGATGCCCGGCCCCAGGAAGTGCTCAACGAAATTTACGACCTCTTCATCGACCTCGGGGCCGACGAATCGCAGCTCGATTTCCCGGTACTCTACGCCATCGGGCGCGACGGCGTGGCCATGCGCTCGCTTGAGGAAAAGGGCCTGGACCTTTCGCCGCTTTTCGAGGCCATTCTCAAGGAACTGCCCGGACCGGAGCACGACCCGGACGAGCCCTTCCAGATGCTCATTTCCGACCTGGACTATTCCGACTACCTGGGCCGGCTCTCGGTCGGCCGGGTGCGCCACGGCACGGCCCGCTCCAAGGACACCCTGGTGCGCGTCGACGCGGCCGGCAATCTTGTGCCCGCGAAGATCACCAAGATGCAGGTCTACCAGGGGCTGCAACTGGTGGACGCCGAAGAGGCCGCGCCCGGGGACATCATGGTTCTGGCAGGCATGGAAGAGGCGGCCATCGGCGACACGGTCTGCACCAAAGAGAACCCCCGCACCCTGCCTCGGGTCCAGGTGGACGCGCCCACGGTGTCCATGCAGTTTGCCGCCAACACCTCGCCCCTGGCCGGGCGCGAAGGCAAGATCGTCCAGTCGCGCAAAATTCGCGAGCGTCTGATGCGCGAGGCTCTGCGCAACGTGGCCATTCAGGTGGAAGACGCCGAAGAGATGGACGGCTTCGTGGTCAAGGGCCGGGGCGAATTCCAGATGGCCATCCTGATTGAGCAGATGCGCCGCGAAGGCTTTGAACTGAGCGTGGGCCGGCCCAGAGTGATCATGGAGGAAGAGAACGGCGAGCTGTTCGAGCCTGTGGAGAGCCTGCTGGTGGACTGCGACGAGGCCTTCATGGGCGTGGTCACGGAAAAGCTCTCGCACCGCAAGGGCCGCATGACCTCGCTGGTGAACAACGGCTCTGGCAGGGTGCGCATGGAGTTTTCCATCCCCGCGCGCGGGCTCATCGGCTTTCGCGACGAGTTCCTCACCGACACCAAGGGCACCGGCATTCTCAACTCCTATCTGGCCGGATACGAGCCGTACCGGGGCGAGTTCGCCACCCGTTTCACCGGCTCCATCGTGGCCGACCGTCCCGGCACGGCCGTGGCCTATGCCATTTACAACCTTGAGCCGCGCGGCCAGTTGTTTGTCGTGCCCGGCGACCCGATCTACGAAGGTCTGGTGGTCGGCGAGCACAACCGGGACAACGATATCGATGTGAACCCGACCAAAGAAAAGAAGCTCACCAACCTGCGCGCCGCCGGCAAGGACGAGAACATCATCCTCACCCCGGTGCGGCCCATGACCCTAGAGCGGGCCATTCAATTTGTGGCCGACGACGAGCTGGTTGAAGTCACTCCCAAATCGATCCGTTTGCGCAAAACCGTGCTCTCCGCTCAAGAACGCCACCGCATCGCCGGAAAGAAGAAAACCGCCGAGTAGCCGTATCTGAAATATGAAGACGTTCTCCGCCCCAGGGGCTGTTGCCAACAACCCTAATTCCCATCCATCTTCAGTAGACTGTCCAATACCTTGAGTTCAGCGTCCAGGCTCATGGCGTTGTTCTGCAATAGCCGGGAATGCTCGGCGGCAAAGGCTTTTTCCAGTCGCTCAAGCACCTCTTCCAGACCGGTCGGGGGTTGGGGTGCGCCCGCGGCCGAGAGCCGGGCATATTCGTCCACCACCCGGTGCGCCGCCGGCAGATAACGGTTCAGAAAGCGGGAACCGGGCGCCAGGTCGGCCGGGTCGCGGCGCATGCAGTCGAGAATGCGTTCAACACCAGCATAAATGCCGTCCAGGCGGGCCTGCAGAGCGTGCGGCAGAATATCGCGCTTGCGCGACAACTCCAGAGACAGGGCCTGCAGGCGCTCCAGGGGGTCGCGCTCTTCGTCGGGAATTGCTTGCGGCCCCAGGGCCCTGATCCGGGCGTGCAGATCGTCGTTGAGCTTTTCCAACAGGGCAAAGGTTTTGCCGGCTTCCAGATCCCAGGCCTCCGGCCGGGAGCGGGTTTTTAGGCGCAGCAGCCCGGCCAGAACGGCTTCGCCTGCTTCGGCCAGAGGAATCTCTTTGTAGCCGGGGCGTTTTTGTCGGGCGTTGAAGGCTCCGAGCTGCCCGACCAAGCGGCGCAGGGGTGCCTCCATGGGCGGCGGCAGTTTTTCTTCCAGGCGTTGCCGCAGGCTTTTGCGCAGATTTTCCAGGCGGGCGCGCAAGGCCGGCGAAAGACGGAAAAGAGCGTACAGGGTTTGCACCGTTGCCCCGATGGCGGCCACGGCGGCGAATTCGGAGTACGGCGCCCATTGGACCAGAGAGCCGAACCCCAGGCACAAGGCCGGGGCCGCGGCCCATTCCCAGCCCATGCGACCGCGTTTGTCGATGACGCGTTGCAGCCAGGTTTGCAGGCCGCCAAAAAACAGGGCTATGCCGGGGTTCATGCCCCGGGCCAGGAGCAGCCCGGTCTGGAGCGCCCCCACGGCCGTCGGCAAAACCCAGGATGAGCGCAAGGTCGGACGGCGCGGCACCAGGCAGATCAGGCCCACATAGGACCAGACGGAAAAGTTGTGGCCGATGGCCCCCCACACGGCAAACACGGCCGCGGTCAGGTGCACCACCAGACGCATGCCGAGGCCTGCGGCCGTGGCCGTCATCTGCCCGAAAACCCGACTGATGAATCCGCTGAAAGAATCTTCATTCATTACTTAACACCATCGCGGTCGGCCGGAACAGCGCCCGTCGCGTGCGCCACGGCGGCCTGCGCTCCGGAAGCGGCCAGGCTCGTCAGCTTCTTGCGCAACTCTTCTTCCATGCCGACCAACTCTTTTTCCGCGCTCAGCCGTTTGCTCCGGCCCTCCTGAGCGATGCGCAAGGTTTCCTCGATGGTGCCGATAAGCTTCTGGTGCACCTCGCGCAGGGTCTCCACATCCACCATCGAACGCTCCACCTGCTTGGCCGTTTCCACAGCCGCGCCCTCAAGCATGGCCGCGTTTTTACGCAGCAGATCGTTGGTGGTGTCGGCCACGTTCTTTTGCAGATCCACGGCTTTCTGCTGGTTATGCAGGGAGAGGGCCAGAACGAGCTGGCTCTTCCAGATGGGGATGGTCGAAAGGATGCCGGTCTGGATCTTTTCGGCCAGGGTCTGGTTGTTGTTCTGGATCAGCCGGATCTGCGGCGCGGTCTGTACGGTGATGGTACGGGAGATTTGCAGATCGTGCAGCCGGCGCTCAAAGCGGTTGATCCGCTCGGCAAAGTCGCGCACCTGCTGGGCGGCCATGGAGTCGTCGCCGACCTGGGCCTGGAGGCTGGGCAGATCCTGTTCGCGGGCCGTTTCCAGCCGCTTTTTTCCGGCCACGATGTAGACGGTCAGGTCGCGGTGAAAATCCTTGTTGTGCTCGTAAAGCTGCTCAAGAATCTGGATGTCGTGCAACAAGCCGATCATCGCTTCCTCAAGCTTGCCGGAGATGACTTCCACCTGCTCGGCCAGGGTCTTAAAGCGGGCCAGGCTGCGCTCGGCCGAGTTGAACAGGGAACCCACCAAGGGGATGCGCTCGGCAAAGCTTTTTCCGCCGCCCTTGGCCAGAGTATCGAAATCCACGTCCTTGACCTTGAGCATAAGTTCCGTGAGGTCTTTGCCCACGGGGCCGGCGTCTTTGGCCCGGACCTGATCCAGCAGGCCGTCGGCGAAACGGGCAATGCCGCCCATTGTTTCCGCGCCAAAGGTGACGGAAAGGGCCGGATCGTTGAGATCGATGCCGGCCGCGAGGGTGTTTACGCGCTCCGCGCTTTCGGCGGGCAGCAGTTCTTCAAAGGAAGCGAGTTGGCTCATGGGCGCTCCGGTATTCTGTCGGTGTGGGTCAAAATCACCGATAAAATAGTTCGGCCAAGGAGTTCAGGCAAGGGTTTTATGGCCGGCGCACGCACCTGCCCCGACGGGTTCAGCAGGGCGGACAGTTGTTGTTGCCGCGATGCTCTAGGGTGGCGCTGTATTCTTCGGCATAGATGTTGATCATCACGGCCACGAAAGCCAGAATCATCGGGCCGTACAGCAGCCCGAGCATGCCGAACACATTGACCCCGCCGAGGATGGAGAGAAAGATATAGAGCACCGGCACCCTGGCCCCTTCGCGCATCAGCAGGGGGCGCAAGAAGCTGTCGATGCTGGTCACGCCCACCCCGCACCAGATGACCAGAAACAGAGCGCTTTTCCAACTGCCCACGAGCAGCAGGTAAACGACGGCCGGCACCCAGACCAGGCCGGTGCCTACCACCGGCACTAGGGCGGCAAAGGCCATGACCGTGCCCCAGAACAGGGCCGGTATGCCCACGAAGGCCAGACCGATGCCGCCGACCACGCCCTGCAGGGCGGCCACGCAAAAGCCCCCCACCAGCACCGAGCGGGAAATGCGCCGCATGCTCTCGATGATCACTTCGGTTTGTTCCGGCTTGAGCGGGCAGAGATAGAGAAAACGGTTGAGCATGTTCGCGCCGTCGATGAGCAGAAAGAACATGATCAGAAAGATCAGCAGCAGATGCATGACAAACAGCAGCACGTTGGCCAGAATGTAGGAGCCGCCGCTGATCAGCAGACTGCCCGCGTTGCGTGAGGCCTCAAGAAGCGCGCCTTTGATGTTCAGGCTCTGAGGGTCCAACTCCAGGCCGGGGATGTAGCCGTTGAGATGATCCAGCAGGGGCGTGAGGTGGGTGGTGATGAACTCGGTTAGGTGGCCTTCGTTCAGCCAGTTGGTGATGGCCCGCACACTCTGGTCGGCCTGGGGAATCAGACCGGCCACGAACAGGGTAATGGGCACAACCACCAGAAAAAATAGAGAAAAGAGTACCAGCAGTGCCGCCGGCACCCGCCGTCCCTTGGTCAGCCGCCGACAGCGGACGTAAAAGGGGCGGCTGATGGCTGAAAACACGCAGGCCAGGATGATGCTGTGCAAAAACGGGCGCATCACCACATAGAGCAGATAGAGCGAAAAGCACAGCAGGGCCAGGAAAAACCATAGAAACAAGCCGTTGCCGCCGGGATGCTCGCCGGCTTTGCCCAAGGCCCGGCCCGTGGTCGGAAAGGGCGCGTCTTTCAACTCGTCGTTCATCCTTTTCTCCAGCCGGCCTTTCAGTCGTTCTTAGTGGTGTTCGGCCCCCCGAAGCCTTCTGCCTTGGCCGCGTCCCACAGGGCGTTTTTTTCTCCCATGTCGAGATCGGGGAAATCCCGGCCCTGTTCACGAGACATTTCCTCCATGCGGGAGAAGCGGCGCAGAAAGCGCAGGGAGGCCCCTTCCAAGGCGGCGCCGGCCTTTATACCCTTGCGCCGGCCATACTCCACCAGGGTGAACAGCAGATCGCCGAGTTCATGCTCAATGTGCTCCTTGCTCCCGCCCTGGGCGGCGTCGAGCAATTCCAGCCATTCGGCTTCGGCCTGCTGTTCCACGTCGACGTCTTCATCCCAGGTGAAGCCGGCTCGGGCGGCCTTGGAGTGGATGCGATAGGCCTTGACCGAGGGCGGCAGCCCCTTGGGCAGATCGGCGAAAATTCCGGCCGATTTGCCCTCTTCCGCTTTTTCCGCGCGCTTGATCCGTTCCCAGGCGAGCAATTGCTCTTCACGGTCGGCAAAGACCGTGCCAGCGAACACATGGGGGTGCCGACGAATCATCTTGGCCGCGCTCACCTTCAGGGCGTCGTCCAGACCGAATTCGCCCTGATCGGCATAGAGACGGGCCAAAAAAAGCAGCAGAAACATGACGTCGCCCATTTCGCCGCAAACGTCGGCGGGCCTGCCCGCGCGCACGGCTTCGACCAATTCGTGGGCTTCTTCGATCACATAGTCGCACAGTGAGGCCGGGGTCTGCTCCCGATCCCAGGAACAGCCCTCGGGCCCGAGCAGCGCGTCGAGTACGCCGCGCAGTTCGGCCAAGGCAATACAATCACCGGCGCCGCGTTCTTTTTCCATATTCATGACCCGTTACGTTAAATAAAAGCCGGCAGGAGCGAACGGGCCAGGGCCACGGCCTTGTCCACGTATGGGGCCAGCATGGAAGTTTTCAGCAGTTCCGACTGGGGGATGAATTTGTGCATCAAAGCCAGGGCAATGGCGCAAAGCACCAGGCCCTTGGCCGCGCCGACCACGCCGCCCAGAAGGTGATCCAGCCAGGCGGTAAAGGTCACCTGCATGCCCCGCCGCAGCAGAGAGGCCACGATGACCACGACCAACAGTACGGCAAAAAAGATGATCCCATAGGCGACCATGCCGGCGGTGTGGGGATCGGAAATCAGGCCGGTAAGCTTCGGCTCCAGAATTTTATACCAACGCCCGGCCAGGAAAAAGCCCAGCAACACGCCTGCCAGCCCGGCCACTTCGCGCAACAGGCCGTTCAGTAGTCCACGGACGACGAACAGCAGCATGACCAGGACAAAGCCCAGATCCAACCAATTGATGTCCACGTTCCTCCCAATGGGCGAAAGTTCAACCACGGCACCCGAAAAAACCGGTCCCTGCCGGCTTCTTGTCCGCAATCCGGCTTGATTTGTCAACAAGCCGGACGGGCTTTGTCCGGGCAAATACGCTTCCATACATTCATTATAAAAAAGAGATTGCCCGAAATCCCTGTCCATGGCATCATAATTCACATGAAACTCACCGGCATTACCGATATTCAGCCCGGCTCCCGCCTGGGGCGGGCCGTGTACAACGCGGAAGGCAAACTGCTTTTCCCCGCCGGTGAAACGCTGACCCGAAAAATATTGGCGGAACTGAAAGCCTGGGGGGTTGCGGCCGTTTGGCCCGCCCCGCCCGCAGAGGAGCGGCCGCAGCCCGACTATGCCGGCGTCGTTCTGCCCGAAGACATGATGGAAGCGGTCAGGGAACTGGTTCGCGGGCGCTTTGCCGAACAGGATCTCAAAAAACCGCATATCGCCGCGCTCTTTGATCTGGCCGTGGAACTTCAAGGCCGGATATCCTTAAGCAAACCCGGCAAGGTCGTACCTTCGGCCAAACCCTCGCCGGCCTTTCACACCGGCAAACCCGAGCCCGTCGCCCTGGAGTCGCTCATTGCCGAAAGCGCGAAAATGGGCACCTTGCCGATCATTTTTCACCGCTTGGTGGAAATCATCAACAGTCCCTTCGCCTCTTCGGCCGACGCCGCCAAAATCATCGCCACCGACCCGGCCCTATCGGCCAAACTGCTGCGCCTGGTGAACAGCCCATTCTACGGCCTGGGCACGCGCATCGACACGATTTCGCGGGCTGTGGTGCTCGTGGGCACGGGGCAGCTGGTGATGCTGGCCATGGGCGCCACTTTGATCACCTCTTTCAAGGGCATGCCCGTCTCGCTGGTGAGCATGCAGTCGTTCTGGAATCACTCCATCGCCTGCGGCGTGGCCGCCCGCCTGCTGGCCCGCCGGCTGGGCCTGCCCCAGCCGGAAACCTGGTTTGTGGCCGGGCTGCTGCACGATATCGGCCGGCTGCTGATTTTCAGCCGGCTTTCCACCCATGCCCTGTATCTGCTCACCGAAGCCCGCCGGCGTAACGTTTCGGTGCTCGGCCTGGAACCCGGTACCCTCGGCTTCACCCACCAGGAAGTCGGCGCGGCCCTGCTGCGCAACTGGCGCTGCCCGGACGAACTTGCCGTACGCGTGGGCGGGCATCACGCCGAACTTGCAGAAACCGCCGAAGCCGAAAAGATCCTTCTTCCCGTGGCCAATCTGATTTCTCAGGGCCTGGGCTACGGCTCCAGCGGAGAATTGCGCTTGCACCCTCTTCCGGCCTCGGTCTGGGACACCCTGCGTGTCGCGCCCGAGCATTTGATTGAGATGTGCCGGCAGATGGACGAAGACGTGCGCGAAATGCGCAGCCTGCTCAGCACCGGGGAATAGGCCGACGCCACGCCGCAAAATCTCAAGCATCACTTGAATCAAAACCACCGACATAGCGGGTGGTTTGCTCCGGCCCTGTACGGGCCTGTTTTGTGTATAACTCTTGTCCCCACCCGCATAGCGGGCAGTTGCTTGTTTCGGGCGCTGCGCGCCCTCAACCGGCTAGAACAATTAACACTTGAAATAGTCGCTTAACGGCGAGCAAAGCTTACCTGCGCCTATTTCGCGGCAAGGATTTTTCTTAGAGCTTTAAGCCGGTCCTACTCGTAACCCGGCAGGACGATGCTCTGGGGACCGGACCCGGCCGCCTTGGGACAGCCGCCGACAAGGGCGCACAGTTCACAGCCGCCCTTGAGCGGAAAATAGGTCAGCACGGCGTAACGCCGGGACAGGGAAGGTTGATTGGGTTCGGTATACGGCACCCCGGCCTTGGCCAAGGCCGCGGCCAGGATCGGCGTGGGCCTGGGCGCCGGTGCGCAGCCCATGTCTTCGGCTTCGGGCACCAGGGAATGCACCAGCCCCATGACCATGATCTGGGCCAGGGCGTTGATGAAAAAGGCTTCGGAGGGCGCGTCTTCCCAGGTGTCGTCCACCGCTTCTTCCACTTGGGACTCAAGCCAGGCCAGCAGGTAGGTGCGGTCTTCGGCGGCAATTTTCACGGCCCTGGTGTGCGGCCGCCATTGCTCCCAGAAACCGGAAATGCGCTCCATGGTCTCGGAGTTGATGCGCGTCTCCTGGCTGGTGGCCATGAACAGTTCCAGGTCAAAGGCCGGTTCGGCCTCCAGGGGGGTAAGGGTAAAGGACATGTGGGCTCCTCTTAAGGGATAGATTGCGAGCAGTGTGCGCAAAACCCGGCCGCACGTCAAGGGCATCACTTTACAAGACGGCATGTCTGCCATATGTATTTCAATATGGCAGAGGCAGCAACCATACCATCGGCGCTCCCGCCGCCCCACGGGCCGGCGTATCCCGCCCTGAATCTGCCGGAAACCAGGCTGGAAGCCCAACCGGACGACCCGCCGTCTGCGCCCCCGCCCTATTCCCCTCTGCTCAAGGATATCCGTACCCAAAGCTACATCTTCGAATACGTCGACGAGATCAGACAGAACGCTATGCACCCGGTGAAAATCGGGGCGGGCATCCCCCTGCCCCCCAATGGCGCCCTCGGCCGCCACGCCCTGCCCCGGCCGCCTGAAATGCTGGGTGGCGCCCTCTATTCTTGCAGCATCTAAGAAACGCAAATTAACGGCTTTTTGCCCTCTGCCTGTTGCTTTCACAGCAAAAACCGTCTTTTTTTGCCATTCACAAATTGGTCCGGCAGGAGTATCATGTGGCTTGACCCACGCATTCAGGAGTATGCATGAGCAACGAAGACAATAAACCCTTGCGTATCCGCTACGAATACGATCAGGCTCCGGGCCTGCGTCCGGAATATGCCCACGGCGTTTGGGGCGGCGTAAATCCCCAGGGCGAAGTGGAATTGAACTTTTATACCGAAAGCGACAAGTTGCCGCCGTATTCCGAGCGGATCATCGCTCCGGACGGCAGCTTCAGCCATGAAATGGCTCCGTATGACGACGACCTGAAAGTCGTTTCCCGCCGCATCCACACCAAGCTGATCCTCAACTACCACACGGCCCGGGCCGTTCTTGAATGGCTGGAAGACAAGGTGGAAATTCTTGAGGAAGAAGGCGAGGCCCCGCCGATGATGCTCGACGAGGATGACGGCTTCCACCACTAGGGATGACGCCCCCCAAAGGCAAGTTTATTGGAGGCCCCGGATGACCCGCAATCACACCCCCGTTCCCCGGTGTTCCGAAACTTTTTCCGCCCTGCTCCCGGATCTTGCCCCCGGAGTTCTCGTGCGTCTGACCACCGAGGAGGCCGAAGGCTGCGCCCTGATTCCTCGCGCTCCCACCCTGGAATACGGCGCCGGCGCTCCCCTGGCCGTGGGCACCGAACTGCTTGCCGACGGCATGCCCCTGCTGCGCCTTACCGACCGCCTGCTGCCCTCCGCCGCCGAAGGCCACGCCACCCCGGAATGCCTGGCCGAAGCCCTGGCCGTTGTTCCTGCTGGGGAATATAAGCTTTCGCCCCGACGCCCCGGCTTGTCGCTGGCCTGGGTGGTGCTTTCGGACAAGGGAGCGGCGGGCTTACGCGAGGATGAAAGTGGCCCGGCCATTGTTGCCGTGCTGCGTGAACGCCTGCACCTTTCTTTTGATCGGGGCTTTCTTATTCCGGATCACCCCGGCCGGCTGCGTGCCTTGGTCGTGGATCTTGCCCTGCACCAGGGCTATGACCTGATCGTGGCCTCAGGCGGTACGGGCCTGGCCCCTCGCGACACCACCCCCGAAGCCCTGCTGCCCCTGTTCGACCGCCGCCTGCCCGGCTTTGAGCAGGCCATGATGGCCGCCTCGCTGGCCAAAACCCTGCACGCGATGATTTCCCGCGCCTGCGTCGGCACCCTTGAGCGCAGCATCGTCCTGGCCCTGCCCGGCAGCACAAATGCCGTGCGCGAAAACCTCAAGGCCGTTGCCCCTGCCCTGTCCCACGCCCTGGCCAAGCTCCAGGGCGACCCCGGCGACTGCGGCGGTTGATGTAAGAGCTTTTCATCCCACCGCCAAAGGGAATCACCGAGCTTGCGGCTCATCCTGTCTTCGGGGCCTTTTTCTTAAAGGAACGCTTGTACCTGCTGCACAAAATTTCCATTCCGCGGCCTGGTCGGCTTGTGGCTGCTTTGGGAAGTAGCCCCGTCGAGCCTCTCTGCCGGGGTGCTGCGCGGCACCGTCTTTGGATTGCTGGCAGCACCTCCTGTATGCCTTGTATATTTTCGGTAATCATCCCTATATGGCCCCGCCCTGGAGTCAAGATAAAAGCTCTTAGGATTTTCGGTTCGGATGCAACCATATATCCGGCGTCAACCTTGAAAGGCAGCGCCCTGATGGAGTATACGCGCTT